>JAVZCV010000008.1:0-38026 GCA_038874215.1 Candidatus Micrarchaeia archaeon | reverse complement strand
CAGTTTGTTAGAAAACCAGTCCCGATGGAAAGGGAACTGTGACTCCTCCACACATGGTGTGGTTTCGGGTTAGCCCGCAACCGTTAGAAAACCAGTCCCGATGGAAAGGGAACTGTGACTTGTGAAATTGAAATTTAAAATTGTCAGAAAAGTGATAGGTTGTTAGAAAACCAGTCCCGATGGAAAGGGAACTGTGACTTGCATATTCTTCTGCTTCATAGTAATCATCATTTATCAGTTAGAAAACCAGTCCCGATGGAAAGGGAACTGTGACCGGTCATCAAAACCGAGATCGATGACGAGCTCTAACTCAAGTTAGAAAACCAGTCCCGATGGAAAGGGAACTGTGACTCATCAGGAGCTCCTGAGGTTTTAACAGGCATTCTAGTTAGAAAACCAGTCCCGATGGAAAGGGAACTGTGACAAAGTTCTTCGTCACGTCGCGCTGTAACGACGTAAAAGTTAGAAAACCAGTCCCGATGGAAAGGGAACTGTGACAGATCAAGGACGACCTCCAACTTAAGGTCATCCTTTACTGAGTTAGAAAACCAGTCCCGATGGAAAGGGAACTGTGACTTGCATATTCTTCTGCTTCATAGTAATCATCATTTATCAGTTAGAAAACCAGTCCCGATGGAAAGGGAACTGTGAAAATATGCGAATTATAAAACCCGTATTTCTTGTTTGGGCGGGTTTGGTGCGCCGAGGTTCTATTTTCGTACCGCATTTTTACCAAAAAAATCAAAAGGTTTAATAAAGAGTTCATCGTTTTAAATACGGATGAGATGTCCCTATTGCACATACGCTGACACGAAAGTTGTTGACTCTCGGGACACCAATGACCTGAAAATAACAAGGCGACGAAGGCAGTGTTTGCGGTGTGGGAAGCGGTTTACTACGCACGAAGCTGTTGTTACTGCCGATATAATGGTAATAAAGAAGGATGGGCGCAGGGAGAGGTTTGATAGGGAAAAGCTCATGCGTGGCATCCTGCGTGCATGCGAGAAAAGACCTATAAGCAGAGAGACGATAGAGAAAATCGTTGATAGCATAGAGAGCGCACTAAGGCGCTCTGAAAAGGACGAGATAGAAAGCCGGGTGATAGGCAACATGGTTATGAACAAGCTGAAAAAACTTGACAAAGTCGCATACATACGGTTTGCATCGGTGTATCTCTCATTCAACGATATCCATGCCTTTGAGGATGTTCTGAAAAAACTGAAATGAGCGTGGGAGCGTGGATGGAAAAGATATAGAAAAATTAGTGGATTGCATAAGGGAACACGTAGGTATATTCTCGCCAGTAGTCATGCACAGAGACCCATTCCGCGTTCTCATAAGCACAGTACTCTCTCAAAGAACGAGAGATGAAAACACAGCCCTCGCATCAGAAAGGCTTTTCTCTATTTACCAAACTCCCCTAGAAATCGCTCATGCGGATTTGAAAGAAATAGAGAAACTGATAAAGCCAAGCGGCTTTTACAAGGTTAAGGCGAGAAGAATAAAAGAAATATCAAAAATAATCTCAGAAAAATATGGAGGAAAAACGCCAGAAAATTTTGAAGAGCTCTTATCCCTGCCTGGCGTTGGGAGGAAGACGGCAAACTGCGTCCTCGCATATGGGTTTGGAAAGGATGCGATAGCTGTTGACACCCATGTTCACAGAATATCAAATAGGCTCGGGCTTGTTAAGACAAAAAAGCCAGAGGAAACAGAGATGGAGCTTATTGAAAAACTGCCAAAAAAACACTGGCGTGAGTTCAATGACCTTCTCGTTAAATTCGGCCAGTCTATCTGCCTGCCAAGAAATCCCCGCTGTGGCATCTGCAGGGTTTCGCGTTTCTGCGATTATGCGAAGAAAAATTTCGTTGTTGGAGTTGCAACGAGCGTTAGAGGGTGTGCGTGATGGCTGGAACATATCTCCTCTACCTATTGGTTAATGAGAGCAAAACGATAATGATAGGGAGGCAGAAAACCAATTTCCAGCCAGGGCTCTACGTCTATGTAGGCTATGCGCCAAACGACCTTGAGAAGCGCATAGACAGGCACCTAAAAATGAAAAGGAGGAAGCATTGGCCCATAGATTTCCTGATAGAAAACGCAGAGGTTGTGGGGGTTAAGACTTTTGAGAATGTTAAGGCGGGCGCATGCGATTTTGTCAAAAAACTCGCAGAGGTTTCAGAAGGGCACGTCCCTGGTTTTGACTGCCCAGACTGCGAGTGCGAATGCGAGAGCCACCTCTACTATTTCGGCAGCGAGAGTGAGGACAAGATAAACAAGGCTCTTGAAGAGACGATACGCTTTGAATAGCAACAGAGAATTTTTATTACTTTTATTCGTTTGTTTAGCGGTGGGTACATGGCTTGTTATCTCGTAGCAGCTTCTGTAGGGTTGATGACAACCCTGCTGAGAAAAAGATTTCCCGAGAAATGGCACATAGATTGGCTCAATGCGATGGTGTGGGGCAGCTCCCTTGCTCTTACCGTGGAGCACATCGCCCACGGAGAAATCGTTCCGTGGCCGCCTTTCCTTACTGCGATGGCGAGCGCAGAGGATACTGCAGTGATGCTCAACGAGATGGCAACAGTCGGGATACCGATGACGCTCGCATTGATAGCTTTCTGGGCAATATTGGTTTTCGTGTATGAAAAAATAATCGCTGCAGAGAAAATGCCTGCTGTTAGGCTGTGAGGTGAGAAAATGTGGCTTGTTGTTTCTCTCGTCTCAGCGCTCCTAGCCTCTTCCGCATACCTCCTGCTGAAAAACCTTCGGAAATACCGCATAGGCATGCTCGCACTCATGCTCTGGGGTGTTTCAATAATGGTTGCTGTTGACCATTTAGTTGCATTCCTGAATGGGGAGCCGTTCATTCAACTCACAACGGAAGGGCTTGTTGAGAGCAGCATCCTTCTCGGAATATTAATGCTCACCCCAGTTTTCTTGGTCTGGGCAATCTTCGTTTGCATCACTTCTGGAAAATGCACAGGAAGTGCATAGGATGGTGGTGGCATATGCTTGGGAACCTTGCACGCTGCGACCCAGAAATATTCAGCGCCGTCGTTAAAGAGCTTGAAAGGCAGAGGAACGGCCTTGAAATGATACCGTCAGAGAACTTTCCAAGCCTTGCAGTGCTTGAGGCTCTCGGGACGGTCTTGAATAACAAGTATGCAGAGGGCTATCCTGGGAAGCGTTATTACGGGGGCAACGAATTCATAGACGTTGTTGAGTCGCTTGCGATAGAGCGGGCAAAGAAGCTATTTGGAGCAGAGCATGCAAACGTCCAGCCGCTTGCTGGCTCGCAGGCAAACATGGAGGCGTTCTTCGCACTTCTTGAAATAGGGGACAAGATAATGGCAATGGAGCTTTCGCACGGAGGCCATCTAACGCACGGCAGTCCCGTGAATTTCTCGGGCAAATGGTACAAGGTTATTCCATATGGTGTTGACAAGGAAACAGAGATGCTTGATTACGACGCAATACTAAAAAAAGCAAGAGAGGAGAAACCCAAGCTCATACTCTGCGGCTATACGGCATACCCAAGGAAGATAGATTTCAAGGCATTCAAGGAGATATGCGATGAAGTGGGCGCATACATGATGGCGGACATAGCGCACATAGCAGGAATGGTTGTTGGCGGAGCCCACCCCTCGCCCGTCCCTTATGCAGACGTGGTTACTACAACTACGCACAAAACGCTGAGAGGCCCAAGGGGTGCTGTTATCCTCTGCAAGGAGAAGCACGCAAAGGCTGTTGACAAGGCAGTTTTTCCTGGGATGCAGGGAGGGCCTTTTGAGCACTGCATAGCCGCAAAAGCCGTCTGCTTCAAGGAAGCGATGACCCCAGAATTCCGTGAGTATGCGCACCAGATAGTAAAAAATGCCAGAGCGCTTGCGGACGGCCTCATAGAGAATGGTTGCAGGCTCGTTTCGGGAGGGACGGACACGCACCTCGTGCTCATTGATTTGACAAACAAGGGAATAACGGGGAAGGATGCGCAACTTCTTCTTGAAAGGGCGGGGATAACAGTAAACAAAAACACAATACCATTTGACACCCAGAGCCCATTCATAGCGAGCGGCATAAGGCTCGGCACGCCAGCACTCACAACGCGCGGGATGAAGGAGGGTGAGATGCATGAGATAGCAACAATGATCTCCCGCGTGCTTTCAAACCCAACAGACGAGAGCATAATAAAATCGGTAAGGGAAGAAGTGCTTGAGCTGTGCGCCCAGTTCCCACTCTACCCAGAGCTTAAAATATGAGGTGTCTATTTGATAATAGATGGGAAGGCGCTTTCGGAAAGAATCCTTGAAGAGGTTAAAAACGAGGCCTTCATGCTTAAAAGAAAGCCCCAGCTTGCAGTTGTGCTTGTAGGCGACGACCCAGCATCAAGAACATATGTAAAAAACAAGGAAAAGGCATGCGAGCGGATAGGCGTGCTCCACAAGACGATAGAGCTTCCAGCAGATGTTTCTGAGGAAGAAGTGGTGTCTGTAATAAGCCATCTAAACGGGGATGAGAAAATTGATGGCATACTCGTGCAGCTTCCCCTCCCAGAGCATATAAACGAAGAGAAAGTCATAACATCAATAAACCCATCAAAAGATGTTGATGGAATCCATCCAATAAACCTCGGAAGGCTTTTGCGCGGGGAGGAAGGAGTAAAGCCGTGCACCCCAAGAGGAATAATTGCCCTCTTAGACTCAATAAACTACGAGATACAGGGAAAAAATGCGGTTGTTGTAGGCAGGAGCAACATCGTTGGGAAGCCTGTTTCCCTAATGCTTCTCGCAAGGAATGCAACCGTTACGGTTTGCCATAGCAAGACGAGAAACCTTGAAGCGCACACGAGAAACGCAGACATACTCGTAGCAGCCGTAGGCAAACCAAAGTTTATAACTGCGGACATGGTGAAAAGCGGCGCAGTTGTTATAGACGTCGGGATAAACAGGCTTGAAGGCAAGCTCGTTGGGGATGTTGATTTTGAGGCAGTAAAGGAAAAAGCGTATGCGATAACGCCCGTGCCAGGCGGAGTAGGCCCTATGACCGTTGCGATGCTCATGAGAAACCTTGTTGAGCTCGCGCGGGCTCGTGGTTGAATGAAAGAATACGAGAAATCCCTTGACGAGATTTATGCGCTTGCGCCAAAAAAATTCGTCCTAAATTTGAAGAATATAGCGCACCTTCTTGATTCACTCGGGAATCCCCAGAGTTCTTTCAAATCAATACATGTTGCTGGCACGAATGGGAAGGGCTCAACGGTTGAGATGATATCATCCATACTCATAGAGTCTGGCTATTCTGTAGGCACGTACACGTCGCCCCACATCACGGATTTCAGGGAGCGCATAAGGATTAATGGGAAGAGAATAGACAAAGTGGATTTTGTTCGGATATTTTCAAAAATAAAAAAACAAAACATTCCAGTAACGATGTTTGAGGCAACAACGGCCCTCGCCTTCATGCATTTCGCTGAAAAATCTGTTGATTATGCGGTTGTTGAGACGGGCCTCGGCGGGAGGCTTGATGCGACCAACACCATAATGCCGTGCGCCTCAGTAATAACGAATGTTGATTACGACCACACCGACATACTCGGGAGAAGCATAAGAAAGATAGCATGGGAGAAGGCGGGAATAATAAAGAAAGGCATTCCGCTCGTTACAGCAGAAAAAAAGAGGTCGGTCCTTGATGTTTTCAGGAAAATATGCAGGCAAAAAAACTCACCCCTTCTCATAGTTGGCAGAGATGTAAAAATACAAGAAAGCGAATCGCCAGATGAATTTTTCATATTCGGCAGGGAAAAATACCGCATCCACCTTAACCTTCTCGGCGAGCACCAAAGAATGAATGCCGCAACAGCCGTATGCGCCGTTGAGGCATCGGGCGCAAAAATAACAAAAGAATCTGTTGAAAAGGGGCTTGCGAAAACAAAACTGCACGGGAGGCTTGAGATTGTAAGAAAAAAGCCGATGCTCGTTTTTGACGGGGCGCACAACACGCCCGCAGCAAAAGCAGTGAGAAAAGCGCTCACTGATTTTGAATATAAAAAACTTATACTCGTTGTAGGGATGATGAGGGATAAAGATATGGGCGGCTTTCTCGCACAGCTCGCACCGCTTGCACACCTCGTGGTAGTTAATAGGCCGTCTGTTGATAGGGCGGCAGAGCCAAAGGAGATAGCAAGGCTCGCAAGCGCATTCTGCAAAAGAATAAAAATAGTTGAAAACGTAAGAAACTCAATAAAGTATGCGCTCTCCGAAGCGCGCCCTGACGACATGGTTCTTGTGACAGGCTCTATCTACATGCTTTGCGAGGCGAAGGGGCATAAACCACGAGTTGCGCAGTAGATGATAATATGAAACATGCGATAAGGGAAAAAATTAGGAAAAGGAGGCAGGCGCATTCCTTAGAAGAGAGGAGAAGGAAGAGCGAGCTGATAATGCAGCGCCTTTTTAGCCTTCCAGAATTCAAGCACGCAAAAACAATACTCATGTACATCTCTTACGAGGAGGAGGTTCAGACACACGAAATGATAGAGAGGGCGGTTGCGCTCGGGAAGCGGGTTGTTGTGCCGATAACGGATACGGAAACAGGCGAGCTAAAACTCTCGCTTTTGAAAAACATGCGCGAGCTCCGCAAGGGCGCTCACGGAATATACGAGCCGATGCACATTCACCAAGTTTCGCCAGAAGAAATAGAGCTTGCAGTAGTGCCGGGAGTTGCGTTTGATATTGAGGGAACACGGCTTGGGCACGGCCACGGTTATTTTGACAAGCTTCTCAAAAAAATAAAAGCCCCTTTCATAGGGCTTGCGTTTGAGTTCCAAGTCGTCTTCAGAATACCGCGAGAGGAGCATGATGTACCTGTTGATAAAATAATAACAGAAAAAAGAATACTAGATGTGCGATCCTCGCATACGAATTTATAACTTAATGCCAAACTCTCTTTATGCCAAAAATACGCGTTGCCGTCCTCGCAAGCGGGCGCGGGACCGACTTTCAATCAATAATAGATGGTGTTGAGAGGGGAGAGGTTAACGCAGAGATAGTCGCCCTCATAACAGACAACCCGAATGCAAAGGCGATAGAGCGGGCAAAAAAGCACAAAATACCATATTTCATAATCAGCCCAAAGGAATTTGCTGATAGGCTTGACCATGATAGGGCGATAAGGAAAAAGCTTGATGAACTTCGGGTTGACCTCGTAGTCCTTGCGGGCTACATGAGAATAATAAAGGAAAAGGAATTCCTCCACGATTACTTCGGTAAAATAATAAACATCCATCCCTCGCTTATGCCCGCCTTCCCTGGCGCGCATGCGCAGAGAGATGCGTTTGAGTATGGGGCGAAGGTTTCGGGCTACACGATACATTTTGTTGATGAGAGCCTTGATATGGGTCCTGTGATATACCAGGAGGCTGTTGACATATCTGACTGTAACACGACTGATGAGGTTGCGGCCAAGATACTTGAGCGGGAACACATTGGCCTCCCAAAAGTCGTTGACATGTTCTCAAAAGGAAAGTTCATAATAGAGGGAAGGCGCGTCAAGTATGTGAGGGAGGAAAAGTAGCCCCCCCCGCTTCTTAAAAAAAGTTTTAGAAAATCTAATTATATTTTTGCTAAACCATTAGGACGGGGTTTGTTTCGCAGCCTTGCTCCATTCCTTTGTCCTATCGGCAGTTTTTTCTCTCCGATAACGGCTATGCTTTGCATAGCCTCCCTAATTGCGACAAGATAATTCCGTGAGCTTTTAATATATTCGTTCACGTTGTCTATACCCCACCCTTCACCTCTGTTGCTCTTCTTATTAACAAGAGCTTCAAGAGTGCTAATCATTTCTTCAAGCTTGTTTACGGAGTTTACGAGTCTTTCGTAATCCGGGGAGTATATCCCGCCTATCCTTCGTGCCCATCTTGCTATCTTGCACAGATCTTCTGCAACAGCGTCAAGCTGATGGGCTGATCCTATACCCCCCGCCATGATTGCGGGCTCTATAATTAGTTTCATCGTTCGCCACACCTCAACCAAATCTAATCTTAAATGCGCCCTGCTTACCTCCCTCTTATCAACAGCGTATTTTAAAGCTGATTTCGGTGGATAAATGGCAATTACGTAAATGTATGGTATTCCCCTACTCGCACGTTCAAGTGCCCTTTCCTCCTGCCTCTTGTTCTGCCATTCCTCCCATACCTTGCGTTCCCTGCTGCCAGGAGGATAAGAAAGGCCGTATTCTTCATAACATGCCTGCCAGTATCTCTCTATCGCCAAAGTTATCTTCCCTTCTATTTCAACATCGCCTTTAAAAGCCCCCAAGGCTTCTTCAAGAAGCTTTACTACATCACCATAGAACCATCCCCCAGCTTCCCCAAGCACTTCTATGGAATACAAAAGAAGATTTCTTGCAGTACCCTCTGCTCTAAACCTCCCCTGTTCCACTATGGCTTCTTTAACTATTCCGGCAGCTGCGTTTACGTGGTCCTCAGTGTTAAACACTAACTCACCTCCAACCAGAAGTAATAACAAGCAATATTATTATGGAAAAAGAATTTATAAAACCTTCCACTTATGCGCTACATCGCCAAAGTGTACCCAAAAAGTAGCATTATTACCTATAAAGTAAACCAAAATAAAATTTCATTAGCGCTAAAACGACACCGCGGTTTATTGATACGATGTTATTTGGGAAAAATTGATGGCGGAAGCGGGGTTATATGCAAAAAATGGTGAAAAAACGCTAAAAATCAATCCGCGGTATGCTGTTGCAATGTTCGTTTATTTTGCGGTTTACTGAAAAAGTAATCTTTTTCTGCTGTTTTCTAAAGCCAAACTACCCCATACACTAACCAAAATCCAAATTTTTAGCAAAATTTTTCATGAACAGGCTACCTTTGCGCCATTTTTTTAATTTTTTTACGCTGATAGGACTTCATGAAACTTTTTCTCATAAGGCATGCCGAGAGCCTCTATAATTTTGAGAACCGAATACAGGGTAAAACGGATTCGCCACTCACTGAAAAAGGCATCAGCCAAAGCCGCCTTCTTGCGCAAAGATTCAGAAACGAAAGGCTTGATGCAGTTTATTCAAGCACATTAATTCGCTCAATAGAAACGGCAAGCATAATACTGCGGGAGCATGCGGGCCTGCCGCACATAAAAACGCCCCTCCTCAATGAGAGAAATTATGGTATTCTTGAAGGCATGCGGCTTGAAGATGCGCTGAAAGCTATGCCAAGCAGCTTTATGGAAAATGGAAAAAGCGTGAAGCAAGCAGAAGGCGTAGAGCCGTGGCATGAAGTAGAAGCGAGAGCAGCCAAATTCCTGAATGAGTTCACAAAAACCACCTACAAAACAGTCCTCGCAGTATCACACGGAGACTTTAACAGGGCTTTAATAGGTATATGCTCGGGTTTCCCCAGCAATATTTATTACAGAATCCCGCAGAAAAATGCATGCGTAAATGAGATAGAGCTTGAACGAAAAAATAGCGTTATGGTAACGAACGTTCTAGTCGTGAATAATGCAAAGGCATCAGGCAGAGCCCAAATCCCTATCCAAAAATAATATAGAAATTCAAAAATAAATCTAGAAAAATATTTATCTAAAACTATATGAGAAAATAGAAAAAAATTTTTCCAAAAAGAAAAAAATCTCTTTTGCTGTTTTGATAAAACAATATTAGAATTTCTTAAAATATTTTTCCATAGTGCCAAGCCGTAAAACGGAAACAAATTTATATACGGTTTACTGAAATGATATAGGTGGCCAGATGGAGGAAAGAAAGCAGGAGCAGGGGCAACTAGCGGAAGAGCTTAGGGAAGAAGCGAAAAGGCGCATTGCTTCAAGAGGCGTGCCCTCATCCGAATCCCTCTATCTCCCGCCACATTACGGCAAAGAGCTTCGTGCCTTCCAAGATGACGAAGAGAACCCCACGAGAAACCTCTGGGGGTTGGACGAGGTTGTGAATTTCGTCTTCCCGAAAAAATACCAAGCAAAATACCACGAGACAGCGCTCGCCTTCATGCAATTCCTTCATGAACGCGTGAGCGTGCGTGGCTCAGAGATAAGCGAATTTGTAAAAAGCCGAGGCGTTTCAAAAGCAACCTTCTACAACCGCGTCCTTCCAAGGCTGAAGCGTGTTGGAATGGTGAAAGTAGAAAGAGAAACCATGGTGGTTGACGAGAGGAGAAAATACAGGCCAATGATAGTTTCACTAAGCAAAACATTCGGTAATTATCTGACCAAAATAGGAGACAGCTGGCTCGCCGTCGTTGACGATGCAAGGACGAGAAAGGCGCAGAAAGAGCGCACCTAGCCTATCCTCTCGCATCTCAAGTGCGCAGTTTTTTCCTCTCTTGCAACTATCGCGCCATCCTTCCCAAACCCGTAGACAACGAGTTTTACTGGGAAAACATCAGGATAGCTTTTTGAACTGCTGTATACCTTGCACCTACCATATCTGGTCTCGCCAGGGTTTATTATGCCTATCCTAAGTCTCCCTTTCTGAAGGCTTCTGTCGGGCGCGAGAGAAAGCGCTTCTGGAACATGCACATCGCATTCTGTCCATAAATCCGAATTCCCTATGTTCTCTATCTCCAACGTGAGCTCAACATTGCACTTTGTGTATGCAGTAAGGCTGAGCGGATAAAAGCTGCTCTTTATTCTAAAATTACTCAACTTCGCTCACCTCACGGGACGGACTCTCCCCCACCACGGCGATTCCTCCCTTCGTGAATTCAAACCTATGCATTGCATCCGAGATTTTGGCCCCCCTCATCTTCAGTACTTCAAGAGCACGCATTACCTTCTCATCTTTTCTTATGCGATACAGGTATATCAGTCCGTCTGCAAGGAACTCTATCCTGCCATGAGAGATTATCTCCCCATAATAGTTTGTCTTCGTATTAAGCACGAGGATGGTTGTGCATCCCCATGTTTTTATCCTATCCGTCATCCTAAGGAAGCCGATTCGCTCAGCCTTTTCCGACTCATAAATGGTTGCGAGGGAGCTTATGCTATCAACCGCAAGCCTCTTCACACCATGCTCCCTTATCGTGTTCTCTATCGCAAACTCATCGTTAATAAACCTATCAACATCGTGCGGCATGTAGTTCAGAAAGATCAGCTTACCCTCTTTTTCAAGCTCCTCAAGATTCCAGTCATAGGATGACATGTTGCCCAATAACTCATGTTTCGTCTCCTCAAAACTTATGAACATTCCGGGCTCTCCATACTTTCTTATGCCGTTCACAAGGAACTGCAACGCAAACGTAGTTTTTCCTGTTCCGGGCCCGCCACCAACAGCTATCACGTTGCCTCTCCTAAAACCACCGCCAACAATATCGTCAAGCCCAGGTATGCCCGTCGGCATCAAAGCCTGCTCCTCCACAGCGACCTCTTTCTCCTTTGGTGGCTCGGGCGCTTCAATCACCACTTTCCTCTCTTTTGAAGCTTTTGTTTGTTTCTTAGCTCTCATACAATCACTCTAAAACTTTCTCACCACCAATATTTAATACTAATTTAACATTGCAGGCAGATTAAGGCATATAAAACTTGCCTGCAAATAGGTTTCAATGCAGAAAGGAAGAATGCCCGAAGCCGAACTCATTAGAAAGGAGATTCTCCTCCGCGACATGCTTCTTACAAAAGACGTCAAGCTCACAAGGCGCTCTCTTATCCGATGGCTCGCAATGTCAATAGGGCTCATATCGCCAGGCGAGTCCCGAAGAACGATGATTGCGCTTTTGGATGCCCTCCTCTACTTTCAGTTCACCAAGAAGGCGAACCCGGATGTGTCCTCAATAATAAAGTATATGCAGGAGAAAGACGGCAGTGTAAAGGAGAAAACGGTGAGGTACCATCTTCTGCAGTTGCAGAGGGCTGGCATTTTAGAAAGAGAAAAGGGCCATTATCGTTTTTCTTCATCACCCTTCTCTGAGCAGGGCGACCTTGAGGCAGCACTCGAGCATAACTACCGAAGCAGCTTTGAGACTGCATTCTCAAAGGTGAGGGAGGCGATAAAACTACTTAAAAGGATGTACAAATACTAGTTGATGCAACCCCGCATGGGAAGGCGGCTTTCAGAATTAGTAGAGGCAAGATTCGGTAGCCTTACAGATTTGCAGGCGCGAAGCTATAGCGCAATTTACAGCGGAAGGAATGCGCTTATTATCGCACCCACAGGGTTTGGAAAAACAGAGGCAGCCCTTCTCCCAATATTTGAAAAGCTCATCAATGAAGTGCATGAGCCCATAAGCACCCTTTACATAACGCCTCTCAAAGCGCTTAACAGGGACTTGATTGAGCGGATTTCTTGGTGGTGCTCTGCCATTGGCATTTCCGTTTCAGTTCGGCACGGGGATACGGATAGGGCAGAAAGGACGAGGCAGGCAAAGAAGCCCCACCATCTTCTTATAACAACGCCCGAAACCCTTCAAGCGATGCTTCCCGCCCCAAAAATGGGCAGCCATTTGCGAAACGTCCGCTACGTGATTGTTGATGAGATACACGAGCTTTTTCCAGATAAAAGGGGTGCCCAGCTTTCAATAGCCCTTGAAAGGCTTCGGGAAAAGGCGGGCGATTTCCAGAGAATAGGCATAAGCGCAACGGTGGGAAATGCAGAGGAGCTTGCACGCTTCTTATGCCCTCATGGCAAATGCGAAATAATCTCTTACGATAGAAGCAGGCAGATGGACATATCCGTAGTAATGCCGAAAGCAACCGAAAAGGATCTTGCTTTATCAAACGAGCTCTTCCTAGATGAGAATGCGACGGCGAGGCTCTTTCTTCTCAACGAAATGATAAAAAGAGAGAAGACTCTTGCATTCGTAAATACGAGATATATGGCCGAGGTGCTTTCCTCGCGCCTCCGCATACTGAATGAGCACATTGATGTTCACCATGGCTCGCTTTCAAAAGAGGCGCGCCTTAAAACAGAGAAAAAATTCAAGGAGAGCGAAATAAAAGGGCTTATAGCCACGTCATCCCTTGAACTTGGCATAGACATCGGAGATGTGGAGCACGTTGTTCAGTACATGTCTCCACGGCAGGCCGCACGGCTCATACAGCGAGTAGGGAGAAGCGGCCATAGAATGGAAAAGACACCGAAGGGCACGATAATAGCGGGAGATGTTTTTGATTTTCTTGAGTCCTGCGTCATAGCGAGGAGAGCATCAAAAGGGCTTGTAGAAAAAGAAAGCGCCATGGATTTTCCGCTTGATGTGCTCGCGCACCAGATTGCGGGCATCCTACTCGAAGAAAACTCTACTACATTGGAAAGGGTTTTCAGCACCGTCAAGCGCTCCTATATCTTCAGAAATCTTTCATACGAGAAATTCCTAGGGGTTGTAAAGCAGCTTGAGGCAGAGGGGCTCGTCTTCTTGAAAGGAACGGAGATATCAAGGCGTGCTTACACCCGCGAGTATTACTACCAGAATCTGAGCACGATACCAAGCGAGAGAAAATTCAGAGTTATGAATGCCGTTTCAAACAGGCTCGTCTCCCTGCTTGACGAGGACTTTGCGGCTACGCTTGAAATCGGAACTGTTTTCATAGTAAAAGGAACGCCGTGGCGCGTTTTGGACATGCACGGCGAGTCCGTCATAGTTGAGCCGTCAGACGATATAACTGGTGCGATACCCGCGTGGCTTGGGGAGGAGCTTCCCGTACCATTTGAGGTTTCGCAAGAGGTTGGGGCTTTGATAGGAAGAATAGCGCCGGCGAACAGCGAGGAGATAAGCACGATAGCAGCAGAATACCATGCGAGCGCAGATACGTTTGCAAACGCGAAAAAATTCGTTGAATCACAGGACCCCCTACCAACAGACAAGAGAATTTTAGTGGAGGTATGCGACGATGCAGCAATAATACATACGTTTTTCGGCTCTCGGATAAACGAGACACTCGGTGCCCTCTTTTCCGTTAGGATTTCTCGCCTGCTTGGCACGAGTGCGCGTTTCACAGCAGACCAGAACTCAATCTTCTTGCAATTCAAGGGGCGCTTGACGCAGGATATGGTGCGCTCCCTGTTCCGCAAAGAGAACGTTGATGAAGACGTCAGGAAATATATCGCTGAAAGCAGGCTTCTCCTCTATAAATTTGTTCATGTTGCAAAACTTTTCGGGCTGATGTCAGAGCCTAAAAAAGTTACGAAAAGCCTCGTTGAAAAGTTCTCGCAAACTCTCGTATATGAGGAGACGGTAAGGACGGTACTCCACAGCTATTTTGATGTACGCGGAACTACTGAAATTCTCGGGAAAATCGATAGGGGGATAGAGCTTCTAACCAATTTTGGCAAGACAACCCCCTTTGGGGACATGGTTGTAGCGAAGGCGGAGCGCTTCGGCGAGCTCATCTCCCCGATAGAGCCTTCCTCTGAGATAGTGCGGATGTTTGCAGAAGAGCTTCTTGAAAAGACAGCCCGCATGTTCTGCACATACTGCAATTCAATATTCTACGAAAAGCTGCGCAATCTGCCATCACGCATTGCATGCCCAAAATGCAAAAGCCCCCTCGTTGCGCCCATAGAAAGAAACGAGAAAATAGACAAGAAAGACAAGGAGCGCTGGAAGGAGCTCATCCGCTCAGCCCATCTCGTAGAAGCTTCTGGGAAGAGAGCAGTCATAGCTCTGAGCACATACGGGGTTGGCAACGATACGGCGGCGAGAATACTCCGCTATGCGCACAGGGATGACAGCACATTCTTCGCAGCGCTTCTTGAAGCACAGAAACAGTTCATACGCACAAAACACTACTGGCAGAAATAATAAACTTTCCAAAAAAATTCAGTCATGGCATCTAAATTCCTGATACTCTTCTCAAAGCAGGATGTTGCTGGGACGAATATAGCGATGAAGCTGAAAGAATGCGGGATTGCGTTCGGGTTTGCGGAATACGAGGAATCGCTTCTTCATTTGAAGGAGCCGCCAGACTGCGAAATCTGCCTGTTTGCAAGCAGGCACAAGAGCGTCTCTGGCAAGCCATGCCTCACAGCCCATGTTCCTGGCAACTGGAACCTTGCAGAGCACGGAGGAGAGCCGAAGACGCTGAGCATCGCTCCCGCAAGCAAGCTGAAAGTTGCGCTGAACTCTCTCGTAAAGCATGCGAAAGAGAGGAATTTCTTCTGGCAGGTTGTCGCAGAATGCACGCACCACGGGCCGACATTCCAGAAGCCTTCACTTTTTGTTGAGATAGGAAGCAGCGAAAACGAGTGGAACGACAAAACGGCGGTTGAGATAGTCGCAAGCGCAATAGTAGATGTTGTTGATTCAGAAGACGAGTTCCCGACGGCGTTTGGTGTAGGAGGTCCGCATTACACGCCAGCCTTCACAAAAATCATATTGAATAAGGATTACGCCGTAGGCCACATACTCCCCCAATACCACGTTGACAATATTGACTATGAAACGTTTTCTCAGGGAATTGAAAAAACAGTTGAGAACGTGGATTTTGTCCTGATTGACTGGAAGGGATTGACAAGCGCACAGAGGGAAAAAATTCAGAATTTATGTGAGGAATACGGAATAGCGTGGAAGAGAACGAGCGATTTATGAGGAGTGCAACAAAAAACTTAAATACCCTCAAGCGTATAATCTACACGAATCACTCGCAAAAGTGATTTGATGGGCGACCAGAAAGAGAACGAAGAATTGGCGAGGCTTAAAAATTCAGGAAAGCTTAGGGAATTTGTTGAAAGGCAGAAGGGCGCATGGAATCACGAGCAATGGCTCTCCTTTCTTTCAGAGTTGCGGGGCTTGGGCTACACTCTGCACGGAGATATCATAGGGCTTGCGCTTGAAGAGGAGAAAGCAAAATATTGGAGCCCAGAGGAGGTTGAAAAGAGGAAAAGGGAAGAGAGCATGCCCGAGCCCCCCCCACCCCCACCGATAGAAAAGCCCGAAAAGCCAGAGGAAAAGCCCTGCTTCGCAGAACCGCTCGCAAACGAGATACTCATCAGCTCCACGAATGTCCTTATGGACGAATCCTACGATTTTGACAGGATGACGGCTGAGGAGAGGAGGGAATACCTCATGAAGGTATACAATCAAAAGATAGGGGTGCCCCAGGTTCGGGAGAAAACGCACGAGGATATTGCGAGAAGCATAGAGCGCGAGATGAACTACATCAAATTCCTCTATAAGAGAAACGGTCGCACGTGGGAATAAGCATTCTGGGTGGTTGTATGATAATAACCGTTGCATCTGGAAAAGGTGGCGTTGGCAAAAGCAACTTCGTTGCCAACCTCGGGCTTGCGCTTTCCGATTTTGGCGTGAATACAATAGTTGTTGATGCCAATCTTACAAATGGCGATCTCGGGTGCATACTCGGCCCGCCATTCCCAGAGAAAACCCTTCACGATGTTCTATCACAGGAGGCGACAATTTCAGAGGCAATATTTGAGCATCCCGTTGGGGTGAAGGTCATACCTTCAAGCATGTCTGTTGATGCAGTTTCCCTAGTCAATCCGCGCGAAATTTCAAACCTGACGTATGTGCTTGATGATATCGCCGATCTCGTTCTTGTTGATGCGCCCGGCACGCTTGGGGAGAACACTATTGAAAGCCTGAAAATAGCAGACAAAATCGTCCTGATAACAACGCCCGAGCTAACTTCATACTCCAATACCCTGAAAACAAAAAAGCTTGCAGAGAAGCACGGGCTTGACGTGCTTGGCATAGTGATAAACAAAGTAAGGGGCAACTCCGAGCGCATAATAGCGGATGCTGAAAACTGGCTTGAATCAAAGGCTCTCTGTGCCCTCCCCTATGATGAAAGCGTTATTGATTCAGTTGAATCGGGAAGGCCTGCTGTCAGGCACAAGCCCTATTCACGCTACAGCATAGCGGTAAGAAAATTCGCAGCCGAACTTGCCAATGTAGAGTACGAGCCGCCCCACCCAATCCGCCTATTCCTTGCGAACTTTTTAAACATATAGGCCAAAAGACTAACATGAACGAGAGAGATGTTGCCAGATTTTTAAAATTGCATAGAGGGTATATCCTCTACGTTCCCTTCCTTTTTTACACCGCAATAATGCTTGTTTTTGATATCACTATTCTCATAACGCCATACCTCGCAATGCAGGGCAGTCCTCTCGCAGATATAATGTATTCTGCCTTTGCCCCTACATGCCACCAGAAGGCGTCGCGCTCCTTCTGCCTTTTTGAAAAAAATAGTGCGCTTTATCTGGATGATTGCATTGAGCAGGCGGGAAAATTTGTTTCGGGCGATAGCAAAATAACTCGCATTGAAAAAAACGGCACTGTCGGATACAAGTTTCCCGTATGTGCAAGAGACATGTCGCTTTATATTGCAATGCTCATAGGGGCATTTGCATTTGCGTTGCTTAGTGGTCCCAATTCCACACAGATACCAAGCAAAATGCTCCTTTTCCTCGCAGTTATCCCACTTGCGATTGACGGTTCATTGCAGTTTATCTCAGCGATCGGATTCTCCATCCCAATAATAGGGCATTATGAGAGTACTAATCTAGTAAGGGCGATTACAGGAGCGCTCGCAGGCTTTGCCCTAAGCTTCTACATTCTGCCAATCACAAACTCGCTTGTTGCCCGTACAATGGAACTCTAAAGATTTAAAAGCGGGTTGGAATAAACAAAATCATGGAAAAAGAAAGGCAGCCCCCACCAGACGTGACCAGGCTGGTGATGACAGTAGTTGACAAGGTTGTGGAGAGCATCGGGAAAAGCGGGAAGGGCTCAATGACTCTTGAGGAGATTCAGGAAAAGCACATGAGGGAGATAACAAGGGAGCACATAGAAAGATGGGCAGGAGGATTGCAGGCGCACGGAATCGCCGCCCTTGAACCAGGCACTACTCCCCTTGAATCACCAAAACTGACTGCAAAGCAGCTGCCTTCAGTAGAGCCGAGCACTGCGAAGAAGAAGCTAATCCTTGAAGTTATGGACTCATACGAGCTCTCGCTCAAATCAATCCCAGCATATGTTGAGATAGTAAAGGCACGAGGGGAATACACCCTCCTATACCTCCTCCACAGGCCAGAAATAGCGAGCGCAACCGCAGCGGTTCTAGATTCAATAAAAGTAGAGCTTGCAAGGCTGCCTGGCATGAAAGTTGAGGAACTCACAGACGTGCGCAAGTATGCCGAAATAGAGGCACGCTTCACAGAAGGAGCGAGAGAGATGATATCGCTCGCATTTCCAGGCATAAACAAGGCAGACAGGGATTTGCTTGCGGATATACTCATAGTGAACATGCTTGGCCTTGGCGACATAGACCTCGTTATGTCTGACAAGTGGGTTGAGGACATAGCGATAAACAACGCACATACGCCCGTCTGGCTCTACCATAGAAAATATGGGTGGCTCAAGACAAACCTGATAATAGGCGATGAGAGAAAAACCCGCGAGATGGCAGAAGCAATAGGAAGGCGTGTCGGGAGGCAGATTTCAATGCTCTCCCCTCTCCTTGATGCGCACCTCGTCACGGGAGACAGGGTGAATGCGACGCTCTTCTCTGTCAGCCCCATGGGAAACACGCTTACAATAAGGCGTTTTGCGCGCGTGCCATGGACAATAGTCCACATGATTGAGAATGGGAACATGAGCATTGAGATGGCAGCATTCATTTGGCTTGCGGTACAGCACGAGATAAATACGCTGATAATAGGAGGGACGGCAAGCGGTAAGACGAGTATGCTCAATGCGATACTTTCATTCGTCCAGCCAAACCACAGGATAATATCAATAGAAGATACGAGGGAGATATGCCTCGCGGACTTCGTGCAGTGGATTCCTCTTGTCAGCAGGCTTCCCAACCCAGAGGGAAAAGGCGAAATAACGATGCTCCAGCTAATGGTAAACAGCCTGAGGATGAGGCCAGACCGCATGGTAGTAGGAGAAATAAGGACAAGAGACCACGCAGTGGTCATGTTTGAAGCAATACACACGGGCCATTCTGTCTACGGAACATTCCACTCCGACAATGCGGGGGCTGCGTTCAGGCGCCTGCTTGAGGAGCCGATAGCAATACCGCCGAGCGAATTGCAGGGAATGCAGTTATTTATAACGCAGTTCAGGGACAGAAGGCTGAACAGGCGAAGAACCTCGCAGATAGTTGAGATAGCGCCTTCTGTTAGCGAGATGGGCGTTGAGCTCAACCCCGTTTACCACTGGGATGCGCGTTTAGATACGTTTGTGAAGGTAAACCCCAGCGTGCGTGTTTTCAACGATGTTTCAATGAGCACTGGAATGACTGAGAAGGAAATTGAAAAAGACATTGAAAGAAAAATGAAGGTTCTCTCATGGCTCCAGAAGAACAAAATAGATGATATAAACAACGTGAGCTCGGTAGTTGCAAACTATTATGAGGATGAAGAGAGGCTTCTTGAGCTCATAGAGAAGGGAGCTACTGTCACGCAGATAATAAAATGGTAATGGGTTTTGGGATGATTAGGGTAAAAACGGGCATACCCGGGCTTGACAGGGCGCTAAACGGCGGTCTAATAGGAAGCAGATGCATGCACATAGTGGGCACTGTGGGAACGGGCAAGTCAATACTCGCGGCACAATTTTTGTATATGGGCGCTGTTGAGTACGGGGAGCCAGGTGTTTATCTCTCCCTTGATGAGAAACCCGAAAGGATAAAAGAGAACATGCTTGAGTTCGGCTGGGATTTTGAGAAGCTTGAGAGGCAGAACAGGCTCCGCGTTGATTTCTTCACACCGCTTGAAGTCCAGCAGTATGCAAGGCAGGAGAGCATAGCGATAACGAATATGATAAGGTCGGTTAATGCGAAGAGGTTCGTGGTTGACACAGTTTCAACATTCTCGCTTATGTTCCGAGGGGATTATGAGAAGCGACTTTACATATCAAAGCTGGTTGACGAAATACTCAAGAAAGGCTGTACGCTCCTTCTGCTTTCAGATGCGCCATACGAACAAAAACCAAGCATAATAGACGTGCTTGCAGATGGGTTGATAACACTAAGGATAAAGGAGAAGGGCAAAAAGCTGGTAAGGACTCTTGAAATAGTAAAGATGCGCGGCACCCTTCACCTCACAGGGGAGCTTCCGATGGAAATAACCACAAAGGGAATTTCGGTAAGACCGAGACCGATTTAATCAGAAAACAAGCTTCAGCTTTTTCACAACTTTCCCGCACGTTATCGTCACTATCGCACTCTCTGGCTTTTTCGCAAACCCCATCTTCGCATACACCCTCCCCTTGACAGTCTTCGCACTCTCCGTTATCTTGCCGTGGTCTATTGAGAAACTGACGGTTGTTCCATCTGGGACGAGCATCCCAGACTGGTCTCTTATGACGCTCCCAATAACAGCATAGTATGCGTCTCCTTTCTTAAAAAGAGTTCTGACTTTAAGCTCGGGTATCTCTGTTTTTTCAGCTTTTCTGAATAAATGCAGGTGGATGTTTGGGAAAGAGAAGCCTCTCTTCTCTTGTATTCCTTCACTTTCTTTATGCTCTAAACCAGTGGCACTATCGCCAGAAACAGCCTCCCCTCTACTAACCGTTTCCGTTGCACTCACCCCCCCGTCTTTCTTTACCATGAGCGCTGCCCCAATTAGCCCAAAAACCATTGAAGTATACCCTCTTTTATGTGCGTATATGAGCGCCGCAAATGAAAGCAGTATGAAAACAAAAGCAAAATATGGCACGGCGTTACCGCTCTTTTCTTCTGCTTCTGAATAAAGTGTGTCTATTTCGGAATATAGCGAAAGCATCTCTCCTTCTAACGCACCCAACGTTTCGGACGGCACTGGTGCCCTGAGCCTTTCGTCAATCTTCTGTTTTTTTATGAATAATCCAGAAATTTGCGTTTTTTTACCACGCAATTCACTCTCAGCGCCGATAAGCTTTGCAGAGAGATTGCTGCTAAGCGATAGAACGCGCTCGTATTTCCTTTCCAATGCGTCTGCCAAAGATAGAAATTCCATCTCTTTTTCTTTAAGAACAGCCAATTTTTCCTTACCAACCGTTATGTTTGACTGGTTTATCTCCGTTCCTATCCGTTTTATCTCCTCCATCCTTGCTTCCAATTCCGCCGATACCACAACTGTTGATAGAGAAGTGAGTCTCTCATCAGCCTCGCTCACGATGGCGCTTGCGTTCATTCTGAGGGAGGCAATCTCTTTCTCAATAGACTGCTGCTTGTTTTCATAAGCAAGCAGGCGCTTTTTCGTTTCATTTATTAAATTCAAAGCCCGATCTTTCCCATCCTCAATCGTGGGTTTGTGCGTGCGCAGTTCTTCAAGCAAGGCTATTATCCTATTGAGCGGCGTGATGTTGTAGTTTATTCTTCTGCAAAAGAAGTATCCGCCACTGCTCACGCTCGCAAACAGCTTGTTATACTTTATATCATCCACATGTGCGATTATATTCTCCATCGTTTCCTTCCGCGGCATCTTTTCCTGGCTGTAATCGCTTATCTCGTACTGCGCCAAATCCGAGATGAAAGTGCCAATTTCGCCATCAATTTCAGAAATATCCTCTGAAAATTCCAGCATAGCCGAAATGAAACCTGTGTTCTGCTTTGCAGCCTTGCAAAGAGGAGTGTAGCATGCCACCTCACAAGTTTCAATGTCCTTGCATGGAAAGCGGTCTATGCCAAGATATAGCTTGCACTCGCCTTCTTCGGGCTCTCTGCTCATCTCAAACCTCTCCACTTCCTCATGAATTTCTTTAACAGAATTCCTGTAATATTGCCTATTCGTTTCTTCAAAAATCTCCGTTGCAGTTTTTTCGTCTAAAACCAACTCATAGCCATCGTTAAATCTCTGAAGGAGAAAAGATTCTTTGCCATCAACGCCAACCACCACACCACCAAACACATCCTCAAAGCTTAAATTCTGCCTTTCTTCCTCCTCTACGTATATGCCAATCTTCTGTACGATATCGGAGTGCATGCTTTCGGCGAAAAGCCCGCACACCAGAAACAGTGCGAAAAACATACATGGGCGGAACATCTTCTCACACTGATTTCAGCACTCTTATTAATACCAATACCATTTTACTATTATGCGTTTCTCAAAGGGCTTTTTGTCCTCCCTAATAATACTTGTGCTATCGCTATCACTCTTTTCTGCTGTTGAGTTTTCTGTCGCATCGGCGAAAATACATGGAGAATACGAGCAGAGGATTCTGGCAATTGAAAAGAAAAACTATCTTGAAAAAGAGATACAGCATGGTTTTGCAGATACGCTTAGGTATTCCTTCTCATCTGATAGGGAAGAGGCTGTTTGGGGCGCTTCGGAAAGGCTTGCCGATTACGAGAAAATAGTAGAAAAGGAATATGGTTTGGATTTGTGGTGCGGCGTCGTTAATGAGCATGTTATTGAGGAGATGGTAAAAGAAACGCAAAAAAGGAGAGCTCCTGCAAAATGTTCAACATGCTGGGATTTTTCGGAATATGCGTTTGATGCGGGCACAAAGCGCTTATACAGAAGATGCGCTTCGTTTGTTGATGCGGATGCTAAAAAAAGAAAGATGCGGATTTCACGCGGCTCGCTTGTTCTTACGAAAGATCCCGTTCTCATGCGATACTCCGTATCTGGGGAATGGGTTCTCGGAGCAACAGCCTATGACCCAGAAAATGAAATATCATACGTGATTATACTCCCAGAAGCTACTGAGGTGGAACCTTGGTAGGAATGAAAAAGGGCACAATCTCAATAGAAGCGCTCATCGTTTTTTCTGCATTCTTATCATTTCTATTCGCTTTTCTCATTTTCTGTGCGGATTTCAAAAAGAAAACAGACGCACTAATAGTAAAAGAAGAGGAAAACCTTTTGGCATGGGAAAGGGCAGCGCTCGCAACATATATTGAGGTTGACGGTTCGCATGCGAAAATAAACAGCGGTTTTCCATTCGCAAACGGAACGGTCTACTCAGGAAATGCCAGTGCGCAGGTATTCGGGAGAAGGAGAGGAAGATATTATGTATAAGTGCGATAAAAAAGGGCAGGTTTTAACAACAGACGCTGTCTTTGCAACTCTCGTAGTGCTCGTTGCATTCCTAATTACATACACTGCGGTAGAGAAGATTTGGCATGCCCGCATATATGCGAATAAGGAAATAAAGCGCTATCACGAGGCTCTTGCAATAGCAGATTACCTCGTTAAGGATGCGCTCGCATTCTCAAACGGCGACATAGTTTTTCAGCATGAAATTGACAGCAGAAACCTCTCAAAAGCTCGTATTTCTGGGATAGAAAAAACCTCGGGATATAGAATTGATGTGTTTAGGAAAGGCGAGATAATCACTACCGATAAAGAAAAAACCTGCGTTAGGAGGGTGGTTGTTGTTGATGAAAAAATTGAAGCAATCACGCTATGCGTTTATGGGTAAGGGTTTTCTGCTGGTTGCCGAGGCTCTCGTAGCCCTTACCATCGCGGTGCTACTCATAGATGCCCTTTCAATTTCCCCCAAGAGCAACCAAAGCGCAATCTATGATCATCAGCTTACCCAAGATATATTTGAGGCTCTTGAAATAAATGGTTCTGCGAAACATATCGGCGGCTTTGCTGACGGAGACCCTTATTCTACGCAGCACCTCCACGAAATAGTTGAGGAAATCGCCAAAGACCTTAATGCATGCATCATCATATCTTCAGAGAGATATTCCATATCAGCCAACTGCGGGTCAATTTTACAATCAAATCACATAAAGTCAAAGATAACATCAACAAGAATAATAGCAAAAAAGGGAGGATACGAAAAAATGTCAATATCATTGGTTAGATGACTTCCTGCCCTTTTTCTTCTCTCTCGCTATATCCTGGATGCTAAGCGCCGTTGCAAAGCCCGCCATGGTGAACGTAAGGGTTACAAGCGAAATCGCAAGTCCCGCGGGTAATACCATGCTGATTATTGTTATCAACAACGACGCTATTATGCCCCCCCATATCCCGCCAAGCCAAATAGGCAAAACATCATCGTTTGACATTCCTTCAGGCTTAAATGGTATCATGCGTATCACCAACACTTATTTGCTATCTCTTATATTTAACACTATCCCCTTTTTTTCAATCACAACCTTACTACTTTCTATATGGCTTGGGAAAAATTCACACCCTACCCGCCTGCTTGCAATCAATTCTCTGCCAGAGGACTTAGTTGATAGCGTTATCTCCTTGCCCTGCGCCCTAACCTCCACGCTCCTATCAAATTCAACTACTGCCGAGCTTCCATCCCCTAAAATGCAAAGGCTGTTCGCAATCCCTTCAATTCTATCCGCATTCGCATTGAGCGCATAATAGTCTAATTTTAGGATGGCGGCTTCCATAAAAACTAATACGGCAGGTATAATGATTGCGAGAAAAGCAAAGAATGTAGCTACCACTATCAAAAACTCAAGAGAAACCTGCCCTACATTCAGCGGCACCTACGAGCACCTTCTATCGTATGGGTCGCAGTAGCCAGATTCGCACTCGCTGTCAGCAGTGCAGCTTTCACCGCTCTGCTTCTTCGTATCCGACTTCGCAGAACTTCCCGTGCTTCTTATCTCGTTGAAAATTTTTGTGCTTTCCTTCTCTATTTCCTTCTTCCCCTCTTTTGCGGTCTTCTGAAGCTGCACTACGAGAATCAGTGCGACAGCAAGCACAGCGGCAATAACAATTATCAATTCCGCAGAAATCTGTGCGCGTTTCATTTCTATCACAATATATATCCCCGTTGAGATATATAAACATGCGCTAACTACGCTAAAGCCATTATGCCCATAGTAAGCATGAAAAGAATACCAAGTATGCCTATCCCTCCCGCCCATGCGCCGACGCTCCATGCGATAACTTTGCTGCCGTCAAGCGGAAATATTGGTATCATGTTGAAGAGGCCAAGAGATACGTTTATGAATGCACACTGGATGAAAACGAACTTCAGCAAGGTTATTGGAGTAGCGATGAAAGCCAAGATAAAAACGAATGCAAGGAGAGCATTCGTCATAGGCCCAGCGATAGAAATAAGCCCATACTGTTTTCTGCCCATGTATGGTGCGTAGATATATACTGCGCCAGGCGCAGCGAATATAAACCCAAGTAGAGCCGAAAAAAGCATGAACATGAGACCAGTCGGCCACATGCGGTATGCGGCATAAGAACCGTAATGCATGGCGACGTATTTATGCCCAAGCTCGTGGAGGATGAACCCAGAGCCAACCCCCAGCAATATTATGAGTATATGGAGGGGTATGAAGGTTTGGTAGAGGACAAAGTCCCTTATTATGAATGCAACGACCATCGCACCAACAGAAACGGCTATCTCGTACAATTCCTCATATTCAAGGTAAAACAGAAAACCACCTATGCAAACATCGTGTCAGGCTTCCCAGTGAATCTCTCTATCATCTCTATCTGCTTTTTCGTTATCGTTGCTTTAACAGTTTTAAGCGCCTCCTCAAACTCATCCTTCCCGATTTCGTTTTTTCCCCTTCTTATTGCAACCATGCCCGCCTCCCTGCATAACCCCTCTATGTCCGCTCCCGTATAATTCTCAGTCCTTCTCGCTATTTCTTCAAGGCTTACATCCTTGGAAAGCGGCATCTTTCTCGTATGCACCCTCAGTATCTCAAGCCTTGCCTTCTCATCAGGCACTGGTATTTTTATTATCCTATCAAACCTTCCTGGCCTAAGAAGAGCAGGGTCCACTATGTCAGGCCTGTTTGTCGCACCAAGGACGACCACATTCTTTAAGTTCTGCAATCCATCCATCTCCGTGAGAAGTGCATTTACAACACGCTCGCCAACCCGAGAGCCCTCCTCAATCCCGCGCACCGAAGCTATCGCATCAAGTTCGTCTATGAATATTATGCACGGAGCAGCATTTCTCGCCTTCCTGAATATCTCCCTAACAGCCTTCTCGCTCTCCCCAACCCATTTTGAAAGAACCTCCGGCCCCTTCACAGATATGAAGTTTGCCTCGCTTTCCGTAGCCACCGCTTTTGCGAAAAGCGTTTTTCCCGTGCCCGGCAAACCTACGAGCAGAATCCCTTTCGCAGGCCTTATGCCCATCTGCTCAAAAACCTGCGGCTTTTTAAGCGGCAGCTCCACTGCCTCTTTAAGCTCGCGCTTTATATCCTCAAAACCCCCTATATCCTCCCAGCGCACATTCGGGACCTCAACGAATACTTCCCTCAGAGCAGAAGGCTGTATCTCTCGTAGCGCATCCATGAAGTCCGCCTTCGTTACTTTCAGTTCATTTAGTATGTGGGGGGGTATAAAGTCCTCCTCAAGGTTTATGCTTGGGAGGACTCTGCGAAGCGCTTTCATAGCGGCTTCCTTAGTGAGCGAGGTTATGTCTGCTCCCGTATAACCGTGCGTCATTGATGCGAGCTCCTCCAAATTAACATCGTCCGCCAGCGGCATGTTCCTTGTGTGTATCTGGAGTATCTCAAGGCGCGCCTTCCTGTCCGGCACACCTATCTCTATCTCCCTATCAAACCTGCCTGGTCTCCGTAGAGCAGGATCAACGGCATTGGGCCTGTTCGTTGCGGCGATTACTATTACCTGCCCGCGTGTTTTCAGCCCATCCATAAGCGTAAGCAATTGCGATACTATGCGTCTTTCAACCTCACCAGTTACCTCCTCCCTTTTCGGTGCTATCGCATCTATCTCATCCATGAAAATTATCGTTGGGGCGTTCTCCTCTGCTTCCTTGAATACCTGCCGCAGCCGCTCCTCGCTCTCACCAACGAATTTACTAACAAGTTCTGGGCCAGCTATCGGTATGAAGTTCGCCTCGCTCTCGTTTGCAACAGCCTTTGCAAGCAGCGTTTTTCCCGTTCCAGGAGAGCCGTATATCAGAACTCCTTTCGGCGCTTCTATCCCAAGCCTCTCAAATAGCTCGGGATGCCTAAGCGGCAGCTCAACCATCTCCCTTATTTTTTGTATCTCCTCCTTCAAGCCCCCGATATCCTCATAAGAGACGCTTCCTATCTTGCCGATATCCTTCATCGGTTCTTCTTTGAGTATGAGTTGCGTTGTCTCTTGAACAACAACGATTCCCTGCGGTTGCGTTACTGATACCACGAGCGGAAAAGACGTCCCAAAAACACCGACAAATATAGTATCTCCCTTTGTCAGCGCCCTTGCTATCAACTTTTTCTTTATGAATTTGTCAAAGTCTGGCGCATAGCGCATGGGATGCGATGGAGCGAGAACAACCCTCTTCGCATCCTTTAAGTGCGCCTTTTTTACGATTACCTTATCGCCTATTGCGACCCCTGCATTCTGGCGCAGATAACCATCCATCCTTATTATATCCCGCCCCTCATCCTCGGCATGCGCCTGCCATACTATCGCAGCCGTGCTTCTCCTTCCCCTAAGCTCAACATAGTCCCCCGTGGTGACGCCAAGCATCTTCCGAGCTCTAGAGTCTATTCTGACAAGCCCTCTCCCAACGTCGTTCTGCATAGCCTCGGCAACCTTCAGCTCTATTTCGCCTTCCACCAAATCACCACGGGTTATATACGATAATAGCAGCCCAAATAAAAATATAAATCAATCCCCTATGACGGCGCAATCGCCAGCCGGGAGAGTGGACAAGAGTTCGTCCAAAGAGCAACCGAGCCTTTCCGCAAGCTCCTTCGCCATTTTTTCTTTTTTAGTGTTGCCTGGTACTATTCTATAAAAACGCTCAAAGAGCTCATCTGAAAAACCGCACTCTACCCTGCCCGTCTCCTTTCTTCTACCTATCAGAACCCAGAGTTCCACATTCTTGAACCACTCTCGCCTGCCTTTCACAACGAAACCCCCCTTCCCAACACTCATTCCATGCGCATGCTTGCTCACTGAACCGTATTCAGCGCAATAAACATCAACACTCCCATATCCCGCGCTCCAAGCTTTTGAATAAACCGCTGCGAATCTTGCCGCCTGCTCTTTTTCGCTTTCATCTGCTTCCCTGCCATTTTTCAATACGACAACACTGCCCCCTTGAACATCTGCGTGAAAGAAAAGGTCCTCCCTCTCAAAATATCTCGCAACAACCTCCTCGTTTTGGGATGCATCCCTGCCCCCGATTACGAGTTTTCCTGAATGCGTAAAGCAGAACCTGAATTTCTCATACCAGCTTTTTTCCTGTGGCTTCCCTGCTTTCCTTTTTTCAAATTGGGCTTCCTCCTTCTGCAACTCCTCCTCAGTTTCTCTAATCGCCCTCTCTGCCCCCTCCGCTTTTTTCCTGAATTTTTTTGCCATATCATAATAATACGCTGCATTTTCATAGACGCTTTTCGTTATGTCTATCTCTATCCTCATGCAGAGCATTACCCTTTGTAATGATAAAACCCTTTCTATCATTGCGAGTTCTTCCAACCCCACTTTTTCTTTTTTTCACACATAGGGTCAAGGCACATCTCAAACTTGGTTTTTCCCCTTATAACGAGAAGAACAGGAGTTTTGCATACCTCACATGTTTTACCGGTTTCCTTGAATATGGACTTTTGGGGAAGGGGGTACGTATTCCTGCATTTCGGATAATTCGTGCAACCAACAAAAACGCTACCCTTTCTTGTGTTTATAACTACAAGCCCTGCCCCGCACGATTTGCATCTTCCTATTTCCTTCTTGCCTTCAATACCCGCGGCGAGATCAAGCCCAACAGCCCTTTCCACCTCTTTAAACTTTGCCAACATCATAGTAAGGGTGCGTTTTCCCTCCCCAATAACCTCCTCCCTTCTAATCTCCCCTGTCTGAATGCGATCCATCTTCTCCTCCAACTCACGCGTGAACTTTTCATCAAGTAGCTCGGGGCAGTACTTTTCAAGCGTCGTGCATACTGCAATCCCGAGTTTTGTTACGCAAATGCTCCTACCTTCAACATAACCCCTTTTGAAAAGCGTCTCAACAATCTGCGCTCTTGTCGCTTTTGTTCCAAGACCTCTGCTCTCAAGCGCCTGTATTATGCTCGCTTTCGTGTATCTTGCTGGCGGCCTCGTCTTTTTAGACTTTATCACAACCTTCTCTGCATCTGCTCTTTCTCCCTCTTTGAATGTGGGCAGCACCTTCTCTTCTATGCTTGCGTAAGGCGCATAGAAATCAATCCAGCCCTTCTCAACAATTCGGGAGCCCCCCGCAAAATACCTCTCGCCCCCCAGCGATAAACCAACCTTCTGCTTCTCAACAACCGCTTCCTCCGCAAAGCATGCGAGAAATCTCCTCACTATCAAATCGTAGAGCTTTTTTTCCCTGTCTCCCATCTTAAAAAATATTCCTGTGGGGAATATGGCTGGATGGGCTGGGTCGGTTTTCTTGCCTTCACGCGGTATGAAGCGGTTATTAGCAATAAGCGATTTTGCATGGGGCGCATATTCTGGGTTTTCAGAAAGCCTCCCTATTATGTTTGCAAGCCCAAGCTCCCGTGGTAATTTCTGCGATGCAGTTCTCGGATAAGAGATTGCAGAATTCTCGTAGAGGGACTGTGCCAATTCAAGAGTATGTTCTGGGGAAAAGCCAAAGCATCTGTATGCCTCAACTTGCAGGCTCGTAAGGTCAAAGGGCGGCAGAGGAGGGACCCTTGCTCTTTCACCTTTTACTTCAAAAATCTTCCCAGGATTTTTACTCCTGTTTTTTACTTCAACCGCATCCTCCTTCCTTTCAAATTTTTCTTTTTCGTGTAGAAACTCAACGCCTCTACAAACGGCTACAACCTGCCAATATGGAGTAGGCACAAACGCCGCTATTTCACGCTCCCTCTGTGTTAAGATTTTTAGCGTAGGGCCCTGAACCCTTCCTATGCTCAAAACCTTTTTTATCCCTGCGCTTTGAAGGGCAGACATGAGCGCCCTGCTCCAATTTATCCCATAAAACCAGTCTATGTAATGCCTTGTTTCACCCGCAACCGCATTCAAAACGTCAAGCTCGCCACGGTTTTCATACGCTTTAACGAGTTCCTCGGATGTGAGCATTGAGAACCTCATGCGCGTCCTTTTTCCTTCACCGCAAAGAAACCGCATTATGTTATAGCCTATGAGCGAGCCCTCAATATCGTAGTCGCACGAATTAATGTATTCCTCCGCCCTCTTCGCCAAGTGCGCAAGCATATTGACATAATCCTTGGAATAGGTTGCGTTCCCAAGCATATATGTTGGAGCCCACTCAACATCAAAAACAGGGTAATTCCCTCCCTTTGTTTTTTCCACCAATGTAAAAACATGCCCAACGGAAGGTGCAACCACCACCTCCTTGCCTTTGCGAGAAAAAACAAAATATGATGCCCTTCCGAACCTCTTCTTTGCAATCGCCCCTTCCGATAGTGCTCGTGCAACTTTCTCCGCAACTTTCGGCTTTTCGCATATGATGAGTTGCATGCGTAGCCCGTTTAGTCTATAAAATTAAAAAAAGCATATCCTCGCAAGCAAAAGCTAGAATTCTACAGGAATTATCCTATCACAAAGCTGGAATATTGTGCTCATAACCCCGCTGTCAATATCCTCCTCTACCGTTATGAAAACTGCCCCTATGTTGTGTATCCTCAATTTGCTTATCAAAAAATGCATGAAGCGCGTGACATCATGCGCATGGTTGTATATAAACAACGTAGAGAGGGAATCAAGGAACAGTATTGTATCCTTGTCCTTAAAATTCTCCGCCGCATGGTCTATGCTGATTCCTATTCCCGTTAGGTCGGTGGGGTTGCTTATAAAATGGCAGTTCGGAGTGTCAACAGTATCCCATGCAACGAATTTCGTTATCACATCTATGAATTGTATATTCCCAGTCGGTATCCCATGCTTCTCAAGCTTTTTGATCAGTACCTTATACGGCATATTTATTGTAACGTATATGCCGCCATACCCTTTTTTTTCCACAAATATCTTGAGAAGATAGAAATTGAATTCCGCATAGTGCTTTGAGCTTACAGTGAATAGGACTATGGGCTTACCCTCAATTTTCTCAAGCGCACCTTCTACCTCTTCAAATTTCATGATTATACCTCAACCGTTGAGGTATGATATACCGTTGTTGTATATTTATTTATTCCTATCTTATTCTCCTCATGGAATTGCAAGGTGCGTGCGAGCACATTGCAGCTCTTGCGCATTTTTCCAAGGCGCATGGAATAGGGGGCAATATAAAAAGCATACCCGAAGATTTTGTAGTCAACGAGATAGCGCCGAATGGCAGCATCATCACGCTTGATACCGAGCTGCGCTACGAAGAGGATGGGGATTTCTCCATCTTCGTGCTTGAAAAGAAAAACTGGGATACTTCGGGCGCAATAGCCGCAATTGCAAAAAAAGCTGGAGTGAGTCCAAAGCGCTTTTCTTTTGCAGGTACAAAGGACAGAGTTGCGATAACAACACAACTCATATCGGCTTATAAGCTTACAGAACTGCCAGCGATAAAAGATATAAAAACGCGCTTCATCGGGCAGGCGAAGAAAAAGATAGAAATGGGCGAGCTGCTCGGAAACAAGTTTATTATAAGGATTACGGGCGCTGATAAAAACGCAGAGGAAACCGTTAAAAAAATATGGGGGGAACTCGGCGGCTTGATACCGAATTACTTTGGAATACAAAGGTTTGGCAGCGTGAGAGGGAACACGCACCTCATCGGCAAACATATCGTTAAAAACGATTTTGAGTCAGCAGTGTTATCATACCTCACTTGGGTTGGCAGTGAGACAAATGAAGAAGCGGTGGCGGCGAGGACAATGCTTGCAGAGAAGCAGGATTACAAAGAAGCCCTCAAAAATTTCCCCAAACATCTGAAATACGAGCGTGCTATGCTCACGCATCTCGCAAAACACCCCCGTGACTATGTAAACGCCATGAGGAGAATACCGCGCAGTATTGCCCTAATGTTTGTCCATGCATACCAAGCCTACCTTTTCAACCTAATCCTAAGCAAAAGAATAAAGGAAGGATTTGAGATAGAAAAAGGAGATTTGGCGTGCGGGAAAAATTTCTATGGCTTCCCCGACGAGAATGTTAAGGGGGAAGACTTTATACTTGGCAACGTGATAGGATACCAGTCGGAATTAACAGAGGCAGAAAAAGAGCTTTTAGAAGAAGAGGGGATAAAAAAAGAAGACTTCAAAATTCGTTCCTATCCCGAGCTCAGCTCAAAAGGAACAAAAAGAGCGTTGCTCGTTCCAGTGAAGGATTTTGCTTTTCATGGGAATACGTTTTTATTCTCTCTTCCAGCTGGCTCGTATGCAACATCTCTCCTACGAGAGTTTATGGATAAAAAGGTAAATCCATGAAGTTCAGAATCGCATCAGTAGAAATTGACGAAAAGCTCGTAGCACTTTCAATCGTGCTACTCTTCTCCTATGCTTTCTACAAGCACTATGAACTTTTCACGCTCGTGAACTTCAACTGGTTCAAAATCCCGGAACCACATGAGATATACCTGAAAGAGTACGGAAGTTCCCACGCCTCTGTGTTTTCAAGCCATAACGAAACGTGTATCCTTGATGCATGCGGAACCGTTCCAATAACTCTCAAAAAAGGCGAAAACATGCTTTTTTTCAACTGCAGCCCACGAATCTTCAATCTAACATGCGGGGAGCGGCGAATATCCTTTATTCCGCTAAACGGGAGTGGCGTTGCAAACGTCTTTTTCTCTTTTTTCTATGCGAACAGAACGCTTTTCATAAACATGTGGGGAGAAGGTCACACAAGAGGATATGAGCGAGCGCTCATCTCTGTTGATGGGAAAAAGATTGCCGAGCCAGCATACTACATAAGCGGTCCCTTCAACTTTACTGAAAGATATCCGATCTCTTGCGGGGAGCATAACGTGCGCGTTGATTTTTTAGGTTTTCAGGCAACAGAGCATGTAAAAGCGGATAGAAGCAATTCGGGCTTTGAAATTCTGCTCGTTCTCTTATCTCTCCTCTTCGCATTTCTTCTTTCTTCATGCTTCATTGAGCTCCTATTTTTCTCCCTTGTTTTCACCATCTCCTCCTTAACTCTAAACTTCCATCTTTCACAGTTTTTTCCCTCAACAGTAGTTTCCCTTGTTTCATCGGCCTCAATGGTGGTTTTATGCTATCTGATATTGAGAAGGAAGCGTTAGCGTTTGCAGTCTGTATCACAGCATACGTGCTCCTGCTCAACCTCCTATTCGGTTATTCTGATGTTTGGGGTTCTTTTTACACGAGGCACGCACAAATGACATTTGAAAGAGGTACAACCCTCTATTTTGACGAGCTCAGCTATCTTGGAAGATGGTTTACATACCCTCCTGCATTCTTTGAATTCGGGGCTAGCATTGCACGAATCACCGACGCACTTTTCTGCACGGATTATATGGCGATGCACAACTGGCTCCATATACTCTCCGTTTTCTTTTTCGCCGCAAGCACATACGCCCTTTTCTTCAAGTATGGAAGGAGGGAGCGCATACTCGCATCCCTCATATTCTTGTCTGAATGCTTCGTTCCAATGACTGCAACCGCAATCTCCCTCCACATAATCGCCCTAACGCTTCTCAATATCGGAATTATATTCATTGATAAAAGGCGCGTAATCTCCACCATCTCCATTTCGTTAGCCTTTGCCTTCCATCCGCTTACCGCATTCTTATTCCCGTTCTTTCTCTACGCATATCGGCGCTTTGAGATAAAAAAAGAGGAGATAGTAACATACGCCTACATCCTGATTCCTGCTCTGCTCCTCTCATCAATTTTCATGCTTCCCATAATTTTGCGGTATGGGATGCCAAACGAAATAGTCCCTACACGATGGGGCTATCTCTCTACGTATGGGTTTAACGGTATGCAGTACCAGTTCCAGTTCCTCATACCGCTTATAATTGCATGCGCATACGGTTTCTTAACTAAATACAGAATTCAAACAGCTCTCCTTCTGCTACTTGTCCTGATATACGCATACATCTCATTCCGAGTTGACATCGCTCTCACGCTTCTTCTTGCATCCCTCTTTCCTTCAATTTTTCAGGACTACATTCGTTCAAAATATGTTTGGCTTGCCGTAATGCTCTTTCCTCTTGGCAATTTTGTATTCATCCCAATCATCTACTCGGGAAGCACGCACTGGTGTGTCTGGGGCGTTGCGAACCACATGTGCCTCTCACCGATGCGTTTTATAAACGAAAACACACCATCCGAAAGCCGTTTAGCGATAAATCCCATATACAGCCATATAGAGACGCTTTTCGGCAGGAGGCCAGTTCTCGCAGACCTCTATGTGGAGTATGCGGATGAAGAGAAGTTCCTCGCACAAGATTATTTCTACAACTCAACAAACATCTCTGTGCTTGAAAAATACAACATCACCCTGTTTGTTCTTGATGATATCTCTTACGATTGGAGAGAAGGCACATACAAAAAGCGCTTTTTGCCAATCGAAGAAGCAGACAGGGTTTATGATAATGGTTTTATTCATGTGTTCAGAAAAAGATACGGGTAAAAATGTTCGGCTTTCTTGCATACGTGCTCGCATTCCTCGCAGTTTTCTTCTCATTCATACTCATTTTTACATACATTGAGCAGGAGAACGGGCTTGATGACCCGCAACCCAAAAAGGCCTACTCATTAAGCGTTATCATACCAGCGCACAACGAAGAGAAAAGAATAGGCAGGTGCATAAATTCCCTTCTTGAAACGGACTATCCTATGGAAATAATCGTTGTAGATGATGGGAGCACTGATAGAACCGCAGGTGTAGTAGCAGGCTATTCCAACGTAGGAGCCCGCCTAATAAAACTCAGAAAAAACATGGGCAAAGCGCATGCCCTAAATGAGGGAATAAAAGTGGCAAAAGGCGAGCTCATAGCGGTTCTTGATGCGGATTCGTTTGTCTCAAAAGATGCACCGCAGCATATGTTGGGTTATTTTGAGGACCAGAAGGTTGCCGCCGTTATACCTACTCTGAAGGTTGCAGAGCCAACGACCGCAATCCAAAAGCTACAATGGTTTGAATACATCTCGGTTGCGCTACCGAAAAAGCTGCTCTCCCTTCTTGATAGTATATATGTGACACCAGGGCCATTCAGCATATACCGTGCAGAGGTTCTGAGAAGGCTGGGCGGCTTTGATGAAAATACGCTTACAGAGGACCACGAAATCGCGCTCCGCATACAGAAAGCAGGATACAAGATACGGTGTTCGCTTAAAGCAGTAGTCCATACCCATGTGCCAGAGAATCTGGCTGCTCTTTACAAACAGAGACGAAGATGGTACATCGGCTATATTCAGAACACTATAAAATATGCCGGCATGCTATCCCCAAAATATGGCGATTTTGCGCTGATATACGGCGTCATAGCAGCGATAATAACACTCGGGATTACTGTTTTCATGCGCAACATCGTTTTCTTTAAGCCAATTTTCACATACAACCCGTTTCCCTTTGACTCTGTTCCGCTTGCGTTTGTCTCCCTCCTCGCCATCTGCACAAATGTCATTCTTGGGGGCATGAGCATGAGAAGCGTAGGCGAGAGGGGCATACTCTGGTTTTTAATTTCAGGCGCTATCATACATATTTTCATGGTTTTTTTCTGGATTCTCTCCATAATCTCGTATGTAAAAAATGCTGTCATGGGGGTTGAGAATAAATGGCGAGGAAGATAAGCATGCCCATAATAACAGCCCTTTTCGTCTCCTCACTTCTCTTCATAATCGCTTTTCTTTTAGGATGGAACATGGGCTATAGGACGAGCACGGATATGGAGAGCATGCTTGAGCGCATGAAAACAGAGGATTACTCTCTTGAGATACTCACGCTAATAGGGGGCAACCTGTCCTGCCGCTTATACGAAGAAGAGCTTGCACGCATGAGCGCCCAAACAGATGAATTCGGGTGGAAGATAGACCTCCTTGAAAAAAAGAAGGGCAAAATGGACTCTGATGTCCTCTCCTTGAAATCAAACTATGCTCTTATGCAGGCGCGCAACTATCTTCTCCTCCAAAGGATGAGGGAGCGCTGCAACGTTTCAATTGAGCCAATAATCTATTTCTATTCAAACGAAAACTATACTGAGGCGACGGACCTCGGCATTCCTCTCATGCGCTCAAAGCCTCCCAACGCAATAATATACCATTTTGATGTGAATGTTGATAATGCCGCTGTCCGAGCATTGCGCTCTGAATTCGGGGTCGTCAGAGTGCCCGTCTTCTTCTACCGAGGGGCAAGATACGAGGGATACAAAAGCGAAGAGGAGCTTAGGAAAATATTCGGCTCATAGAAACCCAACAGCATTCGGAGGTTAGCATATCCTTATATACATATACACAAAGAAATATTAGAGCCATGCAGGGGTTGGGCCGTGGTTTTATGCAAAGGGATTTGCTGGTGCGGTGGGCACTCACCTTCTTAATATTGCTGATATCCTTCGGAGGCCTCATCTACGGTTTCACGCTACTTTTTTTCATAACAACGACACCGGGTGAGAAGCTACTTTCCGCTTTGTTCATATTCCTGCTCACCATAAATACGATTTTCAATATCGTGGGCTGCTACTACTACATCCGCTCTTACGGGCTTGATAAGTTCGTACCCCGCAAGATTAAGGGCAGGCTGCCCAGAGTAGTTGTTGTTGTCCCGTGCAGAAATGAAGACGAGGAGATGGTAAAGGAGAACCTCGCTTCCCTGAAAAGCCTTAACTATCCTTCGGACAGAATTTCGTTCCATCTTATTGACAACTCTGACAAACCCTCCAAAGAGCTTGAGCAGTTCTGCAATAGAATAGGCTTCAACTACATCTTCATGGAAAATCCAATCAGGTTGAAGAGCTATGTGTTAAACAAATTTTTGAAGGGGAGAAAAGAAGAGGTAATTGCGATTTTTGACGCAGATGAGAGGCTGACAGACCCGAATTTTCTGCTTGAAACCCTCCCATATCTAGAGAAGGATGTCGGTTTTGTGCAGACGCTGAAAGAGTTTGAGCCAGGCAGTTTCTTCGCGAATGCTGTGAATGTCTACTACCTGTTTTTCTATAAGTTCATGCAACCTGTTAGGAGCCTAACGAAAAGCACGATGTTCTGCGGCTCGTGCGGGCTTGTGCGACGTTCTGTTTGGAAGAAAGTGGGTGGCTTCCCAGATTCCCCAACCGAGGACCTCGCCTTTGCATTCAAAGCAGACATGATGGGCATGGGCGGGGTTTTCGTGCCAAAGCGCTATGCGCTCGGAAAGGCGATAGAGAGCTTCAGCACATTCCTTGCACAGCAATGGCGCTATACAATAGGGAACAGCTGGATAATCGGGGATTACCTGAGGAATTTCAGGAGGCTTGATTTTGAGAGGAACCTTCACTATCTGAGCCAGACTTTCGGTTATGTCTATCTCTCCTATCTCTTCGTATTCTACACATTTATGACTCTCGCATTCGTCTTCTACGATATAAGTCTTAGAAGTCTCTACTCGCAGGTTATACTGCCAGAATACGCAAAAATAATGGCGATAACCTACATATTCGCAATCATATTCCTCGTAGTGCTTGGAGCGAAGCTCTACTTCGGCTCTTTCCGCTCAGGCCTGCTCGCATTCTTCCTTAATTTCGCTGCTGCAATCGTCCGTGTCCGCGCCCTTGTCGTCGGTATTCTTAGGCTTCCCACGAGGTTCGTTATGACAGCGGAACAGCGTGGGCGCAGAATGAACCTCATTGACGCACTGAAATCAACGAAATACGAAACAGGCCTCGCTCTCATCCTCTTGATAGTTGCCTTCGTTTCTTTCCTCCGTTCAGACGTTATAAGCATGTTCTGGCTCACATGGTATAGCTGGCTCTTCTCATGCGCCTTCCTCTTCATGCATGCCACAGATGTTAAGGGCTGAGCGGCTAAATGGGATAGTGAGTTAATGATGATGCGGGTATATACAAGAATGTTTGAGGGAAAGCAGATAAAAATCGTCGCGGTTTGCGATAAGGAATTGCTCGGAAAGAGGTTTGAGGGAAACGGGCGAGTTCTTGATCTTGAAAAATACTGCGCATTTTACGAAGGGAGCAAATCAGAAAGGGAGGAGGTTGAGAGAGAACTCCTGAGCGCACAATCAATAAACCTTGTTGGAGAAAAATCCGTTTCCGTTGCGATTGGGCTTGGGCTTGCGAAAAGAGATGCAGTAGTTGA
>JAVZCV010000007.1:18892-38830 GCA_038874215.1 Candidatus Micrarchaeia archaeon | reverse complement strand
ACATGTATTTGTGATTTCAATCCTACTATAGCCCTATTCAAACAGGTTTAGCATACCTAATGCTGAAAAGGTATTACAATTTCAATCCTACTATAGCCCTATTCAAACCCACTTAAAATCCATGTTTCCAGTAATGCTTTTCGTCGTAATATTTTTAATTATTTTTGGATTTTGTTTCTTATGATTCAGTCAAGCTTTAATATTGTTGTTTATTTTTAAATGTTGACTGTTAAAGGATATTTGAAAGCTCAACTTTCTCCTTCCCAACAACATACTTCGTTAGCCATTTTTGGTTTGATGTTTGGTAAATTAGTACAGAGTCCTCCTCTTCATTGATTATCTCTTTCAGACCAAACTTCACTCTTTCAAGGTTCGCATCAGTTATTTCACCCTCAAAAACAGAATTCTGTACCCAATTGAGATACTGCTTTAAGAATGTGCAAACCTTATTGACTCGTTCTTGGGCGATATCATACACCACTATCACATATACCATGCTACCACTCGGCTCTAAAGGGATCGTATTCTGATTCTCCAAGAAGATGTTTGACAAGCTTGTAACATTCTATCCGTATTAAGTACTTATAGGAGACAGTTCTGCCCAATTTCCTTAATTTTACCTTGGTTTGCAATCTGTTATCAAAGTCTTGGACGAACACTTTTCTTCCTTCCTCAGTTAAATAACAAGCATTCAATTCCTTTCTGAAGTGCTCGTCTTTGATTATCCTGTTATTTACGAGATTAAAAATGCATCTATCTACAAGAACCGGCTTGAAAACTTCGCTCAAATCAAGCGAAAGCGAGAACCTTCTCTCTCCAGGTTCGTGCAAATAACTGATCATGGGGTTTAGTTGTGTTTTATATATCTCAGATAATATTTCTGTGTACAACATTGAATTACCAAAAGATATCAACGAGTTTATCTCGTTTGTTGGCGGTTTTCTCTCTCTTTCTGTGAAATCAAATGTACGCAATATTTCGTTAAAAGTTGAGTAGTATGCATCTCTTATTCTTCCCTCACAACCCATAAGCTCAGGGATGCTACCCATCGTTTCTAGCATTCCTTTTTCATACTTGATGGAAGATATAGCGTCCCCAACATTTTTACCGATTTTTTGATAGTGCAGTAGATTCTGAATGATATTATACGTAGCCCCTTCAACAAAATGTTTTGCGAGTTTAAGTCGCTTTTCTGAGTCAAGGTAATGTTCTACTTGTTTTACTATGAGAAAACCGGATTTTAGATATTCGCGAGGGTAAAACGTTCCAGAGTAGAAGCCATAGTAGTTAAAAACATGCAGCGGGATATTATTTTTTGCCAGAAAAACAAGCAATTTTGAATTTAAATCAATTTCCCCAAAAATAAAAAGTGCATCTACATTTTTCACGGGTATCGGCTTTTTTTCTTCCTCCCTAATAACATATAAGGTATTCCCTTTTTTTCTTAAGCGTCCTCCCCTGAATATGTAGTAGTTTTGCTTCATGGCTACGTATTTTTCAATCTGCTACTATAAAAACTTAGGTACGGGTTAACTTGGCTTCTAACTCCAGCAAAACTCGTAATAGCTACACCTGCGGCATATCGGCTGTTTGGTTGCTTGTGGCGGCGTTTTTTCTTGTATTATCCTTTTTATTTCGTTAATGGCAGCTTCAAGTTCGGCTATTTTTTCAGGCGTTAAGCTAACCTTCACGGATTGCCTCTGGAGTGGATAGTTAAGGATTCCTTCTGCATCCACCCCCATTTTGCGCAAATAATAAAGGTAGTACAAAAGTTGAAATTCGTGTGCCCTTTCCATTTTTTGCGATTTCTTCACTTCATGAACTATGAGTGCTTTCCCATTCTCGATAAAATCAATTTTTATCCCATTTAATCGTATGTCCTCCTTCTTTCGTCTATAACTCCTCTCATGAATAAATTTGCCAAGAGAAACAAGATCTGACTCCTGCTCCATCTGGATTCCGTGCGAAAAAAGCCAGAGCTTACGATGGCAGATAAAATAGTAATTTACCTCCGTTCCCGAGATTATGGTATCTTTGAAATGGCTTTTCATATCGTTTGATTAGACAATATTACTACTTTTTTCTATATCTAAACCCCCATCTATATAATAAAACTCACCTTCTTTTATCCATTTTCTACCACGGTCATCTTCCCGATAGTTAATACTCATTGCCTCCCAGTCACGTAATGGAAAACTAAACATTCTCCATAACGCGTTCAATTTTTTTAGTGTTGGTATTAAATTAAACCTCTTATCATATGGTAGATTACTTTTGTCTAGAAGAAACGCATCATACTCGTTGCTAAACTTGTATGTGTCTAAACTAATACCATCACCTACATCTTTCCAACATTTTTTGATACCGCAATTCTCAAGTATGCTTCTGATTTTCCTCGCAACCAGAATTTTATTATTACCGATGGAATACTCATAATCTATTTTTATATTACCCTCCAGGAATAAATCAACGACACCAATCTCGCTAATAATTCTATTTTGTCCAACCGCTCCGAATCTTAAATCTGTCATATCGGCTAAAAGTTTTGGACTTTCTGTGTCAATTCTTCTGAGTCGCTCTACCTCCCTTTCAAAATATTCTCTGATTTTTTGTCGATCGTTTACTTCGTCAGCTCGTAGGCTATTACTATAACGATAATCACCATATACCTTGCTAACAGTTTCGCTTGAGCTTGTTACGTACAACACTGCCTTGTTTTTAGTAAATTCTCTGTTAACTCTCCCCGCAATTTGTAGTATTGCCTCGGGAGGTGCATATTCTCTTATGCCAACATCAAAATCTAAATCTACGCCAGCTTCTATAGACTGCGTAGAAACAAGAATCTTTTTGCTTTCTGCATCATTGCTAAAAGCATCCAAAATTTCAAGCCTTCTTGGATAAATAATAGTGCTGTTTAGTAGATAGATCTCTGCATCCTTTATTTCTTCTTGCAACTTCCTGTACATCACTCTACTCATGCGGATAGTATTCAGAACTACAAGTATTTTCCTGTTAAATTCCACAAGTTCTTTTACTTTGTTAGCTACATCTGTATCCCACTGCTCTTTATTCGTTTTCAGAAGTTTTATATCCGTTCTTAATTCAAACTTCCTAAACTCCTCAGTAAAATCCCCCTCATCTATTATTTTTACAATTAGCTCCTTCCTATCTTCTGAAAGAAATATCTTAAGATTGGGAAGTGTGGCAGACATTAAAATAAAGTATATGTTGAAAGAACTACTAAACTCAGTAAGGCTTACTATCAATGCTTCCCAGTATCTCTTCGGAAAATACTGAACTTCATCTAAGATTACTACAGAATTTGCGAAAGCCCACAATTTCATTGCGGCTCTTTTTTTATTTGAGAAAAGAATATCAAAAAATCTAACAGAGCTTATTAGAACCACAGGTGAATCAAAAGTTTCAAAAGCAAGCTTACGCTTGTAATCGTTAGTTTCATTGTCAATCTTTTCAATTTCAACATCCATAATATCTGAATATGTGTGTATCGCCTTTACGTCATTTTCAAATATATTTTCAAGTACTAGTGTGTTCTGTTCTATTATATTGATGTAGGGGAAAACGTAAATGATACGCTTTAGATTTTTTTCTTTAGCAAGTTTTAATGCAATAGAAACAGAAGTAAGAGTTTTTCCGCCACCAGTAGGAAGATAAAGAAAAAATACTCTCGCTTTTTGATTTTTTCGTATTATATCTGTTATCCTTTCTATTGCTTTTTTTCGAAACAGTTCCCTGTAGTTATTAATTACGTTCGCTTTTTTTGAACCAATATATTCCTCAAGATTTTTTTCATATTCTTCTATTTTGCTCGGCGTTATGATATTTTTTTCTATATCTGCAGAATGACTACCATGTATAGATGCCAATATATCGGCAGTCTTCAAACATGAATACGCCAACCTGTACAAAAAATACAGGGCATATTCCCTATTTTTCCTGCTTGACCAAACGAGTAGAGAGGGTAAAAAAGACGAGACTAACTCAAATTCTTCCAAATCCCTTAGATCGGAATGATGCCTGTCTATGATTGTTGATAGCAAGAGCCCAAGAAGATATATGTTATTCTCTGCATAACTTTTACCACACGTGAAAATATGTTTTGAAATCATTTTAAAACCTTTTTCTGAATGGGATGGCAAATTTCCCTGGATATTAGCGTTGCACAGAGAGTTAAGACCCCTCTGAAATTCATCGTCACATTTCCCAAGATCGTGAAAATACGTTAACTCCTTGATGATGCTAATTGTATCCTCTTTATTTAATAGCTCACGAAGTATTTGAATATCTCCTAAGTATCGCAGTATATTATCAAGTTGAATAAGCGAATTTCTCCCATGTTCATCCACAGTCTCGTTACAATGAGCATAATACACTTTATTTGTTCCCACCGCTTTTGAATAGTCATCCCAAAGAAGTTTCATTTCCCCTCCCACCAATTAGATAAATAACTTTTCCATTTTTGAGTTTAACAAAACAACCACACGTATTGCCCAGCGTCCTTGTATCTATTTCTCTATTGGAAAAGATGAAGACATCCTGGATGTATTTATATTGATCATCATAGTCATACGGATAGCTTTCCAATATTTCTACCAAATCCAAACCCTCTATCCAGTAATTAGTGTGACGATTGCTTAATCCTGCCAGATACGAAGGATATATAGAGCTGACTCTACATATCCCTTCAAACCTCTCTATTTTATGTTTCTCAATTTCAGTTATTTTTGCCATAAATTCATTTTTTCCCATATACGGTGTAAAAACAGTTTTATTTTTAGTAAGTAAGTCAAATGCGTCTTTAGTTATATCATTGAGCTCAACATAAATTCTATATCTCGGATTGATCAAAATTTGCTCTCTCACAACTAAATTCTGTCCTGAGCGCAAGCCTTTTTCCTCACTATAGGACGCCGCTCCTGTGCTATTGTTATAAATGACGAGGTGCTTTAAGGATGAAATTTCTAATGGCTCAACCGCAATCTTTACTGTCTTCAGTTTCTCCCACCAAGGTAATGTGGCAGAAGTTGATTTCTTTAACCCCATAATAGCCCCGATAATTCCAAGAACAACAGGCCTTGGTATAAAATAATATGTAAGATAGAGGGTGTCCGCAGTGTCAAATTTTCTGAAAGACGCGAAATCTGATGAAATAACAAAAGAGAATATTTCTTTGCTTTCTTTATTGTTCATGTTCTCCCTATTGCTTTGTTGTTTATATCTCTAGGACATTAATGCTTTTATCAGATTCATATTCTACATCACATAAATCTTTATTATAAAATAACTCAATGGTTTGCGCTCCGAGTTTTTTTAGTATCCTGAGTGTTTGAGAAATGTCTATTTTTCGTTTTAGACTATTGTCAGTTTTGCCTATTTTTATTCCATCTCTTAGTATTGGAACTAATGGAACTTTGTCTCCCGTCATTTCGAATTCTGCAAATATTACTAATTCTGTGAAGACACCTGCTTTTGTAGTGCTCGTTATGTAATTGGGGGCGAATTTCAATGCGTCCTTGAACATTTCAACATCGTTTTTTGAAAGCAGTACGGCGTTATCCTGTTTATCCTTTATAAGTTCAATATAATCATCTTTCTCAAGATTATTTGGGTTTATTGTAAAATCAAATGCGTAATGCGCTTCCGTTACTCTTACCTCAGACCCAAGTGTGCTTTGGGGCTCATAACCTACTTTACTTTCCTCGGTTCTCTTTTTGGATTCAGATTTGGGTGATTGTATCTGGCTTACGTACGCTGTCCCTTTACCATATACATCTACCCCATAGGTTATCTGAATAGGTCCTGTTATTGAGAAATTATGGTCTTTTAATGTAAACGTGCCACCAAAAAATCTAACATCCGTTCCTTTTTGCAGAACATTCTTTACAAGTACTTGTTGTTCAACATCAAATTTGATTCCGTTTTTCTCCAGCATTGCAGGCAGGTTTCCAACATCTCCATTTTCATTATAAACTCTCCAAAAAAGTATTGATTGGTTTTTTACTTCCTTTAAGTACTTTCTTATGGCATATTTCAAAGCTTTATCTGTAGAATAGAACCTACCGTCAGGAAGTTTTCGTGGCCATCCCGAAAAATCGGCATTCCAGTTAGCATCCTGGGCTCTAATAACAACAACTCCAGATGCAAACTTCCTATACAATTCTCCACTTTTGCTAGTCATTTTTTACACCTCCATTCGTTTGACCATAAAACTTATTCTGCGCATACGGGTCAGTAAATCCCGCATAAAAATATGGTTTTAAAGGCAAAAAACTCTTGTTTAAATCTTCTCTTACAAAGCTGCAAGCACTTATCCCACCCCATTTCATTAGATATGGAATACGAATAGCATGCTGGTATCTTTCAAATGTTATTGCAAGTAGGTCAATCACCTCTTTTACTGTAGACGCATTTATGATTGGTTCTAATTGGAGTTGTGGTTCTTTGGCTTTTGTTAAGCCTACCAAGTATCTATAAAATGCACCAGCAGAGTATGCCCATTCTTCATCGCCGATTTCTTCACTTTTATCAGTGATTATCTTATCAAGGCTTCTTCTTAAATCTACAAGATCTTTCATAGGTTCACCTCCCATTAATACCGGCATATTGAAAAATATCTCGAGCGAGCTTTTAATAGAATCTCCAAATAGTAAAAATAGGTTTTTTTTGCTCCTTCTGTTCTGGAGAAGATCGTAATATCTTTCTGCTATAGAAAAATTGACGAATTCAATAATATCCTGCTTAGCGAAAGGTTGTTCGTTTTTATATGTAAATCTATAGAGGTGATCCCGATACTTATATATTAGGTAGAGTGAGTATCTCCCAACTTTCTTCGCCAAGCCTTTTTCATCGCGCACATCACCAAAGTACCAAGAAGGAACATTTTGATCTTCAGAATTCCCCATTAATGCTTTCACAAATATTTCTTCTATTTCTTTCCTGTTGTGTCGCGTTTTTAAACCTTCTTTGTTATCATGGACCTTTTTCCATCCAAGCTCCCACTTAAGCGAAGAGACGTAATCCACCCATAGCCCATTTTTTGTAAGTTTTGTAAGTATAATAAGATAATGTGCCATTCGGTTTTCGTCTCTTCCGAGCTCGTAGTAAATCCTTGTCATGAACTTCCCATATGATTCTTCGCCTCTAATAAAGGTTCTCACATTTTTAGCAGCAATCTCAGTCACCATCGGATCAATAAAAACAGGCATGATTTTTGAAAAATTTAGTAATTTGTAAAAAGCATTGATTTTAAATCCGCAGAGGGGGCAGACACCTATCCTGCTTTTTCCTTTTGTAGGGCTTGTCAAGAACAGTTTTTTTGAGTCATAATTACTTCCAACTACAGGATACCCTACTCTTAAACCGTGTTCATTGCAAATCTGACAACGACCTTCCTTCGGATCCGATATCGCCATATCTAATAACTTCTCGTGTTCTAAAAACTTATAATACGGCTCAACATCATTTTTAAATAAAATAAGGACATATGTCTGAGTTTTTTCTTCTCTCTCATCTTTGTTAGGTTTCTCTTTCTTAAGGCTCAAAATTTCTTTTTCTAAGCCCTTACGGAATTCTTGGTCATCAAATATTTTTATGAACTCCTCGACACCATAATCTTCTAATGCTCTCCGTGTCTTTTCTATTTTTTCTTCGATTTTATTTTCTTTTTCAGGCAACTTAAAAATGAATGGAAAAAACGAACCTATGCCGCATGTACTGGCCAGCCGTTTGTTGTTGCTATCATAAAATTTGCCACTTATATACGGATTGTCAATAAATCTACCTAATACATCGCGTTGTTCTTGATCTAGTTTATTCATTGTTTCAATTCTGTCCAAAATTTCAAATTTTCTGGTGTTAGCATCGTAAGTTAAGAACCTGACATTCTCCCTATTTCTATTATCGGACTCCAGCACACTCGCTAAGTACACCGTATTTCTTAATTCGGCATTTTTGGGCCATTTCTCGTTGAATTTATCACGTAACACATGTTTGGCATAACAATCCATGAAAAAGCACATCTCACTTAGCATCGGATCACATTCACAAACCCAAATCCAAGACTATTGAGTTCCCCTAAACCTGTATCAAGAGCGAACCTTAGAAGTTTCCGCTTTTCCGGATTGCGACTTGCGCCATCAAACATGAACTGCCATACGGAGCCGAACACCTTCACTTCCTTTCCGTTAATTATAATATGGTTGCAAACTGTTTTCTTGAAAATGAATCTCTCAAAGATGGGCATGCGCTCCATACAGGTGTTGTTAAATTCGTTGTATTTCTTTATTAAATTTTCTTCAAGTTGCTTTATGAATGCCTCAAATGAATGCTTAGGCTTCCAATAAACGTATTTGTAAGGCTTTTCAGCCTTTATCCCGTAGTTGCCATAGCGGTAGTTTGGTATTCGGATTATTATGGGCGTGCCAGTTATAAACGAGAAGGAGCGCGGAAGATGTGGTTGGAGCATACGAGCAGAAAGAATGTTGTAGGAATTATCACCTATGTGTATTGTTGTCCTAATTCTTTGCAGTATTTGCTTCCATAGGGTTTTTACAAATTCATCATTAGGGGAAGAAACTATCAGATGCGCCTTTTCACCTTTCTTCATATCTCTTGTTGGGAAGATGTTTGAGAAGCAGAAGAACTTATATCCCTTCTTATCATGAAGTTTCTCGTGTTCCGTATTCCTAAGAAGAGAATAAATGAAGCCTTGTAATTTGTGATGATAGAGCAAATCCGAAGAGCAGTCTTTTGCAGCCTCAAGTTTAACAAGCAAGCGCATCAAATCAGATATGTGATGCAATTAAAAATTTTAAATATTCTGGAACTAACTTTCCACTTTTGCCCTACCAGTATTAATGTCTATCTACTTCTGTTCCCCTATCCTGAACATCTTCCTTATTTCAGCACCGACTTGCTCTATGAGGAGCTTGCTTTCTTCCTCTTTCATCTGCTTGAACTTGGGCATGCCTGCCTCGTATTCTGCTATCCACTCTTTTGCGAACTTACCGCTCTTTATTTCTTTCAATATCTTCTTCATCGTTTTGCGCACCCGTGCGTCTATTACTCTCTTGCCGCGCGTTCTTCCCCCGTAGCGAGCCGTCTCAGAGACGCGCTCCCACATGTATTCAAGCCCTCCCTGCTGTATGAGGTCTGTTATAAGCTTAAGCTCGTGCAGGCATTCAAAATAGGCTACTTCGGGAGGAAAACCGTCCTCAACGAGCGTATCAAAGCCTGCCTTTATCAGTTCAACGCAGCCGCCACAGAGGACCGTTTGCTCTCCGAAAAGGTCAGATATCGTTTCTTGGTCAAAAGTGCATTCAAAAACACCCGCACGGGTGAAGTGCATTGCCTTCGCAAGCGCAAGCGCCGTTTCCTTTGCTTTTCCCGTTGCATTCTGGTGGATTGCAAGAAGGGCAGGAACCCCAAAGCCCGCAAGGTATGTCTCACGAACCTTTGCGCCAGGTCCCTTTGGTGCAAGCATTATCACATCTATGTTTTTCGGGGGCTTTATCCTCTTGAAGGTTATGTTGAAACCGTGCGAGAAGTAGAGGGTTTTCCCAGAAGTGAGGTTCGGCTTGATGAAATCCTCATAAACCTTCTTCTGAACCATGTCTGGTAAAAGCATCATTATTATGTCTGCTGCCTTTGCCGCATCCGCTATTTCCATCGGCTGAACGCCGTCTTTCTCCGCCTGCGTCCATGTGTTTTCTGGCCCTTTCCTAAATGCATATTCTTTGGAGATGCCCGCAACTACTTTAACGCCTGAGTCTTTCAGGCAGAGAGCCTGGGCCCTCCCCTGAATTCCGTACCCTATAACTGCAACGGTTTTTCCTTTCAGGAGGGTTTCATCTGCGTCTTCGTCGTGGTATATTTTTAGTGCCATAAGCTCACCTATTCTCTATTTTCCGCTTAAACTTTTGAAACTTTCCCTTGGCGAGTGTTAACAAATGAACTGTAAACTACGAAGGTTTGATGACAGCAGCGTCCACTTTCCTAGAATACCCTCCCGATGCTCTAATGAGGCCACCGAATGCATCAAGGTACTCATAGGCGGACCTGCTCGGGGAACAATACACAGATATAGATCGTTTCGCTACATTAGCATTTTGGTCTAGGAATATAACACCCATTCTGCGCGCCTTGTCTATCGCATAATCCCGCAGAATTTGCCAGAATTCGTTAGACAAATCTGGCATCTTTGTATAAAAGTTGACGAACATCAATGCAGGGCCAAAATCCGTATTCACGAGTTTTAGTGTTGAGCGCACAAGCACCGTACCATCGTTGTCTGTTATCAGAACATTACGCTTGTCTGCATCAACAGCAAACGCCAATAATCCATGGTTGTAACTGCCTCCTTCGTAGGATTGGCAGGTGGAAACAGGCACTACGCCCATAGACAGCACCTCATATGGTATGTCTGTGTCGCGCACTATAAGGTCTTCCCTAACGAATGACTGCTTGGGGCGTCTCATAACATCGGCAAGGTTGTGTACGAGGTACGATAGGTCCCCTAACGCATTCTCATCCGCGGTTTCCTGCTTGTATTCTGCTATTGCAGAAGCAACTTTCTCACAGATTTCAATTGCTTTTTTGTAATCTTCTACGAAATCTGATGTTGTGCCCGTTGGATTTATTTTGCCCACTATTTCTCTCACATTCATCATTCCTTCTGCGATTTCGCTTGCAAGCATCCGATAGCGAGGAACACCTGATTTCTTCCCATACTCAACAAAATGTGTATCTAATTTGATGATTGAAGAGAGTTGTTCCTGAATATATCTTTCGGCGAGCTCCAGGGTTCCAACGACTGAACTATGCTTCGCCTCCTCTGGAAGCTTCAAATTGTTGCCTTGCAAGCGCCGCTCATCGCTCTTTGCCCAAGCTGCACGTGCCTCGTCTGATCCAAGGATTGCGAGCTGTTGCCCGCCTATACCACTGTTCCTCCATTCTCGGAAACGTTCCCATGTGGGACGCCCGCCAGCCGCAACGAGATACTCTTCAGCAATCTTTAGCGCAAACTCTCTGAGCAGCGGCATGAGTTCGGGATATTTTGAAGAGTAGCGGGCGCCAAGTTTAATAAGTATCTTAAATTCAGGTGATTGTAAGAAACTGATAAATCTCCCCTTTGTTTCATCATACGTCAAGCCAATGCTAGAACCCAAGCTACTTGGGTCGCTTATTCCAATTTTTTCGCATGCTTTGAAGATGCACAGGTTCTCCGCGGCATCTATTGCTTCAGCCCATGCATCCCCTTGCGCCCTAAGCGCAGCCGTCTCCATCTCACCTGAAACAGATCGTGTGAGTTCATTGTCCGCAATTAGCGAAACCATGGAAAGCATTCTAAAGAATTGAAGGCATCGCCTGCGCCTCTCGTCTTTTGGAATCCTCGTTTGGTAGCGCCCATTTTCTTCCTTTGTTGCTGCTTTCGCAAAATTTGTCAAAATATTCTTCATCATTTCTCTCTGGCTCCCGTTTGTCGTTGCCGCATGTATAAGACCTAAATTTATACTCCTTATTACATCACGTTCTGCACTGGGGCGCCCAGCATTGGTTTTCTTTCCTGCCAAAATTGCCGCAATCCTATCTAGAGTATCAACATTTCCCCGTGTAAGAAGGTATGCTGCAGCAAGTGCTTCTGGTGCAAAAGGCCTTGTTGGAGTATCTCCTCTCCAGTTTATTTCCACAGGTGCTGCATAACGTTCAATAAGATTGTGCGGGTTGGGTGTTTTAGAAACGAAATTGCCCACCATTAAATGTGCTTCCATACAGTTTTGGCCTTGAAAAAGAGCCGAAATACGTGCATGAAGCATTAGCCGTATATCTCTCTTTATCGGCTCTTCGGACCAGTATATCTTTGACGCAACCTGCATGAAATCTCTACATGCATCTGGGGTAAGGCATTGCTTTTGCAAGTGCTTGCGCACCGTCTCAGTTACCTCTTTGAAAGAATCTTCATTTCCGTTCCTCGCTGAATATACCACGGCAGCGACCAACACACCGTTCTCAATAAGGGATGTGCCACTTAAAACATGGCCATTTCGTAGTGTTATATCCGTCTTGCATTCCTCAATGCACCAGCCAAAAATTCTTTTAAAATCTGTGCTTCCTACACGATAAACGTTTGAAATCGCATTAACAAGATTTACGGTTTGAGCAGTTTGCATGCCCGCCTCGGATGCTTTTTCAAAAGCAAAAAGTAAATTCTCGCCAGTGGCAGCTATATTGCCATATGCGTGTTTACCTGCGAGCGAAATAACAGCTGAGTAGTACTGTTTTCCACGACAGGCTATCAATAGGTCAACACTTTCCTGTATAACAGTTTCAACCGCTCTTGAAATGTCAACGTCTTCACGCATCATGTAGCCTTTAACATGCCTCGTTGCAAAAACCGCGGCCTGTTCAAAATCTACACCATGTTTTTCAGCGTAGCTCATCGCCCTGCACACGTCTGCCGCGAGGTCAGTTATACTCCTTCCTGCGTTCGCTACTTCAACAAAACGTTTGCAGGCAGACATGACAGTGGCTGGGTTGCGCCCATACTGCTTGCAAATGTCAATAGCATCAACAATCGCCATTCCTATGTCTCCAACGCTGAAGCTTTTCATGCAATGTGCAAAATAAATTGTATACTCCAAGGTTGCACGTACATCCAAGCCCTTTACACTTGCGACCCTTTCAACCCTTGTTAATGAGTCTATAACAGCTGCAGCATCGCCTAACCCTCTATCCAAGCATATATCAACCATACTGTGAATATAGAAGATACCTATTCCGTGCCCAATAAGGTAATCTCCTATAGAGAGAATCGTCTTTCCAGAATCTAGCAGGTTTCCGTTAATTTTGTATACTTTCAGTGTTAGGTCAAATATGAGGTCATACCTAGTATGATAGTACTGCTTTACCCAATCATGGCTTGATAACATCCCAAAGAAGGCATCAAAATCTTCAGTTATTCTGGCAAATTTGGCTACCATGTGAATAGATCCAGAATTAGTAGATAATGCCTGGGGGATTGACGCTTCTATAAATTTAAGGCTAAGTCCTATCGCATCTTTTGGCTCTACCCCTAGCTTCTGCAAATGACTAGCCATGTGTATAACAGAATTTGTGGCAGCAACCAGATATTCAAGGTTTGCCCTTTCATCACCCCATATGTTACTGTAGCGGATTTCCGCCATCGCAGCCCTAAGGTGATCTTCACTAATGCCACAAGCGATGGCTGTTTTTTGCAATTTTCCTAACAACTCTGCATACTTCTTGAAGGACTCCTTTAGCGCAGGTGCTCTAATCTCTTTTACAAGAATGCAAAGCCCGTTCATTGTGATTAAAAGCTCATCGATTTCATTAGATATTGCCTGCTTGCACTCCTCACTATCCAGAGTATGTCTTGCTATATCCAGAATACGTCTCCTGTGTTCATCTATATCTTTCCGCATCTTTTCAAACCACTCGCGTTGTCTGATAGTCATCCTATGTTTCCCTATTTCATCAGCAATGCGCGAAATTTGGTCGCACTCCCCTATCCTAACATATTCGCTTGTTGGTGCCACACGTGCTATTATTACCTCCCCGTCCTTAACGTGCAGATGCGTAAAAGTGTAGAGCATGGAAGTTATTTTTGAAAGCTCCTGATGCACTTCCCTGAGAGGTGCTGCATTATCAAAAAAATAATCAAATGGATTGAGTAACACAAGTTGAGAGGTTTGCTCAACAGTTTGCACCACCCAGTCCAAGTCTTCAGGCGACATAACGAATGGCAGCGCACACGAGTCCAGCGCAATACGCACTTGGCCATTTACATCACGGTAAGGTAAGTAAGACCCCCAATGGGTTGAGAAGAGCAAATTAACAAGGGGGCGCGCGTCTATGGCGGCATCAAGCGCATGTTTAACACACCTAAGATATCCCAAAACTTCGGATGGAGTTAAGGAAATACCTGCAAAATTTTCAAGCCAACTTGCCCTTAGGTTTATTTTCGGTGGAAAAAATATCTCTCCTGATGGGCCAGAAAGAATATCCTTCATGCTATTAATCCCATGCTGTCCCATCCTTTGGCATATAGAGCACGTGAGGCTAAGTAACTCCTCAGTAGTTTTCTCGTCAGTGAATAGAGATTCAAAATGTCCTATGCCATAACTCACGTAATCCGTTTTGCTTTCTACTTTTTCAATTGCATTACAAATCATTTCTGCAAGATGGGCGGGGCTGATGTTTCCTCTTTGTGCAATATGCTGGAACGTAACAGGTTGATGTTCTAAGCCAAGGTTGTATGAAGCGGCATCTAAAGGCATGACGCTGTAAAACTTTTTCAATCTCTGGCTCAGAATTAGGCTTGCTTTAAGCATGTTGGGATCAGAAGCATATTTCTCAGCCATGTTGTTGAGCTTACGAAATTCATCATCGCTCAAAACGCTTGATCCCAACATACTGCTTTTATGAGAAATCCGTTGCCCTATATATTCTGCAATAACGCCCACTGCTTCTGGGGTTTTGTCAAGAAGATAAGGTGCATTGGCTGCCATGTAAGCGATACCTTCTCTAGTAATATCGTCATTATGCAAACGCATCAGAGAAAGCAGCATGTTCCCAGCATTAACAATGCTTTCTCCCTTTAGTTGTGCTATGCTCGTAGCGGCGGAAAAGAAATTATACAACCCATGTCCTTGGAATGGCGCAAACCGCACAGCTTCGCAGCAAACTTTTACAAACTCCTGTCTCTCAGCAAAGTCACCAAGTTCTAAGTTTTGATAAGCTTCAGGCACAATCCACTGGGGGAGTTTTCCTCCATTTTTAAGCGCTCTGCCTGCATTCTCTGCGCAACATTCCAGTGCAGTTTCAAATTCGCGTGCATTTCCTATTCCCGGTCTCATGATTTCAAAAAGCACGCTTGCTTGTACGCAGCTGTCGTCATTGAAAAAACGTTCAAGCGCAATTTTTATCCTTGTTCTTTCCTCTGCACTTCTGCCCGCCGCAATCTTCAATGCAGTTGAACATATATTGTCAATATTAATGCCAATGGTGTAGCTATGCTTCTCAATTAAGCTCACAAGTTCAAATGTCGCACTTGCAACTTCAACCAATGTATTTATATCGCGCACGTCCTTACAGGGATTGGACATAATTCCGCAATCGCCATGATACAGTTGGTGGCACAACCTTTCATTAATGACTCTCCTATCCAACTCTGCAAGTACCTGGATGTTCTCCCTGCTTGGCTCAAGCCCATATTCTTTAAGAACGCTTTCAATTCTCTTCCTTTGTGACTTCCCCAGACTCCAATAACGAAGCGTGGAGCTAACATTTTGCATCATTCTGTATAGTCGCGTGCGTTTGTTTGGCTCATTTCTGGATTTTTGTTGGCAATGTTGAGAACTCATGTGATTATTGGGGACCCTGATTATTTATGATTTTGTTTGACGATTGTCGAGATGGGATTGTGGTAGCAGGGGCAACACTTCTGATTTTGCTTAATGTGATGGCCTGTCATGTTTATAGAAAGCCGGAGGGATGCGCACAAGTGAGTAATAATTGGCGGTGGACAAATGCCGAATAAAGATTTAAAATTGGAAAAAAGAGTGTTATTTATGTGAGAAAATGCCACAGATGGTAGCTCCAAGCCCGAAGGCGGTAATTCTGCCGCAACCTTGGGATAAACTGAACGAGCAACAGAAAAGAAGATTTGACTATTTCTTCCAGCATGTTGCGTTTGATGTCTTGTCAAAAGGCGGGAAGATTGAGCTGCCCAATGCGCAAATGACTGATAATACTGGAAAGCCGGTACTAGAGATCCATATATTTAGAATAAGAGAGGGGGAATGCGCTGGTAGGCTGGGGGCCAAGTGCATACTTGTTGATGGCACTGTAAGATTTTATATAAAAGGTGCCGATGGGAAAGTATATGAGGTTTCACCTCATGAGGACAGGTTAAAGGGCGTTGGGCGCCAGCCTCTCTTGGATGTTAGGTGGAATGGGGAAGCGAGGAGATACGAACGAATGCCGCAACAGCCAGCACTTTCGCCGCTTTCCAGGAGATTTGTGCATGCGAGCGATGAAACGAAGGAGATAGCTGTAAGGGCGATGACTTCTGGTGCGATGGGCAGAAGAAAGTGCGACGAGAGATTTGCACGCGCTTTTGTCAATAATCTTGAGATAGCCATTAACAAGATGGCGCGCGTTTATGGGATATCTTTGGATGAAAAGGCTATGGATTTATTGTTGCGAATGTTTGTAGCCATTGCGGCATGGGAAAGCGATTGGAAACCGAAATGCATTACTGGTAGTTATATGGGATACTGGCAGACCACGATTGGAAGAGCAAAAGGGCTTGGTTTTAAGGCGGGAGATGTGCGTGACGCCGGGTTAAGAGGAGTTATGATAGGCCCTGCGCTCTTTTTCTCTGTACTGAGGCAACTTGGGAAATTCAGGTTGGAAGGTAATGCCCACGTGTGGCAGGTACTATGGCCAGGTTTTAGGGCTCATGAGTACGCCCTCAAAGTACTTGGAGTAGATCTACCAAAGCTTGCAAAAATAGTAGAAGTATCGGAAGGGAGGTATAGGCTCGTTTTTGCATAAAATATCAGATGTCCCAAACCCACATGCTTATTCTTTCATCAAACCTTCTTGAAATCTTGTCAGACTTATATATTGCGAACTCGCCCACGAGCGAGACTACGCCGCGCACGAGATGGCCCGCCACTGCGGTATGGTCGCCGAGCCCAAGACATGCGTGCAGGTGGATATACGCTTTTCCATCTTTCTCGGAAACGTTTCCAAGAGCGCTCGCTATCTCTATTGGGCCTGAAAAGTCTTTCTCCACAGGTTGGAGTTTTTCAGTGCTGCCGCCCGCTATTAGTGTAGCACTTTTTAAAGCACCTATCCCTGTTATAACTCCTCCGTGTATGTTTCTTTCTGCGCATGCACGAGTTAGGGTTTCTATAACCTCTTCACCCTGCTCAACTTTAATGAAGAGGAGAGTTTTTGTTTCTTTTATGCGCATATTCCTACCTCAATCTCGGGCAAGCGCAGTGACGCCCGTCCTAACGAATTCCTTTATCCCAAAGGGCTTTATCAAATCAACGAATGCCTCAATCTTGCTTGGGGTACCCGTAACCTCTATAGTTATTGACTTGGGGCTAACATCCACCACCCTGCCCCTGAATATGTTTGAGTAGTTCATTATCTCGCTTCTCGCTGCGAAGTCCTTCACATGCACTTTAACCATTGCTATTTCTCGGATGACTGCTGTGCTTTCATCCATTTCACTAACCTTTATAACATCTACGAGTTTGTTCAGTTGCTTCACTATCTGCTCAACCGTTTTCTCATCCCCACGCGTTGTTATCGTTACTCTGGAAAGCCCTGGCATCTCAGTTTTACCAACCGTTATCGTATCCATGTTGAAGTTTCGCTTTGAGAAAACGCACGCTATCCGCTGGAGCGTGCCCATTCTATCCTCAACAAGCATTGAAATTATGTGCTCATCTTCTTTCCCACCTTTATTCCTTGCCATATTAACCACCTAGAATTTACATACCTTTGATGGTATCATCTGGTCAATTCTCCCCCCTGGCGGTACCATGGGCAGGACATCCTCCTCAGGGTCTATTGCTACGTCTATTATATATGTTACATCGGATTTAAGCGCCCGCTGAAGCGCGCCTTTAAGTTCGCCAGGCCTGGAAACCCTCTCCCCATCACAGTGGAATGCATGCGCAAGCTTCACGAAGTCTGGCATCTTGCCAAGGTGGGTTTCAGAGTATCGCTTTTCCATGAATAGCTTCTGCCACTGCTTCACCATTCCAAGCCAGTTGTTGTTGAGTATGCAAACTATAATTGGCAGGTTTTCTTCCACCGATGTAGCTAGTTCCTGTATGACCATCAACACGCTTCCATCACCACCTATGTCAAGCACGGGCTGGTCTGGGCGGGCTGCCTTTGCGCCTATTGAGGCGGGAAGCCCGAAGCCCATGGTCCCAAGACCCCCGCTCGTTATATAGTGGCGTGGCTTTTTCACTTTAAGGAAGTGGGAAGCCCACATCTGGTTTTGCCCCACCTCCGTTACGAATATCGTGTTTTCTGGCATGTTTTTGTTGAGTTCGTATATGACCCTCTGTGGTTTTATGGGCACTTCGTCATACGCAATAGAACACTCGCACATTTCTTTCAGTTTAGCCACAGTCTGCCTCCACTCGTTCTCGCATATCTTCGCCTTTCTTTTCTTAACTTCTCTTATTATCGCAGATAGCGCTTTCTTTGCATCGCCCACTATCGGAAGGTCAACGTTCACATTTTTTCCTATCTCCGCAGAGTCTATGTCTATGTGTATGATTTTTGCATTAGGAGCGAAATATCTTAAATCAAAGGTAAGCCTGTCGCTGAACCTTGTTCCAACCGCAAGCAGGAGGTCGCAGTTAACGAGCGCATAGTTGCTTATTTTTCTTCCGTGCATTCCTCCAACGCCAAGTGAGAGCGGATGCGTCTCTGGTATTATCCCTTTCGCCATCGTAGTTGTAACCACGGGTATCAGGAGCATCTCGGCAAGCGCAACCACTTCATCGCTTGCATTCGCTATTATCGTGCCTCCGCCTGCGAGCAGAAGAGGTTTTTCGGCTGCGAGCAACATATCAACGGCACGGCTTATCTGAAGGGGATGCGGTTCTATCTTAATTGAATAGCCGCGAAGATTGATCTCTTTTGGGTAGTCAAATTCTATCTCCGCTGTCTGTATATCCTTTGGTAAATCAACATGCACTGGACCCGGCCTGCCCGTTCTCGCTATGTAAAATGCCGAGCGAACAGTATGCACTAGCTCCTTTGGGTCCGTAACCTTGAAGTTGTGTTTTGTCATAGGCATGGTTAGTCCAAACATGTCTGCCTCTTGAAAAGCATCATTTCCTATCTGGGGCGTTACAACCTGCCCAGAGAATGCAACTATGGGCACTGAATCCATGTATGCATCTGCGATTCCCGTGATTAGGTTAGTCCCGCCTGGCCCGCTCGTTGACATTGCAACGCCAACTTCACCGCTTGCCTTCGCATATCCTTCTGCTGCATGCGCAGCTCCCTGCTCATGCCTCGTTAGTATATGGGTTATGCTTTTGTCTTTGTAAAGCTCGTCATAAACTGGCATTATCGCCCCGCCAGGGTAGCCGAATATATGCTTTACTTTCTCCTTTTTCAGGCATTCAACCAGTGCCTTTGCCCCACTCATCTTCATATCATCACCCAGACCCTCCCTCTTCAAAATTGGAGGGTCTTATCACAATACTACGAGAATAAGCGAGATTAGCAAAAGTGAAGTTAATAAAATTAGTGATTCTTGCATACGCTCGCCCCAAATGGGCATGCTGTCCCATGCAAAAGCGTATGCGTACATCCAACCACTTTTATAATTTCTCCACCGATATTTAAAAAGTTAACTACTTGATTGGGCTTCCTCGAGGTGTATCCATTTTTCGCACCATCTTTCCATTACTTCCGCGACTTCTTTTAGCTCTTTCCCAGCCTCTGTAAGGGAATACCTCACACAGAGCGGTTTATCGCTAATCTCCCTGTTTATGATGCCAGCCTCTTCAAGCTCTTGCAATCTTGTGGATAATGTTTTTGGGCTTATTCCCTTCAATTTTCTTTGTAATTCGTTGAAGCCTACTTTCTCCTGCTCGTATAGGAGCGTGCATATAATCCTCAAAGTCCAGCGATTCCCAAGCAAGAGAGTTCCGTATATCGCTTTTTCAGTAAGCATATTCCTACCCCCATCTCATTGCTGTGGGCTTTCCTGAGTTGGTTCAGATATTGTAAGCCACTCTTCGCACCAAGCCTTCATCGCTTCTGCGATAGGCTTCAAGGCTTTCCCCGCATCAGTTAAAGAGTACTTTACGCGCAGTGGTTTATCGCTAATCTCCCTGTTTATGATGC
>JAVZCV010000007.1:0-18882 GCA_038874215.1 Candidatus Micrarchaeia archaeon | reverse complement strand
TAATGTTTTTGGGCTTATTCCCTTCAATTTTCTTTGTAATTCGTTGAAGCCTACTTTCTCCTGCTCGTATAAGAAGATATGGACCAGCATTAGAACCCAACGGTCGCCGAGAAGAGATGCAGCATACGCGCATTTTTTGCTTATAACTCCTTCCTCTTTCGTCAAGAAATCACCTAACATATAGCATAACGCCCAGCATAACTTCATCCAAGGTTTAATATTAATATTGAAATTTCTATTATATCTGTAACTTTAAATTTTATAAAGCTTTTGTGAAGCAACTTCCATTTTTCAAGCATTTATCTACCGTACGAATTTCTATGCAAAACAGATCTCAGATCTCTCTTCGGGACGTAGAATGTATCAGTATCATCTTTCCAGTACCTCACGTTTCCGTCTCCCGACATCATTACGGTTGTTGATTTGTGGGCTGGATAACCAAGTGCTACTACGAGCTCTATATCGTGCGTCAGTGGAATTTTGAGAATTTCGTGCAGTCTTTCCTTTTCAATTGAGCCGATTATGCACGAAGCAACGCCTTGTGCGAGCGCCGCTATAATTATATTCTCTGTTGCAAGCCCAACATCATATTTCGTCCATTCCGACGCGTGTTTTTTGTTTGAAAGCACCACTATGTATGCGGTTGGCTCCTCGTTAGGCTTAGGGTTTCCATGTGGCTTTATATAGCCCGCCCATCGGAGCGTTGTAAATACGAGCTTACGAATTTCAGCATCATCTATTATGATGAATTCAAGCGGTTGTAAGTTCGCTGCTGAAGGCGCAAGACGAGCGGCATTAACGCATCTCTCTAAAACATCGTATGGAATTGGCTTCTGCAAAAACTTCCTTATACTCCTTCTGCTGCATATCAAATCATAGATATCGGCCATGTTTCCACAGTGATTTAGAAAGTTTATTATCTTTACTGCATTATAAACCAGCAGGAGTGGGAGTTTTGCGCGTCTTCCTAAGTGAAAACTAGGGTGTCCATGATATGAATAAATTAAAAATTTACGATATAAGCATGGGCATATACGAAGGCATGGCTGTCTACCCAGGCGACCCCCCTGTAAAGATAACCCGCGTTAAGGTGATGCCTGCGAATTCTTCAAACGTGTCCCTCATCTCAATGGGCTCGCACACAGGGACGCATGTGGATGCGCCAGCGCACATAATGAACGGTGCGATTACGGTTGATAGCCTGCCTCTTGAAAAAATGTGTGGCCCTTGCCGATTGCTTGACTTAATGGATGTTGATGGTGGGATAGAAAGACAGCGCATTGAGAAGGAAAACATACAGGAGGGTGAAATAATCCTCCTTAAAACTAAAAACTCTTTGCATGGGTACTCAGACTTTAGGGAAGATTTTATTCACATAACGCCGGAATGTGCGGAATTCCTTGCAAAAACGCGCATAAAAGCACTCGGGGTTGATTACCTCTCCGTGCAGAAGTACAAAGCGGGAAACAATTTTGTGCATACGGCAATAATAAACTCAGGCATAATCCTTTATGAAGGGCTCGTTTTATCAAACATCAAGCCTGGTAGATATTTTTTTGTAGGTTTGCCTCTTAAAATAAGGGGATGCGATGGTGCGCCTGCACGCTGTATATTAATTGAGGGATTGTGAATGATGGAAACCATTCAGTACTATGTGGCGCTTCTCGGAGTTGCCATACTCTCGCTTATGCTTGGGAAAATCTTTGCTCCTATCGTCGTCTGGCTGCTTGGCAGAATATCAATAAAAACAAGAACATCGCTGGATGACAGAATTTTCGCAGAGATACGAGGGCCGCTGGAGTCCTCGTTCTTTGTTTTTGTATTTTATCTAACCGTCCATTATGTGCCTTTTTTTGCTGCATCAATACCTATTGTTGATGCATATGCAAGCGCAGCTGTTACGCTGCTCATCACGTTTTTAGGGGTCAAGCTCGTTAAGGCGTTCTTTAACTGGTATTATGACGAAGGGCGTGCCACATCGCACATAAAGATAGACGTAACGCTGCTTCCGTTTCTGCAAAAGGCGGTGCAACTCATCATAATCGTTATGGGTTCGCTCGTAGTTCTGGGCGAAGTCGGGTTTGATGTAACGGGGATAATTACGCTTACGAGTGTGATTGCACTCGTTCTCGGTCTTGCATCTCAAGAGACTCTCGCAAACATATTTGCAGGGCTTGCACTTCAAATTGACAGGCCTTATAATTATGGTGATTATCTCCGCCTCCCGACAGGCGAGGTTGTGCGCCTGCGGAAAATAGGCATGCGCTCAACAAAATTGTACGATCTCATGGGTAATGTTGTAGTTATTTCAAATTCTGAGTTTGCAAAACTGCGTGTGGCAAGGCTGGGGGCGCTACATGCGAAGGCTGAACTACCTATAAGTTTTGATGCGCCCATTGAGCTACCCCCAGAAGAAATCGTTGAATATGTTAAAAGTTCGCTTGAGAAGGAGAAGCCTGAGGGAGTGGAGAGCACGGGCAACATAAGAGTTGTCATAACAAGGGTTAAAGTGCCGGGCTGGTACGAAGGTCTTCTGCTAATACCTGTAAAAGATTATTCGTACTCTATGGACATAACGCATAGAGTTAGCAAGCTGATTAGGGAGAGAATAGTTAATGCGCGAAAGGCTACATAAAGATAGAGTTAGTGTGCTTCGTAATCCACCCACTCTGGTGGGGAGGGTGGGTTTGAGGCAAGCATCTGCTCCCATCTCTCATCTGTAAGCCTGTCGCCCATCGGGTGCTTAAACTCATAATAGCTCATAACGGGACCAGCGCCCATCACTATGCGACCGTCTGGAAGCTTGTACGCAACAACGATAAGTTTAACATAGCCTACCCCTTCTTCAAGGACCTGCCTTGTGTTGCCGTCCGTATGCACGTCTGCGATTATCGTTGTTTTTTTGCTCTTCTCATCAACATCGCCAACAACATCGTCAAGTGCTTCGCCAAAATTCTTTATAAACTCGTAATCCACATAGGAAAGCTCCTTGTTTTCAAGCTCTGTGATTGAAATGTCTACAAGCTTCTGGAGTATGTATTCAAGCGAATCAAGTCTCCTCTGCGCATATTCATCAGAAACACCCATCTCCCTAAGCCCCTTTTTAGTCATTCGGGTAAGCGCAAGAAGGCGGTTGTAAAACTCTGGGTCGGGTTCAACGTAGCCCACAACTGGTTTTTCTGGTAGCATGATGGATAGTACCCTTTCTGTATAACTCTGCTTTGCGTATAGAATGGTATCGTGTCTTAGCTCAGCCCATGAGGCGAGCGCTGTTGTTAATGCCTTGTTTCTCCATGCTCTCGTCTGCATGAAAGTAGGATAGCCTGCTCCGTACTCTTTCAATAATGGCTTGAGCGCAAAAAGCCATGCCCAGTAAAGGTTCTTATTCCAATCCGCTTCTGTAAAGTTGTTGAATTCTCTCTCCATCTTTTCATACTGGGTAGCGTAGTTTGCATAGTTTGAGTCATCAAGCTCGGCAAGTATCTCCTTCGCTCGCTTTGAGCCGAGGAGCGCCATCGTATCAAGGCCGCGTGGAAAGCCTCTTATAGGGCCTTCTGGTGTATAGACGAGGGTGAAGGGCTTCTTATTGCCTTTATACAGGCCCGTATAGACGCCTACAAGATTTGAGAAGATGTAGGAGTCTGGAACAAACCTCTGTCCCATCAGCCTGAAACCCTTAGTGTTTTCAAGACATTCGTCCGCTTGCTGTGGCGTGAAGGGTGGTGCTATCGCACAATCACCAGTTCCTCCGTATATCTTCGGTGAGCGGTATTCGGCAAGCTTCGCTTTGAGCCTTGCAATGTTATCCTCCGTGAGCTTGCTTTCATCAAACGAACCGCCAAAAACTTCATTTATAGCTTCAACGTATTCATAGGGCCCAAGATCATCTGAAGTCCCTACATAGAAAGCAGTAACGGAGTAAATCCTCTCCCAATCGCTTTTCAATTCGGCATCTTGGGCGAATTTTGATGCGATTAGCGTAGCGCCTATTGTCTGCAACTTTGCATTTTCTTCGGAAACAAGGCAATTTTGGCATCCGCCTTTGAGGAGGAACGACATCCTCCCAGCCCACATCATCGCCTTAAAGTAGTTCTTCAGCTTCTCGCTTCTCGTGTAATGGCCTCGTGGGACGTACTGGGAGTAGTCCTCTTTATACTTAAAAATCGGTGATGCCGCAAATCCCGAATTCGAATCTATACGTGACAGTTCGGCCTCAACCTCGTTTTTTAAGAAATCGGGCACATCAAAGGAATAATTTGATGCTTCTTCTTTATTAAAAGAAACGCAGCCTCCATAATACCCTCCCCATGTGTATCTACTATCGCAAACTTGCCATGGTCTTGGCGCGAGAAGACGAAGCGTGGTTGCGAAGTATGCTGCATTCCTCCTGTGCGCTTCCTTAACATCACCCGTGGTTGAATAGTATCCTTTGAGCGAATATTCAAACAACTTTTTGTTCACCCTCCAAAATCTTGGGTATAGTTCTCTTTCCTCTATTACCCGTAGGGTTTCGTCAAACTGCACGTGATAAAGATGGAGCAGAGAATCGGTTGTTATGAAAATCGGTATATCCCCCTCTTTCAGAACTTTATAAGGACTTGTTATGTCGCTCGCGCGTGGGTTGAATGGGTTATCTATAACCACAAAACCGTTCTGCCTGAGGAGATTTATGGCGTTGCTTTTAAGTCGCAGTTTTTGTGATGCATCATTGAAGTTTGATATGTTGCTCGTTTCAAGCGGCAGATTGTACTGGGGAGCTCTTAGTCTTATGGTAATAGATTCAAGCGAATAAAAACGGTTAAAGTTCGTTTTTCTTGCCTGTATGCCAGCGAGATCTAGGGGTTTCACCACAAGAGTAGCATTCTGCTCATTGCCTTGCGTTTCCTGTTGGCAGCCGAATATTAGAAGAAGAATGAAAACAGCAAGAGCCACGATCGCAAGAAGAGTGCGCTTTTCCATATTTTTTCTTTTCTACTACTATTTTTTATTACATTTGTGTTATTGTTCGGTGTTATGAAAAAACGAACAACGAAAAAAAATAAAAATTGTGGAACCAATTTTAACGCATGCGAAAGATAATACTTCTATGGCTTTTAGCCCCGTTTCTTACTGCTGCTTCTGATGAAGTTTGGATTGACAGCCTTGATATTGTCGCATACCTTGAGGATGGGAATGTAAGCGCTTTAGCTCATGCGTATGTTTTTGGCGAACCTGGGGATATCGTGCCGCTTCCCATTTTGCATAAAAACACCACATACATTTTCGTTGAAGATGAAGAAGGAAATGAGATGAATTATGCTGTTGAAGACGGCGTTTTGTTTTTGCAGATCGGAGAGGATACGAAGGATGTTCACGAATTCTACCTATATCAGCAGGCGGAAGACGCTGGCAAGGGAACGATTGATGATTTTGGTTTATCAATTATTTTCCCAGTTTACACCACAATTGCCTCAGTTTCACTATGCATTCCTGCCAACTATTCCCTGCTTGACTTTGCAAACGGCGGGGAAGTTTCAATTGACGGGGATAGCCTCTGCATTTCTTACATGTTTTCGGATATATACGCCAACCAGACGAAGAATGTCTGGGTTCGTTATAAATCTCGCGCACCTTCCCCACATATATCGCTACCTATCAGCCAATCAACTTCCCCACCAGCACCAAAGCCAACCCCCCAAATAAACCAGGAAAAAACCACCACTATAATAATACTTGTGGTTGCAGCATTTCTGCTCCTAATCATACTTTTGCTTCTATTATTCTTTATTAAGAAGAAAAAAAGGGGGGAGAATGACGAACATGTTAAACCCGAAGGAAAAGAAGAGACCGGGAGTGCACATCTGCTTCCAGAAAAAGAAAGGAAAGTTTATGAGGCTCTTGTAAGAGAAGGGGGGAGTTGCACAGGGGTAAAGCTGAAAGCGCTGACAGGCTTGTCTGGTCCGAGCCTTACTCGGGCTGTTAGATACCTTGCGCAGAGGGATATCGTTGCTGTTGAGAGATATGGAATGACAAATCTCATAGTACTAAAAGAAAAAGAGGGGGGAGGCGGAAAGAGCGGCGTAGAGAAAGCAAATTAGGAGATGAAAACGTGGTATTTAACGCCATTTATCTCCATATCGCCGCTTCCATACCAGCCCATGCCCGGCTTATGGTTTCCTACTACCATAATTGTTCCAATCTTATTTTCACCCATGCACCTTGAAAGTGCTGCCGATGCGGAGACATTCACACTTGCCCTGAGGCAATTTGCCATATCTGCCCTGTTTATCTCGTATATCTCTGCTTTGTATGTACTATTCGCTTTTTCCGCATTTCGTAGGACATATTTTTCATTTCCCAGCACAAGTGCACCGACACCGCCTGCTGCAATTGTCGTGTTTCCCTTTTGGATTTCATGGCTTGGCACTATCCTCACATACAAAACCTCATAACTCCAGTCTTCTTTTACTGCAAATCCCTTACCAACAAGAGACCATCTCTCCTTATAAAGCCGCAACCTCTCCATCAGCCGCTCTTTTATTTGCTGCCCAAGCCCACCCGTGTTATTAGCCCTTAGGGTTTCTCTTACCTGCTCCCTTATCGTCTGCCCTAGTCCCGCATTCTCGTTATCACTTCCATTACCCTGGTTGATTTGTGCATTAGGCCCAAATCCTTCTCTCCCCTGCTGTTTTCCGATTCCATTGGCAGGGGTGGCATACAGAAAGCTCCCCAAAAGTGTCAAAACCACAAAAGCAACAAACCAAATTTTTAGCTTCATTTGATCACCTCTGCTAATAATGCGGTGAAAGGGCGCTTATATATATCGTGAAAAAAGCTGAAATCCCTTGAAACAACCTGAAAAACTACTCTGCTTTTTTCAATCCATAGAACGTTCTGCAATTTTCAGATGTAGCAACCGCAACTTCCTCTTCTGAAATCCCGAGAGCGTCGGCTACTAGGCTTATGGAATAACGTACTGATAGAGGCGATTTTCCAATATAAGGTGCATCGCTTTCAACAAGGATGCGCTCAATGCCTACCGCCTTTATTGCTTTTTTTCTTCCGTTTGAGCTTACGGGCGGGACGGATATAAGCCAGCCTCTTTCTGCTGCTGCTTTTGCTTCGCTTACAGAACCGCTGAAGCAGTGGAGCATTACCTTTTCAACATGGGAATCCGCAAGCCGACTGATTACGTCAGCCTCCGCTTTCCGAGAATGTATGACAACAGGCTTTTTTGTTTCTTCTGCAAGTTTTATGAATGCCTCAAAGCATCTTTTTTGTGCATTTCTCTCTGCCTCAGTTTTACCCCAGTGGTAATCTAACCCTATCTCGCCTATTGCGATGACTTTGGACTGTGAAAAAAGCGCACGTATTTTATCTACCCATTCCACATCAAAATCCCGCATCGCTTGCTGGGGTGCTATTCCCACCACCGCATATACGGATTCGTTTTTCTGGGCAATCTCGACGGCTTTCAAAGAAGCTTCCAGAGTATATCCACAAGTTATAATACGATAGCCCGATTTGACAGCTTCTGAAATCACTTCTTCGGGATAATTGTATGCATCAAGGTGGCAGTGAGCATCAAAAATATCAAACATGCTAATCGGGATACATATGTTTATTTCTTTGTCACTTTCTCTTCTTTCAGTACAAGCTTTGCCATAGCAAAAACCACAAGCGCAATTATTAGGAAGTTTATGAGTGCACTAACAAACGAGCCCCACTTTATGGCTATGGGCCCTATGTTGAAAGTTGCTGTCTGCCAGCCTCCTGCAGGAATAAATGGAGTTATGATGGGCATTATCACATCATTCACAAGAGATTGCACGAGTGTAGTCACCGCCGCACCCATTATGAACGCTATGGCAAGTGGAATAACTTTGTACTCATTCAAAAATTCCCTAAATTCCTGGATTATGCCCAAGAAACCACCCCATAGCCATTTTTTATCTAAAATTTATAAATTTTGCAGGAGGAGCGTGGTAAAGGGAGTTCATCATGGACCAACTATATGAGAATGTGAAAAGAGTAAAGGAGAGGATTGCAGAAGCCGCAAAAAGAGTAGGAAGAAAGCCAGAGGAAATCACCATTCTTTACGCAACCAAGTACGCTTCCCCAGAAACAGTGGCACGATTGCTTGAGTTTGAGGATAAGCTCATAATAGGAGAGAATTACGTTCAGGATGCGAAAAAGAAATTTGATGAGTTAAGAGTGCTTTTGGGGGAGGAGAAATGGGAGAGAGTTGAGAAGCACATGATTGGCACGTTGCAAACGAACAAAGTTAAGAAGGCGCTTGAGATTTTTGATGTTGTCCATAGCGTAGATTCGCTAAAGCTCGCCCAAAAGATTGACCAGAAGGCTGGCGAAATGGGAAAAGAGGTTCCTGTTTTTGTTGAGGTAAATGCGGGCGAGGAAACAAAGCACGGGATAAAGTTTGATGAAATAGATGGCTTTATAGCTGAAATGAAAAAGATGGGAAACATAAAAGTCGTGGGTTTAATGACGATGGCGCCGCATGCAGAACCTGAAAGCGTTCGGCCCATGTTTAGGCGTTTGAAAGATGCGTGCAACAGACATGGGCTAAAAGCGTCAATGGGAATGACGAACGATTTTGAGGTTGCAATAGAAGAAGGCTCCGATATTGTAAGGATTGGAAGGGCAGTTTTTGAGGGCTGTTGATATCTAACTTTTAAATTTTTCTCTTCAAAATCCACATGAAGGTGTTGAGATGGAAAAGCAGAAGTATTCACTGCCAAAACTTAACTATGGTTATAATGAGCTTGCACCTTACATTTCAGAGCAACAACTAACACTCCACCACCAGAAGCATCATCAGGCATATGTGAACGGCGCAAACGCAGTTCTTGATAAGCTTGGTAAGGCGCGCTCAGAAGCTGCTGAGATTGACATAAAGGCGACTCTGAAAGAGCTCTCATTCCACATTGGCGGGCATGTGCTTCACTCACTTTTCTGGGAAAACATGGCGCCTGCTGGCAAGGGTGGTGAAAAGCCTTCTGGCATGCTTGAAGAGGCGATAATCAGCGAATTTGGGAGTTTTGAGCGGTTCAAAAAGGAGTTTTCGCAGGCAGCAGTATCGGTTGAGGGCTCGGGCTGGGCAGCGTTGGCGTACTGCAAGCAAACAAAGAGGCTTTTAATAGCGCAGATAGAGAAACACAACGTGAATCTTTATCCTAACCTGAATTTGCTAATGGTGATTGATGTTTGGGAGCACGCATACTATCTAGATTACAAAAACGAGAGAGCGAAGTTCGTTGAGGCTTTCTGGAAAATAGTGAATTGGGATGAGGTGGCAAAGCGGTTTGGCGAAGCGGCAAAATATTAGCGTTTCTCCCACACTCCAAGGATCTTATGCCGCACGAAGACACTATCGCCGTATTTTTTATCAAATTGAATGTGGCGCATGCTTATCTCAGTGAAATCAGAGAATAGCGTGCGCAGTTCATCTTCAGTAAAATAGTGGTATGCAAGCCTGTTCGGTCCACGCAAAAAAGTGTTTTTCTCTATTTCCTTTCCTTTGCCAAAACGCATATCTGCTGTTGAAAAAACCTTAACGAAAACCCGACCGCGCTTTTTAAGAACGCGCTTAATCTCTGAAACCGCAATTTTTCTATCCTCTTCAAGGAGATGCTCAAGCACATGGGATGCGAGCACGGCATCAAAGGTTTCAGGAGGAAAAGGAAGAGAGCAGGTATCTGCTACAAGCAGACAGACGTCATCCCTGCCATTCTCATGAGCAAGCTTTTTGCACATTTCAACCGCACGCATGGAGGCGTCTATTGCCGTTATCCTGCAATCGGCCTTTAATAGCGCAGATAGAGTCTTCCCGTTACCGCATCCAAGCTCTAAAACCCTCGCTCCTTGGGGTATCTCAAAATCAAGATGAGCAGGACCGTGCCAAAGGCTTCCCTTTTGTGAATATTCCCTATTCCAGCTTCGTATTTGAATATGGCGCAGTGGACTCTGGCTGTCCATATTTGCCCTTTTATTTTTACAAACAATTAAATATTTCAAGCGATAAATAAAAAGCATGGAAGGGGAAGAAGCCGCATCCACTGGTGGGGAAATACTCATTTTCGGTTTTGCGTTGAAGAAAATGCTTGAGGCGATGAAGCCGCCAGAGGAGCCGAAGTGAGCTTTTTTGGAAAATGTATGATAAGGGGTAGAACCTGCAAAAAAACCGCCAACCTTGCGGAATGGTTAGTGCATCAATCTTTTTTCGTAGGCGGGAATATTGACTTGAAGAAGCCGCCCACAAAACCGAGCATCGCTCCTATTGCCGCCAAATCGGGGTTTTGGACACCAATTAGTTCAAATCCCTTTATAACCAGCGGACCAAGTATGGGAACATGCTGGAGTATGTAGCCCGTGACCGCTCCTATAAGAGCGCCGATTATTGCGAAAAGCAGTATTGCCAGTATGCTTACCAATACGGCGAGAATGCCAAAAAGGATAGTGCCTCCCAAGCAGAGCGTCCCGATAGGGCCAAAAGCCACATTACCACCTGCTTAATATTTGGCTGCATATTTTAAATGATTACCCCAGCAACTGTTGATTGTATATAAGGCATGGATTATATCCTAACTACCCTATAAGCGGCTTTTTTCAGCCTATTCATTATAGCGAGCCCAAGTCCCCTGTCCTCTATTCCTTCTGCTATTATGACATCTACCTTTTCGTCATCAAACTCCCTCAAAACTCTGAACAGGTTTTTGGCTATCGTTTTTGCGTCACTGCCTGCAAATTTTATGCTATCCGCTTCATATCGCCGATTTTTGCGAATGGCCATTATGCCAACTTTTTTACCTGTTTTTCTGTAATTCTCTGCGAGCTCCCTGATTTTTTCCACTCTCCTCCTATAATCCCCTAAAATTAGTAGCACATCCGCACGCGGTGCATAGTGCCTATACTTCATGCCAGGGGAGAGAGGCTTTTCATCATTTTTCTCGCCAGGGTGATATACTCGTACTTCTCCTAAAACCTCCCTCAATTCTTCAAGAGTAATCCCGCCAGGCCTAAGAATAACAGGGGGCTTCGCAGTCAAATCAAGGACGGTTGATTCTACACCGATTTTCGTTTTTCCCCCATCAATTATGGCGTCTATTTTGCCACCCAAGTCATCCAGCACGTGTTTAGCAGAGGTTGGGCTTGGTCTCCCAAATAGATTTGCAGATGGGGCGGCTATTGGCTTCTTTGCGCTTTTTATCAGTGCAAGAGCGATTGGATTGTCTGGCATCCGCACTGCGACAGTATTCAAACCGCCAGCGGTAATTTTTGGGACTATCCTACGCTTTTTGAAAATCAATGTCAGCGGCCCAGGCCAGAACTTTCCCATAATCTCTTCGGCGCAGTCGGGTATATCCCTCGCCAGCTTGTGGATATCTTTCTTATCGGCAATATGCACTATGAGCGGGTCGTCCTTTGGCCTACCCTTCACTTCAAATATTTTCCTTACTGCCCGTGGATTTAGGGCATCTGCGCCCAGCCCATAAACTGTTTCCGTCGGAAAGGCAACCAAGCCCCCGTTTCTTAAAATCTTTGCTGCAAGCCTGATGCCGCTTTCATCCAAATCGCTTGTGCTAATTTTTATTATTCGTGTTTCCATACAATCAGCTGGCTATGAGAATTTTATATTTTTACTCATTAAATGGAAATGCATGCGCGGTTGTAAATTACTTCCCATCATATTTGTTGTTTTTCTTCTCACCGACATAGCTTCGTCTTACAATTCCTGTCCTTTCGGCATGGTTAACGATACATATCCTGGAAGCTGTGGGAGATACGTTGATAAAAACGCCGACCAAATCTGTGATTATTCGCAGCCTGCCCCAATAGATGACCCGCCCGCCAGCAAGGGAATAGAGAATGAGCCTTTTGCCAGGGGAATGCATAGGCTATACTTCGTGCTTCATTCCATAACAGCAGTATCCGCCGCAATCCTAATTCTATATCTGGGAGTTCAGTTCAGTATGCGAAAACCACAGTACCATAAGGAAATAGCATATTTTATGGCAATTGCTGGTTTCGTTAGTTTGGCGTCCTCATTTCTATATGGGATTTCTTTTGATATAAACCTGCGTGGATTGCATAACCTGCTCGGCTTCGCATCCTTCTTACTATCTTTAATGCCGTTTATCACCGCATATTTTGGGAGACAACCACATTGTGCGTTAGGTTATATCACAGCATTCCTTGCAGTACTATCAATAATAAGTGGTTTCGTTGCGTATTGGGATGTTTTGGTTAGGTTTGCTGGTTTTTGATAAGAATAATATCCACTTTTCTATTCCTTCCTACCGCTATTCCTTCTCCTTGTCAGCGCTTCTCTAAATGAGCGTATAATTCCATCAACTTCACTCCATGCACTTTTATCAAAGTAAAAGTCTATTACCCCTTCATGCACAAGTTGGTCCAATTCTGCTCTGTACTTTTCTATGTTTGAAGAATAAACAGCTATCACTGGGTTGGCGCCTTCGCGGTTCGCTTCTTCTCTCATTTTTCGTGCAATTTGGAGCCCGTTTGCCCTTCCTTCCCCAAGTTCTATATCCGTTAATATCACATCGGGCCAAACGCCACGATGCACTAATATTTCTGTGGCTCTTTTTCCACTACAAAAAACTCCGTTGCGCTCGTGAGCGTGGTCAAGCATCCATTGGAAGTTTCTGTTTAGTTCTTCCTTACGTTCCTCATACAACTCCTCAAAATTGCTCGTCATCGGTTCTGGAAGGCCAAGCCTTGCGCGTATCCCACTAATGGTATACAAACTATCCTCTTCAGCCTGGCTGTTGCACGGCGCATAGCGGGTGAAACCTCTCTTATGAAGGAGGCTAACCCAATCTATTGCTCCATCCTCAATCACGAGCAAAGTCGCAGTAATGCCGAGCTTCTCTCCACCATATTCGGAGATGAGCAACGAAAGAAGCTGGGTAGCCGTCCAGCAGAATTGGTATGCATGGCCAGCGTCGCTATATTTTTCATCTCTTTTGTGTTGCTGATCAATTTCAGCAAACCATTCTCGTATTCTTTCAGAGTACTCCTTTAGCTGGAACAACACCCTTAAGGAGTTCGGCATGTTTTCCCTAAGCACTTTGAGAAGATGTGTATAGGTGGTTTCCTCAAAATCTCCTATTCGTGCATATTTGCGGAAATAGGATATGAGTGCGTCTTTCACAGGCTGGGGTGCATCAAGCTGCTCGCAGAACCTTGCCTGCTCTTCCAGAAAAAGCGCATACCGTATGGGCTTGTTATCGCGGCGTGAAAGAAAGCGAGCCTCCAGAAAGCCGAGCTCAAGCTGCCTGCCTTGGAATGCTCTTAAAGCCTCTGCCCGCGCATCCTCTATTTTGCCTTGGCGTGCGCATCTTACTGCAGCGTCAATAGTTTTCCTAAATTGCCTATACCTTGCTATATCCGTTCGCATAACTTGCACAAGAACACCTGATAATATTGTGTGCTATGATGTATAAAAGACTATCTTCAGCAGTAGCGCCCTCCTTCGTTGTATGTCGGAGATTTGTTTATATCTGCAAAATTCGTAGGGGAATTAGGTGGGAACATGCCTGCTGTTAAGATAAACTATCGCGAGCAGGATGCATACAGGCATGCTGTTGGTGATGCTCGCCTCGGGAAAACGACCTACCAAATAGATGAATACGTCCTTTCCATGTACAAACGGAAAAATGAAGGCGATCTTGCCGCTGCTGAATGGGTAAAGTTCTATGAGATGTATTCTTCCAAAAGTGAGATGGAGAGGTATGCCCAAAAACTTTTTGAGCGAAAAAGACGCGGGGAGGACATAAGCAGGGAGCTTGCAGAACTTCGGCAGGAGGCAATGGGAAGAAGAGGTAGTAGTGGAATAAGACTCACTGCAGATAGGGCGAGAGATATCCTAGAAGAATATGGCAGACTTACTGCACTCCATGAGCAGAAAGATAAGAATGATAAACGACCAGTAGCAATGCCACCTCCACTCCCATGTCCTTCTTCGCGTTATAGTAGTCTAACCACACATCCCACAGGAAGCACGTTAGCTGGAAGTTACTTTGGAAAAAAGGGTCAGTATCCCAACGAGGAAGTGTATAAATTAGCTGTGGGTGAGTTAGGGCGGATACAGCATACATGTTTTTCTGATTATGCAACCCCCTTCTACGAGAGAATAGCACCGAGACTGCTGGAGCTTGCGGTTGCCACTGGTGATGTTAAGCAATTTTTCGCCCCAATAGATGACCCAATATCTGGTAGAAAAACGTCACTGGCCGACCTCATAGTGCGCATTGCAAAGGCGACAGGGCAGACTGCCGAATACATGGACCGCATAAAACCGATGTTTGGGATTCTGGATCGTTGGTTCGGTGAAAGAGGGAGATACCCAAACAGGGAGGTTTATTCCAAAGCCGCTATTGCGCTTTTGCACATTCAGAGAATCGCATCTCCGGACGGTGCGGCTTATTTCTTCTCAAGAACAAATGCTGCAGAAAATATAATTAGAAATGCTGTTGATTCTGGCGACACCCTACGGTATCTTACGTGGTTCTATTTCGCTGCCCAAGATACTATGAGAATGGTGAAAAAAGCAGATGAATTTACTGTAAGAGCGCCGCACCCATACCGTGCGGGTGGTTATGATTGTGATCGACTAGTCTGTGATATAGTCCCAAACATAAAAAACTATTGGACTGATGCAGATAAACTTATTGATATAGGGTTAGCGGCAGTTTATCGCGTTAGGAGGCCTGCGGGATACGGCCACTGGGCATTCGGTGGAGTTCCTTACATAGAGGAGAATGGCCAAATTCACTATGTTTTGGGAGCAACGCACGTAAAGAGCGCTAATGGAAAATGGGAGAAAATTTCGCACAGAGTATGGCACTACTATGCGGCAGGCCAGACCAGTGCAAGGACATGCACCTACGAAGGTTTTAAGAGCTGGGATATAAAGCATCAGGTTATGGCATTCCTTGCACCGATAGAGTTCAATGAGATGAGCAACAAAAAAATTGAAGAATTCAGAAGAAAGTATAGCACATCAATATAGACAGTCAATCAAGAGCTCATTACTCGTACCTAAGCGCCTCAACAGGTTCTACTAATGCTGCGTTCCGTGCTGGCATCAGCCCCGACAGGACGCCGACGATGAAAGAGAAGCCTACACCCAACAGAACGAGTTCAGAAGTTATTATTGAAGGAATGCTGAAATAGTGGAGGATGGAGGAACTGATAAAGCTTAATGCGATGCCGAGAATGCCGCCAACCAATCCAATTACCCCAGACTCAACAAGAAAAAGTAGGAGGATATCGCTATCTGTTGCGCCGAGCGATTTCAGTATCCCTATGTATTTTGTCTGCTCAAGCACGCTCGTAAACATGGCATTTGCCACACCTATCCCGCCTACAATTAAAGAAATTGCAGCGATGCCGCCCAGAAAAAGCGAAAGTGTCATAGTTACAGAAGAGATTGTGGATTGAATTGTTGCTGCCGTAATAACACGAAAGTCCTGCTCATCTTCTGATTCAATTCTATGAAGAGCACGCAGTTCCGCCGCTACCTCTGATGCAACCACTTCTGGATCATAGCCGTCGGCTGCTATTACAACAAGAGAACTTGGCTGTGTTATATTGAACAAATCACGCGCATCCTTTTGTGGGATGAATATGCTCGTGTCAGGTCCGCCCATACCGCCTGTTTTGTTTAGGATTCCTATAACGCGGAATGCAGCATCCCTAATTTTTATCTGCATGCCGAGCATGCTCTCATTAAAAGTTTCGTATGCAACAGAATAGCCAAGAACAGCGACTTTCCTATCCCCAACTTCAAACGCCCGCCCTTCAAGAAGGGTTGCGCCAGTGCTTTTTGGGAATGCGTGCGCCTCTGTTCCTACTATTGTCATGCTTCTATTCATATTCTTAAAAACAACCCTTGCATTTGACTGGACTCTTGCATCTATTGCCTCAATGCCTTCAATCTTACGGAGTTCGTCTGCCTCCTTAAAAGTTATTGGTTTTATTTCGCTTTGTCCAACCCCTCCTCCACCTCCGCCTCCCACGCCAAACACAAAACGCTGTGCCCTAATGTTTCCGGGTGATATGGTTATTATATTCGCACCAAGACCCCTAATGTTTTTCTGTATATTTTCATTTGCCCCGATGCTCACAGAAATAAGCGATATTATTGCGGCAACGCCTATTACTATCCCCAAAATGGCAAGCCAGCTACGTAGGCGCCTTGCGCGTAGAGATTTCAGCGCAAGCAACACCAAGTCATTTAGTTGCATTTGCTTTACCTCTCCACCTTCTGTATGCGAAGTAGATGACGACCGCTATTCCCCCAACCAAGACGATGATTAGGCCTAGGCTGAGCGGATTGGTTGCCGTAGGCTCGCCTGCCGTTGGTCCTAGGAGCATGCGCAGCGGGTCGGGTGTTCTGGCGAAACTGCGGTTTATGCCTGCTTGCGGAATCCCTCCTGTCTGTTGCCGAATTCCTGCATATATTGCGCTCGTGCCTACCTGCAATTCCTCACGTATAGTGTGTTTGATGTTGTTGGTGTCTCTAAAAGAAATTTCAACTACGACAGTCTGCCCAGGGTAAGGAATAGCGTCAAGGAAGAGCGTGGAGTAGTCATCAACTGCAAGCGTGCCTATGAAATCCTCGGTTCTTGTGCTTGTGCCCTTAACATATGCCTTTGCATAAACGCTTCTTATTTGGCAGTTTCCCGTGTTTACAATTTGCACTGATGGTCTGCTGTTTTTCGTTGTCAAGCTGACAGTTATTTCGGGCGTTGCGTCTACCTCTATGCCAACAGTAAAAAATATTGGAGAACCGCTTGAAGGGGTGAGTTTTATGGGAAGCGGATAGTATCCTGCTTCTTTTGTTGCTGCGATACCTATCGTCAAATTCGTTGTGAAAGACCCACCGGGCGGTATTGAATCAAAGTATATGCGCTGTGAGCCTATGGGTGTGAAAACGTCGGTGTTGTTGATGTCAATAAAACCAGATACAGTTTCCTGCCCCATATTCTTTATTGATATGTGGAAGAGTGCGGTTGAACCGACTTCAACGGGCGTAAGGGGATGAAGGGAAATACGGTACTGCGCTGATGTCTCCATAACGCAAATAGGGCCTATGAAAAGCGTTTGGTTTATTCTCTGGTTGTTTGCATCAAGATAACTGAAAAGCAGGGGTATATTATACGTGCCCGTTGCAGTATCGGGTGTTGAGCGGAGAGTTATGTTGACAATCTTTGTGGAGTTATACGGAATGTTCCCTAAAGAATATTGGGATACGCCCTCAAACGCAAACGAGGAGTTCGCAGGCATTGTTATGACGAGATTGTTGATTACACCACCCTTATTCCTCAGTTCTATGGCTATATTTGCCCGCTCCCCCGCAGTAATTGCCACATTATGCGATAAAGTTCGCACTTCAAGCGGGTCTATTTGTGAGACAAAAATGGGCACAGTATATGTCGTTCTTTTTGATGCGCTCCCGCCTCCATCCGAATAAGAATAATAGATATCAATGGTGCGTAGCGTGATGCCGCTTTTCGCATTTTCTGGAACTGAGAATGGTATTGTAATTTGGGTTGTTGAGCCAGCTGAAAGTTCCCCCGTAGTGAGAGTATTCTGCCATCCTCCATACATGTATGTTGCTGAAACCGCCGTAGCCGCATCGTCTCCCGTATTCTTCACATCAAGCTGGATATACCCTATCGTCCCTGGATAAACAACATCTGGGATTACTCTGTATCCTGTTACCTGAAGGCTCGGCTGTGCAAATCCAGCAACAACGCATATTAATAAAAACGCGCAAGGCAACAGAGTTCTGGTTGTTCTCATATCGTGCACCTCCCCTTTTCGTTCTTTGCTTTTTTTGTGTCGGACTCTATACAACCATCTCGTATGCGTATGATGCGGTTTGTATGCGATGCAATCGCTGAATCATGCGTTACGAATATAACTGTTATATGCTGTTCCTTCCACAAATTCAGGATGAATTCTATAACCTCTGCGCTTGAGGCAGAATCAAGGTTGCCCGTCGGCTCATCTGCAAGAAGAATTGAAGGATTGTTTGCAAGTGAGCGGGCAATTGCTACGCGTTGCTTCTCACCGCCAGAGAGTTGTGAGGGCTTGTTACTGAGTTTGTCCGATAGCCCAACCACACGCAGTTTTTCCAAAACAATTTCTCTTCTCTTATCACGTGGCACCTCGCTTATGATAAGGGGAAGCTCAACGTTTTCAAAAACAGTCAGGGTTGGAGCAAGGTTAAAGGCCTGAAAAACGAAGCCTATGGTTTTTCTGCGCAGTAATGCTCTCTCTTTGGTGCTCATATGGGATGAAGGCTTTCCGCAAATATAAATTTCGCCGCTTGTCGGCGTGTCAAGGAGGCCGATAAGGTGGAGCAACGTGCTCTTTCCGCTTCCGGACGGACCGAGAATTGATATGAGCTCGCCTCTGCAAATTTCAAGCGATAAATCTTTTATCGCAACAAACGGCACTTCGCCTCTGTATTCCTTCCATACGTGCTCCAATCTTATAATCGGCTCTTCCATAAAGTTTTATCAGACAGTCTGTATAAATACTATTCCCAAAATTTTACCCAAATTATGCAATAAGTTTTGCGTTTCATTCATTGCTCACCTTTGCAAAGATTATGAGGCCGATTGCGCTGAAGAGAAGCGGTATAAAAGAGAATATGCTTGGTCCTACATATGGGCCAAGTATTATGTGAATGAGCGGAATTGTTGAGATTGCATAAAGGAGGAAGGAGAAGAGGAAGGCAATAAGCCCCAGTGTGAAATTTGACCTAAGCCGGATGTAATCTCGTACATAGATATAGAGCAGGCATATAACAAGAATGACGTTTAGAGTGGCGAGCAAAAGGCGCAAGAG
>JAVZCV010000006.1:0-46697 GCA_038874215.1 Candidatus Micrarchaeia archaeon | reverse complement strand
CTGCTTGTACATATACGCAAGGTCGGGGTCTACTAATATTTCAAAATGCTCCCCCTTAACATCTAACCTTGCGATTATCGCCTTATCAAGGTCAACCATATGATGACCGTTATATTTTTGAGATATATTCGCCGACTTCTGCATCACTCAGTACTTTCATCCTCTTGTCTGCAGAATAAAGAACCGCGATGTCTATCATCGTTGGCTTTAGCTCTGTGTCGGTAACCTCTTTAAGCGCCTTGAGCGCAAGTATTATGCCTGCGTGATGGTCAATGTTGTCCTTGTAGTGCTTCTCAAAGAACTCCTCAACCTCTTTTTTTCCGTTTCCTATTGCATCTGCTTTATACCCTGTGAGAGCACCGCTCGGCTCTGCTTCATAAAGCCGAGGTATGTTGTCAACTCCAGCTATCAGCAAAGATACGCCGAAAGGCCTTATTCCCCCGTATTGTGTGTATATCTGCATCATATCGGAGAGATGCTTTGCAAGAAACTCAACAGTTATGGGCTCGTTGTATGCAACTCTGTGCCTCTGTGCCTCAACTCTTGCTATTTCAACAAGCCTCCGTGCATCCGCAATAAGGCCTGATGCCGTTGCAGCTATGTGCTCATCAATTTTGAATATCTTCTTCATGGATTCAGGTACGAGTAGTGAGGAGGTTATGTTTTTTGATGCTACGAGCAAAACGCCGTCAGTGCAGACTACCCCGACAGCTGTAGCGCCGCGCTTTACTGCCTCTTTTGCATACTCCACCTGAAACAACCTGCCATCAGGGCTGAATACCGTAATGGCACGGTCGTATGCCTGTGGAGAAACAGCCTGATACATTAGCACACCTCTCCAACTATTACGATTAAAAAAATTTATATATGTTGCCCACGCCTGAGCTTTCTCAACGTGCCGGAAACCGCCCATATTCTAACATGTGCTTTTTCTCCGCCTAAATTGGGCAATAGTGCAAAAGCTGCCTTCAATTTTTCTTCTTCTCCTCTTGCGCATCTTACTATACCGCTTCTACTTGTGTCATCCCATGTTATCAGCCTTGGCATTATTTGGGAATATCCGTATTCGCCAAAAAGGGTAAGAACTGCGTTCTGTATTAACTTCTCAAGTTCTCGTTTGGATGGTGAATAGTTGGATATGATTTCAAAACGGATGTAGCGTCTTCCTATTCTCAATGTTTTCTGCCTTGCCACAAAAACCCCTTTGATTCTTTTATAATCCGCTCTGGAACTGTACTAATGGCACGAATAGATTGTTCCCTCGTAAGACCCAATAGGTAGCCGATTGAAACCATCTCGGATGGTGAGCGCATGTCGCATTTGCTTCTCGCCCTGCTTGTGAGTGCAAAATCAGCGCCAAATTTATTGCAGAGGTTTAGGAAAGAACGCATCTTTGATATGAGCACTGCCCTTTCAACACCGCATGTTGAAAGAAGCATGTCTATCGGTATCTCAAACGCACGCTTATATGTTGCAACAGAACGCACGAGCGCCCTATCTAATATGTAGTTCTGGTTGCATATTACTCTGAACTTCCTTACGCAGGAGCGGAGTATTTCGTGTTTTTCAGACACCGCTATGAAACCACTCTTCGGCATTTTGCTAATATGCGCTATGTGCGCCTCATCCGGAAAAACCAGCACGCCCGCATATCCCAGCTCTTTCCAATCTTTTGCTCGTGCCCGATATCTGACATTCAGGTCAAAGAAACGCGGCATGAAATACCCTAAATTCAAAAATTGCGTATTTTTTTGCGCACGCTTGGCCTTGATTTTTCAGATCCTTTCCCCTTTTTGCGTAAACCACGTGATTTTACCCCTGCGCTTGTCAGTCCTCTGTAAACTCTTCCATGTTGCTCCATATGCCCAAAATTCCCGTGTGAAGGGTCATACAGTATAACCTCAAAATATTTGTAATTCCCATCTTCCCCCACCCAGTAGGAGTTTAGGACCTCCATGTTTGAGTACTTTGACGCTGCCCTTTCTTCTGCTATCAGCTGCAGAGATTTTTTGCGCGAGAAGAACCTGCCAGACTTTGATTGCTTTCTTCCACCTGCTGGCTTTTTTCTCTTTCTTTTTCCCCGAGGAACACGCACGCGAGCTATGATCATCCCCTGCTTTGCCACATAGCCCAACGTCCTCGCACGTGCAAGGTTCGTCGGCTTATCAACGCGCATTACGGGTGGGGACTTCCTCCATTCAACCAAACGCTTTCTGTATGTCTCGCTTCTCTCTGCATATTCTTGACGCAATGCCTGTGTGATGTATTTGTAAAACGACATATAAGCACCGCGGCTTTTATGTGCCTGTTAAAATTAATAAACCTATATTTCTATTTCTTGCTTGCTTTCTCCAGAAACGAGCGCATAGATTATTATGAGAAGGGCAAATATGTCTCCAATAAGCGTATAGGTAAGAGCCCCTATCACAATAGGGATAGCGACAAGAAGAATCGGTATGAACCTATTTCTGCTCTTGTCCCGTATATAATAAATATAGCCCGCAACAATGGAGAGAGCAACAAGAAGGACATAGAAGAAATTACACAGAATGAAGCAACCGATACCGCCAGTGCATTCCGCGATTCCCATGCATCCTGACTTCACCCCTATGTTTATGGGTGATATCACTTCACCACCGGTTTTAGTTGGTGCGGACGTGCACCTATATTCAATGCATACAAGGGGGATGCAGCACTCGCTTGTTGCAGTGCAGGAGTTGTTTATATCCTTGCACTCAACAACTGGTTGGAGAGAGCATTTTCCCCCAACACAATAACCCTCTACACACTGGCATGTTGCATTGCATTCTCCACCGACTGGGACGGAGGCAGGTTTATCGCAAAATGTTTCTGGGGGAAGGACACATACGCCACCAAGGCAATAACCAATTTTGCAGTCGGCAGTCGTTATGCACGTATTATTTGTTATGTTATAGCCTGTTTCTTCGGGAAACACGGGAAGGAATAGGAGGAGAACCACAAATGCAATCTTTCTTATCATAATACTCGTAGAGTATTATGCCGTCCTTATTTTTATTATTTACTAGTAGTTAGGCGGATCAAAGTCTTTTTCAGATGCTCCATTATGCATTGGGAGGAACCCGTTAGCCTGATGCTCGCTGCTTTTGAATGGCCACCGCCCGCTATTATTATATCGCGGAATTCATTTTTAGCGTCGGAAACAAACCTGTTTGCGTCAAATCCATTCTTAACCGCTTCCTCACTCACACGAATTATGAATAGCTTCTTCCCGTATCCAACAGTAATCGCATTTTTACCGATTTTCTCATGTATGAGAGTGCATAGAAGGCTTTTCTTGGGGAAAGGCCTCGTTGCTAATTTGTCTATTGCAATAACTGCGAGCGTAAAGGCACCCGTACTGAAAACCTGCGTTTTGGCAAGCGCTTCTTCCAAAGCCTCTTCCAAAACGAGTTTTGCCTCTGAGAGTAAGGGGGAAAAAACCTGTGGATTATTAAGCGCCTCAGCGCATGTCAAAAGCGACATTTTTTTTGAAAGCGCAAAGTCAAGGAGAAGAGCGGAATTTTTGTGTTTTTCTGAGAATTTAATTAAACTACTCCTATCACCAGCGACAGAGATTTTTTGAAGCTCTGCCAAACCTTTAGCACCGAGCATTTTTCCAAGTTCTCCACATATAACCCCAGCAGTATGGGAGGAGTCGCCTCCACACGCCCATGGGGAGATAAAAAAATCAACACCAAGCAATTTTTCAAAATTGCTGTCCCACGGCGGGGGATGATGGTCTATAACCCCCACGCGCATGCCCGCCCTTTTAAGTATCTGTATTCCGTATCTGCTTTCTTCGTTAGAGGCGAAATCAAGAAGGAGAAAGATAGATGAACGGGAACTTTTTGGCAAATCGTGAAATGCATCGTGCTCGGTGTATATTGCCGAGCCTATTTGCTCAAATCGGAACATTTTATTGATAAGCTGTTCATCATAGCCATATGCAGCCGCACGGTTCACGATTGCACCTCTTATGCACAGGGCAGCGCATGCGCCGTCAGCATCCTCGTGAAACCGAACATGAATCTGCTTCAGCGAGAAAACTGAGAGGAGAATTTCCCTTGCTATTGGCTCCATTTTTTTTCTGAGGGCCCGTATGACTGAGTCTTTTCCCTTGTATGCGTGTATTTTGGTGTAGTACTGTGGAAGGTAACTCTCTTCCAGAACCCGTTTAATTACAAAATTGCCGCTTTTCTTTTCTAACTCCACGGAAGCTCCTTCTTCCAGCCTCTCAGTATTTAATCTATACAGCCTTCGCCCGTCAGTTATATAAGATACACTCCTTTTATCCTGTTCTTCTGAAAGGAGAACGAGCCCCTTCATAAGGTAGAAATGTGGGGTATAAATAATAATTTTATCTGAGAGAAAAAGGCGGTGGTTGTATGGCTGAACTTAAGGCGAGAATAGCGAATTACAGAAGGGGAAAACACACAGAGCACCTAAACCAGTTCATCATCGTGGTTGAAGGCGTGAAGGAAAAGAGTGAGGCAGAAAGGCTCGTTGGCAAAACGATAAGGTGGAGGACGAGTGGTGGGAATGTGATAAGCGGAAAAATTACAGGGACTCATGGGAATAAGGGGAGCTTGGTTGCAAGGTTTGAGAGAGGGTTGCCTGGTCAGGCACTTGGAACAGAGGTAGCAATAGAGCAGGATTGAAATGCGTAAAAAATTCAGGTTCCTTGAACATAAAGCAGATATGCTCTTTGAGGCTTATGGCAAGACACTCTCTGAGAGCATTGAAAACGCGGGGCTTGCTCTTTTCTCTGCTATGGCTGATGTTGGCAAACTTACGGAAGAAGAGAGGATTAGCATTCGTGTCAAAGCAAGTGATTTGGGCGAGTTGGTGGTTTTTACACTAAGCGAGCTTCTAAGCGAGAGTGATGCGAGAGGCCTTTTCTTCAAAAGTTTTAAGGTGAAGAAGCTTGACAGGAAGGAGAACGAATATTTTGTGGAGGGAGAAGCGTGGGGGGAGAGAAAAAAACCCGAGAATGCACTAGGAGACGTTAAGGCAGTTACGTTCCACGAGCTTGAGGTGAAAGAGGGTAAAGATGGGTGGATTATTCGCGTTCTTCTTGATGTTTAGAGTTTTGAAGCGATTTCGCAAACGCTTTAAACTTCTTTCTCATGAGGGGAAGTTTCTTTATAGGCAGGCCGTCTATCCGCACGGCCAATGAAGCGCTCCTCTCGTCCGATATCTCCACATAATCAACATCGCTCTTTTTCCTTTCGCATTTAAGGATTTCTTCCTCGGTATGCCTTACATATTTTTGCAGTGCGGCGCTCAGCTCAATAAGCGCATCCCTTCTATCTTCTCTTTTCTTATATTTCAGTATTCTTGCGAGAACCTTTTTGAATTCCTTTTCAAGTTCGGAGAGCATAACCTGATATCTGCAATAAATCATTATATATTTTTATCAATAGAGTAGATAGGTTTTTTATGGAAGTAGACAAATCCAACTTTTCAGAATGGTACAACACCGTCCTTTACGAAGCAGATATAATAGACATACGATACCCCGTGAAGGGAATGCCCGTATATCGCCCATGGGGTTTTAGCATAATGAGGCGTTGCTTTGAAATCCTTGAGAATGTGCTTGATGAAACGGGGCATGAGCAGATGCTCTTTCCCCTTCTTATACCCGAGGATATATTTGGGAAAGAGGGGGAGCATATAAAAGGCTTTGAGGATCAGGTTCTATGGGCAACGCATGCAGGATTGAGCAGGCTTGAGAGAAAGCTTGCAGTAAGGCCGACTTCTGAGACCGTTATGTATCCGATGTTCTCCCTTTGGATTCGTTCTCATGCCGATCTGCCTCTCAAAGTGCATCAGACGGTATGCGTTTATAGAAATGAAACGAAGGCAACAAAACCCCTGATACGTGGAAGGGAGGTATACTGGAACGAAGCACACACTGCCCATGCAAGCAAGGAAGATGCCGAGAAGCAAATAAGAGAAGCATATCGCATATACAAAGAATTTTACGAAAAGCTGGGAATTGCAACGCTTGCGCTAAAAAGGCCTGAGCATGATAAGTTTGCGGGTGCGGACTACTCAATTGCCTTGGAGGCGCTTATGCCAGACGGCAGGGTTCTTCAGGTTGGGACTATCCACAACTTGGGCCAAAACTTCTCAAAAGTCTATGAGGTCTGCTTTGCAGACGAGAAGGGGGATAAACAGTATGCATACCAGACCAGCTATGGGATAAGCATGCGCTGCCTCGCTGCAATAGTATCAATTCATGGGGACAGCAGGGGCCTTATCCTCCCTCCCGATGTGGCGCCTATTCAGGCAATCATAGTGCCGATACTATACCGTCAAGGCGCGGGAGTTATTGATAGATGCAGGGAGGTTGCAGCCAAACTCTCCAAATGTGGGATAAGATGCTATGTGGATGAGAGTGATGCACGGCCTGGGGATAAGTTCTACAAATGGGAATGCAAGGGGGTGCCTATTAGATTGGAGATTGGCCCAAAAGAAGTGGAGAGCAACACCGTTGTCATTGCGCTTAGGACTGGAGGAAAAAAAACGATACTGATGGAAGACCTCTGCCAGTCTATTCTGGCGGCATTTAATGAGGTTCGTGAAAAGCTCTTTGAGAATTCAAAAAAATCGCTTGAAGAAGCGATAAAGAACGTGGAGAGGATTGAGGAGCTTGGAGAAAACGGCTTTTTCAGGGCTGGTTGGTGCGGTTCTACGGAATGTGCGGATGAATTGAAGAATGAAAAGACGATTGATGTAAGAGGCATAGAGTATGGGAAAGAAACGCGCAAAAGAAAGTGTATAGTTTGCGGCGCTGATGGTTTTGAGGTTTTTCTTGCGAAGGGCTATTAGCATTATGATTTGGTAATAAGCTCATCGCCAACAACTACATAGTATCTGGTTTCCTTTTCACCCGTTCTCTGATTTTTTACCTCAGGAGGCTTGCAGACTATAACCCGATTGCACTTCGGGCATTTGAATGAGTTTATGTTTCCCATCAGAACATCCTCTTCCATGTATGGATGCGTGGAGAGATCTATGGATTCGTAAAACTCTGCTTCAAGCGTTGTGCCGCACTTGCACCTCAAAGAGAAAGTTCTGCTTTTTGTCATAATAGGATGCCTCCACCCATATTTAAAAATAGCCCCGAGAGGATTTGAACCTCTGTCTGCGGGTTTCTTCCTGCCCCAAATAGCTTTTGAGAAGGAGGGCAGACCAAAGCCCGCCATGCTTGGCCACTACACCACGGGGCTACTGCACATATTGTAGATAATAAGGCTTAAATATAGAAATGAGATAATTAGATGGGTGTTCGCTTGCAAAGAGTAAAAACAGGTATTGCGAAATTGGATGATTTGCTTGAAGGTGGATTTCCTAAGAATTCGGTAATTCTCGTCTCAGGCACCCCTGGCGCGGGAAAAACGATATTCTCGCTACAATTTATAGTTGAGGGTGCAAGAAGCGGAGAGCGCGGCCTTTATATAACGTTTGAGCAGATTGCGAATAGCATAAGAATGCAGGCTTTGCAGTTTGGCTGGGATTTAGAGAAATATGAGAAGGACAACCTCGTTAGAGTTGTAAGCCTTAAAACGCTTCATAGCCATGTTGAGAAGGTTATCTGCGAAGTGGAGGAGCTCACAAAAAAATTCAATGCGCAGCGCCTCGTCCTTGATTCGCTCTCAACACTCGCAATATACAGTGAAGTAGCTGCCGACGTTGAGACATTTGAGATGATGGGGATAAAAACAGAGGCTTTTATCCCACCCATTATCGGAGACGTGGTCACCCGCCGTGCTGTTATGAACCTTATAGAGAGGATAAGGGCTCTTGAAGTAACAACAATCCTAACGTCAGAATTGCAGGCTGGAAGCGCATGGCTGAGCAGGGACACGGTTTCAGAGTTCGCATGCGATGGAGTGATAAAGTTGCAGAAGATAGAGGCGCTCGGCAAGAGGACGCTTACGGTAGAGAAGATGAGGGGGACGAAGCATGATTTCCTGCCAAGGATGATAGTGATAGGTCCGAACGGCATAGAGATAGAGGATGGAACAAAGTAGGCGGGGTTGATTCCGTACGCGAAAGTGATGCAGAATGCAGCAAAGAGTGCCGACGGGGATAGCGGGGCTTGACAACTTGTTAGGTGGCGGTATACCTGAGAAATCAATCGTTCTCGTGACTGGCACGGCTGGCGCTGGAAAGACGATATTCGGGATGCAGTTTCTCGTAAAGGGCGCACGAAACGGCGAGAGAGGATTGTATATAACGTTTGATGAGAGCAGGGGGAAGCTTGAAAGTCAGGCTTCAAACTTTAGGTGGGATTTCAGGGATTTTGAAGAGATGGACCTGATAAAGGTGCTTGAGATTGACCTCGGGTCGGTTGATATAACGCAGGCAATTAAAGAGATAGAGAATACTATTAACGACTACAAGCCAGCCAGGCTCGTGCTTGATTCAATCTCCACGTATGGGGTATACGCGGAGGTAATCGGAATGAGCGAGGCGACTGCTGATGCAATAGGTATGCGTGGGCTTAAATTCGCCCCTTCAGAGGATGCAGTTATGCGCAGAACTGTTATGGAGATATTCAGGAGGCTGAGAAAGAGCGATGCATCAATCATCGTCATCTCGGAGCTTCCGCAGAACACGCAATGGCTGAGCAGGGACACGGTTTCAGAGTTTGCATGCGATGGGGTGATAAAGTTGCAGAAGATAGAGGCGCTTGGCAAGAGGACGCTTACAATAGAGAAGATGAGGGGTACGAAGCATGATTTCCTGCCAAAAACTATTGAGATAACTGAGGAAGGCATAGTAGTTGGTGAGTAGATGAATGTAGTAGAGAGGGTGAAAACAGGCATACCTGGATTAGATAAGCTTATAGAGGGTGGAATACCTCGAGGTGCACTTGTACTTCTATCTGGCCAAGCAGGGGCTGGAAAAACGATATTTGGGTTGCAGTATATAGTAAAGGGGGCGATGGAGTATGGTGAAAAAGGTATGTACGTAAGTTTCGAGCAAAAGAGAGAGGACATTATAATGCAGGCTAATAGATTCGGATGGAATTTGGAGGATCTTGAGAAAAATGGGCAAATAAAACTGGAGTGCTTAGAACTCACTGATGCAAGTATCGCAAATATAATTGAGGGAGTTTATAATACCGTAGTAGATTTTAAACCCGCCAGGCTCGTCATTGATTCGTTAGCGATAGTGGGTATATATGCTGGTATTTTTGGTGGTGTTGAAATAACTGAGATGCTTGACATAAAAACATCAGATAGGATCGGAATATCGGGTGAAGCAATAACTAGAAAAGCGATGATGTGGGTTTTTGGGAAGTTTAAGAAAACGGGTGTTACAGGAATTTTTATTTCGGAACTTGCCGAGGAGACAGTATGGTTGTCTAGAGATACAATTTCGGAGTTTTTAGCGGATGGTGTTGTGGTTCTACGCTATACTACGATAGGTGGGGAGAGTTTCGGTACTCTGGAAATAAGAAAGATGAGAAGTACAAATCATAAGCATGGATTGTATCCCACTTTGATAACGAATGAGGGTTTTATGGTTGGTGAAGAAAGTACTGTTGTGTTGAAGTAGGTGGTTGCTGTGGTGATGGCGCTTTTGGCTAAACTACTTATGACGAAACAAATAAAATTTGAGAACGGGCTTATAACTTTAAAAGATACCCCGGTGACGTTAGTACCGGCATTTTTTATAGGGGAGCTAACAGAGTATTTTTATGAAGCGCAGCGCCTCCCACAGTTTTACTTTATATCATGGTGTTGGGGATACATGCTAGTGAAACAGATTAAGGAGAAATTTTTGCTTAAAAAACCTGAGGAGATCTACTCATTGGGTATGGACCTTGGTGAAGCGATGGGTATAGGCCTGTATAAGACACACGAGTATTCTGCAGGGCGCTACACACATTTTATTATAGAAAATAACCCGTTTTTACGATATGTGGATTGTAAGAAGATAAAAGAACCGATTGATTACTTTATCTCTGGTTGCATGGGCGGGGGAGGGTGCTTTGTTCATAATGCAATATGCCAGAATATTGAAACATCGTGTAAGGCTAAGGGAGATGCAAAATGCGATTTTTTAACAGGAACAGAAGAAGAATTGAAAAGGAGAGGCTTGTGGGATGAGGTATGCAGAAGATACAAGTTGGAGTATATCTACCCGCTACAGAAGGAGTTTGTGAATAGATATGAGGAGGGAAAGGAGGGGGAACTACTTGAGGAGCTTATTGAGCGGGTAAAAGACGTATGAGTTTATCTACCTCCTGTTTCTCTTTTTTTAGCATTGATATGAAGTTTTCAACGATGGTGGCAGTTTTATCCGTTTTAGTATCGCACAGCTTCAATGAATAATTATATATTCCATCAAAGAGATTCGGGGTGAGCTTTTTTCTCGCATGGAGAACGGTGAGAGCAGTTTGGATATTACAGGAAACATCTCTTTCAAAATCCTTCAGGTCTTTTTTAACCAAGTTCATAATTCTAAAAGCCCGTGCAGCATTCAGGACTGCTTGCTGGTCTTTTTTTGCCATACGGGTATGTAATAACGGTAGCTCTGCGAATATATCAATATCAAGACTTCTACCGTGGTAGTACCTGCATGCGGAATTTATCAAGTCGTTTTCATTTTCTTGTTTAGATAAACAACCCAAGAAGTACATTTCAGACATTGCAACGATTAGAATTTTATTGAAGTAATTGAAAATTGCTTTCCTTATTCTTGCAGGTGTGTTTCTTAAATTGTGTAATGATATTGCACGTATTAATTCCACAAGGTACAGTCCCTTTTCTTCTTTTGATAAAGTCTCATCAAGAATGTCATCAAGTATATTAACGGTGGCATCTATTGAAACGGAGAGCGCAAGGATTTCCTGAGGATAGTTCGGAAGCGCATCAACCACGAATTTAGTCCGTATATACTTGCGTTCATTTCGCCATTTATTCGCAATGTTTTTTGATGAGGAGGAAAGTATGTTCGGGAAGGTAGAGGCAAGAAGAGGATCGCTGAAGAGTTCCTTCTCAACCTTATATAGATAGTTCAAATTTTGCTCAACAGTCTTTTCATAAAATTGTGCCAGACGCTCAACCATAAAACCACCACATTTTCAGTAATTTTCAGTAAATAATAAATATAACTATTTTTATTTTTTACAGCATGCATTACGAACATGAAAAAATTAAGAATGCAAAAATAAAAGAGGTATATGATGTTGTGATTGTTGGCGCTGGACCTGCAGGCTGCTTTTTGGCTTATAACCTCTCAGATAGATATGACGTGCTGTTGGTTGATGAAAAACCTTTTCCTCGCACAAAACCGTGCGGTGGATTGCTTGTTGAAGAAAGCCAAGAGATAATACGAAAATTAAAACCGCCCTCCCATATTTTTGCATCGCCTAAGCAAGTAGCGTTGGAATATGCGGATTTTGAGAATAACATAAACGTTAGATCCAGAGAAAAGAGATTATGGAATGTTTCAAGAGAAAGATTTGATTGGTGGTTTTTCAATCTTCTTGAAAATAGGGATATAGGATTTGTTTCTGAAACTAAGGCGATTGGTTTTGAGGCAGGTAAAGAAATAAGAGTTAAGCTGAGAGGTAAAAAACAAGAGATTGTAAGAACACGCTATCTGGTAGGCGCGGATGGTGCCGCTGCTTTTGTGAGAAGAAGAATGGGTGGGAGTGATATAAAACAGTATATTGCCGTTCAAAGCAGGTTGCCCGAGAATATGTATGATTGTGTTCTATTCGTATATGAGAGCTCAATAACCGATTTCTATTCTTGGATTATCCCAAAAACGACAGAGACTGTTGTTGGGACTGCGGTAGAGATTCCAGTAGCAGAAAAAAAGTTTGAAATGTTCAAAAACTTAATAAAAAAGAGGTTAGGAAAAGAGGTCGGGGGTATGATGGAGGCGGCTTTGATTTTTAGACCTATGAAAACAGATGAAGTTTTTCTTGGCAGAGATAACATTTTTCTTGTAGGTGAAAGTGCTGGTTTTATAAGCCCGACTACGGGTGAAGGGATAAGCTTTGCTCTTCGAAGCGCAATGAATCTTGCGAGGAGTTTTAATGAGAATGAAACAAACATTTTGGAAGGGTATCGACAATTGTGCGCGCCTTTGATCAGGGAGATAGAAGACAAGATAGAAAAAGCGAAGATTTTTTCAGACCCTGAAAGACGGAAGGAGTATCTGATTAATTTGAAAAATTAGTCTTCTCCTTCAAGCGCTCTGCGCAGGCGTTCTTCCAGTGCTACGAGACGGTCCTGGTACATAGAATAGCTCTTCCATTCCCCATCAGTGAAGGTGAAGAGATCGCTATTGGTGATTACAAAGGTTATGCCGTTTATCGTTCTCTCGCATTCTCTATCGCCTTCATGGCATATGAAAAAATCCCACCCTATCCTCCCTTTGTATTCACCAGTTTGAGGCTCAAACGTCTCGGCACCTTCAAGTCCGTATAGTTGCTGCACAGAGGAGGGCTCTTTTTCTGCGAGCGCGACTATGCAATGCCCTTCAGAAATAGGGGGTGCATAGACTGTTGTGTAGCAGATGACAATTGGATAAATTGAGTTCAGGTATCCCAGACTATGCGGTATGGCATTATCATAGTAAACATATCCGACATCTGTTTCGTAGATTGTATATGTTGAATGTGGGTCTTCCTTCCACGCCTCAACTTTTAGATTCGCGCCAGATTGCTTCATAGTGTTCAGGAACGCCTTCAGCAGAAGCGAGAAGTCCTCGCAGTCCCCTCCCCTATTAAGCATCTCTTCAAGCGGATAGAGGCGGTCTGGCTCTTCTGAAACATACCTAAAGTTGCGATATTTCTCAAGAACGTAGGGAATGCATGCAAGGTTTAGCTTTGAATCCTGCACGCACCTGCTTGAGATTGAGGTACGGAGGCTTTGCATTGAAGGCGTAAAAACGGAGTTATCCCTGAACCACTGAATTGACGAGTTGACCGATTCCTCTATCCCCAGAAGTTCTGCTAGAAGATTTTGGAACTCTGATTTTGTTTCTGTTAGCCTACTCTTCGTTTCGTTTATCTCTCTTTTTGCCGCAAAAAGCTCCGACTCGCATACGCTGAGCTCCTCTTTTGTTCTATTATACTCTGAGGAAAGTGATTCCATGTCCCTTTTTAGAATAGAAAGCTGTGCATCTCTTTCTGCCAATTTCCCATTAAGACGGCTCATGTTTGTTTCGGCTTCTGCAAGAGCACGCGATTTTGCCTCAAGCTCGTGCGTGGTTTTATCAAGCGAAGTTTTGAGAGAGTAATTATAGTAAAGGGATAGGATAAAAAATACGAAAAAGAGAAGAGCAGAGAATGCGATTGCATAAAAGCGCAGTGAAGGCATGGAACCATATGCTATAGGTAGCCCTTGGCTTTCAGCAACTCTGCTGTTAGAATTGCTCCCCCAGCCGCTCCCCTCACGGTGTTGTGCGAAAGGGCGACAAACCTGTAATCAAGCACGAAGCACTCGCGAAGCCTTCCGATGGTTATCGCCATTCCGTTTCCATTATCCCTATCAAGCCTCGTCTGTGGCCTTGTCTCGTCCTCATGGTATATGAGAACGGGGTCGGGGGCACTCGGAAGCTTTAGCTGTTGTGGGAGAGGCTTGTAGTCCTTCCAGAGCTCAAGAATCTGTTCTCTCGTTGGCTTCTTCCTAAAACCGACAGAAACGGCCGCCATATGTCCATCTGATGTAGGGACTCTGTTGCAGTGTGCAGATATCTTAATTCCATCAAAATTCACAACCTCGCCATTCTTTATTTTGCCGAGAATTTTGAGCGGCTCCTGCTCTGATTTCTCTTCCTCTCCTTTTATAAAAGGTATTACGTTGTCTGCTATCTCGGGGAATGTCTCAAAAGTCTTCCCAGCTCCCGAAACAGCCTGCATCGTGCATACAATCATCCTGTTCGGCTTAAAGTCCATAAGTGGAGCGATTGCTGGCAGATAGCTCTGAAGGGAACAGTTCGGTTTGACTACAACAAAGCCCTTTTTCCATCCGTGGTTTTTTCTCTGGATATCTATCAGAGCTATGTGGTGGGGATTTATCTCGGGCATTATCATCGGGACGTCTTTTGTCCATCTATGGGCTGAGTTGTTTGAAACTACGGGGATATCATTCTCGGCGTACTTGTCTTCAAGAGCCTTTATCTCGTCTTTTGGCATATCAAGGGCTGAGAAAACAAAATCCACATTGCCCTTCATTTTGTCAATCTCTTTTACGTCTGAAACTACAAGGTCGCTTACTCCATCAGGAATTGGGTTTTTGGAGTACCACCTGCCCTCAACAGCCTCAGAGTATTTCTTCCCAGCAGAGCGGGGCGATGCCGCAACTGCTACAACCTCAAACCAAGGATGGTTTTCAAGCAGTGTTATGAACTTCTGGCCAACCATGCCCGTCGCTCCGAGAACTCCAACCCGCAATTTTGCCATAATTCCACCTCGCCAATACATAGTAGAGACTAAAAAGAATTTTTTGAGCTATCTATTTATAAAATATTTTGGTTATAAAGTGTCGGTGGTCTGTTGAGGTCATACGGAATTTTGTTGCTTATTCTAATTTTGCTTGCTGGCTGTATGCAAAAGGAGGAAAAGAAGCCGACGCCCGTAATAATCGTTATGAATGCAACGCAGAATGCGACGATTTTGGAAGGCTGCGAGGCGAAGAGCGGGATAAACAGGGACTACTGCTATCTACTGAAGGCAAGAGATGAAAGCGCGGTGGAGGAATGCGGTAAAATAGACAACGCCTCCCTTAGGGATAATTGCATATATACTTTTGCGGAGAAGGACCCGAAGCTCTGCGACACGCTCTCAAACGCAAGCAGGAGAGATTCGTGCATGATGGATGCCGCAATTAGGCTGAACGACTCTTCTTACTGCTCAGGAATAGGGAATGAGGTGCTCAGGGCAAAGTGTATTGAAAGGTTTGTAGAACCCCCTTGCAAAGAGCTTGAAGGTTATGAAAGGATAGTCTGCCTTGCATCGCTCGGGGACATCGGCAAATGTGAGGAAGCTGGTGCGAAAATTGATTCATGCTATTATGAGGTTGCGTTGAATAACAGCAACTCTTCAATATGCGGGGAGATAAGCAATGACGTTTTCAGGCATGTCTGCCTGAGCATTTTGGGAAACATCACTGCCTGTGATGGTTTAGAATACATGAAGAGGGATTTCTGCTATGAGAAATTCGCTGAGGAGACGCTTAACGAAAGTCTCTGCGATAAGATTCTGACATCAACATACAGCGTTCCGTGCTACATGAACCTTGCGGTTTCAAAGAAGAAACCATCACTGTGTGCAAAGCCAGAAAGAGAGAAGGATAACGATGATTGTTATAGGGCGGTTGCATTCGTAACAAATGTCAGCGTTTGCGCTAACATAAAGAGGGATGTGGAGAGGGACCTTTGCAGGTTTGATATAGCAAAAAGCAGGAATGACCCTTCAGTCTGCAATTACCTTGAGAACAACGTTTGGAGGGACACGTGCTATAGGACGATAATACTGACGAGGCAATACAAGTACGATGCTGAAGCATGCGGGAGAGTTTTAAACCCCACATGGAAGGACCACTGCTATTATGAAAATGCGGTTCTAAATAAGAATGCGAGCATCTGCGAGCAGATAGAGTATTACTTAACAAAACAGTTGTGCGTAAGAAATGCGGGAGGATAGGAAGATTAAGCCCCTTCAGCGTTCTTCTCTTCTTTATTCGCTTTCTTTTTTCTGCCCAATTTTTTCTTTTCTGCCTTTTCTTCCCCCTTTTCTTCGGCTTCCGCTTTTACTTCTTCCTTCTGGGGCTCGGCGCTCTGGGGTTGGGATGCAGGCTCGGTTTTTTCAACAACTGCACTCTCCTCTCCGCTCTCCTGCTCCTGCCCTTCATCAAATTTCTCAAAAGACGGGAATGAATCGTCAAGCTTTCCTTTCTCCCTAAGCATCTCCCTTGCGAGGAGGTAATAAACAAGGGAAAGGGACTTGCGCCCTTTGTTGTTGCAGGGTATTACGTAATCCACGAATTTTGCTGAGTTGTCCGTATCGCAAAGCGCTATTACTGGTATGCCTATCTGAGAAGCCTCAACGACGGCCTGCCATTCTCCTCTTGGGTCTGAAACGAGAAGAAGCTTGGGCTCTATGAAATCCTCCCTGTTTGGGTTTGTAAAAGAACCGGGTATAAACCTTCCAGTTTTAACTTTGCATCCTGTAAGCTGGGCAAATCTCATCGCAGCGCTTGCTGCGTATGTCCGCGATGCGGTTACAAGGATATCCTCGCTGTTGTACCTTGCAAGGAGCTTCGCTGCTGTTCTTATCCGCTCATCAACCTGCTTAAGGTCTAAAACGTATAGTCCATCCTGCCTCGCCTTGTATATGAATTGTCTTGTGTATGGTGTTTTCAGCTTTGTGCCTATGTGTATTCCTGCTTCAAGGTAGTTCTCCTGCGGGACCAACAGTTCGCTCATCTTCTCACCGAATAAAATGGGGCCGCCGAGATTTGAATTCCCGCACCCTTCCTGAGAAGGGAGGGTTGCTCGGGTCGCCGGCATTCTGGCGGCCATCCCCAGACCGGAGGTTTTCTTTTGGTTACCTTTCCAAAAGAGAACCCAGCCGGAAGGATGACCAGGCTACCCTACGGCCCCCTAAAACCTACCATATTTTGCAACTTCATCTATTAAATCCACATGGCTCAGGAACATGCGCCTGCAGCAGTAGCGCTTTATCCCCAAGTCGGTCAGCACATCTGCTGCTTTCTCGCCGTTTCTTATGCGCTCCTTGTATTCCTCATATTTGTGCGCTATCACAGCACCGCATGTAAAACATCTTATCGGTATTATCACAGCATCACCTGTATGATTTTTGGAACCTCGCCCTCGCCTTCCTGCCACGGTATTTCTTCGGCTCAACCCTTCTGCTATCCTCAACAAGCAGGTGCCTATCCTGCTCAAGCATCCTCTCTTTTATGGATTGGTCTCCCGTATACTCAACTACGGCCTTTGCTATTGCAAGCCTTGCAGCCTCTATCTGGCCCATCGGTCCACCGCCGCTTACGTTTATGCTTATATCAACTCCTCCTGCAACATCGCCCGCCAGTTCAAGGGGCTCTAAAAGAATCTGGCGCATGTAGTTATTTTCAAGCGTATTAACATCAAAACCGTTGAACCGTATTTTCCCGGTGCCTTTCTTCAGCCTAACACGAGCTACGCTTTCTTTTCTCTTTCCCCGTGCGAAAACGATTACCTCTTTCTTTGGCTTTTTTTCTTCTTTTTTCTGCGCCATCTATCCACCTTTTGCTTTTGGGGCGTAGCCCAGCTGCAAGCAGAGTTTTTCAACGGAAACATATTTAGTCTTATCCCCCACTTTACCGAACTCCTTGTTGGGCTTCATGTTTTTGGGATTTCCAATATAAACGCGCAGGTTGTGGTAGGCATCCCTTCCCCTCGCGCTTCCCCAAGGAAGCATGCCCCTTATTATCCTCTTAACGAGCAGGTCAGGTCTTCTCGGCCATTTTGGTGAGAATTCTGGATTCGCCTTGTTTTTCAAACTCCTTCTCGTCTGGTATTTCTCTTTCAGGTTTCTTAAACTGCCGCTGAATAGGGCCCTCTCGGCATTTAGAAGTGCGACTTTATATCCCAGTAAAAGTTTTTTTGCAACGTGTGCGCCGATCCTTCCTACAACGCAATCGGAGCAATCTATGACTATGTCAAACTTTTCGCTTTCCATGCCACACACCATTACGTAAGCAACATCAACCCTTTTCCAGATGGGTTTTCCCCGTATATCTTCTCTATGCTAAAAGCTTTCCCATTTGCCATTTCTATTTTCGCCTTCGCCTGCGATGAGTACGAAAATGCGCCCACGGTTATTGGGTGCGATAATGCGCCATAGCCGAGTACCTTCCCAGGCACGATTACAGTGTCGTTTATTTTTGTCAGTTTGTTTATTTTTAGCAGGTTTACCTCAACGGATTTTCTTGCAGGCTTGCTCAGATGCCGAGCCACTGCTCTCCAAAAAGGGCTTTTGCTCCTGCGCAGGGTTATGATGAGGGTGCGCTTATGTTCGTTTTCAGGTCCTTTTATCATTGAACCACCGAGAGAAATGCGGGGGGTGGGATTTTTGGGCCGCCACCATCTTCTTTTTTTCCTTGGAAGGGGCGAGAACCCACGCAGCCACTAAAGGCACAGGAGCCTCAGTCCTGCACATTTGGCCAACTTTGCCTTGGTATCCCAAAGGGAAGTTATTGACCAGGCTCTGCCACCCCCGCATGCGTAGCTACGCGATTTCCTCCACCTCCTTAATAAAAGAATCGCACTTTTTCTCAAGAATATCAACAGCACGCATGATGACCTTTTCTATAGGCATGTTGCCAAATGACTCTGCATGGAACTGATACGTTTCATTCTTCTCATCGTATGAGTAGGAGATGAGGGCGGGCTGGAACTTCGCATGCTTTCTGCCTAACCCAAGCCTCGCCTTCGCCTCAAGCCTCAGCCTCTGGCCTTCAAGGAGTTTTATTATCGGTATGTTATCGTATGCACAGCGGACTTTTTTGTCCGTGCTCTTCAAATCGCCCGAATAAACTGTGCATGGGCCTTCCTTATCAAGCATGAAAACCACTTCGTCTTTTTCCGTGTAGTCTTCAGGAGTGATTATTGGGAGCAGGCCGAGCCTGTTTGCGATAAATTCATCAAAGAGGGCAGAGCTGTTTTCGTAGAATGTAACCACATCTATCGCAAGAATGGGAACCTTTCCCATAACGCTACGCCTTATCGCATTTGCGAATGATGTGCTAACGCCCTTAAGGACGAAATCGCACTCGTTCTCATCACGCTTTGTTATTTCAAGTTTCATTATAACACCCTACACACGCCTGCCTCTCTTCCCGCCCGGTCTCTTGGTGGTATCCGTCGGGATTGGTGTCACGTCCTCTATTTTTCCTATTCTTAAACCAGATCGGGCAAGGGCTCTAACAACAGCCTGCGCACCTGGTCCTGGGGTTTTTGATTTGTGCCCTCCGGGTGCCCTTATCTTTATGTGTATTCTGCCTATGCCCCTTTCTTTTGCCTTCTCTGCAACCATGAATGCTGCCTGCATAGCAGCGTATGGGGAGCCTTTTTCCCTATCGGCTTTTACTATCATTCCACCACTCGCCTTCGCTATCGTTTCAGCACAGCTGGGGTCTGTAAGAGTAATTATCGTGTTGTTTTTTGAAGAGTAGACGTGCACTATCCCGATCTTATCGCCAAGTCTCGTCTCTCTCTCGGCTTCGGGAGCCTTTTTATCCTGCCTGCTTTCCTCCGCCAATTGAACCACCAAAATCAAAAGCTTTATAGTAGGAAATTTGGTTTTCTTCTTCAGTTCCAACCAGATAGCTGGGCGATGTTACCTTTCTACCTGCTACGGATATGAAGCCGTGTGTTATGAGCTGTCTGCTCTGCTTCATTGAAAGCGCAAGTCCTTTCTTGAAAACGAGTGTTTGCAGCCTTCTTTCAAGAACGTCGCGAACAGAAAGTGAAAGCAAATCGTCAAGGGAGGCGCCACTTTTGAGAAGGCCAAGCCGAGTTGCTTTATCAAGAATTTGCTGCGCTTCCTTCTGACCGCTTGCTCCCAAAGCGAGAAGCCTTCTTGCAGAGCGCCTTAGCTTTTTTAGCTCGGACTCCATCGTCCAGAGTTCGTGCATACTCCTAAGACCATATTCTATGAGGAGGTTGCGGTCCTCCTCAATCCTCGCAGCATCCCATGTTTTTCGCGGAGTCTCGTATTTTTTTCTCAGCCTTCTTGGGTCCCCCATAAAACCACGCTATTTCTTTTCCTTTTTCTCTTCTTTCTTTTCAGCAGCGCCTGGTTTAGGAGCTACTGCACGCCTTATAACTCCAACGGTCATTCCTTTCCTTCCTGTTGTTCTCGTTCTCTGACCGCGCACTTTCTTGCCATACGTGTGCCTGAAACCACGCCATGAGAGAATCTCCTTCTCTTTCTCTATATCCTGCTTAACTCTGAATGTTAGGTCACTCCCTATTAAATGGATGCTTTCTCCTGTTTCAATGTCTTTTTGCCTGTTTAGCAGATAAGGCGGAACATATCTTTCTGGGTGCATGCAAATCTCTTCAAGCCTATCGCTCTGCTCCTCTGTGAGTTGCCCGAGCATCACGTCTTCTGGGAGACGCATCTCCCGTATCGCAACATCTGCCAGTATCCTGCTTAATCTAATTCCGATTCCCTTTATTTGATATAACGCACGGGTAAGCCTCATCGTTCCTTTAATGTCCTTTCCCGCTATTCTTACGATTCCACGTATCTCCGATGGTGACTCTTTCCCAACAGTTTTTCCCTTTTCCAACTGAACACCTCAAACGCCGGGGATGGGATTTCTAGGCCGCCCTTTCTTTCTTCATAGGAAAGAGGCGGTGATTAGTAAAAGCAGCACGATTTCATCTTGTCCAGTGCTGCATAAATGTATCGTGCATCTCTCTGGAGAGAGACATATGCCCTGAAAACGGCACCGCCTTTCTTCCCCTTTTTGCGAAGAAAAAAGGGGCGGGAACCCATAAGGCTCAAAAGAGCCATACGGTCTCCAGCCGTACGCATTACCAGGTTCTGCCACCCCGGCAGTGGCTATACTTTTGGATGAGTAAATTTTTATTCTCTTCTCCTACCCCACACGCGTAGGTATGTGCCCTCCTTCATGAAAACGCGGAGGGTCTTTGCGACATATCCTTTCTCCATCTTCGCTATTGTTTCTATATCTTCAAGCGCGAGTGCTACGGCGACGAGCTCGCCCTTGAGCGTGGTGATTGCTATGATGCTATTTTTTTTAAATCTATCACCACCTACAACGCCAGGCGCGGCAAGCTGTGCGCCGCTGCATATCGCATCAACCGCTCCATCGTTTATATAAAGCTTTGGGAGGTTGAGCGCGCTTTCAAGAGGTATCAGAAATTTTCTCAGCATCTTTTCGTCCCCTTTTTCTTTCCAGAGCCAGTATGCATCAGAAAGCGTATGGAGTGTTACGCAGTTTTTCTCTGAAAAACTGCCTGCCCTCGTCCTTCTCAATTCCACCATGTGCGCGCCTCCTACTTCTTTACCTATGTCATGGCAAAGCTTTCTGATATACGTGCCAGCTTCGCACTCCACGCGGAATAAAACGTCTCTTCCATGCATTTCAACGAGTTCAAGTGCATTTATCTTTCTCGTGCGCACTCTCCTTTTGACTGCCGATTTTACAGGAGGCAGCTGGTCTATCTCTCCCGTGAATTTTTGGAAGAGAAGCCTCACGCTTTCTTCGCTTATTTCTCTGTGGAATCGCATTATTCCGACATACTCTTTTTCGCTTTTTGAAAAGAATACCATAGCCTTCGTCGCCCTGTTCAAGCCTACCACGAGAACACCCGAAACATTTGGGTCAAGAGTGCCGCCGTGCCCCGTTTTTTTCACTCCGAGTATCTTCCCCACCCATTTTGTCACTTCATGGCTTGACGGTCCGCAGGGCTTATCAACTACAACAACAGAGGAATCAAGTAATTCATCTATCGTCCTCTCTGAAGGCGGCTTACCGTACGAGTAGTCTGTTTTTGCATCCCGTATGAGAAATGGTATTTCAAGAAAATTTGCGGATGGATTTTTCTCAGGAATTGGAGACACCCTTGCCTTTTTCTTTTTTCATGGATTGCAGGAACTCCTCGGCATTTATCTTTTCACCAGTTATTTTTAGATGGGCTGGATTGCATCGCCGTATTTTTTTACGCTCTGGGCACGCTACTTCAACAAATTTCCCCGATTTGCCAACTACAACACAGCGCGAGCCTGCGTCCCTTCCGCAGAGCTTTATGCAAACAGTCCCTTTCTCAAACATGTTATCAAACCTCCATTGATGCTTTTATTATCCTTGCTATCGTATCGGGTGAGAAGCGCTCCGAATTTATGATCAAATCAAAGTTTGAATGGTCTCGTATATCTATCCCATAGTATCGTATGTATCTCCGTATGTTGCTCGCATCCCTCTCTCTTATGTGTCTGAGTGCGCTTTTGAAGGATGTTTTTTCCCTGCCAGCAAGCCTCCGCGCGCGGGTCTCTTCTGTTGCCTCAAGCCATACGCGAAGGTCTGCATTCTTAACCATCCATGGAGAGAGCCATGTGGTTACTACGCAGCCGCCTTCTTTCGCAGACTCAACGACTCTCGCATCAAAATCAAGGTCAAGCTTCTTATCTTTCTCTGCAATTTTTTGGATATGCATGAGAGAAACTCCTTTTTTCTTTGCGATATGCTTGAACGAGTAGTGGATGTGCTTTAAACCGAGTAGCTTCGCAACTTTTTTCCCGACTGTTGTTTTGCCGCTAGCCGAGAAGCCGGATATGCATATTATGGGTTTTGCCTTCATAGCCGCACCTAAATGAACTTCTGCATCACCTGAGATAAAATTATGCTTGTTATGAGAACGCATGATATGAAAAGACCAGATGCATCAAGGGTGTTGCCAGCAAAAGGTATTGAAAACGGAAGCACAAAGTAAAAGCGAGTTCCCCTGTCAAGGAATATCTGTGTATTGTTTGTGTTGTTGCCTTGGACCAAAATCGTTATGTTTTCTCCTTTTGAATAGAGATTTTTGTCTGCCTTTATTATCAGATTTCCATGCTCATTGTACCTCGGTTCTGGCATTAGCGTGCTTGTGTTCCCCACATAGAATGTTGTTGCATTTTCGCTTTCTGGCGATTTTGCAAGAGCAACCCAAAGTCCTTCAGTATCGGTATCTTTTAGCTGGTATGTAGCGCATGCAACATCAACGCCCGCACACGCGGAAGAGTTGGTTGGTATGAGCCGTATATCATCGCTTGAGCCTGGCACCATTGAATTCATGACCCATAGGAAAGCAAAGAAGAAGGGTACTATCAGGAGCATTGAGGTCATTGAGATTTTCATCATCTCAGAGGTAAGCCTGGGAAGCTGCTCGTGCTGTTTCTTCTCAGCCTTTTTTCTCCTCAGCTTGTCGTTGCTTTTTATTGCCTCCTCCATTTCTTTTTTAAGCTGGTTTATCTCCTCCTGTATTTCCTTTAGCCGTTTTCTACCCCCAAACCTGAATGTTATGAGCGAGGAAATTAAGGAGTAGAGAATAGCGAAGGAGATAATGAAATATGGGGCGAGGGCGCTGTCAATCATGTGAACCACGCTATTTAACTACGGATAGGAATCTTTCAACAGCCTCTTTGAGAGAGCCATCGCGGTTCTCAATTATTAGGAATGGGGCGCCCGTTATTACAGAATATGTTGAGAGGAGAAACTTGTTTATTGCCATATGCTCCTCAAGCTCCTCTATCTTCTCTTTATCCCGTGACCTTGTGGTGTCTGCAACCCTCCTCCTCATTATATCCTCTATCGGGGCGCTTATGAGAATAAGGTTCTCAACACGCATTTTTGAGAGAAGCTCAAAAGGAAGGCCAGGGAGATAGCCGTTGGGTGTTTTTATTGAGCAGTGAGTATCCAGTATTGTTTTTTCCCCGCTTTTTTGCAATTCTTCTGCTGCTTTTGCCTGAAGTTTTTTCTGCACGCTTAATGGAAGTAAACGCATCTCGTCGCGGTGCTTAACGAAATTCTCTTCACTTGCAAGTTTAAACATCAGGTCCCCGTAGTTTATGAAAACCCAATCAGAAGAAAGACGTTTCTTAGCCTCATTTAGTATTGTTGTTTTTCCTGCCCCGGGTGTCCCTAGAACGATTATCACCGCACCACCTCACGAGAGGATGTTTTTAAATTCTGGATATAGATCAAAGAGATGCTGTGCGCTTAGGTCCTCATACATTCTGAAAAGAAGTCCTACGGTAAGCAGAACGCCTGTTCCCGTGCCAAGAGCCCCAGTGAGGTCTGCGAAAACCGCAAGTATGCCTACAAACGCACTGCCAAGTATAGTTATCACAGGTATGTAGCGCTCAAGAACTTTCTCAATAACGCGCGGGTCTCTCCTGAAACCCGGTATCTGGAGACCTGATTTCTTTAGTTGCTCTGCAACATCTTTAGGCCCCATGCCCGTAGTGTCTATCCAGAACCATCCGAAAATAACGCATAATATAACCATTGTAATTGCGTACGTTATAACATGGAACAATTCAGGTATATTCGTATACGGTGTTGTCCCAGAAAGCATGGCGAGGTATGTTGTATAGCCTTTGACCGAATTGAATCCACTATCTGTTGTACCAATTATAATCGGGTTTGGAAATGACGGTGTTATAAAATAGAGAAATCCGTCGCGGATAGTATTGCCATCACTGCGCACTATGTAGTCAATTATGTTGACACCGCCTATATAGAACTGCGTGCTAGCTATCATTCTTCCCCAGAGCTGTATGTTAAGCATGAGGGCAGATGCGAGTATTACAGGGATGTTTGAAACGTAAAGGAATTTTATGGGGAAGCGCCCCCCGACGCCACGCGCCCTCTCAAAAGCAAGCGGAATTTCAACTTTCATGCCCTCCGCATATGCGCATGCAGCAAATACTGCAAGAGTAAAGACGAGAGGAAGGAAGGAGAGGAGCGCATTTGCAACGGCATTTGCACCCCCTTCTTTCAGCTGGGATATTGCACCTGGCAGAAGAAGGGAAAGCGTACCCTGGACTATTGCAAGAGAAACGCCTGCGGCTATGAAGAGACTTATCCCGCTCCCTATTCCATAGCGCGAAACAAGCTCATCAAGATAGAGGAGTATTATTGAGCCAAGAGCCATTTGGAGTATAACAATTGCCATAGTGAAATGCAGGCTGCCAAGAAGAGGGGGGTATAAAACACTGCCCGTTAAGGGGTCGGGCATGCCATAAACACGCACATAGCCCGATATAACATACATGGCTGGCTCAATGAAACACAGAACTATTGCGAGTAGCTTCTGCGTTCCCGTGAAAATCCTTTTCTGGCGCGGATCTGATAGGTCCATCTCTATTATTTTAGAGCCTACAAATAGTTGGAGGAATATTGAAGCAAGAACTATCGGACCTATGCCTGCCGTTATTATCGTCCCTGTTTTGCTTGCCATTATCATCTGCAGAAATTCAAAATGCCCAGAAACCCGTATGACGCCTATCGGATATACGTGATACATTATGAAGAAAAGTATGAGTGCTGTTGCAGTCCAAAATAACTTTTCACGAAGCGGAGGTGCCCGCAAAGGAGGCTTCACCTCGGGGAGAACATTTATTATTGGCTCAAAAACTTCAAGGCCCATGCAATCACGCTATGTATCACCATCTGGAGAAATAGGCTTGAGCAACCGGACCTCCCCGCCTGCATTCTCTATCTTGGTTTTCGCACTTTGAGAGAAGGAGATAGCCCTTGCCCTCAATGGCACATCAATATCTCCCTTGCCGAGTATCTTTCCGTGGAATTCAAAAACATACGTGTCGCCGTCCTTCTGAAGCATTCCTTTCTCAACCATTAAAGATATATCACGTAGGTTTATCGCATTCTTTTCTCTCGTAAGAGGCGTGAAACCCCTGCTGCCTATATGGCCTGGCATATATGTTATTATGAATGATTTCCTGTGTTTTTTTGACCCCGCAAAACCCTTCCCGCCTCTGTTTCCCTTCCCTCTTCTGTTCTTCACATTTCCCCCGCCACATGTTCGGCTTCCGCGGTATTTTGTTATTTTCTTCTTATGACGCCTTACCAAGAACATCACCTACAACATCCTCATTATTAGTTCATTTACTTTTTCACCTCGGTATCCGAGAGCGCCATGTGGGAATGCCTTTTTTACATGCTTGTATCCTCTCCTCGGCGGGTGCAACCTGAATACAGCAGGCAGACTGCACTCCTCTGTTTTTATCTCAAGATTCAGAAGCTTTTTTGCAAGCTCCTCTGCCTTTTTCTCGTCAATGCCCCCTTTCTTCACCATGAGTTTCATGAGGGTTTGCCCATTTATCTCGCCCCACGTTATATAGTCCTTACATAGTTTTAGCATACCTTTGTATGATGGTCTGTCATCTACAAGAGCACAGTTGTTTACTGCGCAGAGATTGAGCATTGCAAGTGTAGACCTTACCTTGGGCGGTATGCCCGAAGAACCTCTGACGCGTATAACCGCCATAAGCTTTGGCATTAAACACACCTATTTCTCATTTTTTTCCTCATCCTGTTTCGGTTTCTTTTCTGTTTTTGCTACTTCCGTAGGTGAGGGTTCGCTATCTGTTTTCTTCACATCTTTTTCTTTTACAAAAGAACCCTTTAGCTTTAATCTGTTCAGGCTGTTCAGGGCATCGTATGTTGCCATCGCCGTGTTATAAACGGTTTCGGTATGGCCTCTTGAAAAGCTCCATGCGTCCTTTACGCCAGCTATTGATAGGACTTTTTTCACGACTTCGTTCGCTGCTATTCCAAGCCCCTTTGGTGCCGGCTTAAGAGTCAGTTCAACGCTACCGCTTTTTCCCTTAACAATAATTGGCAGTGAATGCTCCCCGCCACACCCGCACTCCCAAGAACCACAGCCAAGCGGTACGGAAATTATGTTTCTTTTCGCGTCTCTTTCTGCAGATATTATTGCAGGCCGTGCTTCCTCAGCTTTCCCTACACCAATGCCAACATGACCGTTCCCGTCTCCGACGATTACTATTGCTTTGAACTGCGACTTTCTGCCACAATCAGTCATGCGCTGGGTTACAGACATTTCAAGAGTTTCTGCTTTGAGGTTTGGGAGTAGCATGTCAACTATCTGATGCTCAAGGATGGGCTTGCCAAGGAAAAATATCTCATCTATTGATGTTATTTCTTTAGCAGCAACCTTTTTTCCTATTTCTGTTCTGGGAACCCATTGTTCTTCTCTTTCTTCCTCGGCCATCTCTTCACCTCAGACTGAACGTATAATTTCTTCTTTAACTTTTTCAAATAACTCCACAATATTTTTCGCTTCTGGATATTTTGAGTATCCGGCAATGTGCTCCCCTTTTATTCTGTTTTCAGAAACCATTGCGGGGTCCATGCTTATTTTCATGCCCCCATCAATCGCGCCTTTTATCGCAGAGAAAACTACAGAGCCACGCGTTGCTCTGTTAAGGCCAATATCGGGCACCGCATCAATCACCTTGTTTTTTACCGCCCTCAAACCTGCGAGCAGACCTGTTAGGTATGCTGTTGGTGTGTTGGACCTCACAGGCCAACCAAACTTCTTCAACTCACATGAATGGGCAGATGCCAGAACGCGATCGCCTTTTGTATCGTAGTCAAGAACCTGCGTGATGATGTTCCGCTGGCTTTTTCTGACTACAAACCTTGGCTTGCCAGACTTTAGAAGCGCAAACCTCTTTTTGTAGTTGGTAAGCCCAAGCCTTCTCCTTTTGAAAGCCACTCTATACGTAGGTCCTGTTGATTTGCCCATACCATCACTTCAATTTTATTGATGCCTCCTTAGCCAGGCCGTGTTCTTGAAGATATGTGAGGAGTGCGGACTTGCTCTTGAATGCTCCTCCTTTCGCCATACCATATAGACGTCTGTACACGTCTTTCTTTATTGCGCCTTTCTCCCGCAAAAGTTTAAGCAATTTTCTTTGTGCCCTAAGTTTGTTCATCCATATTCGCTTCCTCTTCACCTTTGAGTATTTTTTACCTCTTATGCTGCCTCGTCCCCTTCGCCTTCCTTTTTTTCTCTGTTCATGAAGCCTTCTTGCGCGTGCTCGCGATACTCCATGTATCTTGCGTTTTGTTATTATACCCTCCTTTATCAGTGCCCTGACATCGTCCCGTGTAAGCGCCTCTTTAACTCTATCCATTGACTCGGGATCTATGTATATTCTCTTCTCACCGACACCGAGAATATCGGCAGCAAGCCTGCGAACTGTCTTTACTCCCACAAAAACACCTACAAGACTTTAAGACCCAACTCCTTTGCCTTCTTTAGTATTACGGATCTCTTTCGTTCACCCAGCGTAGCCGAAATGCGAATAGCACACTCCTTCCCAACACCATCCAATTGTTTTATGTTTGATATTAGAACCTCCTTGTATCCGCATGGATGAACCCCGCGCAGATTTTTTGGGTTGCGCCAGCCTTTATTCGGCATCTTCCCAGCATAACGAACCTTCTGCCTTTTTTTGTTGTCGCAACCGCGTGGCTTCCTCCACCTATCCTTAACACATTTGCTCCCTCGCCTGCCAAAATTCATCGGAACAAATTTTGGATGTTTTCTCTTTTTTGCCGATTTTGAAACCATGTGATTACCCTTCTAAATATATCCCATCTTGGAAAACCCTGCAGTCTTTTCCGGGTATGCGAACTGCCGCGCGTATATTTGAGACTGTCTGGCCGACATGCTCCTTATTTGTCCCCGAAATGAATATCTCCTGACCTTTTATATCCAGCTTGGTGTTGCCAACTATTTTAGCCTTTCTTGGCACTTTCTCCCCAAGGAAATTTTTTATTACCAAAACACCATCCCGAACTTCCAAGTTTATTGGGAAGTGAGAGTAGACAACGCGCATTTTTGCTGTGTGTCCCTCAGTAACTCCTTTTATCATGTTATATATATGAGATTTGAACGTATTCAGAAGTGAGATATCCTCAGATTTAAGCACAAGCCCTTCTTCGCTTTTTTCTATTGAAATTTGGTGTGGATTAAAAGACTTGGAGACTTTTCCTTTCGGTCCTTCTACTATAATTTCGTTTTCTGAGACTTGGGCTTTAACACCAGAAGGCACCGTGATCGTTATCATCATACCACCATCAGTATATGTAGGCGATAAGTCTCCCCCCTATACCGCGTTCTTTTGCCTCAGAGTTTGTCATAAGGCCGTGGGGTGTTGATACGATAAGTAGGCCGAAGTCCTTGCTTGGTATATAACGCTGTTCCCATTTTACCCATTCGTTTTTCTTGACTGCGAAGCGCGGCTTGATGACTCCACAGTTATTTATATTGCCAAGTAGTTGAACTTTGAAGGAGCCGGATTTCCCATCATCTATGAACTCAAAATCCCCTATGTAATTGCACCTCTGGAAAATGCATAGCACTTCGCGTATAAGCTTTGATGCAGGCCTTATTGTGCATTCGCTTATGCCTGCGATTTCGTGCGTTTTTATGACGTTCAGCGCATCTGCGAGAGGGTCGTTCGCCATTCAACCACCTAAAATTTCCTAAACCCGAGGGACTCGGCAGTTTCCCTGAAACATCTCCTGCATATGTAGAGCCGATACTTGCGGATCACGCCGCGCGCATTTCCGCAAAATCGGCATTTTCTCAATCCCCTTTTTCTGAATTTCAGCAGAAGTGCCTTTACCTCACTTTTCTTTTTTCGTTCGGCCATTTAATCAACCACACTCACGTTGAAATTATTCTGTACAAATGCGATAGCTTCTTCCCGTGTCACTCTCTGCTTTTTATCCAATGCTCTTCTTGCTACTCTTCTCTTTGCCACGCGCAATCCCTTTCTGCAAAGCGTGACGCAAACATCAAAGCCTATTATTCCTATTTCGGGGTCGTATTTTACTCCTGGAAAATCTATGTACTCATGGATTCCAAAAGCAAAGTTTCCATAAACATCAAACGATGAGCTCTTTATTTTGTTGTCAACTGCCTGGAACGCTTTCTTCAAAAACTCAACAGCTGCGCCTTTACGCAGTGTCACTTTCGCGCCTATCGGATCCCCCTTCTTTATTTTAAAAGTTGGGTTCCTAACGCGCGCATTTGTGATTACTCCTTTTCTTCCAGTCATTTTCTCTATAAGTTTGAGGGCGTTTTCAAGCTTCTTCCCGCCTTCACCGACTCCAATATTCACCGTAAGCTTTTCTACGCGTATATCGCGCATCGGATTGCCATCTCTTCCCTTTATTTTTACCTCTGTTTGCACTTGCTCCATGAAAACACCTACAGCGCATCACCGACTGTAAAAACATATCTTGTAACGGTCGTAAATGTAGAGTTCTCTGTTTTCAGCTTTGTCTCGCTTTCTCTTGTTTGCGTGCCTCGCAATACCTCCTCTATGATAGCAAAATCGCCTGTGTGTTTACCACCCGTTATGAGACAGCGCATCCCTGGCTCCAAAGCATACTTTGCGATTATTTTCTGCTGGGGTATTGAAATTTTCAGCGTGTCTCCGACATGATATGTGTTGTCTGCGATTTGTGACCTGCCATCATGTAGGCCGAGCAGAATAACCCCTCCCTTTCCCGTTATTTTCCTTTCAATTCTACATAGCTTAAATGATGCATCATCCTTCTTTATCTCATCAAGCTTTAGCCTGCCTTTTTTATCTATCGTTACGCGGTAGTATTTGTCAAGGGCGGGGACCGATATTATATCCATAAGACCAACTGGAAAATTCACGCTCTTCACGCGCCTACCGTCAACGAGAATGCTGCCAGTTTTGATTATTGTTTTAGCCTCCTGCGCATTATCTGCGAGTTGCAGTATGTCTCTAACAACGCTTATAAGAGGTATTGCCTCCTCCGCTCTGTGCGGTCCAGCTACGGGCTTTGCGCTCCATACTGTTGTCTTTCGTTTTATGTGAACAGCACGGGGAACCGCGACTCTTTTTAAGTGAGACGAGCCTCCTTTTTTTGCCATCTTATCCCTCCGATTTTACGTTATTTTTCGGTTGTTCTTGAGCTGCCAGAGAGGCTTTTTCTTGAATCGGTTTGGTCTCCCTGGAAACCTGTGGAGTTTTGGCAGCTTCTGGCGTAGCTACGCTTTCGGTTTTTTCTTCTTTTGAAACCTCTTTTACTACTCCTGCTGGCAATTTTCGCTTCTTGTCCTTTGTGTAAAACTCAACTATTGAAACGTTTGACGGGTCTATTGGAAGAAGTTTTTCGGCTCCTTTTGATTTTGTTATTGATATGCCTTCAATGAATATCTTGCATCTTTTCAGGTCTATGCGGCGTACTTTTCCAGTTTTACCCTTATGCTCGCCCGAGTGTATCTTAACCCTATCCCCTTTTCTAACTACGATAGAACGGGTTTTTATGTTCAGGGAACGCCTTAGGTCCTCAGAAATATGCACACCCAGGAACTTTCTTCTCTTATGCATGGGTGCGTTGTAGCGTACTTTTCTCTGCGTTCGCGGCTTTCTTGGCACTACCTGCTTTTGGTGCGCACGCACCTTTGCCTTTATTTCGGATATGACTCCTGTCATTCACACCACCGCAAATGCTATCGCCGCTACCTTAGGAAATCGTTCTGCAACTTCACGGGCTATTGCGCCCTTTATCTCTGTCCCTTTTGGCAAACCCTCGTCGTCTATCAGCACTGCCGCGTTGTCCTCAAACTGCACCCGCATGCCGTTCGCCCTGCGTATTTCCTTTTTCTGCCGTATTATTACTGCCTTCTCTATTTTTTTGCGCATCTTCGGGGTTCCTTTCTTTACCGAGATTATTACAACATCGCCTATTCCAACGCGTGGCAGACGCCCCCGCCTACCCTTCCAGCCAATTACGCCTATTATCTGGATAACCTTCGCACCGCTGTTGTCATCGCAGACGAGCTGCGAGCCCGTCGTCAGTGCGCGGGGTATTCTTGAAGCAAGTGCTTTCATGCTTACTCACCGCCTTTCTTTACTATTTCTACGACAGTCCATGCCTTTGTCTTGCTTATTTTGCGGCACTCTGCAACGCGGACAATATCGCCCTCTTTTGCCCCTATACAGTCTGGATTATGGGCAACTATCCTTGATTTTGAACGTGCGAAGCGCTCGTATTTCGGTATGTATTTCACGGTGTCTCTCTCCACTATCACCGTCCTCTTTGGCTTCGCGCTCACTACAAGCCCTTCGGTAACCTTCCCACGCGTCTTTACCGAGCCATGCACAAAGCAATTTTTATCTCTGCAATCAACCATCAAAACACCTATATTGCCTTCTTCGTTCTGTTTTCAGGAGCGTATAGTATATCTCTCCCATCTATGAGCACAGTATCACCATCAACCTTGAATGCGAAAAGCGATGTTTTTTTAGGTATCTTCTTCACGCCACCCCGTGTTTCTATCATGAGCATGTTGCTCGTCTCATCAACGACTTTTCCATTAACGTTCATGTGCCTGCATGTGCTTCTCACAACATTGACCTCAAGCCCTATCAACTCATGCGCTCTTAGAAACTTTTTTCTGAGATTCATGGCATCACTGAAAGTGCACATCATATGACGGAGATGCGCTCCTCAGGATACCCCATAGCTACGAGCAGGCTTTTCATCTTCTCTTTGTGATCACCCTGCAGTATCACCATGCCTTCCTTAACCGTTCCACCACATGCGAGTTTTCTCTTCAGCTCCTTCGTTATCTTGTCAATATCGTGCTTGTCTATCCCTTCCACAACGGTGACCAACTTACCAAATTTTTTCTTAGTGGTATAGACCTTCACTCTCTGCGTCTCCTCTCTTTCAAGAGCTTCACAGGCGCAGATGTCTTGTGGCAACCCACACTTAGGGCATATGTCGGGCATCTTTATTTTTCACCTCCATCCTTTGATTTTGGGCTTTCTTCCAATGAGTCTTGTTCTCTATTTATCGTGAGTATGCGTGCGATCGTTCGCCGTATCTCCCTTATTCTGCCCGGATTTGATGCTCTTCCGCCCGCTGCGACGAGGCTCAGCTCTTGGTTGAGCTCTCTTTTAAGCTCCTGAATTTTCTCTTCTCTTGTCTTTCTGCTCATTTCCCTTATTTCGTTAGAACGCAGTATTGCCATCATGAAACACCCAAATCTTCCTGCTCCTTGTCAAGTTCTGCCTCATCAGCAGAACTTATAACACGTGGAAGCTCAACGCGATGCAGTTTTATTTTATCTGGGAAGAGAGTCCCAGGCGGCACGATTCTTACAAGAACGCCTATTGCGCCAGGCTTTGGATAAGCTGTTATGTGCGCCTCTCGGACAAGCCTTGCGGGCTCACCTGCCTTTGGGATATAGCCCGCTGCAACGCGGAGGCTTTTTGCCCTGCCTCCCTTTGCGACGATTTTGCCGCTTGCGATTATCTCAGCGCCGAGCGCACCTGCATCCATTATTGCCTTCAGGTTTGCATGCAGAACTCGGCGAATGTTCTTACCCATTTCTATAAGCTTTACAACACGTTTCGCCATTAGCCGAGGCTCCAGCTCTGGTGTGGATACCTCAACAACGCTTATCTGTGGATTCTCTATTCCAAATTTATTCTGGACGATTTCTGTAAGGTCTTTGATTGCCTTGCCCTTTCTCCCTATAACGCGTCCTGGATTTGAAACAGCAACCGCAATTCTTGTAACCATAGGAGTTCTCTGTATTTCAACGGTTGAAAAGCCAGCCTTGTCAAGCTCCTGCTCTAGGAATTGCGCTACAAGATGCTTGCTTATCGCACCTTCTATGAATTTTCTTTCTACGGCCATTCACTCACCGCGTATCTTTTTTTCTTGTTTTTTTGTTTTTTTAGCCTCAAGTTTTTTTAGCATATCCTCTGGCATCTCTTCCAAGATTATTTCAACGCGAGCTGTTTCATAGTTTGAGCGCATCAGCCTTCCCTTTGGGGCGATGCGATAGAAAATGCTCTGCTTATTTGCACACGCATGCTTGACATAGGGATGCACTATGCCCATAAACTCTGCGTTTGCGATCGCATTTTTCAGAACCTGTAGGACTATGCCTGCAGCTTTCTTAGGATATCTGCCTTTTTTACCGCCGAGCTCGCTTCTGTGCCCGAGCTTTTTGTTAAACTTTCTATACACTACGGGTTTCTCCATCTTTTTTACATCATTCAAAAACTTCAAAGCAACATCTGTGGGTTTTCCCTTTATTGCGCTGCAAACTTGCGAGAGGTCCTTAAAAGATGCGTCTATGTCGTAAAGTTGCGCCTTCGCACAAAGGCCATTTGTTTTGTAGGAATAACCGTATTCCGGCATGATATCACTTCAAGGGTATGAACTTGCTACCACGTGTTGCTCCAACGCCTGGCCCAGAGTGTATTACCCTGCCCGTTGTATGCGAGAACTCGCCAAGCCTTCTCCCAACCATATCAAAAGTTATCTCAAAGACTTTGAACTCTTTTCCATTATGAACCCCGAATTTGAGACCAACCCAGCTCGGGAGTATGACTGCCTCGCGCACATGTGTCTTTATTATTTTCTCTTTTCCTTCTTGCTTTCGCTCTGTAATCCGCTTCACTTTTTCTATAAGATTACGGTATGAGACGGGTGCTTTTTTTATGTACCTCCGTGCACGTGCATCTAGGAATTTTGCAAACTCGTTTATCGTGAGCATCTTTAGTTCTTCAAGAGTTTTCCCTCTGAATTTTAACCTTCTTGGCATCCCAACACCTCATTTCCTCCTTCCAGTGCTCTTGGCAGCAAGATGGCCAACTTTTCGTCCTGGCGGTGCATTACGAGAAACGCAAGAGGACCTTCCCCTGTGGTGCTCTTTTCCTCCGAACGGGTGTGCAACTGGATTCATGGCAACACCACGAACACAGGGATAGTCCAGATTACGTGCCTTCATCATGTAGAACTTCTTCCCGGCTTTCATGATTGGTTTCTCTTTCATTCCACCAGCACATATAACGCCTACCTGTGCCCTGCAAAGAGGGTTGAAGTTCCTCATTTTTTTTGATGGAAGCATTATCGTAACGCCGTTTTCCTCGTGGGATACAACATACGCACATGCCCCTGCAGAGCGAACGAATTTTCCGCCATCACCAGGGTTCAACTCAATGTTGTATATAGGAAGGCCGTCAGGTATCGCTGCAAGTGGCAAAACACTCCCGAGCGTTGGCTTTGCCTTAATTCCCATCTCTATGGTATCGCCCGCTTTTATGCCCTCGGGCGCTATGAGCATGAGGTTTTCTCCATTCTCTAAAACGACGTCCATAAGCAATGGGTCCCTTGCACGGTCATCAACAAAATCCCGCACATACCCTAAAAACGAGCCCTCTTTCTCTAATGCATCGTATTTCCTATATCTCGCATCGCTAACGAACCTGTGTGATGGCCTTCGGTATGTTGGTGAGCCTTTGCCGCGCCTTTGCTGTCTTAGATGCTTCCCCATATCCTCACCATTACGCAATCTTCCATTTTGCTGCTATCTCATCAGCCGAGTGTTCCTTTGAAAGTTTTATGTATGCCCGCTTTTCTCCTTTTGTGGTTATGTATGTTGTAACTTTCTCAACTTTCACGCCATAAGTCTTCTCAAACTCCTCCTTTATTTCTTTCTTAGTAGCATTCTTATCAACAACAAAAAGCATTTTATTCTGTAATTCTATCAGCGCGATAGCCTTTTCCGTTGTTATTGGATATTTAAGAGCCATACGCCTCACTCAAATATCTTATTGCACCCTCACTCCAGATGGTTATTCTACCTGGGACTCCTCCTGGTGCGAGAGTGCTAACTGTTAGTTCTTTCACAAGGGATGCATCAGCGCCTGCGATGTTTCTTGCCGCCTTCAAAATGCCTTTGTCTTCAGAAACAACTATGAGAACTGTTTTTGGTCTTTTTGTTCCTCCTTTTCTCTTACGAACGCCCGAGCGCGCTTTTACTATAGAGCCCCTTTTGATTTCTCCATCCAAGCCAAGCAAACGCAAAGTCTCGGCAACTTCCTTTGTTTTCTTCATTTCTTCAAATTTGTTATCAAGAACTATCGGTACTTCTAGATCGTGGGAATAGCCTCTTGCAGTTATCCATTCTTTCACAGCAGTTGCGGCTATTGCACTCCTTAGAGCCTTCATGTATTCTTTTCTATTGATAAGCTCAATCAGTTTTTTCTCTGGTTTCGGTGGATGCGCCCTTCTTCCTCCAACAGAATGTGGAACCATTCTGACTCTGCCAAACCTTCCTTTTGGGAGCTTTTCTCTCGGGAGCCGAGATATGCCCCTGTTTTTAATAGCCCTGTATGACTCTTTTCTTCCTATGTACTCTGCTGTTGTTCGCATGCCTGCCATTGGCATAGTGCCCTTTGGCTGATAGAGAAGCGTTTGCTCGGCAATAAATGCTCTTCTTATTATCTCCTCTCTGACTGGCTCGGAGAATATGACTGGGATAGCAATCTCTCCTTTCTTTTTACCATCAATACCGTAGATAGGAACTGTTCTCATAACAATCACTGCTTACTTGTTAAAGATATATAGGATACAACCGGCTCCATTACGGGTTTGGGTCTCAAAGATTTTCGCAACTTGATAAGCCTTTTTTGAGGTCCCTGAACAGACCCTTTTAGAAGTATGAAATCGTTTTTGACAACTCCGTAGTGCGGGAAACCGCCAACGGGTGTTATGTTTTCGCCTGCTTTTCCAATTTTTATTATTCTTTTCCCATACTCTGTTCTTCTGTGATAGCCCATCTGTCCTGCCTGCGGAACAGTATACATGACACGAGCAGGATGCCACGGGCCGAGAGTTCCAACATGTCTTACTTTACCCGTTGCCTTTCTCCTCTGCTTTGCCACCCCGAAACGCTTAACAGGTCCCTGCCATCCCTTTCCTTTTGTTACTGCTATTGTATCAACATAATCCCCAGCACGAAGCACATCGCTAACATGGATCTCCTTACCAAGCAGTGATTTGCAGAACTCGAATTTCTCCTGCAAGCTCTTCCCATTCCCGCCCACCGATATTTCAAGTATATCGGGGGTTTTTTTACCCGTTGAGGAAGGTGGAAAAACTACTGCAAGAACAGAAGCATCTGTTGCGGAATCTAAGAGCTTTTCTACTTCTGAAGTAGGCTTCTGCTTTAAACTAATCTTCTTAAGTACTTCACCCTCGTATGCCTCTCGGAGTGTTTTTCTACCGTATGTATCAGTACCGTAAAGTCTTACGCCAAATATGTGAAGTGGTGGACATTCAAGAACTGTAACTGGCACGAAAATTTCCATGCCTTTTGATGGAGAGCCTGGCGTATCATCAACCATTGTTACATGCGTCATCCCTGCCTTATAGCAGGCATAGCCCAAAATAGCCAAATCGTGGCTTTTGGGCCACGTCCGCATTCTTGGCGATTGGCTTAGTGCCCGTTTTCTTGGTCTTAATGCGAGAGAACCTCGCCTGTGTTTGCTTCTCTTTCCCATAAACAGACCCCATTTACGCCCAGCGAGTAATTCGTGAGCGCAGTCTAAGGTGTCTATATGATGAACGCTTCTGAAAAAGCGTCGGTGGGATAGATATGACGGGGAGAATTTATATATTTTCCTATTTCTTTATAGGACGGCTTCTGCAAGCCACAAAATTAGGAAGTAATATAAATGGAGGGCGGCATAAGTAATACATACTTATTTGGGGTGGAGAAGCGAATGATGGATTCTAATGATTCCCCCCGATTCTAATTGAGGTGGTGTGTTGGAAGAAAAAAAGGAAAAAAATACATGGGAAGGAAGTACATTTGAAGTCACGAGCGTCGCGCTGAGCTCACCTATGAAGAAATCACTGAGAGCAAAGGATGGGACTGTGGGGCAGGCTTTTATTGAAAAAAATGTTGGTGAAATTGTACCAGGGCTTGGGGAAGGTGCGATAGTTTTGAAAACCCCTGAAGAGAATCAACAAACGGAGTCAGGACATTTTGGAAAAGTATTAATAAGCACCGCTATTGACGCGCTAATCCAGCTAATCCAAAAGAGGGGGCGAGTTGAGGTTGAGGAAGCGGCGGGAGAACTTGAAATTTCACCCATTACTCTTGAAGAATGGGCTCGTCTACTTGAGAAGGAAGGAAAGATAAAGATAGAGTATCAATTGACAAAGCTCTACCTTGTTTGGATGGGGAAAGGCAGCGAGAAGGTAGTGGGTGTTGGTGAAGCAAGGGAAAAAAGAGAGATATTGAACAGGGAAATCAGCTCTATGTTTGAGAGGATGAGCTCTAAAGAGAAGGAACTTATCGGTATGCAACAGGATTTTGATAAAATCACAAGGATGATTGACCCAAGACTAGAGAGAATGAGACGTAGAATGGATGCTATTAAAGAACTTGAAAAAGAGAATGAAAGAATTTACGCTGAACGCCTTGCGATGCTTGAGAAGATGAATCGGAAGGTAGGGACCATAGTAGGAAAGATAGAAGTTGGTGAGGGGAGGCTTTTAGAAACTTTGGAAATTGCTGAGAGAGTTGGTACAAGGTTGAAAGCATTAGAATCCGAAGTAAAAAAACTTCCGGAAATGAGAAAGCATGCCGAGAAGATTGAGGCTGAAATTTACGATAAAGAAGCGGGGATTAAGAAAAAAATTAGGGAGTATGATGCGCTGGTGGGAGAAATAGGGCGCATTAGGGCGACAACAAGCCTTATTGAAAATGAGGTGGAGCAGACAAAAAAAATGAAAGTGGAAATTGAAAAAATGCTTAGTGAAATCACTGAAAGTTATAATAGGGTGAAAGAATCATTAGTAGACCAGGAGGACGTCTATGCGAAAATTATAGGCGTAAGAGACGAGATCAAGAGCATTAGAGAAGACACGGGAAAACTTTGGGAGACAGTAAATGAAGTTTATAAGGGAAATAAAATTCTACTTGGACGCGTCAGAGATATGATAAAGGATATAGAAGAACAAGAGATGGAATACAGATTACTTAATGGGTTTAAAGATAATGGCACTGCACTTATTCGAAGATATGAAGCATTTATTTCAGATACAAAGAGAAAATATGAACAGGAACTCGCAAACTTAGAGAAGGCTGAGAATTTTACAAGACTTGAAATGGAGGAGAGCAGAAGAAATTTGGGTAGGGAGCTTGAGGAGATAAAGGGCGTAGTAAAGAGTTTTGAGGCGTTGCTAAAAAAGAAGGAAAAGATAGAAGAGGGCATATCACGAATGCAAGAGGAACGCAAGATGATAGTCAAGCAAGTAGAGAGGGTTTTAGTAGAAGTACGAGAGGATATAGCAGGTAGTAAAGATGGCACTAAAAAAATGGAGTTAATAAAACAAAAAATAGAGGGAATAAAAGCAGGAGAAGAAGAGTTCAATAAAAAGTATGTGGCGCTTAAAGAATCTATTGAGGACCTGGTCGCAACAAGCGGGACGGACAACGAAATGAACGGAGAATGATAAAGGCATCAAAGTAGTCTCGGAATTTTTTTGTTGTTCGGAGTAGTTGCGTCCTACCTTTTTTTTCGGCGGTTATGAAGCCGTTGTCGAGGAGTTCTTTTTTATATTGGGATGTTTAGATGCCGAAGTAGTCTCGGAATTTTTTTGTTGTTCGGAGTAGTTGCGTCCTACCTTTTTTTTCGGCGGTTATGAAGCCGTTGTCGAGGAGTTCTTTTTTATATTGATATACAATGGTTCCGAGAGTTTTAACAACCTGCGATTGGGATATGCCTTCGTTCTGGGAGATGTATGCGAGAAGGCGCAGGGCGCCTTTTGAAAGCTCTGCTTCCTGCGCAAAATCCCCAACTCTGCGGATATAAGGCGCACGAAGGCGCATTATATATTTTCCGTCTTCTTCTGCTATTACTATCGGGCTGTTTCGTGCATCGTATTCCCCCATAAGTGTTGTTACCAGTTGTTTTATGTACCCTGGCGCCTGCACTCCCGTCAGCTTTGAGAAATCTTCTATTGATAGAGCCTTTGAGCTCATGAAAAGCGCTGCTTCTATGAGATTCTTTGGGGGTAACTCCCCTTCTTCTTCCTTTCTTGCGCGCGCCTCCATTTCCTCACGCGATAGGCTTCCTATTTTCCCCTCATTATCTATGGAGAATTGCGGGGCAGTCTGAACGGTTGCTTTGGCTTCTGTATTCTGCCTGTTTATGTCGTTGGTAAGAGCGTTTTTTTGCTCTTCGGACATATGATCCCCTATGCCGCCAAGCCCTTCTTCTTTCCTATTTTTTCTTCATGCTTTTTTATTTCTTCCTTATTTAGCAATATGAAGATTTCTCCGTAAAATTCCTCCTGCGTTATTGAAATCAGCCGTTTCTGTGCTAGATGCAAAACTGGCAGAAGCGTGAGTATTATCTCGCTTGCAGTTTTTTCTTTCAGTAATGAGGAGAAGGTAAGGAGCCCCTCGGTGTCAGCAAGAGATTTTGATTTCTCCAGAATCTCCTTCATTTTTTCCTCTATGTCATATTCTGGCAATTTGAACTGCATCGGCGGCAGGTTAACTTCTGGTATAACGCGCTCTTCCATGCGCTTTTTCATAGTCTGGAATACTTCGTCAAGCGCCATCACAAGTTCGGCGAGCGTCAGCCTCCTTCTTGGCGGTATTCTGGTTTTTATGGAGAGAATTGGGACCTCAATCGGGGGTTTATCCATTTCTATATATGTCTCTTCTTCTACAACCTGCTCCTCTTCCTCAAGTTTCAGGGCATCGCTCTTGAAGCGAAGGAGTATTGACGCAGCGAGAACGAGGTTTGCGGGTATGCGGAGGTCAAGAGTTTGCATTTTGCTTATTTTCTCTATGTAGCGCTCTGTTATCTCAACTATGTCTATATTCCAAGGGTCAAGCTTTTCAGAATAAACGAGGTCTATGAGTACTTCTTTCCACGTCGGTTGCGCTACTATGTTCTCTAATTCTATTCCTGTTTCCATCGCTACACTTGTCTATTTACACGAATATAACACTTTCGCATCAGCGAAAAACTCTAAAGTCCAAAACAACCTGAAAAACATGCGGCGCATACGGGCGGACGATTTTTTTATATAGAATCTCAACGTTCCAACCCATCTTGGTTGCGGTGCTTTTTACGAGTGAAAGCGGCTTTTCAAAAAGTTCTTCGCTGCCTGAGAAGGTATAGAAGTGAATTACAGTCCCCTCTTTAGCGCATCTGAGAACCGCACCCAAAAAGTTTTCAGCACCTTTCGGCAGAGGCATAAGGACACGGTCGGGTTTTTCCTTTATTTTCGGAAGAACTTCTCCAACATCTCCGAGGAGGGGAATAACGTTTGCACCTACCCCGTTTAGCCGTATGTTCTGCTCAAGATAGCGGAAGGCATGCGGGTTTAGCTCAATAGCATATATCTTCGTCTTTGGTTGTCTTTTCGCAATTAGTATTGGATAGGGCCCTACGCCCGCAAACAGCGCGAATACTTTTTCGTTTTCGCCAACGAGCGAGGCGATGCGCTCGCGCTCGTGTGAGAGCCTTGGTGAAAAGTATGCGCTTGCAACATCAAGTTTGAAGACGCATCCATTCTCCCTGTGCAGAGTCTCCGTTCTATTCTCTCCCGCTATTATCTCAAGCGGACGCGTGCGGAAAATGCCCCCCATCGGACCTGTTTTTCTTGCGACAACCCGTATGTTTCTGTGCATCCGCATCAGCGCATCGGCAACGATTCTCTTTTTTTCTCCGAGCGCATCATCTATTTCTATGACTGCTATATCCCCTATAATGTCAAATGACTTGGAAACTAAAGAAAGCTCTTCTTCATTCAGAAAAACACGTAGGTAATCATGCAGAGAATGAGCAGGGATTTCGCGTTTTTTGAGCTCCCGCTCAACTGTTTTGTATCCGACTATTTCGCGCTTGAGCGGAAAATAAACATATTCGCCATTTCTGTCTGGCGAGTAGGAGAAGTCTAACGCAGATATTCCGATGAGCTCTCTTCTTACACGCTCTGCATCAACTTTTCGCACTTTTGCACAGATTGGCATATGAATATATAGAATATAAGAGAAATTATATTAAGCAAGGGTAGTTCACAGGTGTTTGTTTGAGATGCGCTCTCTGTGGTGCAGAGATAAAGCATGAGCCTCATTATCTATCAGGAATGCCCATCTGCACGGGCTGTTATTCAGCACATCATGATGAGGCAGAGGACATAGTGCCGTGCCAGAGGTGCGGCTTCAGAATACCACGGCACGAAGTTAGGTACTTGCATACGAGAATGTATTGCATATATTGTTTTAACGAACTTCAAGAAGAGGAGGAATGGATGAAGGAAAGAATAAGGAAGGACATTGAAAGGAGGGAAGCTGCCAGAAAAGAAACAGAGATAGCTATTGAGAGAGAGCGGGTTGGGGAAAAGAGAGTTTATGAATCAGAAGTCGCTAGGGAGCTGCATGGAACAGGCGGTACAACTTCTGAGCAAAATTCTACAGAGACGAAAGATATTAAACGGCATTGGGACGATGCGAAGGATGCATCAGAGCATTTTGGCAAAGCCGAATTAATGGAGACGCCCCACAGGATTGCTGGGTATAGGAACGCTATAACATCGACGGAGGATAGACTTGATAGTGTGAAAAAAGGAATTTTGGATTTTATAGGCAGGTTTTTCAGAAGATGATTATTCTAGCAGTATTGCGGGCTTGTGCGGAAGTGCCTGCGACGCCTTTTTAACAACAAAATCGTTTCCTATGGCATCATCTTCCTTTTCAACGCTAATCTCCGTGCCGAATTCCTTTTCAAAGAAACCAATGGCATCAGAAAGGAAGCTTAGTTCTTCGCTTTCACTAAGAAGCAGTGGCGAGAGCTCGTTTATGTTTTTTATGAAGTGCATTAGAACTTTTTGCGCTTCTTTTCCGTGCGCTTTTATCTCTGGCAGCGACATCGCCTTCTTCATGGCTTTTTCAAAGGATTTCTCCTCGTAGGCTATTGCGTATAAAATTCGCTTCCACTCGCTTGCAACGAAAATGCGAATCCTTTTCTTTTTCCCTATTAGTGAGATTATCGTTTCTATGTCGCCACGCGTCTGTTCTATGATTTTCTCGCCAAACTCAACGCGCTCGTTTATCTTTTTTTCATCCGCAACAGGGAAATTTGAAATTGAAACAAAGGTAGCGTTCTCAACGAACTCTTTCTTTCCAAGCTTTTCCCATATTTCCTCTGCGATATGTGGCATGAATGGCGAAATCATTATTGACCACTTTTCAAAAAACTCGCGCATTACTCTTTCGCTCGGCTTCGCACGGCGGAGGTACCAGCGTAATTCATTCACTGTATTGTAAAAGACTTCTTGGGCGGCATCACGGAGCCTAAGGGCTGAAAGATGCTCATCCACGAGCGCTATTCTCCTGTTCATTCGGGAGATAAACCAAACATCTATCGGCCTGCCGCCAACATTCTCGTTCTGGCTTTCAAGAAGCGAAAGTATAAAGCGTAGCCTGTTTGCTATACCGTCTGCCATCGTCTGGTTGAAATCGGCATCAACTGCAAGGTCTGCGCCAGAAACCACCGAGAAGCGGACAACGTCAGCTCCATATTTTTTTATAGCCTCACGAAGCGGGAGTATGTTCCCCATGCTCTTGCTCATCTTCTTTCCTTCCATCAGAACAAAGCCGTTTGTGACTATGCCTCTTGGCCAAAGCTCACGGGGAAATATTGCGCAGTGGTTGAAAATGAAGAAGGTGAGGTGGTTGTGCACGAGGTCTGCGCCAGAGTGGCGCGAATCGTGGGGATACCAGTAGAGGAATTCGTCGCGCATTTTCTTGTATGTTGGATTTTTGCTGTTCGCTTTTTCAGTCTCAATACCTAGGAAGACATAATCAAAGAGCTCATCGCAAAGCTCGCTTTCTTTCAGTTCTCTTATGTAGTGCGCTATGGTGTAGAATGCCATGTATATCGTGGAGTCAGAAAGGGATTCTATGACTTGTTTCTCATCAAATGGGAAACGGGTACCGAGACCTGATGCACGCGTGCATGCCTTCTCACGCAACCAACCAATAGTGTATTCGTATTCCTGGCGTGTTTGCGATGGGATGATGCGCATTAAGGAGAGACATTCCCTTGCAAGCTCCTTCCATTCTTCATTTCCATAGTCTATGAACCACTGGTCTGTCACGAGTTTGACTGCACCAAGAGTACCGCATCTGCAGAAAACAGGGCCGTTCACTATCTCGTGCATCGTCAAAGCTTTGTTTGATGCCAGCATATCCTCCTTTATTTTTTCTTTCGCTATACTAACCCGTTCTCCTGCATATTCTCCTACAACCATGACCCCAGTGTGCGCCTCTTTTGAGTAGATTTCGGATGTGGCGTTTTCAAGAAGTTCGTCGTTTTGGTTCTTTATGCCCATTTTTTCAACTATCTCCATAGCAGGAAAATTACCATAACCATCTATTCGGAGAACCTGCTTGAATTCGCCCTTATATTCGTATTCCGTGCCTTTCAGGTCTCTAAGCGCTATATAGTCATACGGTGCATGGGCTGGAACAGACATTACAACGCCGGTGCCGTTTTTCGGTTCAACAAAAGTCGCTGGGAGTATCCTTACAGTTTCACCCGTTATGGGGTTGGTGCATTCACCTCCTATGAAAACGGCGCCAGATAGCTCTTCAAGAACTTCCCCATCTTTTCCCTGAAGAGCGAACTTTCCTGCCGCTTCTTTTGATATGAAATATATCTCGCCGTTTTTTGAGCGGAACCTAACATATGTTGCATTAGGATTTAGCCACATGTTTGTAACGCCATATACTGTTTCTGGTCTGAATGTTGCTGCGAGTAGGTATCCGTCTTTATAGGCGAATTTTATCAGCACATACTCGCCTATTTCGGGATCAACATCTCCTTTTGTATCGTGCGCTCCTATCGCGTTTTTACATGATGGACACCATGGCACGGGGTGAGCACCTTTCTTTAAGAGTTTTTTCTCGTACAGTTTTCTGAACTGCCACTGGATAAAAGCGTTGAAGGGCTTGTCAAAAGTGTAGAATTTTCTCCGCCAGTCTATTGAAAAGCCCATTTCTTTCATTCCCGCCTCAATCTCCCTGCTGAAAAACATGACGAGCTCAACAGGATCCTTTAGGCTCTCTGCCACCGAGCGTGGTATTTTGTATATCTGCTCAAACACATCAAGAATTTCGCTATCCTTCGCCGCTATCCTCTTTGCCATTGCGAGTATCGGGGTGCCCGTAACGTGAAATGCCATTGGAAAAAGAACATTGAAGCCTTTAAGCCGCATGTACCTCGCATAAACATCTGTTGTCGTATACGTCCTTGCATGGCCTATATGCTGTGGGGAATTCGGGTAGGGGAAAGCAGCCGTGAGATAGAATTTTTTTATTTCTTTTGGATTTGATTCAAAAACTCCTGCGCGTTGCCACCTTTCCTGCCATTTCCGCTCTATTTCTGCATTCACCCAATCACCGTAAAGAAGAGTATCTCTAACAAATTTAAATAGATGGGGGAAGAAGATATGAAATAATGTTATCTTCGCGCACTCTATGGTGAGTATGTGGCAACTCCGATAGAACAGCTTGTGATAGACCATTGGAGTGCATGGGGTTCCTATGCTACACTCGGACTTTTGATATCGTATTTTGTCTTCGCCCTTGCTTACATGCTATCCCAAGTTTTGAGATCTGCCGAGCTTGATGCATGGATAAAGAATGAGATGTGGGAGATCATAGTATCAACGCTTATAGTGGGTATGCTATTTTTTGCTGTTGCAACTATTGACATGCTTGTTTCCGCCATAACGGGAATACCTTCGGGATTTCATAACATTCCAGGTACTGGGGACTATATGCCTGCTTACCAATATGAAGCGATGGAGTTCCTAAAATTAGTTTCTGACGATGTAATCGCATTCTATTGCATTGGGATGATGGTTGACTTTTTTACGTCTCTGCTTTCGGGTATAAGTACGGGATTGACGATACCCTTAAGTGGAACTCTCGCTCAAATTAGTATAGCAATACAGCCATTTGGGGGATTCGCACCTGTTGCTGATGCATATGTAACAGTTCTTGATACGGTTATGTTGGGCCACATAGCAAATGCCGCTCAGGAAACGGCCCTGTATTTCATATCACAAACAATGTTTTCATTTTTTCTACCGTTTGGGGTTGTGCTCAGAACTTTTGCGTTAACAAGGCGGCTCGGCTCAACAGTAATAGCCATAGCAGTAGCACTCTATGTGGTATATCCGCTTTGCATCCTAATGGAAAAGGCAATGTATGCGGACTTCTGGAATAGGCCTGGGGGCGGACGGGAAAGAATTCTACAATCCCTCATAGAGGCTGAGAACACCCCCACTTTGCCATTATCAAAATCTGAAGTAGATGATATTAGAGCAGATAGTAAAGCGAAAGCTGAGGAATTAGAGAGGAGAAGAGAGAAGGTGCTCAAAAATCAGAATGGAGGGCAACAAGAAACAGGGAGGAGTATAAGAAACGAGGAGGACGAATATGGGAAGCAGGTAAGAGCTAAACCCGAGGGATTAGCAACAAAAATTGTTAGTTTGTTAAAAGCTTGGGGTGGTCCTAGTTATGTTATTACCATCTATGAGAAGTTGATAGCGTATCTTACGAGAGGCTTAGTTTTTTTTGTACTTGTTGCAACATTCCCTATAATCAACATCATAATAGTAGTTACGTTTGTCAGAAGCCTTTCGCCAACACTCGGTGGTGAAGTGCAAATACTTGGTATGGCTAAGGTGATTTGATGGCTTTTGATTTTTTTAGTTCCTTCATGATTGGATGGTATGGGTCAGTTGCGATAACAGTTCTGATTATGATTTTCATAGCTTCCATTGTTTTCATGCTTTCAAGATTTTTTAACAAGCCAGAATGGGAAGCGTGGGCACGATACGAAGCCAATCAAGTCCTTATTTCATTGATAATAATAGTAAATATAGCATTCTTCGTAGGGCTGGTTGGTATTCTTTCCGACGCGCTTGTCAGCAAAACACCGGTTGGTACTAGCGGTACAGACCCATTCAAGTTAGCTGACGACTATCTGGGTGAATTGCAGCAGAGCTTAATGAAAACTATCCAGAAACTTATGATCGTACGTGGAATGGAAGATTTTTTTAGCAGCATTTATATCCAGGTTGGCCCAGGGGGATGGGGTTGGGGGTTTTCGCCTTTGGCTGGCTTAGCGCAAATTGCGAATATTCATCAATCACTTGTAGGCATAA
>JAVZCV010000005.1:0-51590 GCA_038874215.1 Candidatus Micrarchaeia archaeon | reverse complement strand
TTCTTTTTTGCAAGAGAGACCAAGGTTGTGCAAACAGCATTTATAGCATCACAAAGACAAAGGATTTCATGGCGCATGTACATGCGCATGTCAAGGTTGACTTGGTCGTTGCGCGAGCGGGCCGTGTGTAGTTTTCCCGCAGTTTCTCCAATTTGTTCAGCCAGGGCGTGCTCAACGTTCATGTGGACGTCTTCGTATTTTTTATCTAGGCGAAATTCTCCTCTCGCCCATTTCTTATAGATGTGCTGAAGGCCGCGCACTAGTTTTTTTCCTTCCTCTTCGGATATTATGCCCTGTTCGGCAAGCATTTTCGCATGCGCGATACTGCCAATTATGTCATATGGAATGAGCTTCTCATCAACCTCAATATTCTCGCCCGCAGTGTAGTCAAGAAGCAAATCCTCTGGTTTCTGAAGCCTTCCGCCCCAGAGCATAGAACCACTTCATTGCTATTGTAGGCTATGTATATATAAAATCGTGTGCTGCTATCTGATTTGGGTGATTTATTGAGAAGGTGTTATGCTTTTCTTGCCATGGCGGTTCTGATTTTTGCGGGTTGCTGTTCGCTTTGTAAATTGGAGGGCGGTACGGGATTGGGGCAGGGAGGAACGCAGGGTGGTGGAAACCAAACAGGGGGACAGCAGGGAGGAACGGGTCTTGGTGGAATGGGGTATGCACAACTCGTAGCGCTCGGGAAACCCGTGCAGTGCACTATAAGAATGACGGATAAGAGGGGGATTTCCTCCACGACTACACTTTATCTGCTGGGGGGTATGATGAGGGCTGAGACTCAGATTGAAAATGAGACAGTTGTTATGATATCAAAAAATAATGTGGGTTATATAAAAGTTGATAGGGGTATTTACGGGGATGTAGAGTGCGATTGGATTTCAATTTCCCACACATACGCCAATTACAGCGGATGGAGCCAAACGATATCGCCCGAAGATTTGAAGAATATGCCTTCAACGAGCTTTGAGTGCGTTCCTGCGATTTTCGGAAATGAAAAATTTGAAACGCAAGGGAGAGTATGCACCTTCGAAGAAATCATGCAACAGATGACGAATAAATACAGTTAAGGTCGCATAAGTGGGTTTTTGTTACCTATTTATTTTTTATATTTTTTAGTATATTTAGATAATCGTTAGTAGAACAAACGGATATCCCCGTATCCTTTGCTGCGTTTAGTGCCCCTACAAGCCCAAACGCTGCCTCAATTGTGGTTATTATTGGTATGTTGCTTTCAAGGGCAGCCCTGCGGATTTTGAACCCATCAGTGAATGAGCGTTTGCCTTTTGATGGCGTATTTATTATGAGTTGCACATCCTTCGCCCTGATTTTTGATAGCATGTTTGGCGGTTGCTCATCAAGCTTGTTGAGTATCTCAATGTTGCCGCCTATATATGCCGCAGTCCCTTTCGTGGCGCTTACCTTAAAACCAAGCTTTTCAAAACTTTCTGCCAGCTTTCCCGCCATTTTCTTATCGCTGTCCCTGAGGCTTATTATCACACGGCCATTTAGCGGAATGTTCATGTTAGCGCCAAGAAGCGATTTGTAGTATGCCATGCCAAAATTCGCATCTATGCCCATGCTTTCTCCCGTGCTTTTCATTTCTGGGCCGAGAACAGGGTCAACGCCGGGCAGTTTTAGGAATGGGAAGCATACGCTCTTCACTGCGTAGTATGGAAGCCGAGGAGTTTCATAAAGCCCCTGTTCTTCAAGTGATTGCCCGAGTATAACGCGCGTTGCAACCTTCGCAAGGGGTATGCCCGTCGCCTTGCTTAGGTATGGTATTGTTCGGCTCGCGCGGGGGTTCGCTTCAAGAACATAGACGGTATCGTTCTGAACAGCGTATTGGATGTTTATTGCCCCTATGTTCCTGAGAGCAAATGTTATTTTCTTTGAATATTCAACTATCCGCTTCTGGATTTTTTCGCTCAGGTTTAGGGGAGGGGTAACGCAACTTGCATCTCCTGAGTGAACGCCAGCCTTTTCTATATGCTCCATTATGCCCCCTATGAAAAGCCTTTTTTCATCGCTAACTCCGTCAATCTCGCATTCTATTGCATTATCAAGGTATTTGTCTATCAGCACGGGGCGCTTCTCGCTCACGTCAACAGCTTCGGTTATGTATTTCTTCAGCTCCTCCTCGTTCGGCACTATTGCCATCGCCCTGCCCGCAATAACATAGCTGGGCCTAACAACTATTGGATAGCCGATTTTTTCTGCAACATCAAGAGCCTCATCCTCGCTTTTTGCGGTTCCGTTGGCAGGCTGGGGTATATCAAGGTCTTTCAGAAGTTGGCGGAAGCGCTCCCTGTCCTCTGCTATGTCTATTCCGTATATCTGCGTTCCCAGAATGGTAACTCCTTCTTCTGCGAGAGGCACTGCGAGGTTTATGCTCGTCTGCCCGCCGAACTGCACTATGACGCCGTCTGGCTCCTCGCGCTCTATCACGTTCATTACATCCTCAAATGTGAGAGGCTCAAAGTAGAGCTTGTCGGAGGCGTCAAAATCGGTAGAAACGGTTTCGGGGTTGTTGTTTATTATTATTGACTGCACGCCTGCTTCCCTAAGCGCAAAGCTTGCATGGCAGCAGCAATAATCAAACTCTATTCCCTGCCCTATCCTTATCGGTCCCGCCCCTATAACTATCACCTTCTTTATTTTCTTCGGATTGGCCTCGCACTCGCTCTCGTATGTTGAATAGTAGTAAGGCGTCTTTGCCTCAAACTCTGCAGCGCATGTATCAACCATCTTATATACGGGTTTTATGTTCATTTTTTTCCTCGCCCGTCTTACTGCAGTTTCTTGGTTGTCTGTGAACATCGCTATTTGCCTGTCAGAAAAGCCGAGCCTCTTCGCCTCCCTCATCAGGTTCTCGTCAAGTTTCTCTGTCCGTAGGCGCTGTTCCATCCGAACTATGTTAAGAATTTTTCTTATGAACCATGGGTTTATTTTTGTGAGTTCTACGATTTCTTCCACGCTCATACCCTGCTTAAGGGCATCGTAAATGGCGAATATTCGCTCATCGGTGGGATTTTTCAGGCAGTCGCGCAGGTCGTTGCAACTTTTAAGCGGCTTCCCATCTCCGAATTCCCTTCTAATCTCGGTGCTCCTTATCGCCTTCTGGAGCGCTTCCTCAAAAGTTCTCCCTATTCCCATTACCTCGCCAGTGCCCTTCATCTGCGTGCCGATGTGCCTATCACCCTCTGGCATTTTGTCAAAGGGCCAGCGTGGTATTTTCACAACCACATAGTCAAGCGCTGGCTCAAATGAAGCTGGCGTTTTCTTGGTTATCGCATTGGGTATTTCGTCAAGAGCGAAGCCAAGCGCAACCTTTGCCGCAACGCGCGCAATAGGATATCCGCTTGCCTTGGAGGCAAGGGCTGAGCTCCGCGAAAGACGAGGGTTTATTTCAATTACGTAATATTCGCCAGTTTCCTGATTGAGCGCATATTGTATGTTGCAGCCTCCGCATATGTTTAGGCCTGAGACGATTTTTAGGGATGCATGGCGCAACATCTGGTATTCGTCCTGCGAAAGCGTCTGTGATGGAGCGACTACTATGCTGTCTCCTGTGTGTATCCCCATGGGGTCTATGTTTTCCATGTTGCAAACAGTGATGGCGTTCCCGTAAGAATCACGCACCATCTCATACTCTATCTCGGCCCAACCGAGGACACACTGCTCAACGAGAACTTGATGGGCTGGGCTTAAACGAAGGCCGAACTCCATCTTCTCAATGAGCTCCTTTTTGCTGTGCGCAACGGAACTGCCCGTACCGCCGAGACAGTAGGCTGGCCTGAGTATAAACGGGTAATCGTATTTGGATGCGAATTCAAGCGCTTCCTCTACGCTCGTTGCAGCAATGCTTTTGAGGACAGGCTCCCCTATTCTTTCCATCGCTTTTACAAAAAGGTCTCTGTCCTCTCCTTCTTTTATTGCCTGTATACCCGTACCAAGGACTTCAACCCCGTATTTCTTAAGCACACCCTTTCTCTCCAATTCTACTGCGAGGTTGAGACCTGTCTGGCCGCCCATCGTTGCTATAAGCCCCTGCGGCCTTTCTTTCTCAATTATTTTCTCCAAAAATTCGGCTTTGAGAGGCTCTATGTATACGATATCTGCGATGTCCAAGTCAGTTTGTATGGTTGCTGGGTTGGAATTAACGAGCACTACTTGAACTCCTTCTTCACGAAGTGCTGTGCATGCCTGCGAGCCTGAATAGTCAAACTCGGCAGCCTGCCCAATTACTATCGGTCCGCTTCCTATCACCAGCACTTTCTCTATGTCTTCGCGCTTCGGGATGGAATCACCTTGAAAAACCTACTTTTTACACAGAAGGTAGAGCAGAAGCGCCTTTTCTGTATGGAGCCTGTTCTCGGCTTGATCTATAACAACAGACTGCTTGCTGTCAAGCACATCAGATGTTATCTCCAAGCCGCGGTGGGCAGGCAAGCAGTGCATAACTATTGCGTTTTTCTTCGCCCTCTTCATGAGGCTCTTGTTAACCTGGTATGGAACGAACGCTTTGAGCCTCTCCGCCCTTTCTGCTTCAAAACCCATGCTGACCCATACATCAGTATAAACTATGTCTGCATCTTTAACGCCTTCAAGCTGGTCTGTAATCTCAACTTTTCCCCTCCTCTTTGCCAGCTGGACTATTTTTTTATTCGGCGGGAATGCCCCAATCGGTCCCACGAGAGTGACGTCCATGCCTACTGTAGCGGCACCTATCATCAGAGAGTTGGCAACGTTGCATGCCACATCTCCAACGAAAACGATTTTCTTCCCTTCAAACTCCCCTTTTTTCTCTCTTATTGTTAGGAGGTCTCCGATAATTTGGCATGGATGCTCCAACTCTGTGAGAGCGTTGATGACAGGTATGGTTGAGTTTTGTGCTATCTCCTCCAAATCGGCGTGCTTGTAAAGCCTCGCTGTTATTGCATCAACATATCTGCTGAGCACCCGTGCAGTGTCCGCCATCGTCTCACCGCGGCTTATCTGAGTACCTACAAAGTCAAGGTAGATTGCATGACCGCCAAGTTGTGCCATGGCAACTTCAAACGAGACGCGCGTTCTCGTTGAAGGCTTTTCAAAAAGCATTGCCAGAGTTTTGCCCGAAAGCGGCTTCCCAAAATCTTCTTCTTTTTTCATTCTTTCTGCAATGTCCAGTATCTCAAAAATCTGCTTTTTGGAAAGGTCCCCCATTCCGAGAAGGTTCATTCACAACACCTCACAGCATTTTTATATATTCATCAAACAGGTACCTCGTGTCGAGCGGGCCAGGGTTTGCCTCTGGGTGGAATTGAATGGAGAATGCAGGGAGCTCCTCATGGCATAAGCCCTCAACCGTCTTATCGTTGCAGTTTATATGCGAAACTCCCCAGCCCTTGGGCAGTGATTTCTCATCAACAGCAAAACCGTGGTTCTGGGCTGTTATGTAAACTTTACCCGTTCTCATATCCTTTACTGGCTGGTTCAGGCTCCGGTGCCCGAACTTTAGTTTGTATGTTTTCCCGCCTATTGCATGTGCGAGGAGTTGGTGGCCCATGCAAATCCCCATATAGGGCATCTTTGGTACAAGCGCTCTTATAGTCCTAAAAATGTATCCGAGCCTTGCTGGATCTCCTGGCCCGTTTGAAACAACAAGACCGTCGGGTTTTCTTCCTAAAATCTCTCTTGCAGACATCGTGGGCGGGACGCTTGTAACACTTATTCCTCTTGCCACAAGTTCTCTTATTATGCTCATTTTCAAACCGCAGTCAATGAGCGCAACCCGTTTCTTTTCATTTTTTGCGAAATATTCCTCAACTTTCTTTGATGCAACTTCTTTAACAAAATCAAATGAGGAATAGTCCACGGCTTTTGCGCGCTCTATTAACTCTCCTATGTCCGCCTCGCCCGTATATACGGAAAGCGATGCAGGCATCACGCCAAAATTTCGTATTTTTCTTACTATGGCACGCGTGTCTACCTCGGATATGCCTGGTACGTCAAAATCAACCAGAAACTCGTGAATCGTTTTTGTAAGTTTGCTATGGAAGGGTGCAGGACATGCTTCGCGCATAACCACGCCGAGCGCATGTATTCTTTCAGATTCAAAGTCCTCGTAATTTACTCCATAGTTTCCTATAAGAGGGTACGTGAAAGTTAAGATTTGGCCCTTGTATGAGGGGTCTGTCAGCGCTTCCTGATATCCCACCATGCCAGTTGTAAAAACGAGCTCTCCTGAAACTGTTTTTTCTGCGCCGACGCCCATTCCGTAATAAACTGTGCCGTCGCTTAAAACGAGAACCGCATTCGTTTTTTTCTTTTCTTCGCCAGGGAACATAAAATCGCAGAGAATTGCATAACGCAAAGATATAAAGCTGATGTTATTCTCAGAACATTTTTGAAGAATGTTGTATTTTATAAGTTCGCATAATTTTTAATATGCGAATATTTAAATATGAGTTTTGGTATAAATTTATTAGGAGGGGTGGGGGAAGTGGAAATAACATTCACTAGAGAAGATGAGGAAGAACTCAAAATGCTTGAAAGGAAGATAGCGAAGGCTCTTGAAATTCTCGCCTCCTCAAAATTTCTGGAGGTAGAAATAACCGTAATATAAACTTTTTCCCTTATTTTCTATATTATGGTTTTATTTGAATGGGGATGGGTATGGGTTTGCTTGGCAAAAAAGAAGTGAAGAAGCTGCTTGATTCTGCAAAGTCCCATTCCACACGGGATGCGCTTTTGCTGGCTCTCATGTGCAAATGCGGCCTGAAAACAAGCGAAGTTGCGAATCTACGCGTAGAAGACATAGACCTTTCACAAGAAGTAATAGAAGTGAATAACGGTAAGTTCGTTAGAAGGGTGCCCATATCAAAGGCGATGCTGCCCATTATAGCAAAATTTATAGAGGAGCGCAGGAAGGATGAGGATTTTTTGGGTGAGGAGACTTTCGTTTTTTCTGGCAGAGAAGGGCCGCTGACACATAGGCAAATACAGAAGATAGTAAAAAAGCACGCAAATAGGAGCGGCGTAGGAAGGGAGATAAGTCCCGCGGACCTCAGGCATGCTTTCGCTATTGATTTTATAAGAAAAACACGGGACCTGCACGCACTTAAAAAGACTTTGGGGTTTAAGACGCTGGCAAGTGTTGAGAGATATTTGGGGTATCTCTGATTTTTAACGCGCCTTATTTTGAATTCTTTAACTCGGATATCAGCGAGATCGCCGCATTTGCTCCTTGGCCAACGGCGATTGCAACCTGTGAGGTGCTTCCTGTGCAGTCGCCAGCGGCATAAACGCAGTCAAGGTTTGTTTTCTGCTTGGTGTCAACTGCTATGTACGCCCCCCGAAGTTCTAAGCCAAGCATGTTTGCCATTTCTGTTGCGCCCGCATCGCCTAATGCGACGAAAATCCCATTAAGAGGCATTTCGCCTCCATCATCAAAAACAACGCCACGGACGATACTATCGCCAAAAATCCTGTTTATTTTTCTCTCGTCAATTTTTACACCAGCCTCTTTAAGCTTATCTAAGAGCGTGTTATCAATATTAGGCCTTTCACCGTTTGTAAGCAATACAATATCTGTCGTATGGCTTAGTAGTTCAAGCGCTTCCTTTGCAGCATGGTTTCGCGCCCCTATAACCCCTACACGCTTAGCTTTGAAGAAAAATCCGTCGCAAAGAACACAGTAGGAAACCCCTTTGCCGATAAAACTTTCTAGGCTTGGGATTGAGGGTTTTTTAAGAGGCAAACCAGTCGCAAGTATAAGGCCTTTGCAAGAATATGTATCCTTGTTAGTTTCAACAACGAATATGCCTCCTGTTTTTCTAACAACGAGCGCCTCCTCGTTTTTTATTTCCGTACCAAACATTCTTGCTTGCTCTCTTCCTATTCGCATCAGTTCATTTCCGCTAATGTCTGGTATCCCAAAGTAGTTTTGTATTTTATCTGCATAATACAGTCTGGATTTACCAGTATCCAGAACTAACGTCTTGTAGTTTGCCCGAGCTGAATAAATTGCTGCGCTGAGCCCCGCGGGTCCTCCTCCAATAATCAAAACATCATAATCGTGCGTGCAACCACCGTTTATTCCAGGTTCTTTTCAATCCAATCGCGAACGTACCTCTCAGGCATAGCGCCTAAAAACTCACTAACAATTTCACCGTTCTTGAAAAGTTTTACAGATGGGATGCTCATTATGCCATACCGAGCGCTTGTTTCTGGGTTCTCATCAACATTCACTTTTGCAAGTATGAATTTGCCGTTGTATTCGTTTGCCAGTTTTTCCAATATGGGTGCAAGCATCATACAAGGCATGCACCAACTAGCCCAGAAATCAACCACAACAGGAACACGCTTTGACTGCTCTATAACCTTCGTTTTGAAATCCGCATCGGTTACTTCCAATTCAAACTGTCCCATTAAATCACCTTGTAATAATTGGATATAGTGTAATAAAATTATTGCTCTGAGGTGAGGATTGCTTCTTTGAATTGCCGCATGAGCATCTCTCGTGTTATGGGCATCTCTATGCCGAGAAGGCGATGTATAAAGAGGAATATATCTATTGCTTTTTCTGGTTCTATGCCCGTTTGCATGACTATGTCCTTTATGCTGGCCTTACTGTCAATAAGTTCATACAGGACTATGCCGTCTCTACCATACGTGGAGTATATTTTTAGACCTTCATGCCCGTATAGGTACTGGATTTCGTGCGGTGTTAAGGGTTCAAGTGTTATTGCACCTTTTTCAACAAGGTATTTCATTATGTTGTCTATTTCTGTAATCGGTACTCCTGTTTCTCTTGATATGTGGAGTATATTACGCTTGCCGTCAATCGCAGAGTATACTTTCGCACTACCTTTGAATTTTAGCATAAGGTCGGCTTTTACCATAGCTTCATTTAGGACACTCATTGGCCTCTTTATTGGCTTATGTATGGGCTTTATAGGTTCTGCTTCTCCCCCCAACGCTGTAATCTCCTTGGGCTTCTCCTGAGGAGTCTCCTCCTCTACTTCAAGGCGTATTATGCCTTCATCGTTTAAGAACTCCAGTATCTCTACAAGATACTCCTCTGTTATTTTTGTTTCTTTGAGTATTTCTTGGGCTGTTTTCTCCCCATCTATTGCGTTGTAAACCTTCACTCCTATTGGCCCAAATTTCTGGTATATCTTTTCTTCAAGGGGATTCTCAAATTTAGGGGCTTCGTAAAGTTCTTTTGATACATGTTGGGGTGTTCCGTTTTCTACGTTGGACGGTGTTGTTTTTGGTGCAACCTCGCTTTCTCCGGCAGGAAATCGCTCTAAACCGGCAATAGGCTTTGGCATTGGGGCAGGGGGTATCACTGTACCTTTTTCTTTGTGAGCTGGTTTGGAAACTTGTTTTTCAGGCGGTGCTGGCACAGATTCGGTAATGGAGGGTGGTGTTTCCTGTGAAACATGCGGTTGTGGAGGAAGACGAGGTGTGCGTTCAACTTCGGGAAGTTGTGCCGGGTGCGGCGGTTCTATTTTTTCAGCAGGTTTCGGAGGTTCCGTTGTTCGTTGTTTTTCCTGCGTGGGAGGGTATGAAGCTATCGGAGGGCGAGTGGCCTCGGGGAGCTTGCTTTCCACTGCAGACGTTTTATAGGATAGGGTTACGATACCACTGTCAATCATGAACCACATGATTTCCAAAAACTTTTCCTTTGGTAGCTGTGCTCTTTCCATAAGTTCCCCTATGGTTGTCTGGTTATCAATCCAAAGATATATCCGAAGCCCTGTATTCCCGTATATGTTTATTATGGTGCTTTGATTCTTGAATTTGTCAAGAGGCCCTTTTTCTTTTTTTATTGCAATTGCATCAAGAGGTAGGTCCATGATATCACATAATGTTTTGAAGTTATCCCACTATAATATTTTGTTATTTAATAAATATGCAAATGCAACATTTAGGTATATTTATATAGTGTTTCTATAAAATATTTTAAGCGGGTGTACAGAAGTGCCTCTGGATGAATTACTTATAAGCACAGGTGTTGACAGTCTGATAAAACTCATACGAAGCAAGGGGAAAGTAGAACTTAGCGAAGCAGCTGAGGAACTTGGAACCTCCCCGATGGCGCTTGAGGATTGGGCACGTGTTCTTGAAGAGGAAGGGCTGATAAGGATAGAATACCAGCTAACAAAAATCTACCTTGTCTGGATTGGTAAGACAGAGGAAGAAATGGGAAAGATCATAGAGGAGTTGAGAGACAAACGGGAGGTGCTTACCAGAGATCTGGAGTCCATACTTGAGAGAATGAGCTCTAAGGGGAAGGAACTTGATGAGATACAACGAGAGTTTGAGAAGATTGCTAGGTTGTTTGACCCTAAAATGGAGAGTATAAGGAGAAGAGTTGACGCACTGAAGATGCTTGAAAAAGAGAGAGAGGAGATGTATGCAAAGCGTCTTTCGGTGCTTGATAAAATGAAGAATGAGTTGAATACTGTAGGGGACATGATAGCACTTGATGAAAAAAGGCTTTCTGAGATTTATGATAGGCTCAAGCAACTTGACGCACAAGCAGAAGCTGTTAAGCCAGAAATTGCAAAACTTGAGGAGATAAAAGGGGATGTGGAAAAAATAGAAGCAAAGCTTGTTGAGAAAGAGATAGAGATAGAAGGAAAAATGAAGGAGTATAAAGCATGGGAGGAGGAGATAAGGAAAACAATAGCAGACAGCAAAGCAGCAGAGCAGAGCATTGAAAGGATAAACAAGATGAGAGTTGAGGTTGAAAATTCTCTGCAAGAATTGATAGAACGCTCCAAAAAGATAATGGAATCCATAAAAGAACAACAAAAGGTCTATTCGGATATGGGGGTAATAAGAGAGAAGATAGGAGTATTGGAGGAGGATATGAAAAAACTTGAGAAGATGGCATCTGAAATAAACGATGAGAATAAACTCGCGCTTGAACGTGTAAAGACACTGGTAAAAGTCATAGATGAGCAGGAGATAGAGTACAAATCCCTTATGGAGCTAAAGGAGAGCGGTTTCCTAATACCGCTTCAGCGGTATGAGGCGGACCTTGCAAATCTAAAATCAAGATATAGTGAGGAGCTGGCAGAGGCGAGTAATATAGAAAAGGCAATAAAAGACGACATTGAAGCAAGCAAAAAGGGAATAGAAGATGAGCTCAGGATAGTAGGAGAAACGATGGCACGTTTTGAGGATATAGTAAAGAAAAGAGATGAGATAGAAAGAATGATACAGGAGATGCAAGAAGAGCGCAAAAGGATAACGAGGCAGGTGGCGCTTCTTTCAAAGGAGGTTGAATTGCTTGAGATAATCGGCAAGGGTGAGGAAGGAAAGAGAAAAGGCGAAGAAATAACCCAGAGAATAGAACAGATAAAAGAGGATGAAATTGAACTTGAAAGAAAAAGGGAGAAACTTAAAGAGTTCATTAAAAATTGGGTCGAGACAGGTGAGGAAAAAAGTAGTTCTTGATTGGTTGAGTAGAAAAGGATATAAAGAGGGTTGTCGAAATTTTATGGGTGACCGATGTGGAGGAGAAGGTGGAGGAAGAGGATAATATAGCGGATAAGATTCAGCCAACGGGTTTAGGGCAAGGCATTGCACCACAAGCGGCCAAAGCGGTTAAAGTGAAGCTTGAAAAAGGGGAGAAACTTTTAGACTCTTATATATTTGATGCGGACGGCATACCTGTTAATGTTAAGATAGTTGAACGCGGGGATTTTGTACCCCATTATGATATTCTTATACCTGGGCTTGGGGAGGGTACAAAAATTGTTCTGAATACGCTAAAGGGTGAACTCATAACAGAGGTTAAGCTGGATATTACGGAGATGCTTGACCAGAAGTTAGCGAAAGTAGTGCGCAAGAAATTTGAGGAGAAAGCGATGATGCTGCTCAGTAAACATTTCCCGACTCTTTCCGAGGACACGAAAAAGGTGCTAATGTCGTATCTCATTCATCATAGTTTGGGCTTGGGAGAGCTTGAGTCGCCTATGCATGACGATAATCTTGAGGAGATAGTCATAAACGGCTCATCAGAGCCGATATGGGTTTATCACAAGAAGTTTGGGTGGTGCAAAACAAATATACGAATAAAAAGTGAAGAGGTTATATACGACTATGCTGCAATGATAGGGAGAAGAGTAGGGAGACAGATAAACGTGCTTAACCCTCTGATGGATGCGCATCTGGTAACGGGTGATAGAGTAAATGCAACGCTATTCCCCATATCAACCTGTGGGAACACGTTAACTATAAGGCGTTTCTCAAGGAACCCGTGGACTATCACAAATTTGCTAATAAACAAAACCATAAATGCGGATGTTGCTGCACTAATATGGCTTGCGATACAGAACGAACTTTCTCTTATAATTTCTGGTGGGACAGGCAGCGGAAAAACCTCGTTCTTGAACGCGATATGTTGCTTTATACCTCCAAACCACCGCATAATCTCAATTGAGGACACACGCGAACTAACATTGCCGAAGTTCTTTCAATGGGTGCCGATGACTACGAGGGAGCCCAACGCAGAAGGCAAAGGTGAAATAACAATGCTTGATCTTCTAGTGAACGCCCTTAGACAAAGACCCGATAGGATACTTGTAGGAGAGATACGAAGGCAACGCGAGGCAGAGATACTATTTGAAGCAATGCACACAGGACATGCAGTATATGCAACATTGCATGCTGATAACGCAAAGGAGACCATATCAAGGCTTACCAATCCGCCAATAAACGTTCCAAAGACGATGCTTGAGGCACTTGGCGGCATAGTTGTTCAGTTTAGACATAGAAGGATGGGTCTGAGAAGGACTCTTGAATTTGCAGAAGTTATGAAAGGCGGAAACATAAACATACTATATAGGTGGGACATAAAAACAGACCAGCTTAAAGAGATGAACACGATGAGTGTTTTAGTTGATACGCTGACTTTGTATGCAGGAATGACATTAAAGGAGATAAAGGAAGATATGGAAGAAAAAGCAAGCATATTGAAATGGATGGTAAAGAATAACATAAGGGAGGTTAATGAGGTAGGGCAGGTAATAGCCAAATTCTACAGGCACCCCGACGAGTTATTAGAGATAGTAAAGGCAGACAAACCGTGGATAGAAGAAAAAACCACGTGATTGATGGCGTGTAGCATATGTTTGAGACTGAAATATTGTTTGAGTATGCTGTTGGTGAGATTATAAGTTATGAGGAGAGGATAATAAAGGGGGTAGAAATAGAGATAGACGTTAGTATTACGAAGGAAGAGGATAGATCCCCGAAACCTGTTTCATACACTTTTAATGAGATTTCTGCAGAAATCGCCCAGCACGAGGCAAAAATCGGATACGAGATAGAAAAACCTAAGGGCGATGTAAAAAGGGAAACGGGGATAACTGCACCGAAGCCAAAGATTGAAGCGCCACGTCCAGTAGAAAGGCCGACGATATCAGGGGAGGGAATAGAGAAGGTGGTAAAACAGGAGGATGTAAAGAAGGAAACGCCTCCTTCTACAAAGCAAGAGGCCCCAGCAAAACGACCTCTTGAGCCGCCATCTCCCCCAAAACACGAAAAGGAATTGAGGAATTCAATTCAGCTTTCCGATGAAATTTTGCTCGCGCCGCCTAAAGTTGGTCCTGGTTATGTTAAGGAGGTTCCAGTGCAGAAACCTATGCCACCACCAACAGTGGAGGTACGTGAACCAATGAAAAAAACAGAGGAGCAGATGAAAGCCGTAAAGCAAGACCAAGTAATCAGAGAGTTAGAGGTTACTGAGCGGAGTTTTGGAAAGTCGTCAGCAGAAGTGAAGGGAGAGGAACGAAAAATAGGTATGTTGCCCTCAAAAAAAGTTAAGAGGCTGGTAATTCCTTATGATTGGATGAAAAAAATAAGAGAAAAGAAAGTTTTGCTTACGCCGGAAGAGGAAAAAGAGCTTAAAAAGCTCAAGCTTACGAGAGAGGTTGAAGAGTCTAGGGAAGTGATAACTCACGGAAGAAGTATAGAGGAAGTCCTTGGTATAAATGTAAGGGAGGATTTACTTAGAGAAAAACTCCTCCAGACGACACTTGAAACGAGGATAAGATCTCTTGCCGAATTGGAAGAACTTGTGAAAAGCAAGAGAAGAGTTTAAATATGATATAAGCGATGTTGATTTGATGGTAGAAGAAAAAAGTCGTGTACTTGTCCCTGCTACCTCAAAAACGACTGCGGAAGCTGATAGAAAAATAAAACGTGTAGGAGTAAGGTATAGTAAGGCAATAATAAACATGTTAACCCTCCGCTTTCCAGAGCTCAAGAAACAACTTGCACAGGCAGGAATAAACAAAACTCCTCAGGAGTATATTTCATATGCAATCCTACAATCAGCCATACTTGCATTGACTGTTTTAGTGGTAGTTTTCATAGTAACGGATAGGATGGGATTTCCGATACATCCAGCATTTCTAACCTTTGTTGTTTTTCCTGTAGTTATGGTGTTGTTTTTCTTTTACACGTTGCAGCTGCCGATTGTAAAGATAAAGAGAAGGATGAAGGAAGTTGATAGAGAACTCGTTTTTGCTGGTAAGCAGATGCTGATAGAATTAAAGGCTGGTGTTCCACTTTTTGACGCCATGCTGAGTATAAGCCGCGGGTATGGGGAGGCAAGCAAGGAGTTTAATAAGATAGTTGAAAAGATAAGTATGGGCGTACCTGCCGATGTAGCTATGCAGCAGGTGTCAGAGCTTAATCCATCACCCGCATTCAGGCGCATAGTAATGCAACTTATCAACTCGTTGAGGTCTGGCGCCGATGTCGCAGAAGCGCTTGAATCAGTATTGGACCAATTATCTCGCGAACAGATTATTGAGATAAAGAGATATGGGCAGAAGCTTAACCCGCTTGCGATGTTCTACATGCTGTTTGGGATCATAATGCCCTCTCTTGGGGTTACGCTTTTCATTATAATAACGTCTTTCGTCTCAATAAAATTGACTTTTGATATGCTTATGGCTCTAACAGCGCTATTCGCAATTCTCCAGTGGTTCTTCCTCACGATGATAGAGTCTTCAAGGCCAGACTACTATGTCATTGCGTAGGTGCGTAGGATGAAAAAATCAAAAGTCGCAGATGCGATATATGAACTTGTAGGTCGGATGCTCGGGAGAGACCGCATAAGGAGCATAGCAAGAATGCTTGATATGGCGGGTATAAATGTCGTGCCTGAGATGTTTGCTGGTTTTGTGATAACTACTACGTTGGTTCTTGCCGTATCGGCATATATGGTAGTTCATGGGATTTTCCCGCAATACGACATAGTTGCAGGATTTATTGTGCTAATCGGTCTTCCGCTTCTAATATATTCACTTATAATGCTTAGAACTGATGCAAGGCGTGTTGAAGTTGAGAACGCCCTGCCAGACTTTCTTCAGCTTGCAGCCTCCAATGTTAGAGCAGGTATGCCGATAGACCGTGCCCTTTGGTTTGCGGCGAGACCCGAGTTTGGCTTGCTTTCACGAGAAGTTGAGATAGTGGCAAAGAGGACATTTGGCGGCGAGCCTTTTGCGCAATCATTGCAAAGGCTTAGCACAAGGTTTCAGTCAAGAATTCTTGAAAGGACGGTAAATTTGATAATAGATGGTATGGCCTCAGGCGGGGAGATGGCGGAGATACTCGAGAGAACAGCTCTGGACATAAGAGAAATGCAACTCCTTCGTAAAGATATATCTGCGATGATGGTCATGTATGTTATTTTTATTCTCTTCGCTTCTGTAATCGGTGCCCCCATTCTTTATGCGCTTTCTTATCAGCTAATAAGGATAATAGATTTCATATGGGGGCAGATACTACTCCAGAATCCGAGAGGTTTGCCCGCTGTTGGTATGGTGTTTTTAACACCCAGCAAGCCGGGTGTCAGTGGTGATGACTTCTTCATCTTTGCAATAATATCTTCGTGTATAACAATGGTGTTTGCGGCTCTTATAATCGCATCTATAACAACAGGAAACAAGAGAAACGGAATAAAGTATATCCCTATTTTTATTATAGCGGGATTGATTATATTTTTCTTGGTGACCGTGATTTTCAGTTATATGTTCTCCGGAATGCTTGTTTCTACATAAGTGTATAGAAGATTATCGGCAGTCGGTAGGCAGGAGTACTGTAAAAACTGAGCCAACACCGTGTTCGCTCTTAACAGAAACGGAACCACCGTGTGCCTCGGTGTATGCCTTCACTATGAAAAGCCCTACGCCCGTCCCTTTTATATTTTTAGTCTCCTCAGTTTGAACTCTGTGGAATGGCTCAAACAAATGTGGAAGATGCTCTTCGGGTATTCCGATGCCATTATCTGCAACACTTATTGAAATCGCGTCTGCATTACGCAATTTTGTTTTGGATATTGTTATTGATATCGTACCGCCATTCGGCGAATATTTTATTGCGTTTTCAACGAGGTTGTTGATTATGCTTCCAACCATATTTCTGTCCCAGAAAACGATGCCTACATCCCCAACCTGCATGTTTATCTTACATCCTCTTTCTTTAGCTTGGGCTTCAAAACTCTTTATGATGCCTCCGATGAATTCTGAAAGATCCAACTCTCGTGGTGAAGGTCGCACATTATCGCTTTCTATGCGCAAAAACTCCATAAGTTCTGAAACTAAACGCTCTGCGGTCTCTGTCAATTGAGAAACTATTGCCATATTGCGTAAGACTTTTTGGAGATTCTCTTTTGCTTTATCAGGAATAGGGATTCCTGCATCATCGGTTTTTTTTACAAAATCCTGAGCGTATCTTTGAGAAATCCGAGCAAATCCGGCTGCAGTTATGATTGGATTTTTAACATCATGAGCGATCGCTGCGATTAGAGTTGTCAGAATTTGGCGCCTTCTGGATTCTTCTTTCCTTGCACGGGCGTCCCTTAGAAACAACGCGCTTGTAGCAGCCAGAGACTCCATTAGGGGGGATTCCAGTTGTCCATATGTTATCGGCTTACCAGAATTTTTGTTATCAACAACCAGAACTCCTATGACATCGCCTGCCGCAATAAGTGGTATGCATGCGAAGGCATTTATCCCCAGCTTTTCCAAGGATGTGTTTTGTATTCGTCTATCGTTTTTTGCATCAGTGACGTTGACGACTTTTTTGCTTAGAAAAGCGTGCCATACCCCCCATTTTGAGCGTTCGGAGCGTGGTGCTTCAAGAGTTCTCCACGTTTCTTCCTCAACTCCTTTAGCCGCAACGCATTTCAAAACATCAGAGTCAAGCATGTATATTCTTGCTCTGTCAAAACCAAGCTGCAGTATCTGTTCAAGTATCGTGTTTAACCTTTGCTCTAGAAATTCGCGTTCGCCTATCCTAACAACCGCATTGTAGAGCGCTCTGAAGTCATCACTGCTTTGTGATGGTCTCTTGGCTGCTGCAAAACCATTAATGAACCCAGTAAAATTCTCATCAGGTATCTGCAAACGCTCTTTTAACCGCATGAATTCCGCGATGATTTGGGCTTGTGTGCGAGGCGGTAAGTCCCGAAAACGCACATTGTGTAGAGACTTATCTCTGGCAATCTGTTTTAGCATAGAAGGCGACATGGAAGGTATGTATTCATATTAAAATATAAATACCTATCATCCGGGAGTATGAAAAACTCTTAAACTTGTTTCTCATTATAGACGCATGGCGCTTTTGCAAATTGCACTTGATTTTGTGGATTTGGACAGGGCGATGCGTATAGCGAAAGAAGTTGAGAAGTATGTGGATATCATAGAGGTAGGCACGCCCCTGATAAAGTCGGAGGGCATGAATGCAGTGCGCGCAATGAAGAAAGCTTTTCCCGATAAGCCGATTGTAGCCGACATGAAAACGATGGATGTCGGCGCCCTTGAAGTGGAGATGGCGGCCAAGGCAGGTGCCAACATAGTGACTGTCATGGGAGTTAGCGATGAGTCCACTTTAAAAGAAGCAGTAGAAGCAGGCAGGAGGTACGGCGCTCAGATAATGGTTGATATAATGAATGTAGATGAGCCAGGGGAAGCAATTGAAAAATTTGAGAAGCTGGGTGTGACGTATGTGTGCGCGCACGTCGGCATAGACCAGCAGATGAAAGGAAAGAAGCCTGTTGAAATGCTTGGGAAAATTGCTCACACGAAAATGAAAATCGCTGTTGCTGGCGGGATAGACGCAGGCAATGTTGGGGAGATATTGAAATACCGACCTGATATCGTTATAGTGGGGTCGGCTATAACAAAGGCGGAAGACGCAGAAGAATCTGCAAGAAAGATACATCTTGCTTTAAAAAAAAACAGAAGTATAAAAACAGAGCGCGGGCGTTTTGGAGAGAAGGAGTTGGAGGAGGCTTTCAGAATTGTTTCATCTCCGAATATATCTGATGCAATGCATAGGAATGGGGAGATAAGGGGAATCATTCCAATTACAACAGGAGTAAAACTTGTAGGTAGGGCTGTAACGGTGAGGACTTATCCTGGGGATTGGGCGAAGCCTGTTAGGGCTATAGATACGGCGAAGAAGGGGGATGTCATAGTTATAGATGCGGGCGGATGTGAAAAAGCAGTATGGGGAGAGTTGGCTACGCACAGTTGCTTGAATAAGGGCGTAGCAGGGGCGGTTGTGTACGGGTGTGTAAGAGACGTTGAGGAGATAAGAAGGATGAAGTTCCCGCTTTTTGCGATTGGTATAAGCCCGACTGCAGGAGAGCCAAAGGGGATGGGGGAGATAAACGTTGAGATAAAAATAGGGGGAGCAAGTATAAAGCCTGGGGACTGGATAATAGGGGACGAAAGCGGTGTCGTTGTTGTTCCTGCTGAGAAGGCACTTGAAGTGGCTAACCGAGCGCTTGAAGTTTACAAAAATGAGGGGCGCATACTGTCTGAAATGAAAAAGAAGAGAAGGACGCTTTCGGAAACTGTCCATATAGAGAAGTGGGAGAGGATAGTTTAGTGCGGCTCTTAAAGTCCTCATGGGTTACGTGTTTTCTTTGGCTTCGCCTTTAGTATTAACTTGTTAATTAGGTCTTTTGGGAGCATGCATGCGGCAAGGCATATGAATTCCTCTTTTTCCAGCTGTTTTTTTGCTTTCTCAAAATCCTCATCCTGCACAAGCTTGGATGCATTATCGAGCTTATCAATCTCCTTTTTAAAGTGTTCCATGCATGCTTTTCTCCCTTCGAGAATAACGCCCATGTGTGATGAGACAGTATCTAAAAACTCGCGTATGTCCATATCTGGGTAAGGCTCATTCAAACCAGAAAGTGCTGTGTAGATTTCGCTGATTTCGCTTTTTGAGAAATTGTATTCTTTATATACCTCTGCAAGCGTTCGGAATTTGTGTTCTTCTGAGGGCGTGTTAAAAATGTATGGGATGGGTATGCCTGCTTCACGAAGTTCTTTGAAAATCGCCATAATCTTTTTTTCCCTATCAGTAGACTCATGGCTTACTAGCGGTGTGAGGAAAAAATTCTCCCCCTTGTCTTTTTTTGTTTCGCCTTCCATGCAAACACCAAGCATAGACGTCCGTTAGGTTGCAGGGCTAACCCTGCTCTTTGAAGTTGAATTTTCTCACCTTAACACCAGCTTCTTTCAGCAGTTTTATTGATGTTTTTTCAAGTGGATAGCGGGCATTATAAACAACCTCTTTTATGCCTGCATTTATTATCATTTTTGTGCATATCAAGCAAGGTGAGTATGTAGTATATAGGATGGAATCCTTTACGCTTATTCCGTGGTAGGCTGCCTGCACTATGGCGTTTTCTTCTGCATGGGAGCAAACGCACTCCTCAAGGTTTTTCCCGCTTTCACAGTATGAATTGCAACGGGGGCAGCCCCCTTCATAGCAGTTTTTCACGCCACGCGGTGTTCCGTTGTAACCTGTTGATATAATCCGTTTGTCCTTCACGATAACGGCGGCAACATGCCTCTTTACACAGTTGCTTCTCGTTGCGACTACTTTCGCGATTCTTAGGAAATACTCATCCCAGTCTGGCCTTTCAAACTTAATCCGAGATGCAAGACATAGGAGAAGTTTATCCACCTTTGCATGAAGTTCATCAAAAGTTCCGCTATTGTCAATCTTGGCGTCTGCCATTTTAAAGCATGCGGTGAGCTGTTGTGCGTTTTTGTCCTTATTTGCGGCTTCCATTTTCTCTAATTTCAGGAATTGAGCGAAAGTCTTTGGGTCGCTTTCTCTTCCACGTTCTCTCATTCTTTCAAACCGTATCCTTGCGGGTGCCGTTACATAAAGGAGAAAAAAGTTGGGTGATTTTCTAAGTTCCTCAACCTCTGATGGATTCCTTATTGAGTCTATGACTATGTTTGCCTCGCCAGAAAACTGTTCTTTTATCATCTTCGCCAATACGCCTGCACCATATTTTTCTCTCAGTTCGTTCCCTTTTTTTATTAGGGAATCGCGCGTTATCCGCCTTCCCTCTCGCTTTAGCTCTTGCCGTATTACGTCCGAAAGGGAGAAACGCGCAAATCCTTTTTTCTCAAGATAATCTGCAACAGCTCCTTTTCCTGCGCAGTTTTCGCCGGTAAGCCCGATTATCACAGAAACACCCAAAAACTATATGCGGCAAAATTATAATGTGTTGCTATGGGTATCAAAATAGTCGGGATTGACCTCGCTGGAAGCGAGAGAAGAAAAACTGGTTGCTGCATAATTTGCATTGCTGGCAGGAGGATGTCATCTAAAACGATGGTGCTGCATACAGACGAGGAGATAATCAGGATTATTTGTGAGAATAAGCCGTGTATCGTAGCAATAGATGCACCGCTTTCTCTCCCTCATGGGAGAGACTCTATTGATAAGAAATCTCCAAAGCATTTTAGGGAGTGCGACATCATGCTTAGGGAGAAGGGAATACGCTTTTTCCCGATAACACTCGGCCCAATGCGCATGCTTACGAAAAGGGGTATGAATCTTAAGAAAAAAATTCAGCGATTGGGAATAGCAAGTGTGATTGAGGTTTTCCCTGGCGCTACATACGATGTTTTTGGGGTAGGAAGGAGAGACAAGAAGGGGATATGCGCATGGGCAAGAAAACTTGGTTTGCCTGCAAACGAAGGATTGTCACAGGACGAGCTTGATGCGATTGCATGCGCGATTACTGCACTTTTATATTTGCAGGGTATGCACGAATGTTTGAAGGGAAGGGATGGAGAAATCGTTTTGCCATGCCCTCCTGCCTTATTACGTAAAAATAAGTATGTACCTGTATACGGGTAAAAAGAAAAGAGGGAGAAAGAATTTGATATTACACGAGTATGCTTTTTTGTATTCGTAAAAATCCAAAAAACGAAAGTTATTTAAATATCCTATATACAACAACTAAGCAGGCGATCAGAATGGAAAGCATAATAAAAAACGTAGTCGGCGAGCGCCAGCTTGCCCAAGACAGCTTTTCTTCCGACCGAATAAAGATTGTGACGATTGGTGTAGGGGGAGCAGGAAACAACACAGTGCAGAGGCTAGTGAAGGCAGGTGTTAAGGGATGCGACCTTGTAGCTGTTAATACGGATAAACAGCACCTCACCATGCTGAGCGACCAGATTGAGAAAATTCTGATAGGGAAGAGTGTTACAAAAGGGCTTGGGGCGGGTGGCTTCCCAGAAGTCGGTACGAAGGCAGCCGAGGTAGACAGACCGCTTCTTGAGAAAGTGCTATCTAACGCCCACCTCGTGTTCCTGTGTGCAGGTATGGGAGGAGGAACGGGAACGGGTGCAGCACCTGTTATAGCGCAAATCGCAAAGGACCAAGGCGCCATAACAGTCGCGATGGTAACGTACCCATTTAACCTTGAAAGGGCGAGAAAGGTAAAGGCAGAGAAGGGTATAGAGGAACTCAGAAAAGTGACGGACTCCGTAATAATCCTTGACAACAACAGGCTCGTGCAGCTTGTGCCAAACCTTCCGATGAACGAAGCATTCGCTGTTGCTGATGAGATACTGGCAAAAGCAGTTGGAGGGCTTGTTTGGACGATAACGCAACCGAGTTTGATAAACATAGATTTTGCGGATGTTAAGGCGATAATGGAGGGCGGAGGTGTGGGCTTCATAGCAGTGGGTGAAGGAAAGGGTACAGACAAAGTGAGAGGCGCAGCAGAGGGAGTTCTGAAAAACAGGCTGCTTGACGTGGACTTTGAAGGTGCAAACGGCGCATTGATACATATATCAGGCGGCTCAGACCTTACGCTCGGTGATGCGATACAGGCAGGAGAGATAGTGACTGAGAGGATGGATCCGAATGCGAACGTGAAGTGGGGTGCGAGGATAATACCGGGCTACGACGGGAAGCTTGAGCTTGTGGCAATAGTTACTGGCGTAAAGGGCGCAAGCATCCTCGGGAAGAAAATAGAGGATATGGAAGCAGTCCCCTATCCAGACATAGAGATAATAGGCTAACCCGCACGTTGGCCTACGGGTGAGTTTATGGAAGATTTGATAAACTCGGTAATCGGCGAAAAAAGGCCGCATGAGGAGACAACGTTATCGAACGATAGAATACGCATTCAGGTTATTGGAGTCGGCGGTGCGGGTTGCAACACAGTAACGAGATTGACGAAAAGGGGGATAAAAAGCGCTGAGACCGTAGCGGTGAATACGGACCAGTTGCACCTTAAGATCACAGAAGCGAACAGGAGGATCCTTATAGGGGAGAAAATAACAAAAGGTCTGGGTGCGGGCGGTTTCCCAGAAGTGGCCATGAGGTGTGCAGAGGTAAGCAAAGATAAGATAAGAGAAGTGGTTGGCAACTCTGAGCTCGTTTTTATATGCACAGGTCTTGGCGGTGGGACGGGAACAGGTGCGTCGCCAGTTATAGCAGAAGTTGCAAAAGAGCAGGGCGCAATAGTTGTTTCTTTCGTTACACTGCCGTTTGCACTAGAAAGAGCAAGAATAAAGAAGGCGGTATGGGGACTTGAGCAACTGATGAAGCACTGCGATAGTGTGGTGGTGATAGACAACAACAGGCTCGCAACATACGTGCCAAACCTTCCGATAAACCAAGCGTTTGCTGTTGCAGATGAGATAACGGCTAAAGCGGTAGCAGGGATATCAGATACGATAATCTTTCCAAGCCTTATCAACATTGATTATGCAGATTTGAAAGCAATAATGGCTTCGTCAGGATTGGCGTTGATATCTGTAGGGGAAGGAAGGGGGAATGACAGGGTGGATATGGTTGTCAGGAATACGCTTGAACACCCGTTGCTTGATGTGGATTGCAGTAAGGCAAGGGGCGCATTGCTGCACATTGAAGGTGGAACCCAGCTTACACTCGGGGAAGCGACGACGATTGGAGAAAAAATAACGCAGGCATTGCCAGAAGATGCGAATGTGATATTTGGTGCGAGACTGACACCCGAAGCAGGCGATGGGGTTACTGTTGTTGCAATAATGACGGGCATAACCTCGGAGAACATCATCGCAGATGTGCAGGCTGGCGCAGAGAAGGCTGCTAAGGAAATTCTTGCAGGCCTTGATGAGATAAGGTATTAGGCCTCTTCTTTTTCTTTTTTATTTTCCAAAAAGCACTACTAATTTAAACTAAACGCTGATTGATATATACTCTGGTGTTTTTTATGGAAGAGCCAGCTTTTCTCGGTAAAACTATAACATCGTTCCCTATTTTGCTTAACACCAAGGAAGGGGAGATGGTTGTAAAGGAGAACGGGCTCATAATAAAAGCTGGGGATAAAATAATAGTCCCTAACGGATATGTTGAGGGTATAGAGGAGAAGAAGAAACTTCCGCTCGGAAAAGTTAGGGCGCATATGCGTGTTTATGAGGTTATGGGGATACGCCACGACCTTGAGCTAATAATGGCGGAGCACAACCTGCGCTATCTTGAAAAGATATACTCAAATAAGCATCGGCTATAATTTAACGAGACGCCCGTATTTGCCTGTTGATATCTGCAAGTTCCCCATGTACTCTGAAACCCATCCATCCTCTATTCGTATATGCTCGCCTTCTTTTACTGCGTTAACCTCGTCCCCCCATAGCGTAAGCGAAACCTGACCTGTATCATCTTCTATTATGGCTCTTGCAACTCTTGTTTTTTTCCCATATCTTGTCAGAACATCTCTCGGCTCTTCAATAGAAACCACTTTGGCTTCCACTGTGGCATTACCCGTACCGGGCTTCAGTTCAGAGATTTTCATAAAAACACCAAAGGAATAACTGTGCATAGTTATATAAATTTGGTGCAGTTTTAGCCGATAAATATTAAGGACCAAAAAACGACCCAATTTGGGTTAGGGTTTCCATTATTGCGTTTGGGAGATACATGTGCATTTCGTCTGCCATTGAGCTCATTGCAACAAACCTTCGTAGACCAGAGAGTTGCGATGTTGCTTTATTGTAGTAGTCATCCCCTCTTGTAGTAGATGTATGACTGGCAAGCGTATTTTCTCCGCCAACCACGGCTGGTGCAGTTTCTCCAAACCTTGTTATAACACCGCAGAAAGGATGCTGATAGGAGTAGAAAGCATAGAACAAGTCTTGGTCATTTGGAAATTGGGCTTTTACACGGGTGTTCTCCTCCAATCTGCTCACCACCCCGCCCACAATACAGCAATAGGCGAAAGCAGGCTCTTCTGTGCTCTCCCGTATTTCTTTAAAGAGGGCGGGGATATTTGGCTTGGGTAACCTCAGTACTTCGTTTACACCAAATCTTTCACCAATGTATAGTTCATCTACATTTCGTTCGGTTGTCTCCATAGCAGAATGAGTTATAGATGGATGAAGAGGTACACGAATTGTAATCGGTTCTTCAAACAAATCCGCATGCTTTCCCTCGGGCTTTTGGAGCGTTATTATAATTGTATCGCCGTCAAATTGCTCTGTATATGGTATTGTAATTGGCTCATTCGTGGATCCCCTCGCAAGCAAGCGCTCCAAATCGGGGAACATGTCATGAATGTAATGATCCATGTAACCTACGCGGTCTGCGATAGCAATAATATTTCTGGGGATACCATCAAGCAAATTGATGATGTTTAGCCTGCTTTCTGTATCAAAACCGATTTTATCTCCGATTAGCATGGTTAGTACAATGGGTATATCACCCAGAGTAGCTATAATCCGCGCATTTATGTTTAACAATGAAATGAGCTGCTCGCGCAAATGGTTTTCATAGTTTTCAAGAGGAATGCCGAAAACCGTTATTCCCGTTGTTTCTCCTTTTGCCCTCGCGGCATATATGAGCTCCAGTGCAGTTTGTGCAAGCTTTTCTGGTGTTAAAATTACTGCGGGTGGCGGAAGCAAATCCCCTAATTTATAACGCCTATGGGATTTGATATCCATATAATAACTTCTTAGGGCTTCTGCCTCTATGGGTGATACCGCATGTAGTTCGTTGATTTTTTCACATAGGCTCTGCTCCAAAACAGAAGAGCTTTTTTTGTTCTGTATATACTCTTCTCTTCCCTTATCCGTCTCGTCAGAAACTATGCCTGCAATGGAGCTCAGATGTTGGATGTATCTGGCGATTGCTCGCCTTTGTCTTTTCGGTATTTTCTTCCCCATCGGTCCTTGGGTAAGTTCATTCCAGAATTTTAATTCCCTCGTTGCGTCTATTCTTGCAAGTTCAAAGAACATGCATTCAATTGAATCAAGAACGCATTCAAGCTGCCGCGTATCCCCGCCGCTCTTCGCTATTCTCTTTGCCATTCGTAGAATTTGGAGGTAGGTATCATACAAAGTTTCAAGGATGTCTGAACGCAGATGTCCTGCTTGGCATACAAGACCGAATACAGTGACGATATCTCCAGAATCTCTCTGCATTTTTATATCGTTAACTCTATTCTCCAGCCCGTGTATTTTTGAACCGATGGCATTCAGGGCGTTTGCAACACCAACCATCCCGATATCAATGTATGCCTGCTGGGCATTCTGCAGAGTATCTTGGTAATTTCTTAACAGGAGCAGGAGGCCATCTGCGATCTCCCCAACTCTCTCCGAGAAAGTGTAGTCCATAACGCCCGCTCCGATATTTTGCAATTCTGCTTCCAAGTAGGCGCTTATTGCTTCTGTTAACTTTTCCTTCATCCCAGCGGATGCTAAGGCTTCTACAATTTCTTTGGCGTCATCGGCATTAAGAGGCCAGCGCTTATCTCTATCGGGTGCTACACGTTCCATGCGACTTGCAACATTTTCCTTTTTAGCTAGATGATGAGGAATATCTCGTAATTTAGCTGAAATCTCATCTATTTCTGCAAGGATCTGAGATGTTAGCGGTGCATAAGCCCTGTCCGTATCTATTCTTGTATGTCCAACAAAATCAAAAATTCCTTTTACTAACTGTTGCCTTCTCTCAATTAGATCAAGCAGTTCCTTAATCTTCGGTGATTGTTGTAATTCGAAAGATGCAATTTGTGCGCGTAGTTTGGAGAGAGCAGTTTCAATATCAGAAAGTGATGGGGTACTACTCTGCGTAGGGCTTCGGCAAACCGCTCCTCCATATTTTCCCCTTTTCGCAGCTATTGAGGTTACAGATTTATAGCGGTATGCCACTAGGACTTCCTTACTCCCCATGACGGGCATAATGGATAAGCCTGCATGGTCATCCATGGGATCGGACGGCTTGCTGTATTGAGTAGAATAGAAGTGTATTTTGTAATTTCCAAATGGCAGAGAAATCCTGCCAGACTGAAAACGCATAAAAATTTCTTGCGCGACTCTCCTAAGAACGATCGTGCTTATTATGGCGCTTTCATGCAAATGAGGCAGGTTTTTTGCACATTTCAAAATTCTTTCTATATGTGGGTGTTGTTGTCTAGGCTGCCCTCTACCATAACCATCAAAAGCCATAATAATATATGGTGTTTATAGTATAAAAAGTGATGCCATGGTGGTAGGTAGGCTTTTAGTTTTTTCGGGGCTCGTTTCAGGCATTTTTATAGCAGGATGTGCGATGCAGACTGCTGAGCAGGTCAGGGGGGTTGGCGGAAAGGGCAAAGTGCTTCTTGTGATAGCGCCTTCTGACTTCAGGGATGAGGAGCTTTTTGATACGAGGAGAGAGATTGAATCGGCAGGATATGCGACTTTTTTGGCGAGCACAAGAAAGGGGGAAGCACGGGGCATGCTTGGCGGCAGGGCAACCGCATCACTGCATGTTTCAGAGGCAAATATAAGCGAATACGCTGCTATTGTTTTTGTTGGCGGAATAGGAGTGGAGGAAAACCTTCTCTATGAAGACGAAGATGTTCTGCGTATAGCAAGAGAGTCAGTTGGTCAGAATAAAGTCGTTGGAGCAATATGCATAGCGCCTCGGATACTCGCAAGAGCAGGAGTAGTAAAGGGAAAAAGAGTAACCTCATACCCAGACGGAACTACAAAATCAATGTTGGCGGATGCGGGCGCAATGCATACAGGTGCAGATGTGCAGGTTGATGGGAAAATCATTACTGCAGACGGTCCAAAGTCGGCTACGAAGTTTGGAAGAGAAATAGCAAGGCTGTTGGAAAGCAGTTAGAGCAACGGTAGAATTAGAAGTGGGAGTATAACGGTCGCATCTCCATCAATCGTAACAAAACGGGCGTTTTCCTTTATTTTTCCCCATGAAATCGCTTCTTCAAGCCGTGCGCCAGAGAGACTTCCATCGTATTGCGTTGCCGTTGTTATGTATACGGCGTAATCAAGCCCGCCTTTAAACTGGTTCCACCATATGGTATGGTGCTTTGAGATACCGCCCCCCATCATGAGCGCACCAGTTCTCTTAGATTCAAAGATGATGTCGCAAAGCTCTTTCTCATCTTTTATCAAGTCTATTTTTATCTTCCTGTCCTGTGAGAAAAGAAGAATTTGGGTGCCGAAAGCACCATCAAAGAAACCGGGCACGTAAATTGGTACGTTATGCCTTGCCGCTTGGCATAAGATTGAATTCCTGTCTTTTAATCTCCTGCCAAACTCGCCTATCAGTTCTCTTCCGCCCCACTCCGATTTTTTATCCGAGAGTTCTTTGAGAATGGGCTGCATCTTTCTTTCAATTATCCTCCCATAGCTTTCGTTTGAAACGAATATATTGCCGATGCGGTTTATGCCCTTCCTGTGAAGTTTTCTATCATCAGCGGAGAAGGTTCCGTGAAGGTATTCACCACCCCATGCCCTTGCCAGATCGTGGTCAAGCGTGCCACACGTGGTTATTATAACATCAAAATGTTTTACTGCCTGTGCGAGCACGCCCCTTAGACCTGTTGATACGATACACGCTGGGAAGGAAAGAAAGTTGGTGCATTTTTCATCAGAGAGCATTTTTTTTAGTATTTGATGGCCTATTGCTACATGTTTTGCCGTAAATCCGCCGGAGCAGTACATCTGGTTTAAAAGTTCTTTAATACTCATATCTCTCCTAAGACGCATATCGCGGACGGCGACGCTTTTTTTTGAAGCCATGGCAACACCTTCATCAGTTGCGTTCTTTTCCTTTCTTTACCACATGGTTAAGAAGCCAAAGTGCAGGGAGTGGGATTTGAACCCACGCAGACCTAAGTCATACGGCCCTGAACCGTACGCGTTTGACCAGGCTCCGCCATCCCTGCACGTTTAATATCTATCTGGGTGAGGATAAAACATTAACGCTGATGGGAAGCGGGCTCGGAGGGATTTGAACCCTCGGCCTTCACCTAACTCCGCCCCAAACAAGCTTCGGCCACACAACTATTTTAGAGGGGTGGAGCCCCTGGATAGGAGGGTGCCGCTCTGTCCAAGCTGAGCTACGAGCCCATGCTACGCAGTATTTAGCGATGTATGTTTAATTTTAAATTGCTTAGCCATCATTGGACTCTTCCTCTTTTTATCGCCTTATGAAGTAGGGTTATGTCGTCTTCAAAAGGAGTTCCTGAAAAGAAAGCACGAAAACGCTTAAGATAATAATTCCACTTTATGTCTGATTTGAGAATCAATGTGATAATTTGGTGGAGTTCTTCCATAGGTATTTGTCTTCGCAAGAAAGAGAAAACGATTTTTTTTAGCCCCATGGGAGCATATAGGCTCGCTATGTCGGCGTCCGCAAAAGAAGCAACTAGTCGACTCATGCTGTGAATTATGTTGTATGGGTCAAAAATAGGTATGTAGCTCAAAACGCGTTCTGGAAAAACAGTATGTTGGCTTATCCTTCGCCATACTGGCTCTGTAAGGATAAACTTTACCAAGCGCTTTATTGGCTTCATGCTGGAAAGCGCTATGTATGTCTTCGCTCCAACTAAATCAACCAATGTCTTTGTTGAATGTTGATGGAAAAACTCGTCTGTTGTTCTTACAAATATACTAATAGAACGCAGCAGCCGGATTTCTGGAACCACCTCTTTTACCCGACGAGCGTTTGATGTTATTACCAATAGGTCAACATCGCTTTTTTGTGATGGGGGTACGCCGAATGCGACAGATCCGACAACAGCTACTCCTAGCACTTCCTTATTGGGGAGAATGAATTCATGAGCATAGTTATTGGCCAAATTTATGCGGTCCTCAAGTTGGCGTTCAAGCATTTTTTCCATGCTAGCAAGATGCCTGTCTGGTCCAAGAAGTCTGGCAGAAAACCGCCATTCTGGTAAACTGTTTGTTCTTAGTAACCGCTGCTTTTGTGAAAACAAGCAAACACCGCTAAACTATATAAATGAGAACATGCAAAAATAAAATTGTTTTGATGGTGCTTAAATGAGATATGCTACTCGCATTAGTAGAAATCGTGTATTGCAACAACCGCGGCTTTTCGGAATTCCAGAAAATAAAGAAATGCGAAAACCGTCTGTGCTAGAAACTGGAGAACCAGGCAACAAAACCATCTGGTTTTCCCAAGGAAGCGAGGGTAGAGAAGTGTTGAGGTTATTGGATGCGGAGAAGGATTTTATAATAGAAGTATTAGCAGATCTCGGTTTCATTAGCAGAGGCGCAAGAATTATAACTCCACAAGAATGGAATCGGTTGGGCAGAAGAATATGCAAAGTTATGCTTGAGAATAGGAATAGGCTTGAGAGCCCAGAGCATATAATTTCAAAAAGGGGGAATGCAGAACCGTATGAAAGAGCGGAAGAGCTCCATGCCCGTGCAATGGAAGCATACTCGCTTTATACCAATATTAACAGGCTTATGGAGGCAAGGGATGTTTTTGAAAAGGGGGGAGCACAAGCGTTTTTGGTTTGGTTTGATGAACATATGAGGCAGGATAAAACTGAAGCATTCAAAATTCTAAGCAATAGCGAAAATATAAGGCGTGCAGTACAGCTTGCGCAGGGGATATCTGATGATGCAGAAGTAAGTAAAATGGGGTATCTTTTATGGCTTTTTACCAATAGGGCGCCTGCGAGCGCAGTTATAATAGCGCGAAATAGGGAGACGATTGAAGCGATAGTTGAGAAACTAGTTCAAAATGGCATAACCATACAACAGTATAGGGGGGATATGGGAAAAAAGATAAGAGAGAGATTGCGGAGGATGCACTCTGATGGAGATTTAAGGTGCCTTGTTGGAGATGAAACGCTGGCAAGAGTGCGCACTCTTCGCCCATCGCTTGTCGTGATTTATGAAAGTTTATCGCCCAAAAGTGAGGAACAGGTTAGGCATAATTTTGGAGCGGATGCCGAAGTCTACAAGTTTGTTGCACGTGGAAGCAGCGAGCAGTGGGGGGGAAGAAAAACGGTTAAGCAGGAAGAGAACAAAGAAGCCCAGCCGCGTTTGCCGATTTTTGGGAAGAGTCAATAAAGGAGGTATATTATGGGCAAAAGAAGGCCTTTTCTTGTTGTGGATGCAATAATAGTTGATGGGGAGCGAGTTGTTTTGGTTAGGCGAAAGAACCCACCTTTTGCTGGGAAGTGGGCTCTGCCTGGCGGATTTGTTGAGTATGGGGAGACGTGCGAAAAAGCTTGTATTCGGGAAGTTAAGGAGGAGACAGGGCTTGATGTTGAAATTTTGGATCTGGTTGGTGTTTTCTCGGATCCTGCACGAGACCCTCGTGGGCATACCGTTTCTGTTGCATATCAATGTAGGAAAAGCGGTGGCAGGCTGAAAGGAAGCGACGATGCAACTGAAGCAAGATGGTTTGACATTAAGGATTTGCCAGAATTGGCTTTTGACCACGAACTGATAATGAGGGGATTTTTGGAAAAAGCTAGAAATCAAGCCCTTCAATAGTCTTATGGTTTTTCTCGTAGCCATGCTTTTCCTTGACCATCTTTGTTATTACATAGGCTCTTTTTTTCAGTTCTTTGCTCGGCTCTCTGCCCGTTATGATAAGGCTCGTTTTTCCCCTCATATCAACAAGAGAAAGAAGTTCTTGCTCGCTTAGAAGCCCGAATTTTACAGCATAAAGTATCTCGTCAAGCACGAGCAAACCGTGCGTTTGGGCTTCCAGAATTGTCTTTGCGATCCTCACGCCTTCTGCAACCTTCTTTCTATGGGCTTCCCTGAATTTCGTTTTCTTTAAGAAGTGCTTATCACCGCAGAGATAAACATTCGCACCAAGGAGTTTTTTCAGCTGGGTGTATTCCCCTATCTCTTTTCTTCCCTTCATGAAGAATACGAGCGCTACCTTTGCACCGTGGCCAAGGGCGCGCACCGCATGCCCAATAGAAGCCATTGTCTTGCCTTCGCCGTCGCCATGGTATATTATAACAGTGCCTTTCTGCATATGCCTCAATCAATCTGCTCTGTCTGTTTTTTTAATGCTTATGTTGATAGTAATTAGGGGGTAGTAGTGGAACTTCAATTAACAGATTTCGCGTCCGTGCTTGGTATTGCCATAGTTGTAGTCGGTTTTCTCGGAGTAGCGGTGCTTGCTGTTCTTTATATAACAAAAAACGCCGAGATGTGGCAATTGCTCGTTATTCTTGCATTGATGGTTATTGTAGAGATAGTTCTTTTGGCATTTATAATAAAGAAGCAGAGAAGCGTAGAGGAGCACTTTATATTAAAATCAACGTGTGTCCATTTAGAAACAAAAACCCCAGGCTCGCTTTACCTTACTCCTTCCACTATCATTTTCACTATTCTGGACGAAAAGGGGAAGGAAAAAAGCATCGTTGAGATAAATATCAAGGATATCACATACGTTGAGTCGGGGTTTGATGAAGGTGGGCTTGAACACATAAAAATTTATTCGGAAGATAAGGTGAACTCTTTTGTTGTTGAGGATTCGGCAAGGTGGGTAAAGGAGATAAAAGGTATGAAGTCATACCTTTAGGTGGTCTTATGGTAGTAAAACGGAAGCTGGCTGCAGCATTGCTAAATGTGCTTGTGTGGGGGGCTGGTTATATATATGTGGGGAAGCGCACCGTTTTTGGCGCTGGTTTGCTCGTATGCGATGTAGTTCTCCTCTTGCCTATAGTTCTGTATAGGCCAGATTTTGCGGTTTACCTAATTCCGTTCGCAACATTATTCTCACTGCTTTTGGCATACGATGCGTACAGTGAGGCATAGTGCTCTCATGTGTAGGATTTTCTCAGCTTTGAAACGCTCCACCACGCAAGGAAAAAAGAGATGATTGCAAAAACAAAAAGAAGGAATGTGCCAGCCATTATTTCAAAGTCAACCGTGTTTGACGCCGCACGCGCTATAACTATGGTGGGCGTGAAAACAGAAAGGGGGTTGTGGGGCATTACCATGGTTATCATTATCAGCATTCCGAGTATTGAGGATAGGGCATCTGCTTCCTTCACGGTCTTAGAGCCAGCAGATATGACGACGCTCATCCCTACGGCGAGCAGCGAGAATAGGAATGCAAGAAAGTAGAGGAGCGGGAGGTTCATGAGCGGTATCTCCTGCTGAACTATGAAAAGCCATGCGATTGCACAGACGGTTGAGGCGAAAACAAGCGGGAAAACTTTTGCGAATGTTAGGTATAGGTTTGATACGGGAGAAACGAGCAGCAGCTCTATTGTCTGCCTTTTTCTCTCTATGAATATGTTCTGCGTTGAGAGAGACATCGCAACGAGTGCAGGGAGAATGATGGCGATAGGGACGAGAACTCCGTATCCCATTTGCACAAAATCGGCGTTCTCATTTATGTTTCTCTCAACACTGAAAGTAAAGTTGCTCTTTCGTAAGGCTTCCTCAAAGGAGAGTGTTTTTGATGCAGCCTTTATCTTTGCTATCGCAAAACCCGACATGAGATTTGATGGGTCCGTGCGTACATATTTTGAAGATGTGTCTATTGAGGCAACAACCTCTGTTGGCGGGATGAGCGATGGCTTTTTTGTTTCATTCGTAGTAGCAGCGGATGTTTCGTTTTGTGTTTCGCTTGATTCGCCACGTTGCTCTGTTTCGTTTGATGCCTGCGGCTTTTGGAGTAGAATAACTTCGGCGCCCGTCTTTTCAAGGCTCTTTATTAGTTCGGTGTCGTTGCTGTCCACAGCTATTTTAACCTTCACGGGCGCCTCTGAGATGTTTGAGTAGAGAGAGTATATGAAAACGAGAAGTGAGATGAGTATGAACTGTATTATAACGCTGAATATAAATGCCCTGTCGCCAACGATATCTGCAAATTCTTTTGTTAGAAGGTTCATGAAATCACAGCAAATGCCTAATCAAAGAATAGTTGTATGTGAAGTGAAGCGCTGATGCGAGCAGTATGCTCGGTATACCGAGCTTTTTTGGGTAGCCCATGCCGACGATAGCGCTTGAGAGTATGTGGATGAAAATAGGGACTGCTCTAAGGTATATGTTTAGTCCTACGAGCGGCGTGTATAGTGAGCTTTCGCTTAGCCCGAAGCTTAAGCCTACGAGTGCGCCGTAGAGTATCCCAGAGTGAACGTTTTTTGGTTTAAGGGCAAATATTGAAAGACCTTTTAGGGTTTCCTCAACGAGAACAAGCCCGAACATTATGAGAAGCGCATTCGCGCCTGAGGTGAAAAAAAGAAGGCCAAGAACTATGAGCTGTGCTGGTGTTGTAAGGGAGAATGCAACAAAGCCCATGCCAAATGCGGCTTTTCTCTTATCGCCCAAAATCTGCAACATTCCTTCGTATAACTGCATTATCCCGGGTTTAAGGGAGAACGCAAAAACCTCGGTAGAAAATGCAGAAACAGCAAGAAGTATGGCGGATGCGGAGATTATGAGAAGGATGACGAGAGAGTTTATTGGGAATGGGGCGCTTGCCTCGCCGACTTCACGTGCTATATAAGTCGCAGGGGATATATCTGCGATTGCTGCTGTTTGTGGAAAAGCCTTGAATATGGTTATTGAGAATAGGACAGTGAATATCGCTGTCGATATTATTGAGGCTGCAAGCGTTGCTTCCTGAACGCCCGTTGTTATGGTGGAGACGAGAGCATTCATTGATATGACAAGTAGCCCGAGCACAAGGAGTATAAGGTGAACTCCGAAGGGGTCTGAAAAGCGAAAGCCTGCGAGATATACGATTGAAAGCCAAATAAAGGAGAGAAAAGCAACGAATAGGAAATTAGCCCCTATTTTTGATAGGATTATTGATTTTCTATCAAGTGGGGTGGCAAAAAGAACCTCAAGCGTTTTCCTCTCCCTATCATAAGAGATGCTCTGGAGGACTGGAAGGCACCATATGAAAATGGGGGATAGGAGGAGAATAGGAGATAGTAGACCTTTTATGAGCGATTCAAGACCTGCATCTTCCCTGAATTCATACCTTTCCTCAGCATTTCTCCTAACGACTCTGTCAACCGATTCCTGAACGATGTATTCGGCGAGGCTTGAGAGTGGGTTTCTGCCGCCTATAAACGTACCCCTATTCTCTGAGACAAAATATATCCCGTGCACTTTTCCTTCGCCCAACATCTGAAAAGCATTCTCCCTGTCAGCGTAGATGAGATATGCTGAGGGGCTTTTCTCAAGTTCATCAATGCTCTGGTGGTAGCTTTCAACAACTACTGCTATCTTAGCCAATTTTGCAGAAACAGGCATTGATGAAAGGAGCGTTCCTTCCTTAAACGAACCGATGAAGCCGAGAATTAGGAATGTCATTGCAAGGGTAAGGAACATTCCAAGAAAAACCGAGATTAGGTAGCGTTTATCTCGCAGGATTTCTTTTAGTTCATGGAATAGAATCTTGAGCATCGGTATAATTTGTGCTTTCATTTATTTATTCTTCGCATGGCTTTTTTGAAAGCGGATACCATCTCAGCGTCTATATCAATCAACGTTATCGTCATGGCTATGCCTGGGTTCTGCCTTTCAAATTCGGTTATTGCTTCCAGCATCGCACTCGCAGCATCTTCGTATGGAACTCCACCTACGCCTGTACCCATGCCTGGGAATGCTATTTTGCGCAACCCGTTTTCTTTGGCGCAGAGAAGGGCAGCCATCGTTGCCATTCTCACTTTTTCAGCAGTTGTTCTGCCAGGCTTCTCCATCGTAGGCGCATGAATGACGAGCGCCTTCAATTTTCCTCCTGTTGTTAGAACCGCCTTACCAATAGGTATGGGAGATTTTCTAACCGCCTCTTCTTCTATCTCATCGCCACCCGCACGCTTTATCGCGAGCGCGACTCCGCCTCCCATATAACCGTAGGAGTTGGCAGGGTTCACTATCGCATCTGCTTCGCAGTCGGTTATGCTTACTTTTCTCGTTTCTAATATTATGGGCATAGGGGATGTATATACTCCGAAAGGATTTTATATTAGAATTTCGTAAATTTGGTTATGTCTAATTCGCATGTTTTCAGAGGCAATAGTTTAAATCCTGCTGGAAAAAGAGGAAATGGAGGTATAGAGAACAGGGGTAGAAGGGAATTTCTTAAACTTGCGCCTCTATTGGGGGGCGCTGTTGTTGCAGAAGGGCTTGCCCGACGGTTTCCGACTATAGACTCGTTTCTTCAAGACGCTGTGAGAAAGGGATATGCTGAGTTTGTTGGGGTAAAGGAAGGGAGGAGAATTGAGGCCAAACCTAAGAAAGTCGTTGCGAGTATATCGGAAAGAAGAGTTTCGCATGTGGAAATTTCACGGCAGGTTCCGAAGGAATTTCTGCCATTTTTAGGCACAACGGTTGCGGGTAGCGTTTTGGAAGGAGGTATGACGAGGAGAGAGTTCATCAGATCTCTTCTTATGGTGGCTGGGGCGGTTATGCTTGCGAGTCGAGCAAATGCAGAGGTAAGCCAGTTGCCAGAGAATGCATTTGCGAACGAGAGGATAGCATGGAATGGAAAAGATTTGGGACCTAACGAGAGCCGAGCAAGATGGGCTAATATGGGCGTTTATGTTAAGGAGGGGAGGATTGCCATAGATTTGGCTGAAAAATCACGGAGTCAGGGTTGGAGAGAGATGGCAGATACCCTAGAGGAAACATTGGGTATAAAGTTCTGCAATGATTACCTCAGTAAAAACGGTGCGGGAGAGATAAAAATGCGTGGTGATAGAAGCATTGTTGGCGATAAGGGGGAGATTCTTGCTCCTTCTTTCATAGCGGCCCGTGGTAATGCAGCAGTGGTAATGATCACGAAACCACGGAAAGATAAGAAGGATTTTGATGTGCTGATGCGCGGATGGTCGTATAAGAGTAGGGTTGCTTCACCCCGAGCAGCGATAGATACATGGAATCCAATCGGTGCCCACATGTTTGAAGGGGGGGAGGATGTAATAATAGCTTCTCCGGGTTGGAAAAGCGATATGAACTTTTCAGTATGCGAAGATTTGGGGATACATAAATTAGGTTTGCCGTCAGTTGCTGTAAGAGTAAGGGAGAAAGCAAGCCAGTATGGCCTTAAGGATTCTGGAAAGTCAAATATTGAGGTTTATTTCACAAGCAGCGATTCTAAAAATTTAGTGATGTATAGGCTTTTTGGTAATACAGAGGATGCCTCCGTGGTTGGCGGGAACATATTTGATACGATATGTGAAGTTTTGGGTATTGATCGTTTCAAAGAACCACAGATGGTGACAGGGATAGAAAAGTGGCTGGCGATTACTGATAAAACCTCTGAATGGTTATGCTTAATGGAGTATGATCCTAACGGCAAAATTTGGAAAGCAAGGAAATCCGACCTCACAAAGGAGTATCATTATCAGCCTTGGTAGGGGTAGGTGCGTTGGCTGATGTTGACAAACCCGAGGGAATTAGAAAGATTGAGGAGGTTCTAAAATCTAAAGAGGATATACTGAGGGCCCTTGACGACGTTGAGCAGATGATTGAGGAATATGCAAAATTGGGCGATGCTGATGAAACCAAGGTTTTCGGTTGGCGAGAGGAAGTCAAAAAATTGCGTGAGCAGGCGCTGATTTATAGTGAGGGCATACAAAGAAAACAGGACGTACAGCCTCAATGCAAAAAAGAGGAACAAAAAACACAGCCTCCCGGCAGCCAAACGGTACAGAATAGATTGGAAAACGAAAGAAGTAAAGCCGTTGCGGCGATTTTGGAAGCTATTAGGCGTATACGCACGATAAGCCCGAACTCCGAATTGCAGGCAGATGTCAAAAATGATGCACTTGAAAGACTTAACAGAATGCGTGATAAAATAAACTCCTCTTCATCCGCAAGAGAATTGGAAGAGCTACTTGGGGAAGTGAGAAAACTGCTCATAGACTATGAGGATAGGTTCAGAAGGGTTGGGGTAAGTATTGATTTCAGCGATATAATAGGGGAGATAGATAGGATAAAGGACAATATTAGGATGGAAATTGGAGCGATAGGCATTCAGAATACGCTTACGCAGATAGCCATGTTTATAAATAGAGACTTGCTTGACAGGATAGAACAAAGAGAAAGGGAAGATGAATTTAAGAGAGTAAATAGTGATGTGGTCTAAACGGCTAGCTTGTTATGTCCCATTGCCACCCTAACAGAACCTTTTCCAAGAGCCTGCGCTCTTCCATTAACCGAAATTTGGGAGTAGAGTGCTCTTATCTCTGGATATAGGTTGAGTATCGGGAGCTTCGTAGAATTGCCAACTTTGCGTATATCGCCAAGTGGAATTGAAGGAGAGAATACGAGAAAATCAGCCCTGATTAATTCCATTGCTTTTACGCCATCTTCAATATTGTTCGTGTAAAGAGCATACACGCGAAGGTGTTCCTGATCTACAACTTTGTGGGATTCGCCTTTTTGCCATATAATGTAGTTAGTTGTTGCAGAAACGATTTCTTCTAAAAGCCTTGTTGTCGCACTTTCAGCATTGAGTTTTTTCAGAAGGTCAACGGTTGCGGCGGGGCCCAAGCCACCCGCTATCCCTATTCTACCTCGTCTCCGTAATGCAGCTTCAGCAAGAACCTGAGATGCATCTATAATCATGGCTGTTTTTCCAGCAAATGAGATTTCCTTTTCAGTTATAACCAGCGGTATTTCAGTGCATGCCAGAAGCAGCGCTTCGGCGCCTTTTTCAACTAATTCAGATGCTGCTCTCTGCATGAGCTCGCGCGGCTTCCCATGTGTGAAGCCCGCCTTTATTCCGCCTTCGCCATATATTGACTCCATAACGAGTTTTTCCTGCGAATCAGGAGACGGAACCAGAGCAGTTATCCCGTATTCCTCCAAAGCACGCTGATAAAGTCCTGTTGATATTGTGCCCGTTGTTGCAAGGATGCCCACCTTCTTTGCGCCAGCGTCGCGCGTAGCGCGTGCAGCCTCATCTATCATGCTGATGAATTCTGTTTTTAGTCCTTCGTGCTCTGCCCGTGCCATAACCTCGGGCATGAAGTAGTGGGCAGTGTTGCATGGAACTATCACAAAATCTGCGCCAAGTCGGTTAAGCAGTCTTATAGAATCAAGAAGATATGGAACTGGGCTTGGGGCTTTTCCCTGAATGGCAAGCGTTTGGTCTGGGGTTTGCGGATTGAAAACTACGGCAATTTGCTGCGAATTCGTTAAGCCGATTATACCCGGCGTAGAAGGGATTGGTCCATCCCCGGAACCGTTGTATAAATCCATGTGTGGGAATGGTTTATACACATTTCCGTGCATTGCAGACCTGGGCTTATGTGATGGGCTTGGATTATGCATTGCATAATATCCCATAAAACCAGCACCTAAATAGGTTTACGCTAAAAAACTATAAAAAGGTTAGCAGCATTTCGCCGAGATGTGCCACCATGATAGCTTTAAGGATATTGCCAAGGAGGCAAGCAACGAAGAATTTTTTTATCGGGTATTCGGAAACACCCGCAATTATACCCACAATATCAAAAACGGGGTTGGGTATTAAAGCAAAGGCGAATATCGTAATAAAACCGCTCTTATCCATCCATGAGCGGATTTTTCGGTAAAGCGGCTCTTTCTCTACGAGTGTTTTCCCTCCATAGCCCGTCATGTAGCCCGTTAGCTCTCCTAGTGCAGCTCCTAAACCCGCACAAAAACCAAGCAGATAGGGATTGAGGAATGCACCCATTATGAAAACGCCTGCGAGACCTGGCGCGGGCAATATGACTGTGGAGCTGGAAAGAAAAGCGATTGTGAAGGCGCCGAGATATCCGTATTTCACAACCACATCTTCAACAAATTTTGAGGGGGATAGGTATAGAATGGTGGCAGTTATGATTATGCCGATAATGAGGAGTATAATACGGTTTCTACGTTTTTTCGGATCCATATCTATCCGTATTTGCGCCTTATCGCCAATTTATAAGCATCAAGGTAAAGCGGGACCATGTACTTCCAGTCAACTATCCGCATAGTTTCAAATGCGCGCTTTTTAATGCGCTCTAATTCCTGAGCGGGCATTTTGTAGATTTCAAAAAGATAATCAGCAAGCTCGTTAGTCGCATCCTCATAACTCCTGCCGAGCATCCTTATCACCTTAATACCACACCCATTCTCAACTTTATCCATTATAAAACGCCCGAAACCCGTCATATCGGATGTTATCGCTATGTTTTCCTTTGAGCCAGCTTCAACGGGCGTAAGCCCAAACGGCTCGTATCGGGATGGAAAAACGCCGACATCAGTGCCGCCTATCAAGTCATAGTAGGTCATACTAAGAAGACCGTCTCCAGGAGTGAGGTATGCGGGGTAGAATATCACTTTCACGGCGTCGTTTTTTGAATTTGTAAGCCCATTCGCGATGCATGCGCTTATTATTGAATCGTTTTCTTCGGGATAGTCAAGCTCAAAGCAGGATATTGGTGGCTTTTCACCTATCTTTTTCATGTTTTTAACCATTTCGCGTATGTTCAATGCGATGTCCTCATCCACGTTTTTTAGCGTTTCTTGCAGGTTTTTTCCCTCTCTTTTGAAGCCTGCGTGTGTAAGCATTTCTTCTATTTTATCAATAAGGAGGTAGTTGCTTATTACGAAAGGTTTTGGGCCACGTATATTTGATGGGGCGAAAATGAACGCGAAAAGCCTCCGCTCCATTCCTTGAACACGCTTGTTTAGTTTGCCAAGAGCACCTATCAGTATGTCAAAACCCTTGTTTGTGAACTCATATCTGCCAGATATGTAGAGGATTATTGCATCTTTGTAGCTTTGTATGTAATATGGCATGAAGTAGGATTCAAGGAACTGCAGGAGCTCTTGGCGGACGTATTTTGCAAGCTTGTCCTTTTTAAGCTTCTCCTCAAAGAATGCAAAATCAAACCCATTGAGCGTGACTACGTCTGGCTTCTTGCCAAGAATATACTCGCATTCTATTGAGACAGTATCGCTGACAGTGGTAAAAACGTCGGCGTTCTTGGCACAGGCAACTTCCAAAAGATGCTTTGCCTGCACTGCATACCTGTATGCTTCGCCTGAATCAATCGTTCTCCCTCTGCTGTTGTAGGCTTCAAGAAGCGTATCCCTACCCGAGAAGCTCATAGTCCTCCCAAGGGTCGTCGCGTGCGTTGTGAAAATCGTTGCTACGTTTGCGTCCATAGCCTTCAAGTAAAGCAAACCTGCGCCAGATAGCCACTCGTGGAAGTGCGCCAGTATTTTTTTATCCTGCATTGAGCGGAGTTTTGAGATTCTCTCTAACAGCATGCCCGCAGCGTACGCCCATGTGACGTATTCGGTGAAATCGCTATCAACGCCGAGTGAATCAATCCCGAATTTTTCCCATAAAAAGAATTTTATGAAATTGATCTCCTTATCCATATGCCCGTCTTTGAATTGCACAAGGCGCTCTCCGAATTTCTTAGCATCAACCAATATGAGGTTCGTGTTGCTTCCCTTTATCCAATTTCCATAAAAGCAGTTTATGCCTTCAAGCGAGAGCTCTGAGAACATTTTGGCAAGTTCGCGGGGCGCCTCGGAGGGTTCAAATTCGTTCTCAACCCTCTTCATCTCGTAGTATCCGATTAAAGTGTAGTTGTCTCCGAAATGCTTTTTCATGTAAGCGCTTTTGCTTCTTAGGACGGTGTATATGCCGCCTATCTTTCTGCCCGCCTCGGATGAGATTTCAAAGAGGTAATCCATGAGGTAAGATTACGAATTCCGCTTTATAAATTTGCGCATTCGGATTGCGATGATAAGATTAAAGTATGTGGCACACATAGTAATAGGGCAAATAAAAACGTTTAGTAAAACTGTTAAAGAAGAGGAAGGTAAGCGCATGTGCGGTATTGTCGGCTATGTGGGGCATAGGCGTGCTGCTCCTGTGATATACGAATGCCTGAAAAGGCTGGAATACAGAGGATATGACTCCGCTGGGATAGCAACCGCTTATGGAGAGATGCACATAAATAAGAGTGAGGGTAGGCTAGACAGGATAAAGAATGTTGGCTCAATGCCAGGCAGGATTGGAATAGGCCATACGAGATGGGCAACGCACGGCCCACCAAGTACACCAAACGCACACCCGCATACGGATTGCAGTGGCAGGATTGCAATAGTGCATAACGGCGTTATAGAGAACTATGCAGAATTGAAGCGGATGCTTGTTAGAAAGGGCCATAGGTTTTCCTCAGAAACAGACAGCGAGATAGTCGTGCATCTTATAGAGGAGAAGGCGGAGAAGCAAGGGGTAGAAGAAGCGGTGCGCTCGGCGCTCTCAATGCTTGAAGGCTCGTATGCGATAGTAGTAATGCACAGCGGATATGAGAAGCTTTTTTTCGGAAGGAAGTACAGCCCGCTTGTGGTCGGCATTGGAAAAAATGAGATGTTCTGCGCTTCGGATATACCTGCGCTCCTCCCGTATACGAACAAATATGTGGTTGTTGAGGATGGGTTTTTCGGGTATATAACAGACTCCGAGGTTTACCTTGAGAAAGAAGGAAAAAAGGTTAAGCCAAAGATTATAAGGGTTGGCTGGAGCGCTGAGATGGCGCAGAAGGAAGGCTATCCGCACTTTACTATAAAGGAGATACACGAACAGCCGAGGGCTATAATTGAAACGTTGGGGGGCGAATTTGAACAAGGAGTTGAGCTAATAAAAAAGTTTGAGAGGCTTCATATTGTTGGGTGTGGAACGGCATTTCATGCAGGGCTTATATTCAGATATCTTCTGCACAGATATGCGAAAAGGCAGTGCGATGCCTTCGTTGCATCGGAGTATAGGCACTCGTACGTGCCTATTGATAGGAAAACGCTCGTTTTCGCAATAAGCCAATCAGGTGAGACTGCGGACACTCTGCTCGCTGTTAGAGAGGCGAAGGGGAAGGGGGCAAAAACTATGGCGCTTGTGAATGTCCTCGGAAGTTCGCTTACGAGAGAAGCAGATGTTGTGGCATACACGCATGCTGGCCCTGAAATATCAGTTGTATCAACGAAAGCGTTTGTGGCGCAGGTTGCTGCGCTCTCGTATATGGCATTCCGCCTTAGCGGTCATAATTATCTCATTAAGGAGCTTAGAAAACTACCTTCCGATATAGGCAAAGTGATGGCGCTTGAGAAAAAAATGAAGGCGCTGGCAAAGAAGTACTACAGGAAAAACGACTTTTTCTTCATAGGAAGAGGCCTCTCCTACCCGATAGCGCTTGAAGCCGCACTTAAGTTGAAGGAGATAAGCTATGCGCATGCCGAGGCATATCCTGCTGGGGAATTGAAGCACGGCCCTCTCAGCCTTCTTGAGAAGGATGTTGTTGTGATAGCCATAGCTCCGAGCGATGAGACAAAAATAAAGATGGTGAATAACATAAAGGAATGCAAGGCACGGGGAGCAACTGTAATCGTGCTCTCGGATTCAGATGATGTTTTTGATGGTATAGATGAATTTATAGAACTGCCACGAATAAAAACGGCGCTTTCACCCATTCCGTATATCATCCCATTGCAGATGTTTGCATACTATACGGCGGTATTAAGGGGGAACGACCCCGATAAACCAAGAAATCTTGCCAAATCGGTGACGGTTGAGTAGTGTTGGATGGGCAAAAAAGGGGGTGGTTTGATGAAGGAAGTGTGCAGGCTCGGTAAGGATGTTGTTTGCAAGTGCGGTGAAAAATTAACTGTGGATATAGAAACGAGCCTTTGCATTGATTCCTTGCAGATTGAAGCCTCATGCCCGAATTGCAGGGCGGCGATAAGGCTGACTCTTAATTCATTCATAAGAAATGAGAGGAAGGATGAGGTAGAGAGCGTTAGGTATGAAAGCCCGAGTGGCGGGTCGCTGCTTGATAGGGCAGAAAGTGATGAGAGCGAGGACGATGAGCCGATTCCATTCATGGGTCCGATAAGCAGCGAATAAAGGAAACATCATACTGGCACGACGATATGTGCGAGATTGTATAAGTCTATGTGCGTGCAGTTCTCTGTTGATGGAATGTATGCGCATGTCATGTTGAGCAGAGCAGTTTCGTTGTCTATAAGAAAGCGCCAGATAGGATTGCCTTCAATATCGTAGTCGCGCGTGCATGAATCGGCATTTTCGCAACCGAATGTTCCTTTTATTTTGTAAAGCTGAACGCTTGATTCGTTAAAGTAAAGGTAATCAACATAGCTTGCCCGCTTTGTTCCCCAGCTTCCAACAAGTGATTCTATACCCTGCGGGTCGTTGCTTAAATCCCCTTCAAGCCTCTTTAAGAAACTCGGCGCGTAGTTCGCATGCACGTAATAGCCCTCCGATGCATATTCCCTGAGAAGGCTTATGTTGAGTGCTTCGGCATAATTCCCGTTCAGGAGTATATGTGTGTCATTTGGTATAGTGTCTCTTGCGTCCCGCATTCCCTGTATAAACGGTATCGTTATGTTGCATATGGGATTGAAGCCTCCCACACAGGATGCATGCGAGTTCTCGCATATGATCCCCGCAAAGCTGTTCAATATATCTGGGCATTGGTTCGTGATGGTTTCGCACTGATGCACAACCAATATGTATTGCTTGTTTATCTCCTGTATATCATCGCAACGCGCATTCGGGTCTTCAATAACAAAAGCAGGCGCATAAACCCAACCATCGCCGTTTTGACCCACATCGCCTATCTGGCTCCACAGCTGCGTCAGGTTGCCTCTCCGTATCTTCCTGAAAATCTCCCCATTCGTCCCTATCGGAAAGATTGGGTCCTCATAATACTCTATGGGAACACTGACGGTTAATGGAACTTCTCTTTCCCAAGAGATAAGGCCGAGCTCATCGTCTGCGCGTATGTACATTGTAAAGTGCACGTCAACGTTCCACGGGTCGCTTTGGTTTATCACAAAATCGGTGAAATTCACATGAACGTTAAAGAGAAACTCTGAGCCCTTCTCCTCAATTTTTGTTCGCCAGTAATCCACTGTTGCGTTTGCCATCCCCTCCCTTAAATAAACTACGGTAATGTTCTCGCCAGTGAAGTATGTGAAGTTATCCTTTCCATCTATCGTGCCATTGAGCATGAGCTCTGCTATTGCACTGCTCGCGTTTGAAAGGTATGTCCTGTTGAATATTACGTAGTTATCGGCATAGAATATCGCCCTTGTTGCAGATATGTATGCAAACCGATTAGCGTCCCTTACCGCTGATTTAATGAACTCGTGCAGGACTTCTGAGCGGATTTTCATGGCGCTTTTTTGCTCTTTTGCTTTCTGCATTTTTGCCCATATGTTGATGTTGAGGAAGAGGAAAAGGAAGATGACGAACACGAGAAGCGTGAAGAGAAAGCCCCTTCTTTTTCCTATTTTTGAGATATACATGTAATTCATCTCCATACCCTCAACTCAATCACTGCTGGGCCCCACATATACGGCAGGCTTCTGCTTTCCGAAACCTCAAATTGTATATCAGACTTTATTTCAATGCCGACAGGGTTGGTTTCGCTACCAGGCTCGCCTCCCCTATCAACAGGCAACAGCTGCCTCAGCAAACGTGTCAATGCATCGTTAAGCGCATCGTCTGCGGTGCATGTACCGTTCCCGAAGTATATTTCTACGCTTCCATCTGGCGTACCGTCGCCGTCTATATCATACCATACAGTCCTGTTGCATCCTGATTTTTTCGGGAAAAGGCCACCGTATGGAACGAAGCCTGCAACTGCGTATGAGTAGATTATGCGGTCGTCGGGTGATGCGCCCCTGAAGTCCGTGGGGGAGGTAGCTGTGTCAACCCTAACCCTGTCTTCTATCCCAGACGCAAACAGTGATGGTGGTATGAAAATGCTGAATGGATCGCCGAGCGGTGTATAAATTGTGCCGAAATCGTTCAGCCTGAAAACGGGCGTCCATGAAGTATTAGCCGCCTTCGCATCTACAACAGCAGTCCAGTAGGGACCAGAATACGATGTGACATGGGCGTCTATTATACGAGTAACGTTTGAGAGCGTGAAACAGCCTTCCTTTGGGGACTGGATATCGTCACCCGTGCAGTCGGCAAGCGTCGGCCCTTGCGCAGATATCGTTATCTCCCCATACCGCACTTCCTCAGAGGGAATATAGGTAATTTTTATGTATGAATCGGGGAAAAGCGTGTTGTTGTACACGGCATCGCCTTTTACTTCAATCGTCTGCTCCTTATAGGATGCGTTTAGTATGAGTTCGGTGGTGTTTCGGAATATATCCCACAGGCCCTCAGAGTTGTTCGCATACATGTATGTTCCGTTGCCGCATTCTGCAATGCTTTTTAGCGTCGTGTTGGCTACAGTGCATGTGTCAACAGGGCCGAAGCCGATGCTTATTATGGTTGCGTTCGTTGCGTTGTGCGCCTTGCATGCGCTGTAGTTGCTGTTTCGCACTGCGCACGAGCAGCCAGAGAAATCGTTGCAGTCTGCACCGCTGCAATCGTTCCACCCATTTATGCCCTCCCCCTCACATGAGAAAAATGAACACTGATCGCTTGGAACCCCATCACTCATTAGTATTATGAAGCGCTCCCGCTCTTCGGAGATGGGTGAAACAACTTCAAGTTCTGCATCAAACATGCCTATTGCAGATGCACCCGTCCTCACTGCGCATGCAAGCGTGTTCGTGCCTACTGTAAAGTTCCCAACTCCGATATCCCACTCGTTGTTCCAATAGTAAGCCAATGAGCATGACGAATCGTTTCCCACGAGATTCCCGTTTATGTAGCACACCATCCCGTTAGAGTGCCTTACCCTAAGAGTGCTTGCGTTTGGTATTTGTGGGAGGTTGAAAGTAGTTCTATACATGCGGACGCGCCTTTGACTCCACCAGTCATCGGGCGTTGAAATCGTATTCCAAGAGGAGTCATCAAAATTTGGAAGATACCAGCCAATTGGGAGAGAGCAAGAGGGGTTTGAGGCATCACAACCATTACCGCAGCCCGTTCTCTGTGTTTCCTTCCAAACCGCCGTGCTCCTCCGCACTATTGCTGTTTTGTTAAGCATCGCATCCTGCAGCATCTGCCTTGCCCTGTTTAGCCCACAGCAGATGCACGTGCCGCTACGGGGTGCGTATGTGGCTATCGTGGCTTTTAGGGAGGCACTGTTGTTGCTCAATTCATGTTCTGCGACGATATCATCGCTGAAGCAGATGAGGCCCAGCTTCGTGCCAGAAGCACTTAGGATTCTGTCAACGAGGTATTCATTCAAGCATTTTGCAAGGCTTATCCTCTTTGTTGATGAATCATTCACGAGGGGATCGTCACATGCCCTTCCAACACCAGAAGTAGTGCCATTCATGTCCCAGTCCATGCTTCCCGAGCAGTCGGTTATCATGATTACATCTGCATTTTCAACACCACTCACGATGTACTGCGTTGGCACCTCCGTGCCGAACCTTATGGGAACTGTTCTGTTGCTAAGAAGGGAGAAGTTCAAATCCGGGAATGAGGTTATATTCACCGTAGTTTCGGATGTGCTGTCATTGTAGTAGACTGTCATATTTCCTATGTTGAAGAAGACGGAGTAATTGCTCACGTAGTGAAGGTAAAGTTCAAGCGCCGTTAATTCGCCTGGCGAATCAAAGGAGGAGTATAGGTTAATTATCCCTTTTATGCCAGGTAAAAGGTATTTCTTCGTTTTCGGGATGCCTGGGACTATAATGCCTTCCTCCCGCATGATTGATGTGTTGTACGTGATGCTTAGAAATCCTCCTCCGACATAGCCTGTTCCGCTTGTAAAGTTGATTTGGACGGTGTTGGGGCCATTGTTAAAGAAATCATAGTCGGAGATGTTCCACTTTTTGGCATGCAGTTCGCCCAAACCGCTCGAAGAGAAAGTTCCCGCATCATTTCCATTTATGTAGAGTTTGAAAGGGCTGTTTATATCTGCTTCAAGATATGCGCCAGTTATGTTCGCATCAAAAGGAAGCTCAAAAACCTTCGTTATGTTTCCGTCTCCCTCATAGCCTCCGAAATAGACGAAATGCGTGTTATACTTTTTTATCGTGCCGAGCGATGCGCGTGCGGACCAGCCCGTTACAGGCATGTTCTTTTCAAGCCCTGATATAATACGCCTGTCAACGAGCATTATTTTTTTGTATTCTTTCTCTCTCGTATAAAGGGTATCAAATTCTCCGCTTTCGTTTTTGAAGCCTATCTGAAACCCATAGCGGGAGGGTATAATTGAGTCTAAAGATTCGTTTATGAGTTGTGTTGCGCAGTGGCTTCTATTCGTAGCCCAAAACTCGCCGATTTGTTCCAATATGGTGTTATTCAGGTTGCCTATCTCACAGTTGTTCGGGCATGTGCCATTAACAAGCGTGCATGATATAAGCGAGGAAAGGTAGGGATAATGGGGATTTTTTGCGAGATCGGAGATGTGGATTGAATCAAGCGAGGTTAGGGCGTCCTTCGCAATATTGTAGTCCTCCTCTACCTGCATCTGCGGCGAATAGTTAAGAAGAAGGAGAATTGAGGAGATGAGGATGAGTAGGAAAATTGCAAAAATCGCATCTATGCTGAATGTCATGCCTTTTTTCCAGTGTCCCAAGCTTGCACCTCTTCCTAACGCAACCACGTGGAATTTGTCCACACTGTTATATGAAGCAATGAAACCGTGCTGTTTACTACCACTATTCTGTCTATCTTTACGCTGCTTCGTGGGCTTATCGGCGCAAGCCCGATATTGAACTCTTCGCCATTTATTAATATCGTTTTATTATCACGCTCTGCGTATATGTGAAAATCGTATGGGCATTTGAAAACTGTTCTGAGAACGCTATAACCACAAGATGTCTTATTGATTTCTATGAGTTTAAGTAGTTTAGTTTCATTTAGGGTGTTAGTGTCCCATCCGTCCGTTATGCCTATGCGCTCAACTCTTTTAGTCCCTTCACCATTTGGGCATAGGGTAGCCAGATCTATCCTAGTAGCCCATTCTTGTGGCATTCCTGGCTGCATTATGTCGTCTGCGAATTTTAGTGCGTTGCGCAATAGCCTATCTTCATCTTCGCTCGTATTTGTGTTTATGCTCCACTTTATACCCACAAACACGCCGAGGATGATTATGAAAATGAATGAGGAGATTAGTATGTCTGCAGACCAGTACTGCGCCTTTTCCATCTTTGCACCTCATATGCTTCCGCAAACAGCATTTATAAATTTGGGAGTGGGATAAAAGCGCATGGACACGGAGGTCAGACGCCTTCTGCTTGTCGGGATTTTTATACGCCTTCTTCTGATGCCATTTTTCACCCACGACGATCTGCCTTTAATAATAATGATGTTCACCAGTTGCGCAAGTAATGGGGGTATCAACCCATACGAATATTTTTCGTCTCTTGGTTTAATGAGCATATTCCCTTATCCCCCCCTGTATTACGAGGTTATGCTGCCATACTTTTATATGCTAAACTCCGCTGGCATCGTAAAATTCGCCGAACTGAAAGAATATGCCTGTCTTGAAAGGCTTAAATTTGGAATTAGCCCATTCGCACAAACGCTGTTGTATGAAGGGGAAACAAACATACTCTTGTTTTTTGCAAAAATCCCGTACCTGTTTTTTGATATTGGTGCGGCGCTTGTACTTCTACGATTAGACAGGCGGCTTTTTATGTACTGGATTTTCTGCCCGATTACAATATGGGTATCTTATGTGTGGGGACAATTTGACATAATACCAGTTTTTTTTGTTGTAGTTGCACTTTACTATGCGAAAATTTCTTTTGAGAGGAACTGTTTCAGAAGTGCTTGCCTTTCTATGCTTTCGTTGGGTATGGGTATAGCTTTTAAGATGTTTCCGTTGTTTTTTGTGCCGTTTTTTGCGATATTTCTCGCAAGGAAGGATATAGGCAGGGGCATCATGCTCGGCGCTTTGGCGCTTCTACCTCTCATTGTTGCATCTCTGCCTTTCATTAATTCGTTGGATTTTATTAGGACCGTATTTTTAAGCAGTAGATTTACAGGGCGCGTTTTTTATGGGAGTTATACTTCCCCTTTTTTTCTGGGCGCAATAGCATCTCTCATGGTATTGGGCATTTGCTCTGCTTGCAATTTTGAAAATTTGTGGAGGTACTGCTTTGCCGCGCTTTCGTTTTTTTACATGTTCGTTCCTTGGCATCCTCAGTGGTTCGTGTGGATTGCTCCTTTCATTGGAATTGCCCTCATAAACTATGGGTGGTATAGGATAGCTTACGGATTCCAAGCTACGGTATATTCATTGCATTTGAATGCAGCAATGATCTTATCCTCGTGGATTTATCCTTTTTCACCTGTTTCACCTTACTTGCAACCGAATATGAATGAAAGCCTATTGCTGGCGTATGTTTTGATTTCTAATAGTGCATGGCTTATTTTGGTAGTTGGCCTTTTCATCAGCGTTTTGTATCTATCTGCAAGAAAAAAGAGTAGCAATGAGCCCCTTGATAAAAACTGGTTGATCGCAGTCCTTGGTGTTTTCTTCTTTATTTTTGCCATACTACACTTGCCTTTAAGTTATTCGTTGGGTGAAATGCCGGACCTCACCAACATTTTGCGCGATAGCGTCAATAGCGGGGCGTTCATAGCAAAAAATAATGGAATCAGTGGAATTGATGTTTTTGCTAAGAGTGCTAATCCAGTAAGCGAATCATGCCTCATTCTCTCGGATGGAAATAGGACTGTGCGGCAAGCCTGCGTTCTTCCGGAAGGTAATGTTAGTTTTCTCAGATTCAGGTTTGATAGTATATTGGACTCGGCAAATCGTGGGTATGAGTTCAATATAACGAATGCGGTTGCACCTGACGGCTTTAATAAAGCAAATCTTGGTGATGAGTGTGCGAGTTTCAAAGTTTATTTCAAGCCCGATAATCCAATCGCCAAAATAGTGCAAGGATTTTTTGACAATGTGAGGCGCCAGTTTGCATTCTTCTTATTTTATTTTGTTTTGCTTGGAATTGTTCTGCTTTTGTGCGCAGAATGTTTAAAAATACCAAAATTGTGATATGCACATGGAAAAAACGCACGAGAAGCATGTTGACAAGGCGCTCGTAAAGGAGTTGGAGAGAGACGTTACGGATGTAGAAAGGGGAGTAAGGTCTATTGGAAGAACCTGTGCAGGGATAAAGGAGCAGAACATACTCACGATCTCCCTGCTTGGGGTTGTTATTTCAATGCTTTCGCTGGGTGTTGAAGCAGTTTCGCAGAAGAGCAGTTTTATGCTATTTGGGGGGATGGTGTCGCTCGCAGTCCTATTCATTACCTTGCTATATCTCCGCAGGATAGAAAACGTTTCTCTGGAAGTTGTGCTTATGCTTGCTCTACAACTTCTAATTGCATTATACTGCGTCGCCTCAAATTTCGTGTAAGCTATTTTTTGGGCTTAACCCCAAGCCTCGCCCAATCCTCATAAACATGTTGCTGTATCTTCTCTATCTGTTCCTTCGTTAGGTGCTTGAAGCGCCTTTGCAGCTTGAAATATTCCTCAACAGGGATGAAGCTTGGCTCCCTTGTTATCCTGAATTCACCGTTTTCTACTTCAAATAGCTTCCAGAGACCAGTTTCAACGGCGAGCCTGCACACCTCAACGGCAAGGTTGCTATCAAAACCCCAGCCTATGCAGCATGAAGAGTGGATTGATATGAACCTTGCGCCCCGTATTTTCACCGCCTTGTGCAACTTTGAACGCAAATCTGCATAGAAAGCAATGCTCGCGCTTGCGGCATATGGAATTTGATGTGCAGCCGCTATTTCAACTATGGGCTTCTTCCACTCCTGCTTTCCTGGGATTTTTTTACCAGCCTGCGATGTCGTTGTAGAGGCGCCGAAAGGTGTTGCGCTACTCCTCTGCACGCCCGTATTCATGTATGCTTCGTTGTCGTAGCAGATGTATAGAACATCTTCATTGCGTTCAAGCATACCAGAAAGCGAACCAAACCCTATGTCATAAGTGGTTCCATCGCCAGCTACAACGAGCACGAGAGTATGGTCGTTTCCTTTCACTCTCAAAGCGCGTACTACTCCAGACGCAACTGCTGGCGCATTTTCAAAAAGCGAGTGTATGTACGGCACTCCCC
>JAVZCV010000004.1:36537-52055 GCA_038874215.1 Candidatus Micrarchaeia archaeon | reverse complement strand
AAACATATATGCAAAGGAAAAGGTGAAGCCTACAAAGATTTTTATCGCCGAGGGATCAATTTTCCCATGCGAAAATAAGAAGGAACTGTATGGCGCGTATGGAAAATACCGTGATTTTGAGATAGACGGGCATGCTGTTTTCTGGGATGGAAGAACTATTCCTTACTTCTTCAGTGGTGATTCGGATGAGTGATGGGGAGAGAGAAGTAGAAAGAAGAACTCTTGAGATAAAAACCCTAAGCCCTATCCTGATCGGAAGTGGTGAGAAGGCGAGAATAGGCTATGATTACATTAGGCAAGACGGAAGAGCGATAAGGGTAGATATAGAAAAACTCACCATGCTGCTGGATGAAAAGGGTATAGAAGACCTTGTAGGATCAATGCGTAAACCTGATGAATTCAGCATAGAAAAATTTGTAAATGAGAAAAAGATAGAGCCAAAAGATATAGCTGCCTACTACCTTGAAAACCATGCGAAACAGGATTTTGAGAGAACGTATGAAGTTCACGTTTTCATAAAAGACGGCCTCGGCAGACCATACATTCCCGGTTCATCGATTAAAGGCTCTATAAAAGGATGCCTCGTGTATGATAAAGTGAAAATACCCACCCCAGACAAAATGCAAGAATTAATAAGGAATAGAGAGCTCAGGGATCATTTGCGTGGAATTGTGGTGGAGATCGAGAAGTCTTTAAGGGAACGCCGTTTTGGCTTAAGAGATGTATATTCGGATGCTCCTTCCGATGCTATGCTTGCATTATGCCCGCTTGAGATACACCGTGAGAGGGATGGGGCTTTAGGGGAGATGATGCGAAGTAGGAGGGGGAGGGGATCAAAGCTTTTCGGCGAGTTCATACCGCCAAATCTCTCGTTTAAAACAGAAATGTGGGTCAAAAATTTTGGAGATACAGAAGAACTAAATGTCACAAGAATACTGGGTATTTGTTCTGAACGTTGCAGACGTATTGTAGAAGCAGAAATCAGGTTTTTTGGGGACTATGGTGCCTTTTCCGCTGAATACGAGCGGGTTGTTGATTTCTACAAAAAACTTAAGGAAGAGAAAATGTATCTGCTTCGGCTTGGCATGGGCTCGTCTTTTTTCATGACTTCGGTTTTCTCCGAAGACGAAAGATTAAGAAGAGAGCTTCTGCCTCGAAGAAGAAGCAGGAATGCGGAGAGTTGCCCGAACTCACGCAAGCTTTGCAGGTACAACGGTAGCCTTTTTCCTCCTGGCTGGGTCGCGGTTGAAGTCAAGTGATTGGTTGGGGTTGAGAGCATGCGGGACTATACACGTCTTCATAAGCTGATTGAAATTTGGGAGAAGATAGAAGACAAAGAGAATAAGGATAAGTTTTATTGGAAGAATCTCTTTCCGCTGGTTAAGGAAAAATTCGTTAATGAGTATGGGTGTAAAGGAAAATATGACTACCTTATAGTGAGTGTAGGGAATAGCCCAGAACCCATAGCACTATCTATACTTGCAATAAAACCAAAGGAGGTGTGTTTTCTTCACTCCTCAGAATCAAAGAAAACGATTGACAAGGTTGTGAGTGCGACGCGCTTAAAACCCAGCCAGTATTGTTTAGAGGAGATCAGCAGTGCGGATGCATCCGATGTTTATAAGAATATAAAGAAAGTATGGAAGAAGTGGGGGAAATATGGAAAGATAGCTGTTGATATAACGGGGGGCAAAAAGGCGATGGCAGGAGGAGCAACAGCTGCGGGTGCATTCATCAACGCTGCGCTTATCTACATTGATTCAGAGCAGAAGAATGGGAAGACTGTCCCGGGAAGCGAAAAACTCGTTGAACTTGAAAATCCGTTTAATGTTTTTGGCGATTTGAACAGGCTACGTGCAGTGTCGCTTTTCAACAACCACCAATACAGCGCTGCCGAAAGCCTATTTAAAGAACTAAGAAACTTATCAGAACATCACCAATATGAGATAGAGGCGTTCATAGCAGGGGCGTATTATCATTGGGATTCGTTTAATTATTCTGTTGCAGAAAATATGCTCAGAAATGCGCTCGAAAACATAAATCTCCATAAGATTCATAGGCATCATGCCAATAGGATAAAAAACCAGATAGACGTATTGAAACTACTCGGCCGAAGTGGGAAGTTTTTTGATCTTCTCAGAGATGAGAACGATAGTTATCCGGTACACCTAATAGCCGACATGATAGCGAATGCGAAAAGAAGAGCGGATGAAAGGAACTACAATGAGGGGATATGCCGCCTCTATAGGGCAGTTGAAATAATAGCGCAATGGCAACTCGCGAAAAGAAACATTGACACATCAAATTTTAAAGAAGACGGTCTACAAAGCGATGAACTAGAGCGCTTAAACGAAATCAGGAAGGAGATATACGGTGAACCGTATCCGCTTGGGAGTAAGATTGGTGCCCTTGACGCACATATAGTTTTAACGGCAGTAGAGCATGCAAAGGCAGGGGATAATCATACAGAAAGGTTGAAAACACTAAAGGCGGTAATTGACACGAGGAATAAGCTGATAGTTGCGCATGGTAAGGAATTTGCTTCAAAGAAGGATTATGAGGGGATGTATAAATTAACTGTAGAAATTTTTAGAGAATATTTGCAGTCTGATTTTGAGAAGATAATTGAGCCGCATGTTTTCATAAATTTAGAAGAGTGATTTTTTGCTCTCAAAACTCCGCTACACTCTGCGGTTTGAATCACCCGCTCTTCTTCCAGAATGGAAAGGGGGCACGATAAGGGGTGCGTTAGGGAGCAAGCTCCACGAGATATCGTGCAAGCGTCAGAATGGGGTATGCCGCTCATGCAGTTTTGCCACGATCTGCCCCTATGGGTATATATTTGAAACGAAACCGCCTTCCATAATGTCAAAACTGGCGAAATGCAACCAGGTTACGAAGCCATATGTAATAGAGCCTCCTCTCAACACTAAGAGAGAATACCGTCCTGGTGATACGTTTTCTTTTGAGATAACGCTTTTTGGCAATGGGGTTAAGTATGCAAGGTACATTGATGAGGCTGTAAGGAGCATTGATAGGATAGGCAAGGGCCGTGAGAAGGGTTTTGGCAACGTTTCTTTGTGTATGTCGGAGATGTTTGATCCGAATTCTGGCGGATATGTGCCACTCAATCTTCAAGCTCTTCCGTCAATCTCTCCTAAAAGAACAAAAAATTTTGACTATGTATCTGTTAATTTCGTTACTCCAACGATGCTTGTATTTGACTCTGCTTTAATCCAAGAGATAAGCTTTTCTCATCTCATACGTGCTGCTGCGCGAAAATTCTCAAACATCGTTTATTTCCACACTGACAGCGAGCCAAAAATAGACTGGAAAAAACTTTTTGAGGATGTTGACAGGAACAGCAAAACGATTTCTTCTAATTTCAGAAGGCAGGACATTAAACGGTGGGCGGGAAGATTGTCTGAGCACCAGTTTTTTCCTGCTGTTGTTGGTGAAGCAGAATACGATGCTTCAAATTTAGAAGACAAGGAGCTTGTTAGTCTGATGCTAGATTTTGGAACATATTCGCATATCGGTAAATTCAGCACTTTTGGTGCTGGCGCCTACACGTACGCTCTGCGATGACTGCCCATTCTTGAGTTTCTCCAGCGTACGCAATTTCTCTAAAACAAGCCTGCCATGCTGTGTTATGTGGTAATGCTTTTCTCTCCCTTTGCTTGTAAATTCAACAAAATTCCCACCGATAAGATTACGCATATGGTAGGTGAGGCTGTTCTTTTTTAAACCCAGTTTCTTGCTTAGCTCCTTATGCATGAGTGACCCTCGTTCCAATTCTTCAAGTATACAGATTTCCTTCTTTTTTACCTGCTTCCTTTTTTTGTTTACCAGCGCTTCCTCACCTATCATGCGCATCTCAAAAATAGGCACTTCAATGATATTCCCCTCATCAGAGAGATAGAATGTGCGGGAATTCCCAAAATATGCTGCCATGATTGCCGCTATTGCGGATATCTTCGTTCCACCTGTTATGTTTATTGCAGTCTGGCCTTGGGTCTTTCTTATCCATTCTAGAGTTTTTATGAAGCAATTTACCATATCGTATGGTTCTATTTCCTCTATGGCTACTACATTATCCAAGCGGTTTCTGATGCCCTTTGCGTTTTTTAATGTTTTCTGCGATGAGAAAAGGACAACTTTTTGTGAACTTATGCGTGGAATTGAGCGAAGGAGGGGCTCGCTTTTCTCGCCTACGAGCGCTATCTGCAATTTATATTCCATGATTTTATTTTGCTCGGGTTTTTTAAACTTTTTTTAGAACAGTTCAAGGGCAATTTTTTATCGCGAAAAAAGTAAATAGAATCATGAAAGTTACATGCTCCGAAATACGTATATACAAAAATTCATACGAAGAATGGAAAAGCATCTTCGTTGAGGGAGCGAAGCTCTCTGGACGCTATATCAGCTTTGGCAGGGCTGCACACTGTGCAGTGTATGCAGCCCTAAAAGGCGAGCCTCTTAGGGAAGCGATTGAAAAAGTTGAGGTTGAGAGTGGCATAATATTCACGCAAAGTGAAAGAGAGCGGGTAAGGCTGCTCTTGAGGAATGCAAAGAACATCGGAATAGCTAAAACAGAAATTTTTGTTAGAAACGAGGGTTTCTCTCTTATAGGTAGAGTTGATGGGGTGGCTGAGAATGGAATGCCTGTGGAATTCAAGTTTGGAAAGGTTACTCCCGGGGATTGTTATCAGGCTGCGGCGTATGCCCTTTGCTTAAAAGTGCCAGAGGCGTTGACGGTTTACCCATACGGGGTTGTGAAGACAGCTTTATGTGATAAGTACGATGAGCTAATCGGCTTGATAGAGGAGATAAAGGCAGAGAAGAAGAAGCTCATGGGTGAGAAATATGCGCCTTCTTGTCTCTGAGTTTGGGAGTTTTGTCGGGAAAAAAGGCAGGAGAGTTGTGGTGAAGCGTGGGGACTACCGTGAGGAGTTTCCGCTCTCTAAAATATCGCAGATTCTAATAGAGTGCCGGGGCGTATGCATATCGTGCGACCTGATAAAAGAAGTCTCCTCTCTTGGTATAAACGTTTCATTTCTCTTTTCTGATGCTCCGGTTGCAATGCTAACATACCCGAAAGAGGGAGGGAAAGCAGCTGTAAGGAGAAAGCAGGTTGAGCATTACTCTACTGAAAGGGGCACAGAACTCGTTGTGGCGATTATAAAAGCGAAGCTAGTCAATCAAATGCGCGTTTTATCAAGCCTGGCAAAAACAGGGCAGCTTGAAGACGTATCATATGCAAGGAAGCTGTTATCAGAAATGATTTGCGCTCTTGAAGCGGTTAAAGGCCCGATAAGCGAATGCCGAAACGAAATAATGGCGGTTGAAGCGAGATTTGCCACCGAATACTGGCGCAATGTTGCGTGCGTGGTTGGGAAGGACGTTGAAATAGAGGGAAGAGTAAAACGTGGCGCAACAGACCCTTTCAATGCCTCGCTCAACTATGCGTATGCGATCTTGTTCTCAAAGGTTTTTGATTCTGCGGTGAAGGCATCGCTTGATCCGTATATGGGATTTCTCCATGCAGATGCTGAGGGCAGGTGTTCTCTTGTTTTTGATGTTATGGAGCAGTTCAGGCCTTTTGTTGATAGGCAGGTAATTTCGCTTTTCACGCTGAACGAGTTTAAAGTAGATGAGGATTTTGACAAAACATCCCATCTTCTTACATACTCTGGAAGAAGGCGTGTCGTTCAGGCAGTCTTCTCTTTGCTTGATGCATATAAGCCATACCAGGGCAAAAAAATGAGGTTTGAAAACATAATACGATTTGAATGCAATTTGATAGCGGACTTTCTTCTCGGGTGTAAAGCTTATTACAATGGGTATACGGGAGACTGATGAAATACGTAGTTATTTATGATATAACTGATGATGACCTGCGCAACTCGGTAGCCGAGATACTCAAGAACTTTGGCTTGATGAGAATACAGAAGAGCGCATTCTTTGGAGAGCTTGACAAGAACACCTACTGCGCGCTCATAAAAAAGTTGGACGAAACGGTAAAAACAGACGTTGTTCATGTTTTACCTCTCTGTTCTTCCTGCTTTTCCGAAATAAAGACAGTTGGCTACGCACTTCGCCCAAAGGAGGAACCTTATGTCATCCTATAACCATAAACAGCGTTTTTATAACTCAATTAGCCCTTTCATACCCCCCCACTTTTTTAGCCCTTTTGGGGTATGCCACAAACTATTAAAAAAACAAGCCATTATATTTCTCTGTTTGCCAAACAGAGCATTTTCACCCGCTGTTAGAAAACCAGTCCCGATGGAAAGGGAACTGTGACAATGTTTAGGGAGGAGATTAAAACAGTTGCAGAAAGAGGTTAGAAAACCAGTCCCGATGGAAAGGGAACTGTGACTTCTCCTCCTCGTCGATTAGACTTTTTAAAAATACGGTGTTAGAAAACCAGTCCCGATGGAAAGGGAACTGTGACGACTTTTACCCACCCGAGCACATCTCGGGTGGACTGCAGTTAGAAAACCAGTCCCGATGGAAAGGGAACTGTGACCCCCCCCTCCACCCTAAACACCAACTCTTCCTCATACTCTTGTTAGAAAACCAGTCCCGATGGAAAGGGAACTGTGACATCAGCTTTTCTAAAATAGAATCGCCCCACACGCTTTATGTTAGAAAACCAGTCCCGATGGAAAGGGAACTGTGACATATCTTCACGAAAATAAGTCCTAGATTTTCAAAAAGTTAGAAAACCAGTCCCGATGGAAAGGGAACTGTGACTCTTTCTTCCTCATCTTTTATTAAAAATACACATTTTGAGTTAGAAAACCAGTCCCGATGGAAAGGGAACTTTGTGGGAAAAATTAATGAAGAAATAGAAAGGGCAGAAGAAAAGCAGACGGGAGGGGATTACACGATCCTCTCGGCTTTTGTGGTTTCGTTCTCGTTTTTGTTGCGGTTGAGGCGGTAGACTGTTTTCCCAGCGTCTATGAGGCGCTCATCGTGGGTTATCACGAAGGCTTGCTCTATTATGCCATCAAGCTTTTCTGAAAGCATTTCAGTTAAGGCGCGAACTCCGTCGTTGTCAAGGTTATGGGTAGGCTCGTCAAGTATGAGCCAGCCGACATTGGGGGCGATAACGCTCGCGAATGCTATTCTTAGGGCGAGCGCTGCACATGCCCTTTCCCCTCCGCTCGCAATTCCCTCAACTGGGAAGAAGTGGGCTCCTGATTTTAGTTCAAGCGAGTAATCGTCTTCTGTTGCGTTAAGCCTGACTGCCGTATAATCTCTGTATGGGTAGATGTGAGGCCATATCTCTGAGAGGGTTGCATTTATCGCCTCTATGTACTCGCTCCTTAGAATGCGCTGCGTCTCAACAACGCCATCAAGGAGTATGCGCATGTCTCTTGCAATCCTCTCATACTTTTCAACCCTCTGCTTAACTTTCCTGTGCTCGTCAAGCCTCTGCTTTCTCTCAGCAAGCCACGCCCTCTTTGTTGCGAGGTTTTTCTCTATGCCGGCATATCTCTCTTTAACCGTTGAAAGCTTGCTGCTTTTCTCCATAAAGTCATCACGCGCTTTTTTCAATTCCGAGGGATTGAACGAAATTTTCCCAAGCTCCCGCTCTATCTCCTTTAGCTTTTCTTCAAGCTCCCTTATTTTTTCTTTTTTTGATAAAATAGAGGATGCGTTCTCAACCTTTGCATACAGTTTTCTCTCGCTCTCCCGAATTTCATCAAGCTCTTTAAGCAGGCTTGAGCGCTTCTCCGCAAGCTTTTGTTTCTCTGAAAAAACCTTTTCGTATTCTCTCTCTGCTGCTGCGAACTCCTTGCTTACCTCCCCTATTTCATCAAGCCGAGAGCGGATGTTTCGGGTTTTTGCGAGGCGGTCTTCTGCTTCCTTGAGCGCATCTTTTACATTTGAGAGCTTTTTTTCAAAATCGCGCTCTTTCTTAGAGAGCTCTGCGATTTTCATGCGCTTCTCTTCAATCAGCCTGCTCCTTTTTTCCTCGGTTATCTCAGAGCCGCATACGGGGCAGACATCCTTCTTTTCTTCAAGCGCTTTCAGCGAATTTTCAAGCTCTCCCCTCAAAGCGATGCTTTCAGAAAGCCTTTCTCTTAGAGAATCTGCTTCTTTTCTTAAAATCATGAGTTCGTTTTCAATTTCTTCATCACCCATGCCTTTTGAGAGCTTTTTAAGCTCGTCTTCCAGCTTTCTCCTGCTTTCGTCCTTCTTTCTGAGTTCTGCGCATCTTGATTGCAGCGTTGCCGTTTTGCCCGTAAGGAAAGAAAGCTCATCTTCAAGAGAGGAGAGCAGCACAGACGAATTCTTAATCTTCTCCCTAAGCTCGGCGAGCATGCGCACATCGTTCTCGTATTCTTTTTCGTCTATCCTCTCAATCTCGGCCTTTATCTGCGAGATCAGCGATGCCGTACGTATTCTTTCTGATTCAAGCTCTCTATGCCTCTCTTCTGCTGCCTCAAGCAGTCTAAGTCTCCTCTCAATTTCTTTGAAATCCTGCGAGAGCTTATCGGCAATTCTTCGCACATCCCCCAGTTCTTTCTCGCCTGCCTCAACCTCTTTCTCTATCTCCCTGAGCGCTTTCTCAAGCTCTTCCTCGCTAATGCCGCTGAGCGTCTTTTTCCCCTCATCAGCCATCTTTCTCAGCTCGTTGAGGATTTTCGTTATGTTCGCCCTCGCTTTCTCAAAGCGGTCAATTCCAAGCAGGTTGTCTATGTGGCTTTTGCGCATTGATGGGGAAAGCGTAAGGAAGTAGTCTATCCCATTCTGCTCAGAGTAGATTACGCGAGAAAATGAATCGTAGTCTATACCAAGGATATGCTCAAGGTATTCTGTTGCCCTTCTTGGATGCGGGCCTTCTATTAGAGAGCCGTTTTTCTCAACGCGTGCGCTCGTTGAGTTTTCCTCTATGCTCCGTGTTATCCTGTATGCATCGCCTTGAATATCAATCGTTAGCACAACTTCGGCTTTTCCATCAGCGCCGCGCCTAATGATGTCCTCAAGCTTTATGCGCCTCCTTTGAAGCGCTGGGAATGTTCCAAACAAGGCAAATGTGATTGCATCAAGAACGCTCGTCTTGCCGCTTCCCATAACGCCAACAAGGATGTTTGTGCCTTCCGTGAATTCAAGGGATGTCTCCTCGTGGGAGCGCCAGTTTTTAAGGAGAATAGAGCGTATCACGAGATTATATAAATGCCAAAAATAATAATCCTATCCCGTGGGACGATGTTTGTAGCGGATGTGATGCTGAAAAAGCTTGCACGCTGGATGAGGATATTCGGCATTGATGTAATATACCCAGATTTTGAGGATGATTGCAAGATAATGGGGCTCGCAAGAGAGAAAGGGCGCATCCTTCTTACCATGGATAGGGAACTCGTGCAACGCGCCAAGAAAAAAGGGGTGCGTGTCTTTCTCGTCCCGAAAGGAAGCGAGGAGGAGCAGTTGAAGGCAGTGATGAAGGAGTTTGGGATAAAGATAAAATTCCCGGAAGAAACGCTCTGCCCGCAGTGCAACGGAGAATTGAAGTTGGCTAAAAGAAATGAGGTTGCGGACAAGGTTTTGGAGTCGGTATTGCAGAGGCATGAATGGTTTTGGGTGTGCATGGGTTGCGGAAAGGTTTACTGGAAAGGAAGCCATTGGCGCAGGATAATGCAGATGGCTGATAAGGTTTGTAAATAGCTATATCCTGCTCACCTGCTCAACTTCTATTTCACCCACGCCATCAAGGTTGCGTATCTGCTCCTCAATTTTTGTAAAGCCCGCATCGTCTTCAAGAAGGAGCGTTATCCGTATAGCTTTGAGCCCGAATGCAATTGGAACCTCCTCAATGCGGTAGGGCTTTATCTTCTTCTCTATTTCGTTCTTCATCTTTTCAAAAGCCTCCATATCCTGCGGCATTACACGAATTTGAGCAACAACGTTGGCCATAGGCACACCTAAGGACCTTTGAGCCCGCACTTTGGGCATACATAAACGTTTGAAATTTCGCGGCAGTGAAAGCAGCGTATTATCTCCTCACCGCAAGCAGGGCATGGAAAGAGCGCAAACACCTTCGTTTTTCTTCCGCATGTAGTGCAATTCTTTAGCTCTGGCAGGGAATCACCTTGTGCCTTTTTTAGCTCTGGTAAGATTAATAAAACGCTCGCACGTTATTAGCGTCATATTTTTATATTGCGGTGCATAAGAAATAGCGAGAGAGATGCCATGAAGCCGAATCTTATAGTTTTAGCTGTGGGTTTGGTTGTGATTTTATCTGGATGCGTGTTGCCCATGCCTAATCTCGGTGGAGAAAAAGCGGGCGATGTGAGAAACGACACATACACGTGTGCTGATGGCACCGTTGTAACAGATTTGGGGGAATGCGAAAAGAGAGTATGTCCTGTTTGCGATGATGGAAATCCGTGCACAATTGATTACTGCGGCTCGGATACTAATTACTCATGTCGCCATGCCCCTGCAAACGGAACGTATCCAGGATGTAGAACCGACGAGAACTGCAAGCTGGCAGTATGCATCTCTGGTGAGTGCGTAGTAAAAAATGTGACAAACTGTTGCGGGAATGGGGTTTGCGAGGAGGGTGAAAAATTCTCCTCATGTCCTTTGGATTGCACTCCGCAGTGCCCCGCATCGTGTGATGATGCAAACCCATGCACTACGGATTACTGTAGTGAGCAGACGGGCTATCTGTGCATGCACCAAAAAATTGATGGACAACAGCCTGGATGCAGCGGAAAGCTAGAGGGAGAGCCTTGCAGAAGAAGGACATGCAGTGAGGGAACATGCACGATAGAGGAGATAAAACCCTGCTGCGGAAACGGCATTTGTGAGAGCAACGAAGATTGCTACTCCTGCAACGAAGACTGCAAGGTATGTTACGATGAGCTGAAGGTGACTGTTCTAAGCCCAGCGGAGCAGTTCGTTTTCAACTGTAAGAGTTTCAATGTTGATTTTAGGGTTAACAACGACCACCCGTTCGTTATGGAGATTACGACGCCCGATGGGCTTGGAGTTTATGACAAGGTTACGGGCGGCGCTTGCAGGATAAAGGCGAGCAACATCGGTATGTGCTATGTTGTTGTTCCCGCCGCATTCGGTGAGCTTGGGGAGAATGTTGGGGACGTTTATGTTACGCTTGAAGGGTGGGAAAGCGGTGTGAAAAAGCCGACGATGATTTACACTACGAGAATAAGGACGAGAGTAACGAACGAGATAAGATACTATGCAGAAGACTGCACGCACGTATGGTGTGTGCCTGGAAATATAGCCACATACCCCGTGAACCAAACGCCAAAGTATAATTACACCATAGATGGGATTAGGACATACCGCGGAATGCGCATGTGCCATGCAACGAGGGAAAGCGCAAACGAGTTTTACGAATTATATTTCAGGAGGAGTATGGGCACAGTATGCCTGCTGACAACGAACAAAGAAACGTATGATGTGAAGGAAAGCTGCGAAGGAATAACAACATGAGGGTTATTGGTAATGAAAATCCTTATTCGTGCTCTTTATGAGAAGTGGATTTTTGCACTCGCAATTTTAACGTTTTTTATTTTGCTTCTCTTTATATGGGGCTCTACTGCCTTTGCTCCTATTGAGCAAGAAACTAAAAGTATCAGGTACAAAGATGCCGTTTTCTATCTTAAATGCGGCCCTTCAGAGGGGCAATATCCTCTGCGAGGTGGATATGTTGATTGCATGCTGTTCTTTGACTCAGAAAGGGACATTTCGCTTAGCGGGAGGATAGTTAGAAAAACAGTGTATCCGTCTGGGAGGGAGGTAAGCTTTGATGGGCAGTACAACCTGACAAGGTTGCAGAGTGTTATGATAAAGCCTACTGTGCATCTCACAGAGGAAGGCATTTACAACACAGAGTTATCGCTATTCCTGAAAGATGCAGAAGGCAACCCGTACTATCCTGTAAGTATAATTGGCGAGTACGCCGTTTCTTACGCACTTTTCATTGAAACTGCAACAGTAGCGTATGGAAAAGCCGAATCGCTTGCACAACTCGCCGCAGCCGATAGATACATGAAGATTGGGCTTACAGTGTTGGTTTTCGGCATGGTTTTTCAGGGAGCGCAGGCTTTAAGGGAGATGTTAAAACAGTTCATGTAGTCAAATGAGCAGAAATGATGCGGCCGCCGGGATTTCCAGTAGTTTTTTGGCAGCTTTTTCCAAAAAAGCTGCTTTGAATTCCCGGGCCATTTTTCTCAGAAGAGAAAGAAAGGCCACCCGGGCAGTGAGCTTGGGAAGCTCATATCCTACCAGGCTAGATTACGGCCGCATTCAAGTATTTAAAAAACTGAAAGAATTAAATAGGTTGCATGAAGGACTACGCGAAATATGTTGAATGGGCCGAGGGAAGGGTAGCGAATTCCTGTTTATTTGCATTCAACACAAACGTTGACGTTGTTTTTGAGTTCAGCGAGGAGCATGCAAAGGTGTTTTCAGAGAACGAGGAGCTCGCTCCGCTTCTTGAATGCGTATTTTCTGGTGGTCAGAGGGAGATAAGAGTTTCAAGGAGGACGGCAGAGAAACTTGCACAGCTACGAGGCGGTGTTGCGGTTGTAGGAGGGCAGGCAGGAAATATGGCGAATGTGTCAGCGGCGCTTGGCGTAAGCACATATTTGCACGTGTATAGCAAGTCCGAAAGACAGATTTCTCTCATTGATAAGAATGTGATGGTGCAGACTGAAAAATGCTTTAAGCCCGCACGTATGGCAGGTTGTGGCGATGAGGAATCAACGCACTATGTTTTTGAGTTCAAGAAGGGGGTGTTTCTTGGCAAAAAGATTCCCGCATCAAACAGGGTTATCGCATCGTATGATGAGGCGAATTTCAACATGCTTATTGACGATAATTTTGAAAGATGCGTTGAGAGGAATATAGGCAGGATAGAAAAAATTGTTCTTGGCGGCTTCCACCTTCTTGGCAGGAAGTGCAGAGAGCGGGTTGCGCATGTAGAGAAGCTCGTTGAGAGGTGGAGGGATATGAACCAAGAAATAAGGGTATTTTTGGAGCTTGGCGACTTTCAGGATTTGGATATTGCAAGGGAGGTGAAACGGAGGCTTTTTCCGCTCGTTGATTGCGTAGGGATGAACGAGGTTGAATTGAAGCAGGTTGCTGGCGGTGATATCAATAGTCTAAGAAAAATCGTTAAGAGTGCAGTAATCCATACAAAGGAAGGCTCGGTTCTTGTCGGGGAGAAGAAGGAAGAAGCACAGGTTTTCGCCTCAATAGTCGCTTCTTATAGAGCATTTTATGGAAAAAACCCAAGATTTGAGGAGCTGTACGATTACTCACAAAGAATAAAACAGGGAAGATTCGGTGTCAAAGGCGGTGTTGGAAGCTTCCCTGTAAAAGAGAGGCGCACCGTAGGGCTTGGGGATTGCTTTGCCTCAGCCTTCTTTTTGACGTATTAAAAAAATGATGCGGTCGCCGGGATTTGAATTCCCGGGCTTTCTTTTTAAAAACGGAAAAGAAAAGCCACCCGGGCCACGAGCTTTTTGCGCATTCAGCGCATGGCAAGCTCGCGTCCTAACCAGGTTGCCCAAACTTTCTTTCGTTTTTTTGATTAAACTTTCTTTTTGAAAGAAAGTTTACTAGACTACAACCGCATCGGTATGGATTTGGCAATAAAACCTTAAATTCGTTTCTTATGGGCTGAAAAATTGGCGAGTAAAGATATGTGTGCCGTGGGCCGGATTTTTTGGCCGCCCATGGGAGGTGTCTTCCGGACAACCGCTTTTTCTCCTTTTTTAGAAAAAGGGGCGCGAACCAGCGACACTCCGGTCTTCAGCCGGATGCTCTCCTTAGCCGAGCTTTTTAGCTTTGCTAAAAAGCCCGCAGGCTGAGCTACCACGGCACAAAAAAATTACTAAGACAAGGAATTAATACCTTACGATGGTTTGAGAGTAGGCTAGCTATTTCTTGTATGTTTGTATACTTATTTACTTTTTTTTGTTCATTTGTATAATAGAAAGTTATAAATATCTTTCTTTGATTATTATTGTAAATGTGCGATATACAAATAATTTGTAGGAGGTGTGTTTGTGTCTAAGGATGAAAAACGTGCGGCGATACTTAAACGGGTGAAAAAGGAGGGAGTAAAGTTCATAGCAATGCAATTCACGGATATTTTAGGAAAACAGAAGGTATGCGAGATACCGATAACTAAGCTAGAGGATGCGCTCAACTCGGGTCTATGGTTTGATGGCTCGTCTATAGAAGGGTTCGTGAGGATACATGAGAGCGATATGTTTCTAATGCCAGACCCAGACACGTATGCAATAGTCCCGATGACTGACAACAAAGTGGCGAGGATAATATGCGATGTTTATGTTGATGAGAAAACGCCTTTTGAGGGCGACCCGCGTGGATGCCTGAAAAGAACGTTGGCAAAGGCAAAAGAGATGGGGTATGAGTATTTCGTTGGCCCTGAGCTTGAGTTTTTCTTTTTCAAGAATGGTGAAGCGAGTTGCCAGACAACGCACGATACGGCAGGGTATTTTGACCTTGCCCCTCTTGACCTTGCGTCAGACATAAAAAGGGAGGTTGTGCCGTATCTTGGGATGATGGGGATAGATGTGGAGATGGCACACCACGAAGTCGCGCCTGGCCAGCATGAGATAGACTTCAGGTATGGGGATGCGCTGAAAGTAGCGGACAGTGTTATAACATACAAGAATGTAGTCAAGAGGACAGCGCAGAAATATGGGCTTTTTGCTTCCTTCATGCCAAAGCCTGTTTATGGCATAAACGGCTCCGGGATGCACACGCACCAGAGCTTATGGAAAAATGGGGAAAACGCCTTTTACAGTAGCAAAGACGAATATGGCCTTTCTGATGTTGCGAAGAGTTTTATTGCGGGGCAGTTGCACCATGCAAGGGCGATATGTGGTGTTGTTGCGCCCACAGTCAATAGCTACAAGCGCCTTGTGCCTGGATATGAGGCGCCCGTGTATATATGCTGGTCGCAAATAAACAGGTCTGCGTTGATTCGTGTGCCAAGGCATATAGAAGGTAAGAAATCGGCAACGCGCCTAGAACTGCGGTGCCCCGACCCTTCATGCAACCCATACCTAGCTTTCTCAGTAATGCTTGCGGCAGGGCTTGATGGAGTAAAAAAAGGCATGAAGCCGCCAGAGCCTGTTGAGGAGGACGTGTATGATTTTGATGATGAGAAGCTCAAGAAGTTCTACATAAAGACATTGCCGGGCTCTTTGGGCGAGGCTCTTGAAGAGATGGGCAAGAGCGAGCTCGTAAAGCAGACTCTCGGGAAGCACATATATGAGAAGCTTACGGCAGCGCAGAGAGAGCACTGGGATGAATACAGGATAAGGGTTACGCCGTGGGAGATTGAAACATACTTTCCCATACTGTAAGGCATTTAAATACGCAATCACCGTAATACTCATGGTGATTGCTTGGTAGGCGTAGAGGAATACATGAAGAAGTTCGGGGAGGATGCAGTAGCTCTTCTTGAATTGCATTCTGTGGATTTGTGCGGT
>JAVZCV010000004.1:0-36527 GCA_038874215.1 Candidatus Micrarchaeia archaeon | reverse complement strand
AGAAAGCGTTTAATATCCCAGCTTTGCCACAGAATTTTTTGGAAGGGATACCCGCTACGAAAGTGAGCGGTCTTGACAGAGAGAGCTTCTCTGATGTTTTCCTAATCCCCGATATGGAGACCTATGCGCCACTGCCATGGCAGCAGAATACAGCGAGGGTATTGTGCGATGTTGCTGATGAGAAGAAGCAAGTTTTGGAGAATGAGCCAAGGGAGGTTGCAAGAAGGGCTGCAAAATTCGTTGAGGAGAATGGCTTCTCCGAGGTTATGAGTGGGGCCGAGATTAGGTTTTCTGTTTTTGATAGCATTTCGTATAACGTTGCCACTCCTTATCGGATGCAGGCGTATTCGGTTGAATCGCGGGAGGCAGTGTGGAACTCATTTGGCCAAAATTTCCCCATGGATTTGAGGGAGGGGGCGTATTCTGTAAGCCCTAAGGACCTCTTGCAGATGCTTAGGTTTCAGGCGGCTGGCATACTTGAAGGAATATTCAAAATAAAGAGCATAAACCACAACCACGGCGACTCACCAGGCCAGTGCGAGATATCCCTTGATAAGGTCGGGGTTAGGAGGTTCGGGGATGTGGTTATAACAACGAAGTATGTGATAAGGAACATCGCTGTTCAGACTGGAGGCATAGCGACTTTTATGCCAAAGCCGATTTACGGGGGTGTTGGCAACAGCCTCCACATACACCAGAGCCTGCTAAAGGAAGGCAGGAATGTTTTCTACAATGCGGAAGAGTATGCAAACATGAGCCAAACGGCAAGGTATTATATAGGCGGCATTATTGAGCATGCTGGGGCGTTGTGCGCACTCTGCTGCGGTAGTACGAATTCGTACAAAAGGCTTGGGCACGAGAAGAATGCGCCGTCTGTTGCGTGCTGGGGGAAGGGAAATAGGATGGCGATGGTGAGGATACCAGCAAATATTGAGGGGGAGAAGGACGCACGAATTGAGATAAGGCTCCCAGACCCGTCTTGCAACCCATATCTCGCAATATCCGCTATTGTGTGCGCTGGGCTTGATGGGATAAAGAGAAAAGTGGAGTGCGGGGAGCCTGTTGAGAAAGATGTTCGTTCTGCTGGAGAAGAAGGAATGAGGAAGAGAAAGGCTTTGCCTAAAAGCCTTGGCGCTGCGCTAAGCGAACTTGAAAGCGATAATGGTTTTCTGGCGAGTGTTTTCACAAAGTCAATTCTAACAGAGTATATAGAGGTTAAGAGAGCGGAGGAAAGGAGGGTTGAGAGCTCGCCAACGCCGATTGAATTCAAGCTGTATATGGATTTGTGAACTCAGAGGTCTTCTATATCCTCTTTCATAGCTTCGTCCTCTCCCTCTGCGCCTTTGTATAGAAGAACGCCTATGATAAGGGCTAGTATTAAGGAGACTACAAGAGTCTCAGTAAACGGTCTTCCGAGAATTTGGTGGTAGTAGTAGCCGAAGAGAGATCCGCCGCCTATACCGAACAGAATGCATGCGGCTATGCGTATTTTTCCCATGAAATTGATAAAGAGTTTAAGGATTAAAAGTTTAGCTTGGCTTGAATCTGAGGAGCGCAGCGATTCCGCCTATGCTGGCAAGCTGTGCGCCCGCATTAGTTTCTGATGAAACTACGAGCACTTCTGCGCCAGTCTTCTCTGCATAATCGTATAGCTCCTGCGCTTTCTGGCTTGTGCGGAGAATTTCATCTGTTATAAGGAGAAGTTTAACGGCACCGTAGGAAAGCGCCTTTTCAACCTCGCTAGTTCCATATGCCGCCATGCCATCTTTTGATATTTCTCGGAGAATAGACTCTACCGCTTCAAATTCCCTCTCAAGCCGCATTGAACCTATGGCCTTCGCTATCGCGCCGCGCTTAAGCAGCTCATAAACGCCGCTTATTTCAGCGCTGCTGCACGTATCAAAGAAGATGCGTTTGAGGAGATTATGGTTTTCTTTTTCAATCAATTTTTTAAGGTCGTCTTTTGCAAAGCCGGGTCCTGCTATGAATATTTTTCCCTCCTCTGATGATATTTTTTCCATTATTTGCGAGAGGTATTTCCTGTATTTTTCCTCCCTGCGCTCATCCTGCTTTGATGCACTGCACGTTATTCTGAATGCCTCCTCAACCCCATAGCCTTTCACGTGCGCAAATGTCGCAAGTTTTTCGTCAATTGCAACGACAGTAATGAGCGGCTTTTTTGTTTCATGCTCCGCATTGCGAATCCGCTCAATCTCGTGCTTCTTCCATTCTTTCGTTATTTTTATGGGCTTGTGAAGCTCTATTTCAATCGTGTGGTAGCTCCCTATTGAGACGTATTCCTCGGGCTCTCCACGCATTATTTTGCCAGTAATCCTTAGCCTGTTCTCGCTCCTGCTGAACTCTATCTTCTCTGCGCTCAGCTCTATGAAAACGGGCTTCTTTTCGCCGCTGTCCCCCTCCTGAACGCGAAAACGCCTCTCTGTTTTTGCGGATAGGATGTCGCCCTTTTCAAGCACGCGCTCTATGTGCCAGAGGTCCTCCGCAACTTCAGGGACGAGCTTCATCTCTCCGCTTTTTTCATCAAAATGTATTATGCGCATAGTGGAATATGGCTGTCATAATAAATATTTTGATGTGCATTACTCGTTGGTATGAGAATCGCTGTTATAAACAGGAAGAAGTGCACGAAGGAGAGATGCGGTTATCTCTGCATATCGGTGTGTCCTGGCGTTAGGATGGGCGAGGAGACGATAGTGAAAGATGCGGAGGGGTTTCCCGTCATCTCTGAGGCATTGTGCACTGGCTGTGGGATATGCGTTAAGAAATGTCCGTTTGGTGCGATAAAGGTGATAAACCTCGTTGGGGAGAGGGGGCTTCTAATACACCAATATGGGCTGAATTCGTTCAGGCTGTTCAATCTGCCTATCCCGCAGAAGGATGGCGTCGTTGGGCTTATAGGGGCAAACGGGATAGGAAAAACGACTGCTTTGAGGATTTTGAGCGGGGAGATAAAACCCAATATGGGGGGGAAGTGTGATGATGGTGAATTTATAAGGATGATGAAGCCAGAGATGCAAAACTACTTTCGTGGGTTGTTGGAGAAAGGCGTGAGGGTTAGCTATAAGCCGCAGAATGTGGATAGGATACCAGAATTTTTTAAGGGCAAAGTTGGGGAGCTTCTGAAAAAGTGTGATGGAAGGGGAGTGCTTGAGCACGCTATTGAGATTTTTGAACTTGAGGGATGCGTTGATAAGAGCTTGGGGGAATTGAGCGGGGGTGAATTGCAGCGGGTAGCGATATGCGCCGCCTATGTGAAAGATGCAGACATATATTTCTTTGATGAGCCTACGAGCTATCTGGATATAGAGCAGAGGCTATCCGTCGCGAAGAATATAAAGGAGCTTGCAGAGGAGAGGAGGGTAATCGTTGTTGAGCACGACCTCGCAGTTCTGGATTATCTGAGCGATTTCGTGTATATCTTTTATGGCGTGCCAGAGGCATATGGTGTTGTTTCTGGTTTGAAAGGGGTTCGGGCGGGAATAAACGAATACCTTGAGGGGTATCTTCACGAGGAGAACGTGAGGTTTAGGGATTACGAGATAAAGTTTGAGCTTGCACCCACAGATATGGAAAAAGCGTCTGGAGAAATCATGATGAAGTGGAACGAGATGGAGAAAAGGCTTGGGAGCTTCGTGCTATCGTGCAGAGGAGGGGAGATAAAAGAGGGTGAAGTCGTAGGGATAGTCGGCAGGAATGCGATAGGAAAATCTACGTTTGTTAATCTGCTTGCAGGAGTTTATAAACCAGATGTTGGGTATGAGGTTGAGAAAAGCTTCTCTATTTCCTACAAGCCGCAGTATGTTAGGCTTCCAAAAGGGAGCAAAGTGGCTGAGCTATTTGAGAACAGCGGGGTAGACAGGGATATTTTTGATAGAATTGTGAGGGATGCGCTTGAGGTAGGGGGGTTGATGGAGAGTTATACTGAGCATATGAGTGGAGGCGAAGCGCAGAGGGTTGCGATAGCGCTCTGCCTATCAAAGAAAGCGGATATATACCTGCTTGACGAGCCTTCCGCTTTTCTTGATGTGGAGCAAAGGCTGAGGTTTGCTGATGCTGTGAAAAAGGCAGTGGGTGGTAGTGAGAAGTGTGCATTCATAGTTGACCACGACCTTGTTCTGATTGATGCGGTTTCAAGCAGGATGGTGGTTTTTGAAGGCGAGCCTGGGAAGAAAGGGATTGCGACAAGCCCGAGAGGAAAGAGAGAGGGAATGAACGCTTTTCTATCCCATGTTGGAATAACGCTTAGGCGAGATAAGGATAGCCTGCGCCCAAGAGTAAACAAGCCTGGTTCAGCGCTTGATAGGGAGCAGAAGGAGGTAGGGGAGTACTACTATTACAAGAGGGATTAGATGAAAACTTATGGTGTTTTAAAAAATCCGAACTTCACGAATTCGGCAAAGGTAATTCCTATGATGTATGTGTTGAGGAGTTTTGCAACGGTTCTGTTGTTTTCTTTCGCATACTTCAGGGTGGGTAGCATTCTTGGTTCAAAGCAGGGTATTGCAGAATACGTGTATGCTAGCTGGTCATACATGCTTCTGTTTTTCCTCATACTAATGCTCGTTCAGCTTGTCCCGTATATAATTTATTTGAGAAAGAAGGGAATACTGAGGGGCCATAGCATTACCGAGGTTATAATATCGTATGCGCTTTCACTATTTTTAATCGCGGCCGTGCTGTATTGGGCACTTGGTGCATAAATTCCACGGGCTATTCTCCAACGATAGTATATTTGCCCATGTATATGTGCGCCAGCAAAACAACGAGGAAAGGCACTATGAAGAGGGAGTTTATCACGAGAAGAAGTAGCTGGGTGTAGAAAAAGAATGGCTTGATGAGCATGAGAATTAAATCAAGCAAGGTTAGGAGGATAATGCCGATAAGAACCCAGAGCAGGAAAAGTGGGAATTTTTTAATGAGCATCTTCACGCTCATTTCAATAGCCCTGAAAGGCCTTAGGTCGTCTATCACGAGGGCGGGCGGTACGAAAATGAGCGCTGCGTATACTATTGTAGAGAAAAGAGTTCCGAGAGTTCTGTGCATGTTGTATTCATAGAAAAGCAAGTCTGCTGCGAGGCATGCAAGCTGCGCAGTCAGGTATATCAAGAGCAACTTCGTGGTGTATTTGCCTATTCCGTCTATTACTTCTCTCCTTATGTTCGTAATCGTCCTTTCAGATTTAACCACAACATTTATGTTTACAACAGCAAAGCACATGAGGAACAGGGAAGCGAGGAAGAAAACGGATATTATTATTGCATCTGCTGTACTCGTGTCTGTGGGAATGCTGCTGAAGCGGAGGAATGTGCCACCTATCGCAACGAAGCTCGGCATTGGCGATAGCATGGGTATTAGGAAGGCGATTAGAAAGGGAACCGAGAAGAAAGCTATAAGCCTGAAGTTTCGCATTACTGAGTTAAGCGTGTTGCGGAAAAGTGCGCGCACCATAAGCATATATCTGCAACCGCTTTTAAATGCTTATTGTGGGTTGGTACATGTGGCGCTTTTTGCAGAATAGCGTTGATGCTGGCGTTCCGAGCTTGGGGATGATTGGGGTTGAGCGGCCTCATGCTCATGCGCACAGCGAAGTGCTCTCCAAAATCCTCTTCTTTGTGTGGAATAAAGGGGAAGATAAGCGGCCAGCATATTGCGCTTTGGATAGGCGATGCATGGCCGCACGGAATGGCTGCCATTCTTCTAGGTATAGGAAAAAGCCCTTTCTCCAAGTTGTGCGAGGTCTAGCCCTATTTCCTCATACTCTTCACGCTCGCGTATCTCCATGACAATGCCTATCAGCTTCAGTATGACGACTGTCGTCACGAACGAATACGCCGCAACTGAGCACACGGCGAGTGCCTGCTTGAGGAGTAGGCTTGCATTACCATTTATCAGCCCATCAGCTCCCGCAGGGTTGACCGCCATGCTTGCAAACACACCTGTTAACAGAGCGCCCGTGACGCCGCCTACACCGTGGCAAGCAAAAACATCTAATGTATCGTCTATGTGTGACCGTACCCTCCATGATACCACGATATAGGAGGCAGTTCCTGCCACGATTCCTATCAGTATGGCGGCAGTGTTGTCCACGAAGCCCGACGCAGGAGTTATTGCCACAAGACCAACAACAGCGCCTATACAACTCCCTACGAGAGAAGGCTTCCTGTTGAAGACCCATGTAAGGACCATCCAGGTAATCGCTGCGGCTGCCGCTGCGGTGTTTGTAACCACGAAGGCATTCACTGCAAGGCTTGACGCGCTAAGGGCGCTTCCGGCGTTGAACCCAAACCAGCCGAACCACAGCAACGCGGTGCCCAAAACGATGAAAGGCACGCTTGACGGCTTTTCGTCACCGCTCTTAAAGTCCTTCCTCCTTCCTACCACTATGGCGCATGCCAATGCCGAAAAGCCTGCTGTTATGTGCACAACGGTCCCGCCCGCGAAGTCTAAGACACCCATATCCCTGAGCCATCCGCCTATTCCCCATACCCAGTGCGCCACTGGGTAGTAAATCATCAGGCTCCATAGTATAACGAAAAGCACGAACGCAGGGAACCTGAACCTTCCCACGAAAGCCCCGACTATGAGTGCAGGGGTGATTATTGCGAATTTTGCCTGGAATATCATGAAAGCGAGGTGCGGAACGCTCGCTGCATACTTCTCAAATGGTTCGTAGCCCACTCCCTTTAAGAGGGCCCAGTCAAGCGTCCCTATCAGGCCGCCATTAGGTGAAAAGGCCAGCGAGTAGCCAACCAAAACCCAAAGTATGCTTGCAACGCAGAGTATAGTAAACGAATGCATTAGGAGGGAAAGCATGTTTTTCTGGTGAACCATGCCCGCGTAGAAAAACCCAAGCGCGGGCGTCATCAGCATCACGAGTGCGGCCGACGCAAGCATCCAAGCAGTGTCGCCGCTATCAACGCCGTCTGAACCAGCAAAAGCCGTTGCCGAAAGCAGCGAGATCACAAGTACAAAAGCAAGGTTCTTTTTCAAAAAAACCATACAATCACCCAATGTCCTGTTTTATTTGGAATAATATATATATTTTTCTCACATTATAATGAATGTTTATACAATAATATACAATTTTTTTGTACAAATTATGCATGAGAATGGTTAGATACGGGCTGCGATGAACAAACGTCACCCCTCGTAGCGGATGGAAAACTCTATAGCTAATTATAGACGTGCAGCGTTTGATGCAGGCATTCTGGCGTAGAGCCTGAACGCCGAGCATCCACTATAAATCCATCAGATGTTTATTGCAGAGTTGGTACAACGAGGAGAGCGCCCTTTGTGGCATGAACTACATCTGCATTAAAAAACTCTCCCTCTTTCATTTCCTCAAAAACTGCTCTCCTATAGAAAGTTGTCCTCCCTTCTTTTTTACACGTTGCGAGAACGCGGACTCTCTTACCAACAAGCTCTTTGTTTTTCTCACGTACTATCAGCGTGCAAATCTTGTGTAGGATTGAACTCCTTTCTGCGACCGTGCTTTTCGGAAGTTCTTTGAGTTTTGATGCAGGTGTTCCAAGCCTGTGCGAATAGCGGGAGATGTTAACAACCTCGGGCCTAATGCGCTCAATAAGACGAATAGTTCTCTCAAAATCATCGTTGCTTTCAGTAGGATAACCTGCTATTATGTCTGTTGATAGCGTTGTGTGCTCTGATATTCTTCTGAATCTATCAACTTGTTTCTCAAATTCTTCTACGGTGTATTCTCTACCCATGTCTGAGAGCACCTTGTCGCTACCGCTCTGAACGGGCAAATGCAGAAACTTGTAAACTTTCTCGTGCTTGAATATGTCAAGCAAGCTTTTGTCTTCAGCTAAATGCTTAGGGTTAAGCATGCCGATTCTGACCATGAATTCGCCTTCAATAGCACATATTTTTTCTATGAGCGAGGGGAGGTCTTCGCCGCTGTCCTTGCCAAAAGAGCCTACATCCTGCGCTGTTAAACGTATTTCTCGCGCTCCCTTTTCAACCCGTCTCCTTACTTCGCCAACAACCCATCCAGCGCTATAGCTTCTCAGTGGGCCTCTTGCAATTCTCGTCTGACAGAATGTACATTTTCCAGTGCAGCCCTCTGCTATTGGTATGCTGGCTATGATGCCGCAGTTATCACGGGATATTTCCTTGGATTCATAAACAGTATAATCCGCGCGCTCTCCATAAAATGCGGATAAGACTGCATTTTTTATTTTTGCGGCCGAGCGCGGATAAACAAGAACGGCGTTTGGTGATATGCGCCTTACTTTGAGTGGTTCGGCTGCAGCAAGGCAACCAGCAACAACTATTGGTTTTCTATGCATTCTTGTTATTTCCCATATTCTACGGAGCATTTTGTGCTCTGTAGGTGTTTTTACCGAGCATGTGTTTATAACAACCACATCAGAGTCTTCAATTTTTCTGGAAATAGAGAAATCTCTCCTCAAAAGCGTCTCCATGAGTTCTGAATCCGATTTGTTGAGCGTGCAACCGTATGTTTCAATATAGACGCGCATTGAAGCACCAAAAAACATATATAATTTGCAGTCTTAAAGAAGAAGCCGTGAGGTTTAAATATGATATGCCAGAGATGCTCAAAGGAAATACACCTGCTTGAGAACTGTGATTTTTGCCAGAGACTCGTATGCGTCTCGTGCATCAAATCATCAAGAAGGCTCTCAAAAGTTGAGAGGATAGTCATATGCAAGGATTGCTGGTCGGACAATAAGAAAAGGCAGGAATTCAAATCGCGTTAGCTGGGCTACTTCGCATTGATGCGATTAAGGGGAGCTGCTGGAGACTATCTCTTCTCAAGGTAAAAAGGTCTGCTATCGTTCTCTTTTATGAACTCTATCGCTGCGTCGGCGCTCTCCTCCCCTACTACAATACGCCTTATCGTGCCGAGAATGTCCATGATATAATTGCGCATCTGTTGTTTAAAAAGTTTTCTCAATTCTTATGACGAGAAACTCTTCATCCATCTGCCATCTCTTACCTTTTATTTCTTTTTTTGTTTCTATCTCGGTTGCGTTAACGCGCGCTTTTATGTGATCGTAGTTTTTTCTGAGCGCATTGAGAATGGCATCGCTTCCGTCTAATTCAACTTTAATGCGGTCTTTCTCTATCAGATTCGCATCTTTCCGCATGCTCTGTATTCTGCGTATTATTTCGCGCGCCAGAGCCTCGTTTTTGAGTTCCTCTGTCATTGCCTTGCTCACATAGACAAACCCATCAGAAAATTCTGAACACTCGTAATCGCCACGGGGCTCTGTTTCTGAAACTGAAATGTCCTTTGCGTTTGATAGGCAAAGTATTATGTCTCTATGCAGTTCTATAGCCTTTCTTGCCTTTTCAGAAGATGTTTTAACGACTATTTCCCTGACGGGCCATCTGAGTTTTATGTTTGCCTTCTGCCGCGCGTTTGATGCGGCGGCGATTATGTGCTGTGCCTGCTCCATGGTGCTTTCAAGCTCCTCATCAGCCTCGCCACCAGACGGCCACTCGTGCATGCTTATGCTCTCTTTTTCGTAATCCTTTTTGTATATTTCAAGGTAGAGCTTCTCGGATATGAAGGGGCACACTGGCGAGAAAAGCCTGAGAAAATCAAAGTAGCATGAGTAGAGAGTGCTTAGCTGTTCGGCGCTGCTTTCCTTCTCTTGCATCCTTGCTTTCAGTATTTTCATGTAGAATCTGCTCACATCCTCAACTATAAACTTCCTGAGGAGTCTGACACCGTCGTGTATGCGGTAGTCCTCAAAAGCCCTTGTAACATCTCTCATAGTTGTATTCATGCGCGATACAAGCCATCTATCCTCCAGCGAATAGTTGGGCATCCTCCTACTGAAAGCATTGTTCTCGGGAATGAAACGCTTTATAAAAACGCCTATGTTCCATATAACCGATAGATCTGAATTCGCTTCGCTTAGCTCACTCCAATTGAACTTCAAGTCTTCCCATACGGTGCTGCTTAGGCTCCATAAGCGAAATGCATCGGCCCCGTGCTTCTCTATTATCTCCTCAAGCGGGACGAAGTTGCCCAGACTTTTGCTCATCTTCTCCCCTTTCTCATCAACGAAATGCCCATGCATGAGAAGAGATAGGTAGGGAATTGCGTCTCTCAGAACAACGCCGCAGCCGAGAAGGGAATAGAACCAGCCCCTTATCTGGTCCTTGCCCTCAACTATGAAGTCTGCGGGATACCATTGTTCTTCTCCATCTTTCAGCGAAGCCCATACGGCATTCCCAGAATCAAACCATACATCAACGACATCTTTCACACGGTTCATCGTGCCTCCGCATTCGCACTTGAGTTTTATTTTGTCAATATAGGGGCGGTGGAGCTCAACGTCTGCTCCGAGCTCTGCTTTTGATGAAACGACCTTCTTTTTTCCACATTTTTCGCAAACCCATATTGGAAGGGGTATCCCCCAGTATCTCTGCCTTGATATGCACCAGTCTGGCGCAACAGAGACGAAGTTTATGAACCATGTTTTCGCAAACTCTGGCTGCCATCTGCACCTTTCAATTTCAGAGAGCATTTTTTCCCTAAGTTTGCTAACAGCGATAAACCACTGTTTTGTCGCTATGAAGATGAGGGGGGTCTTGCATCTCCAGCAGTGCGGGTAGCGGTGCCTGATTTTTCCTTCGTAAACGAGAGTTCCTTCTTTTTTTAATTCGTCTATTATCAGTGGATCGGCATCTTTTACGAAAATGCCCTTGTATTTTCCTTCCGTGTATCTGCCGCGCATATCAACAGGGCAGTATATCTCTATCCCCTTCTCTTTGCCCACTGTGTAGTCTTCTGGTCCATGGCCAGGCGCGCAGTGGACAAGCCCAGTGCCGTCTTCAAGTGTAACGAAGCGGTCGCTTGTAACTACGGGGCATGTCCTATTCTGGAAAGGATGGATGTACTTAATGCCTTCAAGCTGTTTTCCTTCAAACTCCTCAAGCACAATAGGGGATATGCCAACTGCTTCTGAAACCCTTTCAAGAAGTTCTTTCGCAACAACCCAAACTTCATCATCCACTTTTACCTTAACATATGTGTAATCGGGATGAACCATTACTGCCCTGTTTCCGATTAGCGTCCATGGGGTTGTCGTCCATATAAGTAAATATTCGTTTTCCTTCCCCTCAACAGCGAACTTCACATATATTGATGGGTCATCCCTATCCTCATATTCAAGCTCGTAGTTTGCCATCGTTGTCTCGCAACGTGGGCATATGGGGAGCACGTATTCGCCCTCAACGAGAAGCCCTTTTTCCCATGCCTTCCCTATCGTTGCCCAGCTTTTCTCTATATATTCATCAAAATACGTGATGTAGGGGTTTTCAAAATCAAGCCAAACTCCAAGGCTCATAAACTGGCCTGACATCACGCTGATGTATTTGGTTGCGTATTTCTTGCATTCCTTTATGAAGTTCTCTATTCCACGCTCCTCTATTTCTTTTTTGGATTTCAGCCCGAGCTCCTGCTCAACTTTGTGCTCTATTGGCAGGCCATGCGTATCATATCCTGCCTGACTTCTGACGCTGAAGCCTCTCGCCCTCTTGAAACGGCAAACGAGGTCCTTTATGCATTTGTTCCACGCAGTTCCAGGATGTATGCTACCAGTTGCGTATGGAGGGCCGTCACAGAAATAGAACTTTTCGCCTTTTGCCTGAAGCTGTACTTTATTGAAAATATCATTTTTCTTCCAATATTCTGTTATATCTTGCTCTATCTCATGCATTCTGTAGCTCAAGGGTATCACCAAACACCAGTTTTTCTATGGGAACTAGGAAGAACATGAGTGCTATGAGGTATAAGACGCTGCCAAATACCACTTCAAAAGTTCGGACTGTTGAGACCACAACGAAAATTCCGATAGAGACAGAAATAAAAACGCCGAGTGCCGCATTCTTTTTGTTTTTCCATAGTGTGGTGAAAAGAAAACCTAAGAAAGGCATTGTAAAGAGCATAAGGAGAGTAGATGGTTCTTCTCGTATTCCGTACGGATTCGCTAATGCTATCGCTAAAGTAGCGAGTACAGAAAGGATAAATAATCGTGCGAGACTGCGGTCCATCTATCTAACGGTTTAAATGAAAATATATATAACTTTGGATAGAGATGTAGTTTATTAAAATTTAGAACGCATGGATTCATGATGCATACAGGCGAAGAAGAATTTTTTTCAAGATATCCGTTTACAACGGTTGCAAAGGAGTATTTAGCGAAAGCAAGCCCTCCTTTGGATGAGAAGGCGGTCGTGCTTGGTTATGAACGTGTAAAGCTTGCTTTGAACATGAAGCCTGAGGAGTTTGGGGTTAAAAAAATCGGTATAAATGCAATCGATGAACTTGTATCATATGCTGCTGCGAGAATGCTCATATCTGCTCTTGGAAGCGAATATGCCATATCGCGATATGCGGTAGCGGAGGCGAAGCGTGCTAAACGCTATCTTGATAGTGAGGATTCTTGGAATATAAAGAGAGTAGCTGATGATGTTGGGGTGATTTTCTCAGAAGAAGAGAAATATGCGGTCCCTTTTTATAATTACCTAAGGTTTTCGCCGAGAGAGAAGCAGTATAAACTCGTGAATCAGGAGCTCAAGTTTGGGAATGTGCTTTTGAGCCGTAATAAGTTCATAAGAATATTAGAAGAGGCTATTAGAAGGAAGATAGAGAAATCTCTTCCGATAGATAGTAAAAGCATACCAGAAAACGCTACAAGATATGCAAACGAGCTTAGAGGCTTGATTGCAAAGCCCGTTAGGACACAAAGACCAGCAACTTTTACGAAATTTGCGCCATGTATAGAGAGGTTGCTTGAAAGAATGAAAAGGGGGGAGAACCTCCCACACATAGCGCGCTGGTCTCTTGCGGTTTATCTGAATAGTATTGGTCTGCCCATGGACAAAATAATGGATTTATTTCGGATGTCGCCCGATTTCTCAGAGAAGATAACGAAGTATCAACTGGAACATATAAAGAGGAGGGGTTATCGCATGCCATCATGCTCTGCGATGTCTTCGTATGGGCTATGCGTTGCTAAGTGTGGTGTGAAAAATCCTATGCTATATGGGGAAAACAGATGGAAAACCAAGAGTTCGTGAGAAAAAATTTCAGGGAATATTATTCAACTAGGTGGATACAAGCACCATCGAGGATAGGAATGCGGGAGTGGGGTATAGGGGAGTGGCACAAAAAGATATACGCAAGACATCTTTCATTCACTTCTGATAAGGAACTGAACGCATACCTTAGGACGAATACGCCTTTTTTCATATCCTACTCGGTTGCTTACTACGATTTCCCAACGGCGAGGCCAATGGAAAATAAAAGATGGCTTGGCGCCGACCTCGTATTTGACCTTGATGCTGATAACATAGTGAAGTGTGGAACGCATCCTGCGGGATGGGTTTGTGAAAAATGCCTTGATGCTGTAAAAGAGGAAACGATAAAGCTAGTGGAGGAATTTCTCGTTCCTGATTTTGGCTTCTCGCACGATGAAATTGCACTAAACTTCTCTGGGAACAGGGGATACCATGTTCATGTTCGCTCAGAAAATGTGTGGCAGCTTGGGGCTGCTGAGAGGGGAGAGATATCGGATTATATGACGGGTGTGGGTATTGAGTTGTTCCAGGGATTGTTTACCATCAAGGAAGGAGGGAGGTTTAATATTGGGATTGGACCGAAGCCGGATGAAGGAGGCTGGAGGGGAAAAATAGCGAGGAAGTTCATTGAGGCATTGGAAAAAGAGACACTACATGAGTATGGTATTTCTGATAGGGAAGCGGTTGGCTATTATAGAAAAAAGGAGGCGCTTATAAGAGCGATAAAAAACGGGAAGTGGGAGGAGTTGGATAGGATAAAGGAGGGTGAAGGATTGGAGGACAGAAAACAGCCAAGAGTGCTTAAGAAATTCATAGAGAATGTGTCCGTGAGGCTTGGGGATGATGTCGACCGCAACGTTACGAGAGACGTAACGAAGCTCATCCGCCTACCAGATAGCCTGCATGGCGATACAGGTTTAGTTGCAAAGTCATTAAAATTCGGTGAGCTGGGAAGATTTGACCCCATGAAGGATGCTTTGGCTTTTGGGAATAGACAGGTTTCCCTGGTGGTAGAAAGCACTCCCGAATTCGTTCTTGGCGGTGAAACGTTCGGTCCGTATGAAAATGTGCGGGCTGATTTGCCGCTTTATGCTGCTGTCTATCTGATATGCAAGGGAACGGCAAGCATTTTAAAAACAAATGAGAAATAGTGGCGATTCTATGGAGATTAACTATGAGGTACTTAGGAGAGTGGAGGAAAACGAGAAAAAACCGATGCTTAGTGAGTTGCCAGAAGACTTCTTTGAATCTGCAACCGCATTTATCAAAAGAGTGAAGACAGAGCTTGAGGGGGGTTTCTCTATTAAAAAGGCGAAGGAGTATGAGAACGCTTTAAAAATCATTCGGAGAATATACTACGCAAGAGAGCAAAAGATTCTCCTTGCTGCGCTTCGCTCACGCAGAAAGGTTGATGATACAAAGAATATGCTAAAAAATGAAAGCAAACTTTATGAGTCTGTTCTTAGAATCATTGAGGAATATGAGGAAGCACTTGAAAAGATGATTTTGCCAGAACGGGATGAGGAGGTAGGTAAAGGCAGGAGGGAAGCATTCGTTGCAACGGTAGATATACCACAGTTTGTTGGACCTGATGGGAGGGTATACGGACCGTATAAAAGCGGTGAGGATGTTTCTGTTCCGATGAGGGTTGCGGAAGTATTGATGAAAAAAAATGCTTTGGCAAAACGCGGTGGTGCTGAACATGAAGTTCCCAAATAAGATTAGGGCATTCTGCCCAAAGTGTAAGAAGTATACAGAGCATAAGGTTAGGATGCCGTCTAAAGGGCGAAACAGAACATTGGCGGTGGGGAATAGAAAGCATGAGAGGAAAATAAAGGGCTACACTGGGAAGGTAGCTGGCGAGAAGTCTGTGAAAAAACAGGGAAAGAAACAGCGCATTCTCATCATTTGTTCTGTATGCAACAAAAAACAGGATAGGACTATTGGAACAAGGACGAGAAAAAAGCTTGAGATTAAGACGTAGGTGATTGGATGAGTAGATTCCTTAGGGTGAGATGCTCGTGCGGTAATGAGCAGAATATTTTTGGGAATGCAAGCATTGTCGTAAAATGCATAGTATGCAGCAAAGTGCTTGCAGAGCCGCAGGGCGGCAGGGCGAAAGTACTTGAGAAGATAACGCGCGTGCTCTGAGATGGGTATATGAAAGAAGAACCAGAAGTTGGGGAGTTTGTAATAGCAACGATTAAGAGGATCTTCCCTTACGGTGCAGTGTGTACATTGGACGAGTACAATGGGATGGAAGCATTCCTTCACATATCTGAAGTTGCACCACGATGGATAAAGAATATTCATGAGTTCCTTAAGGAAAAACAGAGGATAGTTGCGCAGGTACAAAGGTATGTGCCTGAAAAAAGACTCGTAGATATATCTCTTAAGAGAGTTACTGAACAGGATAGAAGAAACAAACTTGACATGCATAGGAAAGAGAAAAGAGCGAACAAATTGCTTGAGATAGCGTGTAAGAATGCTGGCTTTAACGTAAATGAGGTTAGGAACGCGCTCACGGCTGTTGCTAGTAAATATGGTGGCATGTACGCACTTTTTGAGGAAATTTCTGAGAAAGGCGAAGATGTCCTTTCTGGCGTTAAACTTGACAAAAGGATTGTTAAAGAGATAGTTGAGGCAGTAAGCAAGAACATAAAGAAGCCTGTTGCGAAAATAAGCAAGACAATAACAATAAAATGCCCGCTTGAAAATGGTGCTGAAATTATAAAGAATGCTCTGCAGCAATTCGTATACGGCTCGGAGGGGAAGATAGAAGTGGAATATTTGGGTGCGCCCAAGTATATGGTTACTGTTATCGCCCCAGATTATAGGAGCGCAGAGCGTGCCTTTATGGAAAGATTTGAGTGGCTTGGACAAGTAATAAAAAATAATGAGGGGTATGTTGGCTTAATGAATGAAAAGGTTTAACGCGTGTTTAGATGGTAAGAAAGTTGAAAAAATGTTGTGTTTGTAGTAGATATACGATGAAGGAGGAGTGTTGCGATAAAAAAACACGAACCGCACATCCCCCAAAGTTTTCACCTGAAGACAAGTGGGCGAGATATCGTCGTAAGTTGTTATGTGGCGATTGAATGGAGAAAACAATCATAGTTGAGAAAAAAGGTGCCCAGCTCAATAATCCTGTTCTTGTTGAAGGGTTGCCAGGCATAGGCTTGGTAGGAAAACTTGCTGCGGACTATATGATAAAGGAATTGAAAGCTGAGAAGATCGCCGACCTCTACTCTCCTCATTTTCCTCACCAGGTGCTCATGCTAAAAAAAGGCGGGATAAGAATGCTGAAAAACAGCTTTTATGTATGGAAGAACAAAAATGGGAGGGATGTTGTTATACTTGTAGGAGATGTACAAGCAGTAACGCCCGAAGCACAATTCTCTGTATGTGGTTCAATTCTGGATTACTATGAGAAGCTTGGCGGTAAAATGATATTCACGCTTGGGGGCTATGGAGTAGGCAGAATTGTTGATGAACCGCGAGTTCTTGGCTCGGCTACCCACATAAGCCTTGTTGAAAAGATGAAGCAGTATGGCGTTATTTTTGGTGAGGCAAACGGCGCTATAGTGGGGGCTGCAGGCTTGTTGCTTGGTCTTGGGAAGCTTCGTGGAATGCGCGGGGTATGTTTGATGGGGGAGACGCATGGAGGATACGTTGATGCTAAGGCGGCAAAGGCCGTGCTTACTGTGTTATTAAGGATACTAAAGGTTGACTTGGACATGACGAAGCTGGAAGAAAGAGCAAAGGAAACAGAAACATTCATGAAGCGCATGGAGAAAGAGGTTGCGAGACAACAGACCCTCATAGAAGAAACGCTTAGGAACAGCGAACTTAGCTATATACGGTAGGTTTTTGGCTACCATTCATGTTTTATATATCTTATTCCTGTTATCTACTTCATGGAGGACGTTGCCCTTTACAATCCTGATGATACGATAGAGGGTATTGCAAAGTTACAGATACCATATGTTGAGAGAGAGGAACTTTTGGTTGAACCGTCGGATAAGGTAGCAGTTGTAGGCAGAAAAGGTTCTGGAAAAACAGTGGGTATTCTTAAGCTTGTTGAAAATGTAAAGTTTAGAAAACTTGTGATATACCACGATATAACCCATGAAACTTTAGATAGAGTCGTGGAGCGATTACGACCAGAGCCCCTCGTATTGATTTGGGATAACGCCAATCCTGTTCTTCTCTCAGAAGCTATTGATCGCATCTCTAATGTCGTACCGAAGCTTTCCGTAATAGTAAGTTGTGAATATGAGATACCTGGGTTCAAGAACATAAAACTAAAAGATCTGACGGAAGGACAGATAAAGCAATTTGTAGAATACTATGCAAATGCCATGAATGTGAGTATAGCGGACGATGCAAAAGAAGCCCTGGTTGAACATCTAAAAAAAGATCCCACTCCATTCTTTGTGTACTCTGTAATGGTAATGTTTAGGGAATCTGAGATAACTCGCGAAGCTATTTTGCGATTGCCTAAAAACGCCGAGGGTATATGGAAGATAGAGTTTGAGAAGTTAACGGAGGCGGAGGCAAACATCATCAGAACAATAAAATATCTTAGACATGGACACTGCGCTCTTTCCGCAAAACTCATAGAGATTATGAATTGGGCGCTTTTTGGCTCTTTCAGTGCTGAAGCGCTTCTCAGCGTAAAGGAAAAGGGGTGGATATACGATGTTGGTGATGAATATGAGGTGCACGAAGCACAAATAGATTTTGTTGAGTTACCCGATAAGCATGTTTACATGCTCAAGCTTGATGACGATGTTGCGATTCAGGTTCTTTACCATTTCGGTGTGGCGGAGCTTGGCAGGAATTTTGAGGAGGCAATAAGGATATTCACGAAGGCCATTGAGATTGATCCATCACCGATGTTATTCAACATGCGGGGAATTGCGTATATGGGCAATGGCGAGCATGCTTCTGCGCTTTCTGATTTCACAAAATCCATAAACATGAAGCCGACTTCAAGCGCTTATGCGAATAGAGGTGTTTTGTATTTCATAAGATCGGAGTTTGAAAAAGCAGAGGAGGATTTCAAAAAGGCGATTGAGCTTGATGCCAGAAACTGGAAGGCTTATGTAAATCTGGGTCTAGTGTATCTAGCAAGGAAGGACTATAAGAGTGCTGTTGGGGCATTTACTGATTCTCTGGGTGTAGTTGAAAACATCCCTGCCTACACGAATAGGGGAATAGCCTTCATGAACATGGGGGACTACATGTCCGCCATAGCAGATTTCAGGAAATTGGTCGCTATTGATCCCTCAGAAATATCGTATGGATTGCTTGGGCTCGCATACCTCCGTATGGATGAGCTAGACATGGCAATCAGGAACCTCACTATATCAATAGAGATTAAACCAACGATAGAAGCATACACGAATAGGGGCTCAGCGTATTTTAAGAAGTTGGATTACGAGAAAGCACAGGAAGACTATAGGATGGCACTCTCGCTAGATCCAGAGAATGCAGAGGCGTTAGCTAATGTGGGCATGATGGCATTGATTAGAAACCAGTATGAAGAAGCGATAGAAAGTTTTACAAGATCTCTTGAAAAGCTGGAAACGCCAACAGCATTCTACAACCGTGCGCTTGCATATATGGCGGTAGGTGAAAGGCGGAGTGCAATAGCCGATCTAACGAGGGCTCTTTTATTAGAGCCGGAGAACCCACAGTACTATGCAATGCGGGGCGTTGCACGGTTTGAGGCGGGCGAGTATAACGATGCGGTTTTTGATTTCACTAGGGCAATAGGCCTTGAGCCTCAGAACATAAGCCTTTACCATGCGAGGGGTGTTGCATTCTTTGAGTCTGGCAATTATGATAGGGCGATTGAGGATTTCACGAAGTCGCTTGAACTCGGTCCTAACGTTGCGGCATATACCCTGAGGGGCCTCGCATACACAATGAACGGTGAGTACGACCTTGCGATAAAGGACCTTGATAAATCGATAGCGATGGAACCGACGGCAGTAGCATTTAGCAATAGGGCGCTTTCATTTCTTGCGATAGAGGAGTATGAGTTGGCGATAGAGGATGCAACGAAGGCCATAAGTCTGGAGCCTAACAACCCAAAACCATACAATGTAAGGGGTCTCGCAAGGATATACAAGCAGGATTACAATAATGGGGCAAAGGATCTGTTGGAGGCAGCCTACCTCTTCTTATTCAACGGCCAGATGGAAAACGCAATTGAATGCCTGTCCGATGCTTACTACACGCAAGTTTCAAAGGACAACCGGATTATTCAGGAAGAATGCGGAATAATGCTTGTTGCATCCACATACATAACAGGAAACGAGATAGACAGTGCGATAGTTGAAGAAGCAAAGCAATATGTGGGCCAGTTATCCCTGCCATTAAAACTCTTGTTGCAGATGTTAAACAGCATTAACACGGGTGAAGGAATTAGCATGGAGGCATTTGGAATAAACGAAAGAGAACTCTGCGCTAAGTACATAGAGCTTTTTGATACGAGGACTTGGACGCCCGACGCAGAGGATATACTTGACGAGGTTGAAGACACGCATGAAATGGTTATCTGGTGGCTTATTCTTAACGTAATAAAGAAGAAGGCAGACGAGGGGGCTATAGGCTGACAAGTGGACCTAGCTTTCGTTGATCTGTAACGAGAAGTATTGGTTCGGATATCAGGAAGTATGAAGCTAGGGTAGGCTGGGGCTTGGAATGAAGGGGAAGTTGGCTGTGGGCATAAGCTTTGATGTCACTCTTGTTGTTGAAGAGATTTTCTTTACGAGGTTCATTTTTGGCTTCTTCTGGGGTGCCTGCCAACGGTTTTTCTGTAATTTTTGGTGCGGGCATAGGAGGCACGAATACATTATCCTTCTTCTTTTCAAATGTCATTTCATCGCCTCGCAATATTTATTACGCAAACTCTCTATATAAATGTATGTTGTACGATTAACGAACTATTTCAATACATGATAGAAGGAGTACCCTATCATCTTGTAAACCAATTTTGCCGCCATGAAATCGGGCGCGATGTTTCCGCTTATTGGGGAGAGCTCAACAACGTCAAACCCAACGATATTCTTTCTCTGGCCAACTTTTTTCAGAAGAGATAAAACTTCGGACCATTTCATGCCTCCGGGCTCGGGAGTTCCGACAGAGGGCATTTCAGAAGGGTCAAAAACGTCTAAATCTATTGTTATATAAACGTCTTCTCCTAAACGTGTTGTAATTTCGTCTATCGCCGCTTCACTGAACCTGTCTGAAAAATATAAGCTGCCCATCATGAGCTTTTCTCGTATATGCGCATTTTCTTCGGCACTCATGCTTCTTATGCCAACCTGCTGGACAATATTGCACATCTCCCTTAATCTTCGCATAACGCAGGCATGGTTATACTTTGTTCCCTCATACTCGTCTCTCATGTCTGCATGGGCATCCAGTTGCAAAACGCTCAAATTGGGAAATTTTTTGAGAATTGCACGCACCACACCTATTGTCAGAGAGTGCTCCCCGCCAAGCAGGACTGGAAATTTGTCCTTTTCAAGAATTTCAGATACCACATATTCAACACGGGCGAGCGTTTTTTCAACGCTGCTTTTATCGGGCTCAACTTCATTGAGAGTAAAAATGCCTATTTTTGATGGTTCGCAATCTAATTCTATATCGTAGAGCTCTATATTCATAGAAGCGTCTATTATCGCCCTCGGGCCGTATCTTGCGCCTCCCCTATAAGTCGTTGTTCCATCGTATGGAACTGGAACTACAACAACTCGGGAATTCTCAAGCCTTTGGTTTTCTAAACCTAGGAAATTGCGGGGTGGTAGGGAGTAGAAATCCATAAAAACGACTAAAGAAGCCTTTTCCTTTGCATACTTACTATTCTTCCGACCTCTGCCATGTCTTTTGGAAACTCTCTGCCACGCCAAAGGAAGCTCTTCTCGTATCGCTTTGCATCAAAGGCGGATGCTATGTGGATCGCTGCTTCATCTATATCAAAGTCCTTGCAAGAAAACACATCCACTACAACATAACGCTTCTCTGGGTAGGTATGGACGCTTATATGGCTTTCGGCTATCAGCACGACGCCCGATATGCCCCAATCTTCAGGTTTCATTTGGCTCTCATAAACAGTAGTGACAGGGGGCATTATTTTGTGCATGCCGATTAAAGCAGGAAACGCATCAAGGAACTTGTATATATAGTCAAGATCACCCAGCTTTTTCTTGTTACATCCATAGCAGTCAAGCATCAGATGCGGACCATACATTTTTTTGACACCTCCTATTTTTATAGCAGGAGAATTATTTATAAATATATCGTAATCCGAGTGTTTTTTTTAATTCTAATGCGTTTTTGAGTGATATAAGCAACAGAAAATTTTTTCTGGGTAGCATAAATCATACTATTGCCATTTGGGGTAGTATAAGGAAAAATATGCCTTTTTAGTCTAATTATAGCTCTCTTTTCCTTATTTTGAGAATTTATTTAGCAAAGTTCTTAGAGGGATTCTGCTTTTTCTTGCTATTTTATATATATCCTCGTATTCTGGTTTTTCTTTTTGTATTCCGTGGGCCCTTTTAATTTTTATCTTTCCGTTCTCAGTTTTTACGGAATAGAAAGACCTCCCTAACGAATGCTTTTTACACTCTATTTCACGAACCCCAAGCGTCCCTGTTTCATCCATTATTAGGCGCACCAAACTGTGAGCTTTGGCAACATCGCATATTACCTCAAGCTTATAACCTGGCCTGCCCTTTTTACCAAAAACAGGGAGTAGATAAGCATCTTTGGCACCGCTTTCCATAAGCCTCTCAATAGCATACCCCAAAACTTCCCCTGTCGTGTCATCAACATTGGTTTCCAATATTACAGTAGAAGTATCTGTCTTATCTTCTGCTTCTATAACAGTTAACACATTCGGCCACTCGTAATCCTTTTCCCCAGCCCCTCTCCCGACCCTTTTTGGGATGAGCCCCATGTTTGAAACAGGCTTCGCTATCATGGCAAGTATTGCAACGCCTGTTGGCGTTGCAAGCTCATGGGGCCCGCCAATTATCACCGGGAATCGCTTTGAGGATATAATCTGCATCGTTGCGGGTGCAGGACTTCCGCAGTTTATAGGGAGGCTATAAACCTCTGGATATCCGAGCGATTCAAGGGCGGCGCATGTGCCGACTATATCCAAGAAAGTATCAAACTCCCCTATCTGGTGGAGATGAAGCTCTCGGCTTCTGTGCACACGTGCTTCTGCATTAAGGATAAGGCGGAATATCCCGAGCGCAAGTTTTTTTGCATCGCTTCCGATATTTGCGCTTTTTATTCTGCGCTGGATTTCAGAGATACTCATCTTGGGGTTGTTTTTTAAAACCAGTTTTTTTGCCCTTATGCCAACTTTTTTTGTTTCAGAAAAGCGAACCAAACCGTTGAATAGCCTCTCTATCTTTTTTTCGTCTGCACCTAAATCAATGAGAGCGGATAGTATCATGTCGCCCGATGCGCCGTGGCGTGGGTCAAATAGTAACATGTTTTAGTTTTTTTCCGATTAAGATTAAAAACATGAACCTCGTTGAGCATCTCCGCGGTGGAAACTACGTAGTCGCTCTTTCGGGCGGAGTCGACAGTAGCGTTGTTGCGAAGGCAGCGTATCTGGCGAATCCATCCTCTCTTGCGGTTACTGTTGTTGATGAGAGCATGCCTGCTGAAGATGTAAGATGGGCGCAAACCATCGCAAAGAAAATAGGAATTGAGCATGTTATGTTGAGAAGAATGATTCCAAAGAAAGTCCTTGAGAATAAAGAGGGGAGGTGTTATTACTGCAAAAAGAGTATTTTCTCTTTGATAAAAAGAAGGTTTGGTGAGAGAGTGATACTGGATGGGTCAAATTATGATGATTTGGACGATTATAGGCCTGGTATGCAGGCTCTCAGGGAACTCGGTGTAAGATCACCCCTGATGGAGATAGGGATGAGGAAGGAAGACGTACGAGAACTTGCAAAGAGATGGGAACTGCCAAATTGGGATAGGGAATCTTCTGCATGCTTATGCTCGCGTTTTCAACCAAATGTTAAAATAAAAAAAAGATTCATGCGGGTTATAGACAGGGTTGAAAACTATATTAGAGTTTTGGGGTTCAGAAACGTCCGCATAAGGGTTCATGAAAGTGGGGGGGTGAGAATGGCGAGGATTGAAGTGAATAAAGAAGATGTTGGGGAGCTTTTTGAGAAAGCCGAAGAGATTTCGGGAATGCTGAAATCCAAGGGATTTGACCTCGTAGTCTTAGACCCCGAAGGGTACAAAAGGGGTGGGGGATTCAATGAGTGAGATACGTAGGGTTGTTAGACTGTTAAAAGATGGTAGCATCTCACCAGAAGAAGCTGAGAGGCTGTTGCGGTTTTATAGCATAGAGAAAATAAGCGATATTGCAAACCTTGACAAGGGCAGGGTCGCGCGTGTTGGTATTCCCGAAATCGTGCTTGCTGAGGGAAAGAAAATGGAGGAAATTTACAGAATAGTGAAGGGCAGGAAGAACTGCATAGTGAGCAGGGTTTCAGAAAAGCATGTGCACTTTCTTAGGTCTAAGAAAATCAGGCTAAAATATTATAGGAGGGCGGGGATAATTGTTGTGAGACCTTCACCGAAGAGAGAAGGCGGCGGGGTTGTTGGCGTTCTGGCTGCAGGAACTGCCGATATAGGAGTGGCAGAGGAAGCTGCGGTAATTGCAGAGCTAATGGGTTGCAAGGTTATTCGTGCATATGATGTAGGAATTGCGGGCATACATAGGCTTTTTAGGGCATTAAAGAAAATGAGCTCTGCTGACTGTCTTGTAGTCGCAGCTGGAAGGGAGGGCGCTCTGCCCTCAATAGTTGCGGGTATCGTAGATATACCTGTTATAGGATTACCAACATCCGTAGGATACGGATTCGGGGGAAATGGAGAGGGTGCTTTGAAGGCGATGTTGCAGAGCTGCAGTTTTTTAACTGTTGTGAATATAGATAACGGTGTAGGAGCAGGGGCATGCGCATCGCTCATAGCAAGGAGGTCTGCATGTTCAAAAAATTGAAGGCTTTGTACGAGCTTACGAGAATTGACCATGCAGTAATGCTCTCTGTTGCCGTTATGATTGGGGAAATAGTGGCTATTGGGTCGCGGTTTCCAGATGCTCTTGCAGTGATAGGCTTTGGAACTCTCCTGACGAGCATGGCAACGGCATTTTTCATAGAGATAGGCTCTTTCGCTCTTAACGATTATGCCGATGTTGAGACCGACAAGATAAACAAAAGGATGGACAGACCTCTTGCCAGGGGGGATTTGTCCAGAAAAACGGCTCTTTATTTGTCAGTCTTCGGCTTTTTGTTTGGACTGGTGTCGTCTTTGTTTCTTCCCATGCAGTGCATCATAATAGCATTTCTCTTTTCAGCCCTTTCGGTTGTATATAACTATAAGCTGAAGGATATGCCGCTTGCTGGGAATGCCTACATAGCAACGACAATGGCGATACCGTTTATATTCGGGAACTTTGCAGTTATAGAAACGCTATCAAGTAAAATCCTCGTTCTAAGCGCAATAGCGTTTTTTGTTGGGCTGGGAAGGGAAATTGCAAAAACTATGGAAGATGTGGAGGGGGATAGGCTGGCAAGGGGCGCGGTTACATTGCCGATGGTTATCGGTGTTGAAAGAACAGCATATCTATGTTCAATCATCTATATGGTTGCAGTGATTCTAAGTTTTCTTCCCCACTTTCTCTTTAACTTTGGTCTCATGTATCTCATACCGATAGCGGTTGCGGACATGCTCCTTATATACTGTATGGTTGTTATACCACTTGACCACTCAATATCTTCGCTCCATAGATGTAGGGTAGTAAGCCTTGTAGCTCTCGCTGTAGGTTTGCTCGGCTTTCTTTTGGGCGGGATTGAATGGGCTCTCGTCTAGCTGGAAGATGAGGCTATTCGTTTATTTTATAAATTTAGTTGAGAGAATAGAATGCATGGCAAACGTGGAAGTTTTGTTGAAAGCAGAATTACCATTGCCCCTATTCTACCGTGGAAAAGTTAGGGATACATACGAACTTGGAGAGAATCTCCTTATGGTCGCAACGGATAGGCTATCGGCTTTTGATGTTGTTTTCAACGAGGGAATCCCTTATAAAGGGATAGTCTTAACACAACTGTCGCTTTTCTGGTTTGATTTTTTGAAAGAAGGAGACCAGATAGTCTCTACAAAAGTCCCGAAGGAACTTGAAGGATACAGGTTTTTAGAGAGGAGAACTGTTGTGGTAAGGAGAGCAAAGCCCATGCCAATAGAATGTGTTGTGAGGGGCTATCTGGCAGGGAGCGCTTGGAAAGAGTATCAGGATAAGGGGAGTGTGTGTGGCATAGAGCTACCAAAGGGACTGAGGCTTTCCGAGAGATTGCCAGAGCCGATTTTCACGCCTGCAACAAAGGCGAAAACTGGGCATGATATAAACATAACTGAGAAAGAGGCGATCGAGCTCGTAGGAAAAGACGTTTTTGATGAGCTCAAAGAACGCAGCATATCAATTTACGAAAAGGCGAGCAAAAAGGCTGAAAAAAGGGGGATAATAATATCGGATACGAAGTTTGAGTTCGGGGAGCATGATGGGAGGATAATACTGATAGATGAAGTTCTTACGCCAGATTCATCCCGCTTTTGGCCTGCTTCAGAATATGAACCTGGAAGACCGCAGAAGAGTTTTGATAAGCAGTATGTGCGGGACTACTTGGAGAGTTTGGGCTGGAACAAACAACCCCCACCACCCACACTGCCCGCCGAGATAGTAAATAATACGTCTGAGCGGTATATAGAGGCATACGAAAGGATAACTGGGAAAAGATTTGCGAGGTAGTTCTATGGATGTGCTTATCATAATAGGCAGCGAATCGGATAGAAAAATAGCGGATAGCGCTGTTGAAATTCTGAACGAGCTTGGCGTTTCAAACAAAGTTGAGGTTGCATCTGCCCACCGCACCCCAGAAAAAGTTGACGATTTGGTGAGAAAAACTGATGCTAAGGTTATAATCGCAATAGCGGGGCTCTCTGCCGCCCTGCCCGGGGTTATAGCCTCAAAGACAGATTTGCCAGTCATAGGTGTCCCCGTTAACGTAAAGCTTGAGGGGCTTGATGCACTACTCAGCATGATGCAGATGCCGTCGGGTGTTCCAGTCGCAACTGTTGGGATAGACAACGGGAAGAACGCAGCGCTTCTTGCAGCGAGGATACTCGCGTTGAAAGATGAGAAGATAGCAGGGGCCTTGAAAAGATATAAGGAAAAGAGGGTGTGACATGCTACAAACTGTCCTTGTTCTTCTTTTATCGTTAGGTGTTCTCTCAGTTTTTGCGGAGCGCATAGTCGTTGACGCTATAAAGATTACACGGTTTCTTCGCATAGGTGAAGTAGCCGCTGGTTTCGTTCTTATTTCAATTTCAGTTTCAATTCCAGAACTTACTGTTGCCATTATGTCAAGCGTGATGGGAGAAAGCGCAATAGCAGTTGGCAATGTGATAGGCTCAAACATGGTGGACATGTGCATCATATTGGGGATATGCGCCCTCATAAGAACGATATACATAAGGGAGCATGAAACCGAGGAATCAATAAAGCTCCTTTTTGCGCTTGCAATAATACCGCTCGCCCTGCTTTTAAGAGGGGGTATGGGAAGAGCTGAGGGCTTCCTGCTCATTCTCGTTTTTATTGCATACCTGTATTTAGTCTCGCGTGAGAGAGTAGGGATACTTCATGGGGACGGCGTGACACGAGCCGAGGCGACAAGGTCTTTCGTGCATTTCATAATCTCGCTCGGCGTGGTGATGATATGCGCTTTCTTCGTTGTTTCATCAGCAGTAGAACTTGCAAGGATACTTAAGTTGGATAAGAGCTTCATGGGTGCTACTGTTATAGCGCTCGGCACAGCGCTTCCAGAACTCGCAATAAACGCCGCTGCTGTAAGGCGCGGGAGGTTCTCGCTTGCATTTGGTGAGATATTTGGGAGCGCGATGACGAACATGACTCTCGTTCTTGGGGTATCAGCGATAATACACCCCGCAACGATAGACATAATGATATTTTCTGCAATACTCACGTTCTTCGTTATAACTACTATAACGCTTCTTTACCTGCTTGAAACGAAAAGAAAGCTTGAGCCTTCTGATGGAGTTCTCCTGATAGTTATTTACATGCTATTCATGCTCGTATCGTTTGGGGTTGAATTCACGATTTCTGGTGTAAGATAGCATCCCATATTCTTTTGGCGAGTTCTCTTTTGCTTCCCTCAAGCTTTACTGGCGAGCAGCCTTTTTTAAGGAGTATTATTCTGTTGTAATCGCTGCCGAAACCGCAACCCTTCCGCATAACGTCATTGCCGATTACAATGTCCGCATAGCCTTCTTCAATTCTTTCTTGCATCGCTTTCAGTAGTTGTTCATCGTTTGCGTTGCACTCCGCTTTGAATATAACGAGGCATTTTGCTTTTGCATTTTTGTATATTTTCGGGTTGGGCTTCAGCCTTATAACTATTTCGCTTTCAGATGGGATTTTCCCATCATGCTTCTCAGGAGCGAAATCCCCAACAGCAGCTGCGAGAAGCATGAAGTCTGCTTTTTCATTTACTATTTTTTTCATAGAGGAAAAATCGGGCGCATCAACTTTTTTTATGTAGTTGGGCAGGCGAACGCTAACATTTCCTTTGTAAAGAATGACGTCGGCTCCGCGAAGCCATGCCTCTCTTGCAAGCTCTATCCCCATCTTTCCGCTTGAAGGATTTGACAAAAAACGAACGTCGTCTATCTTCTCTCTCGTCGCACCGGCGCTCACAACCACTCTCTTGCCCGCAAGCGTTTTTTTGTAAACTGCCCTCACTACGTGATCTATTATATCCTCGGTATCCACCAGCTTCGCCTTCCCTTCCTCTATCTTTGGTCCAACGAAAACAACACCATTCTCTTCAAGTTTTTTCACATTTTCCGCAACGATGGGCTGGTTATAAAGTGAGAGATGCATCGCTGGCGCTATCACGATTGGTATGCGGGAACCGAGAGCCGTTAGGGCAAAAAGCGTGATGTTCGTATCGGATATGCCGTTGGCGATTTTTCCGATTGTTGCAGTCGTGCAAGGAGCTATCAGAAGCGCATCTGCCCCTCCTTTCTCTCCCCCTGCAAGAAGCACATGCTCCGCCATGCCAGTTATTCTGTCTATCACCTTATTGCCGCTCGCCCATTCAAGCGCATTGACGCCGATTATATCCTTCGCAGGCTCGCTTATGACGCATGTTACCTTCGCCCCTCTCCTAACCATGCCTCGGGCTATCTCGGGTGCCTTTATTGCAGCGACGCTGCTGCACACACAATAGACTACGTGCTTTCCTTCAAGTTCAAGAGAAGGTTTATCCATTTGACTCCCTTAAAAGCTTTGCAAAAACATCCTGAAGCCCATACATCTTTGCAAATGAGCCCGCATCCTCGTTGCTCCAGTATTTCTCTTTTTCCTGTCCTGCAATAATTTCATCGTATATTGCGTATCTACTCTCAATTCCCACTATATCTACGCTCTTTTCAGAAAGCCTAATTCTAACTTTTCCCTCAACGTACCTTTGCGTCATGTTGATGAATGCGTCTATTTCCTCACGCAATGGGGAATACCATAAGCCAAAATAAACGAGTTCGCCCCATATCCCCTCCAAATATCGTTTTACTTCAATCTCGGATTTTGTCAGTATTGCGGTTTCAAGAGCGGAATGCGCTGTAAGTATAACGTGAGCTGCTGGCGCCTCGCAAACCTCCCTTCTTTTTATTCCTACGAGCTTATCCTGTATTCCTACAAACCTGCCTATCCCATAATTCCCTGCAAGAGAATTAAGCTGCACAACGATGTCAGCACCGTAGTATTTTTTATTTCCTTGAACAAGGCATGCAGGAAGGCCGTTGTTGAAAAAAAGTGTTATCGTGCATGAACCGCTTTTTTTTGGACGCGACCATTTGTAAACATTCTCTGGGATAGGCTTGTCTATGCCGTCTATAACACCGCGCTTTATTTCCCTACCCCAAATATTCTGGTCAATCGCATAAGGTGATGTTTTTGATGTCCTAACTGGCAGCCCTTTCTTCTTTGCATATTCAATTTCTTCATCTCTCCATAGCCCCCAGTCCCTTACTGGGGCTATTATGCGAAGCTCTGGGGCGAGCGCTCTTATTCCGTTGTCAATGCGAACCTGGTCGTTTCCTTTCCCAGTGCTCCCGTGAGCAACCGCCTGTGCGTTTTCAAGCCTTGCTACATCAACGAGATGCTTGACTATGAGCGGCCTGCTAAGTGCCGTTGGATGTGGCATGCCCCCATACATGAAGTTTGCCCTTATCGCCCTGCATATGAAATCACTGAAAAACTCCTCCTTTGCATCTATGACATAGTTCTTTATGCCCATTTTTCGCACGATTCTATCTATTTCTAAAACCTCTCTGCCCTGCCCAACATCAACAGTAACTCCGATAACCTCTATGCCGATCCCACACAACATGTGCGATATTACGGTTGAGTCTAATCCGCCCGAGAAGGCAACAACACACCTCTTTATTCCCTTGTATTCGCGTTTGTTGGGCAACTACTCACCTCTCAGGCGATACGCCATAACCCCCTCCAAACCGTATATTTTTGTGAATATTCCTCCCTCTTTTTGGTTCCACGTAGTTTCCTTATCATATGTGGCGGTTTTTTTATCGTATAGCGCATATTTGCTCTCTCTTGCGACGACATCTGCATTTCCCTTAAACAGCTTTATCCGAACTCTGCCCGTTATGTGCTTTTGCGTTTCCTTTATGAAGGCTTCAACCTGCTTGCGAAGTGGCGTGTACCACTTACCGCTATAGACAAGGTTAGTCCATACATTATCCATGTATTCCTTAACTTCAAGTTCATCCTTTGAAAGTATCGTCTTCTCTAAATCCTTATGCGCTTTTAAGAGGACTGTTGCCGCAGGAGCCTCGTATGCTTCGCGTGATTTGAAACCAATAACCCTATCTTCCATATGCTCTATTCTTCCAACGCCATGCGCTCCTGCAAGCTCGTTCAGTTTTTCAACAAGCCTTATTCCACGGTATGCTGCACCACCAATCCGACATTCAACAGGCTTACCTGCATCAAAGAGGATATCAACATACTCGGGCTTGTTGGGTGCTTTTTCTGGCTTCACCGTCCATTCATAGGCATCCTCAGGAACTTCCAGCTCGGGATTTTCAATCGGACCGCACTCTATGCTTCTACCCCACATGTTTTCATCAGTTGAGTATATGCTCTTTTTAGCCTTGACTGGCAGCCCTTTCTTCCTTGCATATTCAATTTCTTCATCTCTCCATAGCCCCCAGTCCCTTACTGGGGCTATTATGCGAAGCTCTGGGGCGAGCGCTCTTATTCCGTTGTCAATGCGAACCTGGTCGTTTCCTTTCCCAGTGCTCCCGTGAGCAACCGCCTGTGCGTTTTCAAGCCTTGCTACATCAACGAGATGCTTGACTATGAGCGGCCTGCTAAGTGCCGTTGAATTAGGGTACTCGCCCTGATAGAGGGAATTCGCCATTATGGCGGGTATTATATATTCGTTGAGGAATTCCTCACGGGCATCTATCGTGTAGTGCCTTGCGCCAACAAGCTTCGCCTTTCTTTCTACTTCCTGTATGCTTTTCCGTGTTGCAGTCCCCATATCAAGCGTTACCGTTATCGGCTTTATGCCCATGTCTGAAAGAAGCGATGCTATAACCGTTGTGTCAAGCCCGCCCGAAAAAGCAAGCACGCACTTTTCTATCCCCTTGTAGTCAAACACGCTCCTAACCTTCTGCAACAACAAGCCATCACCCCCAAATTACTTATATTCATGTATCTTCTCTTCCAAAGTTTTATATGCCAATAGGGCGTCTTTTCTGCTTACCACAAATATCGTATCCACGTATGAGGAGCTCATCTCTGTTATGTTTATGCCCTTTTCCGCTAAAAGCTGTGTGAAATACGCTATTACACCGTGTATCTTTTCAAGCTCTTCTGGGCTTGTTATGACTATCGCGCTTTGATCTCTATGCCTTATCACAAAGCCCTGCCTTTCAAGTTCTGGGCTAACAACCGCACTATCCACTATTATCGTAAAGCCGCTCGTATCCTGTATAAGCTGGAAAAAACGCGCCTTCTTAGTTTTTTTGAGAATTTCTTCATATGTACGTGCAAAATCTGCCTGCGAAACCCTGCAAACAACAACATCGTTTTTTAGGGAAAGAACGCACCTACCCACCAAGCGCACGAACTCTTCGCTTCTGCTTCTAATCTCCTCCATTTTTTGTGCATATCTTAAAAGCGCCATCCTCACAGCGTCTATGTTCGCCTTCCCGCACTCCTTCTCTATTTCTGGCTTCAAGAAACGCGCAAGTGCTGTGAAATCAACTATACCCTTACTCATGCACTCAAGAATGCATGGGTATTTGGAGACTACTTTTCTAGTTGCATCAGCTACCTTTCCCATCTCCTTCCACCTTTGTTAAAATCAAGGCAAGGGCTGTTATCAAACATGCGATTGCAAGCAGTGAGGCGACGCGTGTTTCGTTAACCAACCTCCCACCCCCCATGAAGATATTGCGCATGCCAATAGTTGAGTTTTCTATTCGTTCTGCAAAGTTTCTAAGCCTTGAAGCGGTTGTATAATCGCCAGTAAGAGAATAGTATGCTGCATGCGTCCCATATATGTCAGCCCAAAAACTCGTATATTTTTTATTAAAGCTTGCATTGGTGGATTCGGTGAGGTTGTTTTCTAAGGCTAGCGCACTTTCAACATAGTCAAGGTCAAACATTGCTGCCACGTATCGGCCTTTTGAGTAGCTATGCCTTGCGGCTTTTAGATGCCAGCGCAGATCTGCATCATCAAAACGCAATGCCTCAAGTTTTTTCATTCTTTCTTCCACGATTGCTTTGAGTGCATTTTCATCAATCGGGTTGCCTTTTGGGTCGGTTGCATTGAGCATTTTGTGCGCGCTCTCGCACCACCCCTTTACGTACATCAGGTCGCGCATCGCAAGCAGTGTGTCCTCCTCATCACGATATGGGGCGCTTTTCACTTCTGAGAGTTTTACCTCCGCCCATGTTCCCCTAAGCTCGGCGCCCCCCACCCAATCAAAATTCTCGTATGTTTTGTCCTTCTTTGGTATTCCTGAAACGCATGCCTCCACTTCCGAAACTAGAGAATCTGCGGTAGTGACGTTATCGTACATGAGCCAACGTGCATCTATAAGCGTTAGAAATGCGTCGTTCGCACCCGTATATATGTAGCCCATATCAAGCAGTCTCTCGGCAACATCAAGTTTTGATTTGAAGTAGTCTATTACTTTTGCATCTTCATCTTTTTCGTTTGATAGAATTGAGCGTGCGTCTGCAATCATCTTTCTTCCAATATTTCTGAGATCGTTGGTGTATGCGCCCTCGATAAATTCTGCGCTTTCTTTTGGAATTTTCTTGGCCGAATATCCGGCGTCAAGAATGCTCCTCTCTTCTATTCCTTTGGGCATTTCGCCGAATATGGATATGTTTATGACCTCCCGTATATTCTCAACATAATAAACTTTGACGCCCCACCTTCGTGTCAGCTGTTCTAGCATTATTTCCTCGTAGACCTCATGTTCAAGCGGCACGAGAATAGGGGAGAATCTTCCATCGGCACATATCTTCACTTTTTTTACAAGGCCGCCAACCCCACCTATTTTCCCGTCTTTCCTTATGCTGCCAGTCATCGTGATTTTCTCATTAATAGTGCTGTTGGTAAGGGAGGCATATGTTAGCAGTGTCATCGCTGCGCCGCCACTCGGGCCGTCTATCAGATCGCTCCCCCCCATATCCTCAATCTTAAAAAGCACGTCATGGCCTGCCCTATCAATACCAACCATCTCAAAAGCCTTTTCAACAGCTATTCGCTCTGATGCCTGTGTGTCTACTCCAACAAGCGGCTTCGTGGATATGTATATCGTTCCGTCTCCTTCTCTTACATCAACGGATATATTGACCAGTCTGCCTCCACCATCAGCATCAACTGCCGGAACAAGCATGCTCATGGTCGCCGCAAACGTGCAGAAGGCGAATGTAAAAAGGATAACGGTTATTTTTATTCCCATAGATACCTACCGTATTTAAGAATGCTATGGGCCCGCGGAGGATTTCTGGGAGTTACCCACGATAGACGTGGAAAATAACGCCCTATCGAACTCCGAATCTCTACCTTGTAAGGGTAGCGTCTTACCATTGCCGAACCAATAAAATTCTTTCTTGAGCTTCAAGAAAGAAGTTATTCGACTACGGGCCCATCTATTCTATTCAGTTAAACCTTAAAATTGTTGCACAATGATAAGAAACGATGCAGAAAAAGGAATTCCTTGAGAAAGGTAGAGGGCCAAGATTCGCTGATATAGATGTTGATGCAAGCATAAAGCAGGTCATGATGCAAAGAGGGATAAAAAGATTTTATAGACACCAGGCACGAGGGATATCGCTCCTCCGAGCTGGGAAGAATGTAGTAATCGTTGCGCCAACGGGAAGCGGCAAAACCGAAATATACATGATACCCATTGTTGAGAGTGCGCTTGCAGGTTTTAGGTCCCTCATTCTGTATCCAACAAAGGCACTTTCAAGGGACCAATTTTTCAGGTTTTGCGAGTTTTCTCTCCTTGGCGTTCGCTGCGCAGTATATGATGGGGATACGCCGCCACATATAAGAAAAAAAATACGCGAGGATTTTCCGCATGTTTTGATATCAAATATGGACATGCTACACCACATTTTGATGAATCTCAGGCTTTTCAAAGATTTTTTCAGGTCTCTGCGCTATGTCGTAATAGATGAGAACCATACCTACACAGGAGTGGAGGGCGCACACGCCCACTATATAATAAAGAGACTTAAGAGAGCTGTTGCGATTAGCGGTGGAAAAAAACCGATTTTCGTATGCTGCTCTGCCACAGTATCAAACGCAAAAGAGTTCGCAGAACTTCTCGTGGGGGAGAAGTTCTTTGAAGTGGATGCGGATGGCGCACCCAAGGGAGATGTAAAGCATCTGATGGTACATTCAGATGAAAGCCACACATCCCTCTCACTAAAAATTGCGGAGGAACTCTTGAAGAAAGTCGATAAGCTTTTGATTTTTGCGAATAGCCATGGAGTAGTAGAGAGACTTGGGATGATGGCAAGGAAGAAGGGCCTTCCTCTTGAACCGTACAGAAGCGGTTTGTCATACGAAAGGAGGAGGGAGCTTGAGAGTAGGTTTAAGTATGGTTCCACACGTATTCTTGCTACGACATCGGCGCTTGAGCTTGGGGTAGACATAGGTAATGTCGATGCAGTTATCCTTGACGGTTTTCCTGGGAGTATAACAAAGATGAGGCAGAGGATAGGCAGGGCTGGAAGAAAGGGACAACGCACGTTTGCAGTATTCGTGCCACGGGATAATCCGCTTGACATGTATTACTTTGACAACGAGGGGGAATATTTGGGTGGGGAGCCTGAAAGTTGTTTCGTAAACCTTGAGAATGAATATGTAAGAGAGGTTCAGGCGCTCGCAATGGCAAGGGACTATCCGCTTGATGAAGGAGAAATTGATAGCAAGGTATTACGTTCGCTTATTGAAAAAAAGCTTGTAAGGAAATTTGCAGGCATGTGGATTCCCACAAGGGAGGGGCTCAAGGAACTACGAAATATATCAATAAGAGGATGTGGGGATAGGGTTAGGATATACGAGGGGGAAAAATGCATTGGGGACAGAGAAAAATATATGGCTCTCATCGAGTTGTTTCCAGGAGCTATATACATGCACGGTGGCGAGCCCTACGTATCTAGGAGGCTTGACCTTGACAACAATACTGCGGTAGTGGAGAAGCTGTATGGGGAGGTAAAGAACTATACAGTTGCTTTGAGAGATAAAAACGCAGAGATATTGGAAGAGCTTGAAGCCAGCGAAGATAAAAAAGGGACAATTCATTATGGGAGGATTAAGGTAACTGATGTTGTATATGGCTACATTGTGAGAGACTACGCAAGGGAATTGGCAATCAGCAAGCACACGCTTGATGAGGAGTTGGTTTATGAGTTTGAGACTTTTGGGGTATGGTGGGATGTGCCAGAGAGGATAGCGAGAATAGAGGATTTTGGTGATGGGCTCCATGCAGTTGAGCATATAACCATCGCAATGATGCCAGCGCTTGCCGGCTCAGACCCGTCAGAACTTGGGGGACTGAGCTATCCTTTTGGTAGAATGTACATATATGAGAGCAGGAGTGCAAGTGGTCTTGCAAAACTCGTTTATGAAAGGCTTTGGAAGGCTATGAAGATGGCGCAAAACAGGCTTGAAAAATGTGGGTGTAAGGATGGTTGTCCTAAGTGCATACTTGACCCCATGTGCGGGAATAACAACAGGTTCCTGAGTAAGAGTGTAGCGATAAAAATAATCGGTATGCTGTTCTCGTGATGTGTAAATTTATAAACTCTAAAAAGTAATTGAAATGGTATGAAAATGGAGGATATAATTAAGAAGAAAAAGGAGGAGGGGTCACCCCCAAAAATAGCGGGAGCATTAGAGAAGAATGGCTTAGAGGAGCAGAAAGACTTCATATGCCGGATAGCAAAGATGCCGACGGCTGCGGGTAAAAGTGAAGACGAAAAAAAGAAGCTCCTGAATGAAATAGAGGTTAGTGGAACTTCTATTAATACCATTCAAGAACACACGCAATCCGAGATAGAGAACGTAGAAAAAGCGGTGGGAGTACCCTACGCTCAAAGAAAACAGTATGAAAAGAAAAAAGAGGAGATATTCTTCAGACCGATACCTGCAAAACAAACAGGAACATGGCAGAAGGGTGAAGAAGAGGAGCAAGAACGGTTTGATGTAGAGTTTCTGCCAGTGCGGGTTTCAAAATTTGATGAACTCATATCTTCGCATGGTATTGAGAGGGGCAATAGCATAATACTCGCTGGTGGATGCGGTTCGGGAAAGACTACCTTCTGTTTCCAATCTCTCTACAATGGCGCGTTGCATGGGGAAAAGGGAGTATATATAACATTTGAGGAGCCGCCAGACAAATTAAAGCGACATATGAAACACAACTTTGGGTGGGATGTTTCGGAATTTGAGGAGAAGGGGCTTATAGCAGTGATAAGAAAGGAACCGTTTGACCTTGCGATGGCTGTTGAGGCCGCCATAATAAAGCAGAGGGGCAAGTTATTGATAGATTTAGAGGATATAGAGCTCCCATTTAGGCCTGATAGAGTCGTTCTTGACTCGCTGACTGCTCTCTCATCCGCATTTGAAGAGAACCTAGAACACTATAGGGCGTATATTCGTTTCCTTTTCCAGAGGCTTAATGAGTATAATTCTGTGAATATAGCAGTTGCCGAAACAGAGCAGGAC
>JAVZCV010000003.1:0-52060 GCA_038874215.1 Candidatus Micrarchaeia archaeon | reverse complement strand
CAACACCAGGAAGGGCCCTAAACCTCCACAATTCATCTAACTCATATTTCACTAACTTCAACACATTTACAACGGGTTCTTATTCTTATGGCATCCATTTCATCTCCTCCCACAACAACACCCTCTCAAACTTCACCATCACCACAAACGGCTCCTACGCATACGCCACCTATCTTGATTCCTCCCACAACAACACCCTCCTAAACTTTTCTCTAAATTCAACCCAATCAAACAGCCTATACCTTACAGGTACAGAACTTTCCCACTACCAGCACAACTTCACCAACGTTTCAATACGTGACATCCCAATCTACTACTACGCAACAGGCTACTCCCTTGACTGCCCAACTTCTCCCCTCAACTTCTCCAACGCCTCATTCGTAGGCTTTGCAGGCTGTCCTGATGTGGTGCTTGAAAACTCAACAATAACAGATGGACTTCTATTCGCCTTCTCAAATGGCGCAAAAGCAACAAACATAACCCTTACAACACCAGGAAGGGCCCTAAACCTCCACAATTCATCTAACTCATATTTCACTAACTTCAACACATTTACAACGGGTTCTTATTCTTATGGCATCCATTTCATCTCCTCCCACAACAACACCCTCTCCAACTTCAACATCTCCACCTCAGCCGAGTATGCCTATGGCATCTACCTCCCCTCCTCCCACAACAACACCCTCTCCAATTTCAACATATCTACCTCAGGTCACTATGCCTATGGCATCTACCTCCCCTCCTCCCACAACAACACCCTCTCCAACTTCAACATCTCCACAAACGGCTACTACGCCTACGTCACCTACCTCTCCTCCTCCCACAACAACACCCTCTCCAACTGCATACTCAACACGACACGGACAAGTGTACCAAAACTCTACTTTTACAGCGCATCAAACAACATAATCTCCAACTGCACATTCCTCGGACAATCGGTAAACCAAACGTATATACGTTCTGCTGGCAACAACTTCCTCCTCAACATCACAAACCTGAACCGCTCAGCAATAGCATACGGGACTTCCCCGACAGCAGCATTTAACGTAACAGTCCAGTGGTATGTCAGGCTGAACATAACAACACCTGAGGGAACTCCAATAGAAAGCGCATCTGCAAACTACACGAACAACCAATCACTAACAGAAGATATGGGAACAACAGGAGCGAATGGGCTAACCGACTGGTATATCCTGAACGACACGATGTTTAGAGGAGCAGGAGGAAACATAGTTTACTCTCTCCACAACTTCACAGCAAACAAAACAGGCTATGAAACAAACTCAACGAACGAGACGATAAACGAGAGCAAGACTGTTAACATGATACTCTTTGGAGGAGGACCACCCCCAGATACCACCCCACCCACGATAACAATCCACTCACCCGAGAATACCACATATACCACGCAAACAATTCAGCTCAACGTATCAGCAGACGAGGATATTGACACGTGGTGGTATTCGCTGAATGGAGGAGAAAACACAACCTTCACGCCAAACACAACCATAACAGCGGTGGAGGGTGTAAACAACCTCACGGTATATGCGAACGATACTGCTGGGAACGTTGGAGAAGCTCATGCGGAGTTCACATACTCGCCTCCTACACCACCGCCAGAAGAGGAGCCAGAAAGAACAATATCAGTTAGAGTGGATGGAAGATGCGAGGACAACCCAATAAACATCACTACATACGATGGCTCATCGCCCCTCCCAAACGTCCTCATCTCAATATACCTGAAAACAACACCCCTTGAGAAGATAGCAGACCTCTTCACCAATTCAGAAGGCATAGCATCAACTCTCCTCCAGAGAGGCACATACCTGATGAGGTTTTTCAAGCCAGGCTATCTACAAAAAGAAATCCAAATAACCATCATCTCATGCGAGCAGCCAGCTCCATACGTTAACCTCATTTCTCCCCCAGATGGATCATCATTCTCAGAAGGAACGCAGGTATCCTTCACATACTCCACAAACCTGCATAACTGCTCACTTTACATAAACAGCGAAACCCAAACCTCATTCACTCTCCTCCTGCAAACTGGAAACTACTCATGGAAGGTTGTTTGCCAAGATGAATCAGGCATCTCATACTCCTCAGAAACATGGAGCCTGAGCATAATTCCAGCATGCAGAAAGGAAAATCGCTCCTGCTCCACTGATGCAGAATGCTGCGAAGGCCTTCTCTGCAGGAATTCCATATGCACCTCATGCAGAAAAATAGGCGATGCATGCGAAAGCTCCATGCAGTGCTGCGAGGGAGTGTGCTTAATGGGCAGGTGTTCCTTATGCATCCAGCAAGGTGGAGAATGCAGCTCTGATGCAGACTGCTGCTCACCAAACATATGCATAAACGGCATGTGCATGTCCCCATCTCTCTGCGCACCTCTCCATGCAAGCTGCTTAATCCTCCCATGCTGCCCTGGAGGCGAATGCATAAACAGCATATGTAGCAGAACTCCATCGCAAACAGGCGGAACTCCAGCTGATGTGGGGAAGAAGGCCGCATGCGTTGTCCCGCCAGAGGAAATAAGGAAAGCCCTCAATCTAAGTGAAGGCGAAAAGATCTGTTGCATAGGGAAATATGTCAACAACAGGTGCATTCCCTGCTTTCCAAGTGGGTTTCCATGCAACTCCTCCTCTCAATGCTGCGATGGGATATGCATGAATGGGGTATGCACAATTCCGCCGATGAAAAGGGCACCAGCTCCCCTTGGCTCACCGTGCAACACAACTGTGGAATGCGAGGAAGGTTTCTGCAACAACTCAGTCTGCACTACAATAATCATAAAGCCCCCAGAAAAAAGAAAACTGAACGAGGCATGCATAAGGGATGAGGATTGCGCAGAAGGAAGATGCATAGACTATATTTGCCAGATAGTCAAACCCACCCCTATCTTCGAAATTGTGAAAACTGTTGCGCCAAAGCAGGGCTGTGCTCCTTTTGAGTGCAGCGGCTTTGTATGCAAAGTTCTTTGCGATTCACTATGGCTTGCGCTTCTCTTCCTCTCCTCAATCTCTGCTTATCTGTACTACTCCGCAAAAAGGAACAGGTTCTATGCTCTCCTTCTATTCTCAGCCCCTCTTATATTGGGGGTGGTTGTATTCCCTGCTGCGGGGCTGGTTGTTGCTCTCGTGGAGTTGGTGTACATTTGGATAAGGCGAGGATGAATCTTAATACAATCAAACCCTCACAATTTGCGGAAGATTCCCCCAAACACCCATAAAATTGTCAATTATTATGATAACGCCATGGATCCTCATTTTCTTAGCGCGCGCTATCGCTGTGGTTATGTCCTCCTTTTCTGAAACCATGTTGCCTATTGAGGTTGCGGCTGCATCCGCAAGGGTTGCGTTATCGGCAACAACAACTACTGCATCAGCTTTACCGAAGCTAAGAGAATGCCCAACAGTTCCTGAGCTTGTGCATACCCCCATCCTCCCAGTTCCATCCCTAATTCTAAGCCCTATTTTTTCGGAAAAAGGAGAATTGCCAGCGTATATCCCTACTTCAATATCACCCTCACCCTTTCCAACATAGACTGCTATATCCCCTCCATTCTCCACGATAGCCGTAGTTGCACCCGCCGATAATGCAGCGTCAAGCATTGCATCGGCTATCGCTCCTGCGACAGATGCCATAGGCCCAACGTTCATTTCCCTTGCCGCCTCAGCCATGCCCTTAACTATATCTGGCGCAGAAGGCGAAACATCAACAGGAGCGAGCGAAGTCAGGAATGTTCTGTCGCGCTCTATGTAATTCTCTAATTCCTGCCTGCATCTTATCAGTGCGCTTTCAGCATTAGCAACAGCCCTCTTCGTATTAGCCTTTATCATAACATTCGTTTCCTTGAGAATTACTGTCTTTTCGTATAACATAAGCTCATATTTTACCTACTCATATAAATTAGAGTATGCAAACGCCTGCACAGGGCAGTTTTTCACGCACATCCTGCAGAGCACGCATTTTGAGAAGTCAACTTTAAGCTTTACCTCTTTATCCATCGTAAGCGCATCGGTCGGGCAGAGAGAAATGCAATAGCCGCAGTTGACGCACTTATCTTTATCGTGCTTTATGAGCGATTCTATCTCATTTACTATAACCCCACGCTTTTTTAATTCGGATATGAACTCACGCGCTCGTTTTTCATCCCCCATTATCTCCCCTATTATCTCACTTTTCGCAAGCCCGATTTCGCCACGGAGAAGGTTGAACGGAGTTCCTGTTTTTAGTATTGTCTCTGATGTTATAGGCTCCTTTGATATTTCTGGGGGAAATATCAGCTGCACTTTTTTTGGCATGAGCATCACCTGTTTTTACCGAGGAGGGAGGCTATCTCCTCGCTCGTTATTATCCCAACTACCTTCCCATCCTTATCTATTACGGGAAGGGCAGATATGTTGTTTTTTTCCATTCTCCTTACTGCTATTTCAATCTCCTCATCAGCTCTTGTGGTTATCACCTTCCGCGTCATCACGTCCCCTACTCTATCTTTTTTTAGCAGTAGCGATGATGCGATATCCCATGAAGTTATTATTCCGATGAGTTTATTTTCTTCAGAAACAACAACCACATGGTTTATTCCCTTTTCTACAAGTAATTTCGCAACCGCTCTCACATCCTCATTCTCCCTGCAAGTAACTGCTTCTCTCATGAATTCCCCAACAAGGCAGGCTGGGTGCTTCATCGGTTTGAACTCCCGCTCCCTAGGTAGATTCTCAACCGCCTGTGAAAGCATAAAATCTCCGCCTTCAATCATTTTCTTCAGCTCTTCAGCAACCTCACGTGCCATATGCAGGCTTGAAAGCGGATAGCACTTAATTCTCTTCCCCCCAACCTCTATTCTCCCAGATTTTAATTGCGCATAAGAAACCTTACCTAGAGAAGGTCTATTTCTGCTTTGCACGCTGTAATCTACTATGTCTGTGAAAATCTCCGCATCGGATACGCCAGTTCTTCGTGCCATTTCCTCATCAATTACTGGTATTGGTATGCCCAAGCCTACGTAGAGCGATGCACCGTAATTGTTTACATACGCTCCCCTTACAAAACGCGCATCCATCTGCTTCATGTCTCCCCTGACCATAAGCGTGCCAAGCGCATTTTTCGGGTTGTGCTGCGTCCCCTCTCCGATAACATAGCCTACTCCACCACCCAAGAATATTCTCGTTCCTATCCCGATTGTCCTATACTCGGGGTCGTTGTTTAGCGGGCTCAGCGCGCCCGCGCCGCTGTACGTTGCATTCCCGAAATTAGGAAGAAGAGCGCCCATGTACGTATATATAGGTCTATCAGATGAATTAACTGCGCACATGTACCTTTGGTATGCATTTCTTGGGTTGAGCAATATCGCCTGATTTATATCTTCAAGCGTTATATCTGTCTTTATTCGCTTTCTGGGATAACAGTCCGTCCCATATCCGCTTGCCTCCATCGTTACTGCTTTACCTGCTACCAAATCCTCTATTACATGCCCCCCGCCATAGCGCTCCCGCTCGCGAGAGATTTGCGTTGCGCCTATGTATGTATCCACGGCGGCAAGGCCTGCATATGCAGGAACTCCGTTAAGAGTTATCTCGCCTCCACCTATTTTTATGGGTGGGTCTGCATGCCCGAAGTTTAGAAAAGCGCCAGAAGAGCACATCAGCCCGAACGTTCCCGTAGTAACCACGTCAACTTCCTTCGCTGCTCTTTCTGCTCCCTCATCGTGTACTATTTCCGTCATCTCCTCCGCAGTAACCACTACTGCATCCCCATTCGCTATTCTCCTGTTTATCTCATCAATCGTCTTAACCATCAAGCAAAATATGAAAGGGAATTTTTATAAATTGAAGGGGGCGGCCAGCCAAAATAAACATATATACTCTGGATGTAATATTCCTTCTATGCTTGCTTTAATTCGCAAATCCGAGTTGAATGGAAAAATAAAAGCACCGCCTTCAAAGTCCTTTTCACACAGAGCGATCATATGCGCAGCGCTTGCGCGCGGGCGCTCAAAAATCAAGCATCTTCTAAAAAGCGATGATGTGGATGCCACTGTTTCGGCATGTGAAAGCTTTGGAGTTCAGATAAGACGATCGGCAGATGCTATTATTGTGGAAGGCACTGCGGGAGAATTAAGAGCGCCCGAGAAGCCTATAAACTGCCAATTCTCAGGCTCCACGCTTCGGTTTGTTATTCCGCTTGCAGCTCTCGCAAAAGGTAGAACCGTGATAACGGGGGAAGGAAGGCTGCTTGAGCGGCCGATAGGGCCACTCATTGAAGCGATGCGCATGCTCGGAGTAGAATGCGAATCCAAAAACGGCTTCCCTCCCGCAATATTGCATGGGGACGGAAGCATAAGGGGCGGCACTGCAACTATACGGGGAGATGTTAGCTCGCAGTTCATAAGTGGGTTGCTGATGGTTGCACCGAGAGCAAGGGCAAAAACCAAAATTATACTCACGAGCAAGCTTGAATCGCGCCCATACGTTGATATAACCCTTGAAGTGATGAACTCCTTCGGAATATCTGTATTGCTTTCCACAGATTATGGCGAGTTTGAGGTTGATGCGCCGCAGGATTACAACGGCATAAACTACGAAATAGAGGGAGATTTCTCCTCCTCCGCCTTTCTGCTATGTGCGGCGGCAGTAGCTGGAGAAGTCACCATCTCATCTTTAAACCCAAATTCAGTGCAGGGGGATAGCGCAGTCGTAAGTATTCTGAAAGAAATGGGAGCGGATATAAAAACAGGAGATGGTTTTGTCTCTTCAAAAAAATCAGAGCTTAAAGGAACAGAAATAGACGCAAGCAATATCCCAGACCTCGTTCCTGTTCTTGCCGCTACTTCATGCTATGCGGAAGGCAAAACACGGATATTCAACGCATCGCGCCTCCGTCTGAAAGAAAGCGACAGGTTGAGCGCAATAACAAGCGAGTTGAGAAAAATGGGCGCCAAAATAGAGGAGAGACAAGACGAACTAATTATAAATGGCTCAAAACTGCATGGTGCAACCATAGACCCGCATAATGACCACAGAATCGCCATGGCATGCGCAGTTGCTGCGCTTGGGGCGGAAGGAGAAACAAAGATAGGGAATGCAGAATGCGTTTCAAAGTCCTATCCAAAATTCTTTGAAGATTTGAAAAAGTTGGGCGTAGACATCAGCATGCAATGATCAAATTGAGTTTAGTGTTGACCCACCTTTCCGCCTTCCTCGATCGTTTTTTCTTGTTCCCAAGTCCTGCCCCTTTGGCATTCGTTTCTTCTCCTCTGCCATAGCAACTCTCATCATCTCTCTTATGGACTCTAAAAGTTTTTCTGCAAATGCACTATATTCCTGCCTATCTTTAGCAAGATTCTGAAGGGCGCTAATAACCTCTTTAGAAATCATAGGATGATCCGACCTTTCAAAACCCATATCCCTCATCAAACTGACTGTATTCTCTATGAGAATAAGGGAACCCACAATTTTTACCTTATCATTGCTTTTCCTGCCCTCATGCATATGTGCAAGGATTAGCGAGACAGCATCTCTATTTCCTGTTGTGGCAAGACTTACTGTTAAACTAAAGGATATGCGCCTTACTTCTGATACCCTATCGTTCATAGTAGTAGATAAAATCTCAGAAACGCCATCTATAAATTCCTGCGGAAGTCTAGAAGTATTATGGCGTATTCTGCCCACCAATATTATCCCCAAAACAACTTGCAAATCCAAATTTGCATCTTCCCTTACCATCCCCCTTCTTATAGCAACAAAGCGCCTTACCAAGTCCAAAAATTCCACGGGCTTCATTTCCCTCGACTTCGCTATCATGTCTCTGGTTACCATAAGTTTTTCATAAAGTTCTCTTGCATCATTAGATATGTCGCTTTCAGGGCGCATAATCAACCCCCGAATGCTTCCAATGATCTTGTCCGACACCAGTGGATGCTCCAAAGGATTAAGTAGGTCAGAAAACCAAATATCATAAGCCTCTCTAATAATGCAAAGCCCAGTACCTACCATGTATGGCGAATTTTTTTGGTCTGAAAGGAACCTCTCAATAACGGCGTCGATAGCACCTGGCACACCATTGCTTACTAGGGCAATCATTGAGTTTAATACTTGCAGGTATATCTGAGGGTCTATTACCTTCGCCTTTGATATTATCCGACAGTTTTCTTCTAAAACTTTGGAAGGCAGTTGCCCCGCCCAACGTATGCTTGTTTCTGCGAGTAGCCCAAGAAGGTTTACAAGGCGTGCTTTTGTTATATTGGACGCTTCTATCCCCGTTAATGTGGTGTCCAAAGAAAAAAGCGTCTCCCACCTTCTCATATCCCTCCTAATAACAACATTTAGTAGCACGCCGGTATAAGGTCCTGATTCAACAATAGCCGTGCGGGCCCGCATAGAAGTCTCTAAAGGGTCCGTTCCAGCCCCAACCGTGCATAATTCAACCAACTTATCTAGGGCAAATAGCCGAACATCTTCAGAAACATTAAACAAATATTCTCCAGCAACAAGTTTTTTTAGAATCTCTACTCCTGCCAGTACCTCCGACTGTTCCTGCCGCGATAATAAGGCAATAGCATTTTTTATGGCTTCTCTATCGTTGTACAATAAAAAACACCCATAATCTTCACATTTACCTATTAAATAGCAAAGATACTACGCGTTTTAATTATATAAATCTATCCTTTACTGAGAACTTTTATTGCATCAATTATTCCGTATGCATAGTTTATGCAGCCAAAGGCAGTTAGCAAGTCTCCTTTTTTAAGATAAAACTCTGCATCATCACGGTATCGCTTTGCGAGTTCTACCAGGCCTGTTTCCGTCTTCCCCTTCGGAGAAATTTGCGAAACGGCATCTTCAAATTCCCTTATGTCTTTCTCCACGCGCTCGCGCGAGTTTTCAGGTTCCATGAATTCGGAGATGCACGATAAAATTATTAATCTATGCAGGGGTATATGGGTTGAGCGTGGTTTTATTGTGGTGCTCAATTTTAAGGCGCATCTCTCAGAAATGCCTGCGAGGGGGCTTTCGCCTACTGATGCCTATCTGAGAATAGTTAAAAAATACGGCAGAAAGTATAGCTTTTTTCTTGAGTCAATTTTTGACGAAGAATCCACGATTCTCGCAAAGAGATTTTCACGCCTTTCAATAATCCCATGTGAGCCGATACTTACAATTATGAGCAAGAATGGAAGGTGCTTTCTTGAAGGAAAGTTCGCACGGATTATTTCTGAAGAAATAGTTAGAACTGGCACATTTGAATATGATAATGGGTTTTTGCTTGATGGCAAGGACCCGCTTCATTTTCTTAATTCTGTTGTAGGTATGCTCGGCGCAGAAACGGGATTGAGTAGATTCTCTTTCGGCCCGATAGGCTACATCTCCTACGATGTTGTGCGCTACCTTGAAAAGCTACCTGATAGACTGCCTGACACTCTTAACCTCCCAGAAATGTACTTCGTTCTTCATAAAAACGCAATCGTTTTTGACCACGCGTCTAACAGAGTTCTATATGTTGTGCATGCGTATGAAGATGAAGATGCGTTTGTCGGTGATCTCGTTGAGCTTGCAAACAATGGTGAAAAGGCAGAGTTGGGGGAGGATGCCCGAGAAACTTGTGAGATAAAATCAAACACTACAAAAGCAGAATTCATAAAAATGGTCTTAAAAGCAAAGGAATACCTGCGCTCTGGCGACATATTCCAGGTTGTTCTTTCGCGTCGCGTAGGTATAAAAACAAGGAGAGACCCGATAAGGATATACTTTGACTTGCGAAAGATAAACCCTTCCCCCTACATGTTCTACCTTGATTTTGGAGATTTTCAGCTTATAGGTGCATCTCCAGAGGTTCATGTGCGTGTTGAAAAAGGCCTTATAGAGATGAGGCCGATAGCGGGCACGCGTGGAAGAGGAAGGACGGAAAGCGAGGAAAGAGAGTTAGAAGAAGAGTTGTTAAAAAGCGAGAAGGAGCGTGCCGAGCACACGATGCTCGTTGATCTGTGCAGAAACGACATAGGCAGAGTTGCAGAATTCGGCAGTGTGAAGGAACCCGAGCTATTCACAGTAGAAAAGTATTCCCATGTCCAGCACCTCGTTTCGCATATAACGGGGAATTTGAGAGCGAATAAAAATGCCTTTGATGTTTTCAGAGCCACATTCCCCTCTGGGACGGTTAGCGGAGCCCCGAAAGTGCGCGCGATGGAAATAATTGAGGAGCTTGAGAAGGAGCGGCGCGGACCTTACGCGGGTGTTGTCGGCTATTTTGATGTAAAGGGAAATTCTGATATGTGCATAACGATAAGAACGCTCATAATGAAGGATGGCATCGCGTATGCGCAGGCGGGCGCGGGCATAGTTTATGACTCGGAGCCAGAGGCGGAATGGGTTGAAACAAGGAAAAAACTAAACGCCTGCGTGAAAGCGGTAACGGGCAAAGAAATGGATGAGAGTTAGGTGCGAAAATGGCGAAGAAAGTTTTCATAGTGGATGCCTATGACAGTTTTGTCTATATGCTTTACCAATACTTCGGCGCTATGGGCTTGGAGGTTCGCATCGTGAGAAAAGATAAATACACAGTGGAAGAGATAAAACAGTTTGACCCCGACTATATAGTTCTCAGCCCAGGCCCAGGCCACCCGAAAGATTCAAACTTTCTCCCCGTTCTGGAGAACTTTTTGGAGGTCCCCACCCTTGGCGTTTGCTTGGGGCATCAGGCAATAGGTCTCGCTTTTGGCGGCGAGATAAGCATCGCACCGAACATCATGCACGGAAAAACGAGCACAATAACGCATGATGGAAGGACGATATTTGAGGATGTGAAAAATCCGTTTGAGGCAACCCGTTATCACTCGCTTGTCATCTCCAAGGTTCCGCCATCTCTGAGTGTAAGTGCTAAAAGCATGAGTGATGAATTAGTCATGGCAGTACGCCACATACGCTTTCCCCTTGAAGGGGTGCAGTTCCATCCAGAGTCAGTCATGACAAAAGAAGGAAAAAAAATACTGCGAAATTTCGTTGATCACTATGGGTGAAGAAGGCAAAAAATTTGAGCATGTAATCGTTGCGGGCACTTTTGATACGCTACACGCTGGTCATAGGAAGATGTTAGAGACTGCGCTATCGCTGGGAAAACGTATAACCGTTGGGCTTACGAGCGATGCGTTTGCAAAGAGGATGAAAAAGCATGAAGTGAAGCCGTTTCCAGAGCGCAAGAGCGCCCTTGAATCGTTTCTCCATGAACGCTCCGTTTCGGCAGGCATAGTGGAACTGAGCGACCCGTTCGGAATTGCGGTAAAAGAGGCGCAGATAGATGCCATCGTTGTTAGCGAAGAGACAAAAAGACGTGCGGAAGAAATAAACCGCGAGCGTGCGCACAGGAAGCTGAAACCGCTTGATATAGTAATCATCCCCGTGGTTCTTGCTGAAGACTTTAAGCCTATATCTTGCGCAAGAATACGGAGCGGTGTTATCACGGAAGAGGGGAAGAGGCTCACCCCGATTAAAATCGCTATTGGAAGTGAAAACGAGACGAAAATAAAAGGCGCGAAATCCGCTCTGAAAAAAGTTTTCGGGAAAACGAAGCTTGAAATTTACCCAATCGCTGTCTCATCAGACATATCAAAACAGCCGATAGGTGAAGAAACGATAGGCGGGGCAATAAACAGGGCGCGCAAGGCATATGATACGGGCGATTTTGATTTTGCTCTTGGAATAGAAAGCGGAATATTCAGAATAAGGGAAAAGAATTTTGATATACAATGGTGTGCTATTTTTGACGGGAGTGAAACATTCCTCGGTTGCAGCATGGGCTTTGAGCTTCCCTTGAAGATAACAGAAAAGATACGCACGCACGGCAATTCGGCTTTTGACATAAGCGACGCATACAGGGAGCTCACGGGTGAGAGGGGCATAGGCAGAAAAGGTGGAATAATAAGCATTCTTTCTGGCGGCATCCTCTCACGAGAAAGGATGACTGAGCAGTGCGTTTTGTGCGCTTTCATTCCGCTTCTCGCAAGAAGATTCGCACCGCAATTGCAGTAGATATGCTTTTAAAGAAAGAAATTCGGAAATATAACATGAAATTTCTCCTTATGGAGATGCTTCGAGGCTATTTTTCATCAAGAGTTCCGAAAATGCTTGAAAGTTTGGCGGAGGGCGCTGGGGCTGATGAGCAGAGGCGCTTGGCAAACGAAGTTTGGAACCACATGGGCACACAGTATGTTTCCGATGTTATTAATCTGCTAGCAAGCGGGATGATTACCGATCCCCAAGCAGGCGAGACCTTGGCATTAGCGGTAAGAGCATATGGTGCACCAGAGCATATAGGTAAGGTTATAGATCTTCTTCTATCAGGTGCAATCCGAGAAGAGAGAGCTATGTGGCATCTTGTGGAAATGATATGGGAACAAGCAAAAGACGAGCACGCTTCGGGTATAATAAAACTACTCCTCTCTGGAAAGGTTGTGAGGGGTGAGGCTCAACAGCGGCTTGCATGGGCTTTTGAAAAGTTGGCAAAACCAGAGCACATACCCTTAACTCTTGAAGCACTTAAATCTGGGAAGATAACAGACGGAACTGCGCAATTTACCTTGGTATGGGTGTTAAGGGAAAACGCAAGACCAAACCACGCCCTGCTCCTCCAGGAATGTTTATCCCAAATAAGAGGAAAACTGACTGCAGAAGCCTTTAAACTATTCATGGAAACTACAAAAGAGCTTCTTAGTGTAATCTCCCCACGTAATCGTATATATAATCGTAGGGCGATTGGAAGGGGAAACAAAAGAAAACCGATGAAGCATTGACTCTCATTTACATTGTTCTCTGTTTTCAAGGCAGTTCCTTGCCTGTTCTCTAAGCGGTTCTGTGGCAAGAAGCTCAAGCCTTGGGTCCCTTTCACCTTTGTACTCCCCTATAAACCACTGTCTAATAATAGCAGCCGCATCCTCGGGCGCAATGCTTATCGGATATACATTGAAGCCTATTTCTGCGCCTGCCCTATCAGAAGTTCTTGTTTCCCTGCGAGGCGTTATCACCATGTGCCACCTGAAATAATTCTTTGCATCGGGCTCGCCAAAAGGCGCCATATAAACTGCAATGTTGAGGGCGTTTATGCCAGCAGTCTCAACTTTTTCACCTGCCTTTGTGGCTGCACCGAAAAAATAGAGTGCGGGAAATATACCTGTGACGGGTTCTATTATAGCATTTCTCTGCTCCGGCGTTGTTTCAACTATGTTCGCTATCGGCTTTTTCGGGACAACCCACACCTCAAAATTTGATGTTGCGGCAAACGGGACACCAGCATAAACATCCGAATTGCTGAATATCACACGCGAGCCATCCCGCTCTTCTGTGCGTATAAAAAAGTCAAATATGTTAATGCCATATTTTTCGTAAAACTCGCGCGCCCTCCGCATTATATGCAATAATTCATTTGCTGTGGAAAGACTGCCTTGTTCAGGGGAGCCCATATCTATGCTGAATCTTTGCGAATGTGGATGCTGGATTGAACCGCCCGCTGCTTCGTGCCAGTTCATTATATCTGCAAACATCCTATAACCCATTTCCCTTGCAAGAAGAGCAAGGTCATACTCTGAATGTATAAGTGCCCTCGCATCATCAAACCAAAGCTCTGATAAATAGAGCTTGTGTCTTCCGTTGTTTCCTCCACCCACAGGTATAGCTGGATAGGCAGTCACAAAATGAAAGGGCGCAAAAACGTTAAGATTGGGAAAGCTTACAGCACTCTGAGAAATTCTGCAACCCTCTGAGACATATGCGCTTTCAAAAGCTCTGTGAACTATTCTGCCATCAACGAGACGCGCATCGGTGATGCCCTGCTCAACAAGGCGGCTGAATGCCTCAACCGCCTCTGGCGAAAGTTTCGGAGTTTTTAAAAAAACATTCTGTGGGCAGAATGGACATTCCTCAACATGCTCAATTCGGCTTTCACTAGGTGCTAGTTTTCTCCTTGCCCTGTCAGGGTTTATCCTGCTCTCATAGCCTGTTATCATGCTTCCTCTGATTATTACAGTGGGCTCCACAATTTTTCCATCAATAACCATTCTGCTATGTGTTTCTCTCATCCAGTTAAAGCTCTCCCCATTCGCCTTCATCTTCATTTCAACACGAGAAAAGAGGTAATCCGTCATCCCCTCGTTGCGGGGATTACAGCGGTCTAAAAATTCATCCATCCCAGGTAGCCTAGGCTGATAAGTACGTGCCCCATGCTGCCGTGCAGGTTTCTGCTGCGGTTGTTGGTTTCTTATCATGCCCACCATAAGAAACACGATATTATTTCATTTTTTTCCTATAAAAAATTTCTCAATCTTCTTCTCCGCTTCCTTTCTCCTCCGTTGATGTTCCTCAAGGAAGCGCCAGACGCATTTAGAGAGTTCTTTCTTGCATTCACCGCACATGAGTTCCCCTGCTTTGCAACTCTCAAATCGCTCCCGAAGCTTTTCGTCGCTTTCCTCAAAAAGATAGAAAAACCACTGGTACACAACGCATATCTCAGGTTTCCCCCCCTTCTCCTTATGTTCCTTTATGGTTGCCCCTCCGCCAGTGAGAGCATTCCCTATTTTCCTAAAAACCTCCTCCTTGCTGTCAGTCGTATATATTGCGCTATCCTTCTCCGAAGATGACATTTTTCCCTTCGTTCCCTGCAAGCCCGGGATAAACTTGCAGTGTATTGCGGCAGGCTTCGGCATTTTGAGAAGGGGAGCAACATCGCGCGTTATGCGCCAATACGGGTCTTGGTCTATTGCGCAAGGAATGAGGCAATTCACATCTCTTCCTTCGTTCATCTGCGCAAGAAATGCGGGAGCCGCCTGTATTGCGGGAAAGAATATGATGCCTATGTTTGAGCTGTTCGTAAAGCCGAAAACGGCCTTCGCCGTTGAGAAGGTCGTCCTCTTCGCTACCTGAATTGCTATCCTATAAAGCTCCTTTATGTACTCCACATCCGAAAAAATCTTTGTTTTTCCTTCCTTAAACCCAATCGCTATGACATCAAGGGCGTTTTCCCTGCTGTAATTCTCTGCGTCTTCGAGGCTTATCTCGCGCATGAGGAATTTTTCATCGTCCGTCATCTGAAAATACAAATCAGCATCAAATGCGTCTTGGAGGTATTTCGTGAATAGCCACGGGACAAGATGGCCTATGTGCGTGTCCCCAGAAGGTCCCCTCCCCGTATAAAGAACGAACTTTTTGCCATTTTCGTATTCCTCAAGTATCCTGTCCAAGTCCCTGTGCGAGAAAAAAAGCCCTCTGCGAAGATAAAGATGCATATGGCCTGCATGTTTAGCTATCCTCTCGGCAAGCTTCTCATCAATCTTTGATACCCCAAATTCCCGTATGAGCTTTTCGTAATCAACTTCCCCCCTTACCTTCCAAGGAGTTACTACGAAAGCCATCCTCTCACTTTATGTGCGCATGCTCAAACGAGTGCCCTTCTGCATGAACCGTTATCCCGTTTTTTCCTATTCGGAATGGGCATATTTTCGTTTTATGATGCATCCCGCGCATTTTTATAACCTCTATCGCTCTCTCTCGCGAATCTCCTACGCGCGTGTTATAGAAATACACCAGCCCATCAGAGAGGTATTCTATCCCGTGCTCTGTTTTTGCGTGGTCTGTTGGAGAAACTTCTGCGATGAGCAGCGTCGTGCAGTCCCACTCCCTAAGTTTCTCTATCAGTTTTATCACCCTATGTCTCTTCCCAATGCACCCTTCCTCATAAAGAAAAAGCAGGGAGGTTACAGAGTCTATCACAAGCCTTTCTACCCCTATCTCCTCTATTAGTTGATTTATCGCGCTCTCCTGGGAGACAAACTGCTCAAGCTCGTACGCAGGGTATTCTAGGAAAACAAAAAGTCTTTCCCTCTCCAGTTCCTCAAGCCCGAAGTCAAAATTCCCCATGTTCGCAAAAAAACGCTCTTTATGCTCATCAAAGGAAACGTACAGGCTCGGTTCCCCGTAATCCCTTGCGCCTCTCGCAAGAAACTGGGTTGCAAACGTGCTTTTACCACATCCAGTATCCCCACTCAGCATTATTATTGAGCCGCGCGGTATTCCCCCGCCCGCCAGAGTATCAAAACCAGGAATGCCCGATTTTATAAGTTCGTGCTTTTGCATACGTATCCTTTAGGATTTCGTTTTATTAATATTTGTATGTAAAAAAATATACCCATGCATTTCCCCATTTTTTACCGTTCTTCACGGAATAATAGCTCTGGCAAAACACGCATCGGTACAACGGATGCGTTTCGCAGAAATGAGCCACTTGCAGAGCCGATAACAAAAGCTCATTTAGCTATATTCCCATCTTTATTTTGCCATTATATTTCAGCGTGCCTCAGGAAGCCCGAGCGCCACGAGGTTTTCTTCGCTTCAAATGGGCTCAGACTGTGTGGCGAGCTGTATCTGCCGAGAGTTAGAAAGAAGCCTATGCCCGCGCTCATTTTTTCTGTAGGCATTGGAATCAAATCCGAAACTTATATGCCCGTGATAAATGCCTTTACAAGCAAGGGCAACATCGTTTTTGTTCCCTATACGAGAGGGGTGAATGGTTCTGAGGGAAAGATAGAAATAACAAAGGGTGAGGCAGACGATATCGTTGCGGCATTCAATTTTCTCAAATCCTTCAGCTTTGTGGATAAGCGTAGAATCGGCTTCATCGGAGTCTGCCACGGTGCAACCGCAATGATACACGCAATTTCAGAAATCTCAAAAAATAACGAAAACGCGCCCGCATTTGCTATTTTTATTTCGCCAATACAGGACATGGTTGCGATTAGGGAACTCGCAGAGAAAAGCCCAATAAAAGCGCACAAAATCCTCCTGCGCTATATGCGAATTTACCACAAGGAAAAGTTGACAATGGACGAGCTTTCAGCCAGATCAGTAAAAAATCCCGTTTTGCCCGCAAACTTTCCCGTGCTAATTCTACATGGTATTGACGACGCATTCATTCCTGCCGACCAAGTAACCGCCACTGCCAGAATCTTGGAAGAAAGCAATGCGTCCGTAAAAACTATCTTCGCGATGGGGAGAGGGGTGCATAGTTGCAGAATTTACGATGCTGACGGAGACGGAGTATTAAGAAGGCGCATTAGCGATATTATCGGGCTTGCGCTTTTGGTTGCGCATGCATACAGATTCGTGGACGAGAATATGCAAGCATCAGCAGAGCAGACGCCTATTGCGTAGGTTCGCGAAGAATCGCCACTATTTCGGCAAGCGTTCTATCCGCCTTTTCCTTCTCAACCCTGCATCCAGCAACATTAGCGTGCCCGCCGCCACCATACCTCTTCATCAATTCTCCGAGATTAGCCATCCCTTCGCTCCTTTTTAGTATGTTGTGCCCAACGCTTATTGAAACATATTTCTCATCAACCGATTCAAAAATTCTTATTGAAGACTTGCATTCTGGAAAAACCGCATAAACTGCATAATTGCTGCCAACACCGACGCTTCTATCAACTCCTCTCAAATCAACGATTACTATATCGCCTTCCATACGCGCGCGCTTCTTTGCCTCCTCCTTAAACCGCTCAAACATCGCATGCTTTGCCTCGTACCTTCTCTTAACTTCTGGAAAGCCGATTATCTCTTCAATGCTATGTTTTTTGAGCCATTTTATAACATCCAGCCTGTACTCGTCATCCTTCTTCGGATCATCAGAATCAAGGGTCATTGAAAGCTTCTGATAATCATCTGGATTGTAAAGTTGCTCTTTTGTAATGTTCCCCCCATCTATTTTATCCGCCGCATCAACAAGCGGACGGTATTTCTCAAGGTACGGGTTGTCATAGTAATCAAAAACCACACGGGCGCAGCTCGGTGCCAGTTTAAACGAACCCTCAAATTTTGTATTTGTTCTGCTCGTATAGTGGTGGTCAAACCATAGGGCGCATTTTGGGTGGTACGGCAAATCTGCTATTATATCCTCAGCGGTTATCTCAATTTCCCTGTTCTGTACCTCAGCAGGCTCTGCAAAAACTATCTCAACCACATCCTCCATGGAAGTTATGAGGACTGCGCATACTACACCGTCAAAATCCCCATGGACTACAAGACGCATGCAATCACCTACTTTCTTTCTCCCTGCCTCTCGCGCAGCATCTTGCCCAGCTCTGCGCGCTTTTTCAGGTTTTCCTCAAATTTTTTCCTTTCCTCTGCATTCATTATCTTGCTGAGCACAAACTTTGCATACTCTTGGCTTACCTGCGAAACGTTCAGAAGAAGAGACTGCGCCTCCCCGAGGTTCAGCACTATCCTCTCAGGCCTCAGCACCTCTACCCCAAAAGGTGCATACTCAAGACAAACGCCAACGAGGGAAGAAAAATCCTTTGTCAAAACGCTAACTTCGGCAGATGTTATGTGCTCCCCTTCAATTTTCAGGGCTTCGTCTATTTCCCCACGCACGTAAACAACACCGTTTGCTTTTGTAATCCTCGCTATCAGGTCAACGAGCATGTTCTTTATCTGCTCGGCATCGCTTCCATGCACATCAAAGTAAAGAAGAGCGAGCACACCGCCATCCCTTATAGTCTCGTCAGTCAGTTTTTCTACATCCTCCTCGCCAACCATAGAATCACCTTCTTTTCTCCTTTTCTGCATGCCTTCTTCCTAATTCCACTTCAAGTTCATCAATGCTTATCCCTTCGTGCACGAGAAGAACAAAAAGGTGGTATAGAAGGTCGCACGTTTCCCAAACTATATCTTCCTTCTTCCCCTTTTCTGCCGCCTCCACAAGCTCTCCGCTCTCCTCTACTAATTTTTTAATAATCATCTCTTTGTCCTCAAGCAGTTTATTCGTGTATGAGCCCTCTTTCGGGTTATCCTTCCTGTCTCGGATTATTTCATAAAGGCGTTCAAGCGAAATTTTAGTTTCTTCATTTTCGCCAGTCTCTGAAAAGCATGTTCTCCTCCCAGTGTGGCAAGCCACCCCTTTTTGCCTTACAGTATAGAGCATTGCATCGCGGTCGCAGTCAACGGCATAACGAATTAGTGTTTGCTCATTGCCGCTTTCCTCACCTTTTCTCCATAATCTATTCCTCTCCCTGCTATAGTAGTACATCTTGCCTGTTGTGAGGGTTTTGATTACTGCCTCCTTATTCTGGAACGCAACCATCAGCACCTCCCTTCTTTCCGACTGCGCTACTGCGACAACAAAGCCATTCCCCTTCTCAAAATTGAGCGAATCCGCAACTTTTTTCGCCTCTTCCTCACTCATCCGCATTCTAACACCGCACTACCACGCCGTTTTTTGCGAGATACTCTTTTATCTCACCTATTTTAAGCCTTCCGAAGTGCAGCTGGCCTGCGAGGAGAGCGGCATCCGCCTTCCCCTCAGTAAGCGCGAGGCGTATGTGCTCCACAGTGCCCGCACCCCCCGATGCTATCACGGGTATAGTCACGCTTTCTGCGACAGCGCGCGTGAGCTCAATATCATATCCCTTGTTTGTCCCGTCCCTGTCCATAGATGTGAGCAAAATTTCGCCCGCCCCCAATTCCTGCGCCTTCTTTGCCCACGCAATCGCATCAACGCCCGTAAATGTCCGCCCCCCATATACAGAGCATTCAAACCAGAATTCCCCTTCTGGCGTTTTTATTGGATGCCTCTCCCCTGCTGTTTCCACGTATGCTCCGAACTCCCTTACCAAATTAGTATTCTTCTCCTCCTTTTCTTCTGCCCGCCTTCTTTTGCAGTCTATCGCAACAACGCAGGCTTGAGAGCCAAAGTGTTCGGCAATCTCAGTTATTAGAGATGGTCTTTTAATTGCCGAAGTATTAACGGATACTTTGTCCCCGCCGACTTCAAATATCCTGCGTGCATCCTCAACGCTTTTTATCCCCCCGCCAACCGTTATCGGGACAAAAACCTTCTCAGAGGTTTTTTTAACTACCTCAACCATCGTTTCTCTTCTTTCATGGCTTGCCGTTATATCCAAAAACACTATTTCATCGGCGCCTTCTTCATAGTATCTTTCGGCGAGTTCCCATGGTACTCCAGCATACCGAATCTGCTTGAATTCAACACCCTTCACGACACGGCCCTCTTTCACGCTCAGGTCGCAGTCAAGGCAGGGTATTATTCTTTTTGCCAACATCCTACAAAAAAAGGCTATAACAAATAAAAAAATGTTTTGCAAAACCTAAACGCACCCATACGCTATGCCATTAGACATTTTACATTCCACCTCAACTACTTTGGCGAATTCTTTTCGTTTTTCGTACCTAAATTTGCGAAAAAGTTATATTAATTTATCTATACCATACTATTTACGAACTTTTGGAAATAAATTAGAAAAATTAAATGTGAGGTGGTTGCATGGTTGAGCTGAAAGGGGTTTATACTGCAATAATAACGCCCTTTAAGGGCACAGGAGTGCGGTCCCGCATAGACTGGGATGCGCTCGCGCGTCTCGTTGATTTTCAAAATGAAGGCGGAGTTGCTGGCATCGTGCCATGCGGAACTACTGGCGAATCCCCCACCCTATCACACGAAGAGCACAACAAAGTGATTGAAGAGGTTATTGAAAGGGCGAAAGGGCAGGTGATAGCAGGCACGGGCTCAAACTGCACGTGGGAGGCAATAGCGATGAGCAAGCACGCTGCAGATGCGGGCGCAACCGCAACGCTTCAAGTATGTCCCTACTATAACAAGCCAAGCCAAGAGGGGCTTTTCAGGCATTTCGGCGCTATTGCCGAGGCAGTTGATATACCCCATGTGCTGTATAACATACCCGGCCGGACATCGCGCCTCATAGAGCCAGAAACAATCGCAAGACTGATGAACGAATATTCCAACATAATTGGGGTAAAGGAAGCGACGGGCAATGAAGAGGTATGGAAGAAGACGAGGCAACTCTGCGGCGATAAGTTCATCATCCTGTCCGGGGACGACAACAAGACATACACGCTCATGCGCAACTATGGGTGTTTGGGCGTCATATCTGTAGCATCAAACATAGCGCCGAGAATGATGGTTGATTTCATAAAGCTCGGCTTAGATGGGAATTGGCCTGCGATGGAGGCGGAAAACGCAAGGCTGTCCAAGCTTTTTGAGGTTCTCTTCATAGATACCAACCCCATACCCGTAAAAGAAGCGGCAAAAATGATGGGGTTGTGCGGAAGCGGAATGCGCCTTCCAATGTGCGAGACGAGCAAAGAGAACAGGGAGAAAATAAGGAGCGTAATCAGCGAATACGGGCTCATAAAATAGAGCAGACTTTTATTTTTTATTTTCAAATCAGCCATACTGGTGAGTTAGCATGAGGATTGGAAACATTGACTGCGAAAAACTTGCTGAAGAGTTCGGCACACCCATATACGTAATTGATGAACAGAGGATACGGGAGAATTTCAGGTGCGTGAAGAATGCGTTTGAGAAAAACTACCCAAAATTCCGTTTGCTTTACGCAATGAAGGCGAACGGAAACATATCCGTGCTCAGAATACTGGAAAGCGAGGGTGCATGCATAGATGCTGTCTCTCCTTTTGAGGTTGAGGCTGCTCTGCTGGCGGGCTTCTCGCCAGACAGGATAATGTTCACGGGCACATCGGTGAGAAACGATGAAATTCGTTTTCTGCTTGATAAAGGGATAACGATAAACGTAGATTCCCTATCCCAGCTTGAGCGCCTGCTCGCAATAAAAGTACCTGAAAAAATCTCATTCCGCATAAACCCCGAGGTTGGCGCTGGCCATCATGACCACACAATAACTGGTGGAAAAGAATCAAAATTCGGCATATGGGAAAGCGATGCGGTGCGTGCATACACTCGTGCAAAGCAGGCTGGCGTCCGCGAGTTCGGAATTCACATGCACATAGGCTCCGGCATACTTGATTATTCGCCTTTTCTAAGGGCGGTTGAGAAGCTCATGAGCATTGCGGCAAGCGTAGCAAAAAATGTCGGCATAGATTTCTCATTCATAGACATAGGTGGCGGTCTCGGGGTGCCATACAAACCAGATGATAAGCCGCTTGATGTTGAAGGGTTCGCTCGTGCGATAACAGAAATAATACGAGCTCGCTGCGAAGAGAGCGGATTGGGAGAACCTTTCCTATACACCGAGCCCGGCAGGTATATAGTATGCGACGCATGCATACTCTTAACGCGCGTGAATACTTTGAAAGAAACGCCTTTCAAAAAATTCGTTGGCGTTGATGCCGGTTTTAATACTTTAATAAGGCCGACTATGTATGGGGCATATCACGAGGTTGTTGTTGTAGGAAAAGAGAAAGCACCTCCACAAGAAACATACAGCATTGCGGGTCCTATATGCGAGTCGGGCGATTTGCTCGCAAGAGACAGGAAGCTCCCCAAAATTGAGGAAGGCGATTTGCTCGCAATCATGAATGCTGGCGCATACGGATTCGCGATGAGCTCAAACTTCAACATGCGCCCCCGTGCATGCGAAGTTCTTGTGAACGGAGAAAAATACGAGATAGTAAGGGAGCGTGAAACCTTTGGGCAGCTCATGAAGAACCAGAAGGTTGCCAGCTGGCTTAAAAAAGGCAAAAAGAGGAGATGAAATGGGAATTCCGATAGAGTATAGTGAAAGACTGAAAAAACTCCCACCATACCTTTTCGCAGATATAGAGAAAAAAATAGCGGAAAAAAAGAAAGCAGGAGTCGATATAATCTCTCTCGGCATCGGAGACCCAGACATTCCAACGCCCGAGCCGATAAGAAAAAAACTTTCAGAGGAAGCATTCGCCCCAAATACACACAACTATTCGCTCTCGCAGGGGGAGGAGGAGTTCAGGGAAGCGGTTGCAGAGTGGTACAAGAAGCGCTTCGGCGTTTCTCTTGACCCGAAAAAAGAAGTTATAGCCCTCATAGGCTCAAAGGAAGGGCTCGCAAACATAGCGCGGGCGTTCGTAAACCCAAAAGACGTAGTTCTCGTCCCAGATCCAGCATATCCTGTTTATGCACAGGGGGCAACAACCCTCTGCGACGGCGTTCCCGTCAAGTTCCCGCTTCTTGAAGAGAACGATTTCCTGCCTGTGCTTGACTCGCTTGATGCGAAAAATGCGAAGATGATGTACCTAAACTACCCGAATAATCCAACCGGTGCGGTTGCAACAAGGGAATTTCTCAAAGAAGCCGTTCATTTTGCTGAAGAGAAGGGAATAATACTATGCTATGATAATGCCTACTCTGAATTCACATTTGATGACTACATTGCACCTTCTGCGCTTGAATTTGGAATGGATTGCATAGAATTCCACAGCTGCTCAAAGACTTTCTCTATGACGGGCGATAGAATAGGTTTTGCGGTTGGAAATGCCGATATCGTTGAAGGGCTTAGGAAAGTGAAAACACAGATAGACTCAGGTCCTTCCGTATATGTGCAGAGGGCTGCGATCGCAGCGCTGAATTCTTACAAAGGTAAGGAAAGACCACCCTTCGTAAATGAGATAATGCTGGAGTACGAGAGAAGGAGGGACGTGTTTGTCAGAGGCCTTAACAAAATTGGGTTGAAGTGCAAAAAGCCCAAGGCAACTTTCTACATATGGCTTCGTGTGAGAGGCAGTTCTGTGGATTTTGTCAACAAGCTGCTTGATGTTGGCGTTGTCGCAACGCCAGGCATAGGATTCGGTGAGTATGGTGAAGGATTTGTGAGGTTTGCGCTAACGCAACCGATTGAGAGAATAAAGGAAGCTTTGGAGAGAATGGAAAAAGCCGTTTGACTGGTGGTTCCGTGAAGGTGCACTTCACAAAAATGCATGGTACGGGAAACGATTTTATCATAATTGATGAACGAAAAGGCGAGATTTTTTCAGAAGAGCTGAAGCCTAAACTTGCAAAAATGCTCTGCACGAGGCGATTCTCAATAGGCGCAGACGGCTTAATCTTCGTATGCAAAGCGATAAAGAGCGAGAACGATGCGCGCATGCGCATATTCAATGCGGATGGAAGCGAGGCGGAGATGTGCGGAAACGGAATTAGGTGCTTTGCACGCTACCTTGAAAGGGATAGCGTAGCAAAAAAAATGCGCGTTGAGACTCTTGCGGGAATAGTTGAGCCCGAAATTGTTGGGGACAGGGTTAAGGTGATGATGGGAAAGCCAATTTTTGAGTGCTTAAAAATTCCAATGAAATTTGCAAAAGATAGGTGCATAGAGGAAAAGGTGAAAATTGAGGGTGTTGGCGAAATCACGCTTACCGCTGTTAGCACGGGCAACCCCCATGCCGTCATTTTTGTTGAAGATGTTGAGAAAATTGACTTGGAGAAAATCGGCCCGCTGATTGAGAATAGCTCGCTGTTCCCAAACAGGACAAACGTCCATTTCGTTGAAGTCGTTTCACCAAAACGCATAATCATGCGGACATGGGAGAGAGGTGCAGGCGCAACGCTCGCATGCGGAACAGGAGCAGTGGCAAGCGTTTCTGCTGGCTATATCACAAAAAGGACAGGAAAACATGTTACGGCACGTCTTCCTGGCGGGGAGCTTGAAATCATGCTTTCTGCTGAAAAAGATGAAATCTCATGCGCATATCTGATAGGGAATGCGGAATTCGTGTATGAAGGCGAATTTGAATACGAATAGGGGGTGGTAAAATGGCTGGTGGTGAGAAAATTCTCAGGGTGTGCATTCTGGGGGCGACGGGGAGGATGGGGAGCGCAGTGGCAGCGGAGATAAACTCTAATTATAAAGGAAGAGTGGAGATAGTGGCTGGCGTGACGGCAGAGCCTTTTGAAAAAGGCGCAAAGGTTGCTGGCACGAATGCACCACTTTATCCCCCATCTGAACTAAGCAAGGCAATCGCAGATGCGGACTGCACTATAAGCTTCACTACCCCGGAAGCAGAAGCAAGCAATGTGCCCGTGATAGCTGCGGCAGGCAAAAACATAGTTATTGGAACGACGGGCATGAATGAGGCGCAGCTTTCCACTGTGAGAAAAGCGATTGAAAGGAGCAAGGGGTGCGCTGTAATCGCTTCAAATTTCTCACCGCTCGTTAATACCCAGATATACCTTGCAAAGCGCGCAGCTGAGATACTCGGACCTCTTGGATATGATTTCGGCATAATAGAAGAGCACCATACTGGTAAGAAGGATGCGCCTTCAGGAACCGCAAAGACGATGGCGAACATGGTAATTGGGGCGAAGGCTTGTGACAAAGTGATATACAGAAAAGAGGAGATGAGGGTGAAGGAGAAAGGCGAGCTTGACATGTGCGTTTTGAGGCTTGGCGGAACGCCTGGGCAGCACGAGCTGCGTGTCGTAGGCAAGCATGGGAGACTTATAATAGAGTCTCTTATGTACAGCAGGAGCGAGTTTGCATCGGGTGCTATCCAGAGCGCACTTTGGCTTGCGAAAAACGGAAAACCTGGCAGGATATATGGGATTGCGGAAATTCTGGGAATCGGATGAGAACAACCATTTATTTCCGAAAAACGAACCGAATGAGAACAATCGCATACTATTAGTTATAAAAATATATTGCTAATATTAAAGCGGGGTGAAATAAATGCGTGGTTGGTTTGTGTTTGCCTGCCTTCTTTTTGTGGCTGCCTTTTTACTTGGATGTACCTCCCCTCCCGAAAAAGTCATGGTTGAAGTGGAAAAGCAAGGGAACAATGCATATCTAATAAAATTCTCGGATAATGCAACTGGAAAGGAAATTACCACTACTGCAACGAGAATATCTGGAGATGCCTATCAGCTTGAAAACGGCACGATAATACGCACTGCAGATACGCGAGTTGAGGTAATTTCAACTCTAAGCCCAACGACGCCCATCTGCCACTGCAATTGCAACTGCTGCCCACAGGAGAAAGAAAAGCCGTGCGTAGAACCCGAACCGCTCACAAGATATCTTTGTGCAGACGGTAGAATTGTGAAAAACAAGGGCGATTGTGAAAATGCCACCAGATGCGATTACTATGCTGTTAAAAAAGTTTTTGTCTGTCCCAACGGAAGAGAGACCGATGACCCAACTGACTGCGGTGCGGTTGTGGAGACGCTTTATTACTGCTCTGACGGCAGGTTAGTGAGCAGTGAGGCAGAATGCGGGTGCCAGTTCACCGCTACCGTGGCGCAGTCAAAATGCGCCATATACTATGTAGAAAAGAGATACAAATGCAGTGATGGAACAATAGTCACTACGCCAAGTGCATGCGGGCAGGGAAATATACTCGTTTATTACATATGCTCTGATGGCAGAAGAGTAAAAGATGAGGCAGACTGCTCTGCTCCATGCCCGCAACCCGAATACCCGAGCACTGCTGTAGCCGCGGTTTTGCCAAGCAATGCAGTGCGAATAGTATACGAGTGCTGGAATGGGCTTATAGTTAATAATAAAGGAGACTGCCCGCTCTACTGCAATAAGGACTGCGTCTGCCCAGAATACTACAAGCCCGTTTGCGGTGTTGATGGGAGAACATACCCGAATGAGTGCTACGCAAGGTGTGCTGGAGTTAAAATTGCAAGTGAAGGGGAGTGTGAAAAATACAAGTGCATTGAGCAGGGCAGTGAGTGCAGACCCATTGTGGAATTGAGAACACTCGCCTTGCCAGACCTAAGCAAAGTGCCAGTCTGCTGCCCAGGGCTTGAGTGTCTGCCTGTTTCGGGCGTGCCTATTACGAGAGCAGCTTCTGTTGGGCAGGTGCGATACACTTGCCAACCACCAGCCCTTCCATGCAGGGAAATGGGGGACAAATGCCTTAATGACACGGATTGCTGCAAAGGCTACTGTGTTGAGAACATATGCAAAGAAACAAAACCATGCCTCTTGGAGGGTGAGAGGTGCGTTGCAACAACGGGCGCAACCGCAAATATACCCACCAATATGACCTGTTGCCCTGGCATGGCATGCATTGGCGGCTACTGCAAGAGAGTGCCCAACTGCACAACCGATGGAGGAAGATGCAAGCTTGATTCAGAGTGTTGCAGTGGCTACTGCGATTTGAGAACAAATACATGCGGTTCTAAACCAACATGCGTCGGTTATGGGGAAAGGTGTGGTGCGAATTCAGACTGTTGCAGCCAGTACTGCAACCCAAGAACACAGGTATGCGAAGCAACCCCAACATGCGAATATGAATACTGCAAGGATGGAATTTTCTACACTGGCTGCTACTTTGACACAAGAACAAACCAATGCAACTGCTCATTTACAAAATGTGCAAGCGGAATTTGTTCAAGAGATGGCAGGTCGTGCGGTCCGTCATGCTACCAGAACGGAGAAAAGTGCAGCAACAGCACCGAATGTTGCAGCCAGTACTGCAACCCAAGAACACAGGTATGCGAAGCAACCCCAACATGCGAATATGAATACTGCAGGAATGGTGTATTCTACTCAGGGTGCTATTATAATTCGCAGGCAATGCGGTGCGTATGCCCCACTGAAGTAAAATGCACGAGCGGCCAATGCACTTCAGATAACAGGGGTTGTGCCCCATGTGCCAGCAACGGTGCAGCATGCGTGAATTCTACGCAGTGTTGCAGCCAGTACTGCAACCCAAGAACACAGGTATGCGAAGCAACCCCAACATGCGAATATGAATACTGCAAGGATGGAATTTTCTACACTGGCTGCTACTTTGACACGGTAACTGGTGGGTGCACGTGCACTACTCAGGTGCCATGCGCAAAGCAGAGGTGCAGCACAGACGGTAAGACTTGTGCATAAAAAAGCCAAAATATTCACAAATAGTATCTTCGTATCCGAAGGACGTCAATAAACATAATAGCAATATCAAAAATTGTAACAGTAGACCTTCCCCTATCTACCCATCTTATCGGCACCTCCTTTATTGTGCACCCATTTTTTTTGAGCAAGAGAAGCAGTTCAATGTCAAAAGCAAAGCCACCTATCTTAGCTTCCTTCACTATTGGCAGCACCCTTCTGCGCAAAACTTTTGCGCCGCACTGCGTATCTGCATAATCAAAACCCAGAATTATACGCAAAATAAGATTAAAAGCCCTGCTTGCTACCTTCCTTAATATTTTTTGTTCAAGCTTGGAGCCTTTCATCCACCGCGAGCCTATCACACAGTCCAGTTCCTCATTTTTCTCTATCTCCTCTATCAACTTTGCGAATTCATAGGGCTCCACCGAAAAATCCCCATCTACGAATCCGACTATTTCACTATTCGCCTTTTCCAAGCCTATCTGTATAGCTTTACCTTTTCCCACACGGCTTTTATTTTCAATTACAATGACTTCCTTATACATTTCCCTAAATTTTTTGGCTACCCCAGCCGTCGCCTCATCATCGCACACTACAAGAAACTCAAAACTACCGCCTTTTTTTCTGAAATATTCTAAATAGGAATGCAGCATGTTTCCTATTTCTGCCTCTTTTTTATATGCTGGCACGATTATGGAATACCTCATGTTGCCCTCTCCTCTAATTAAAGCACATACCATATAACTGCAACAAGATAAAGATGGGCAAGATGATTCATATGGAAAAAGCGTGAAAAGATGAGCAGAAATGCGAGAAGATAGAGATAGTTCAGGGCTACACGTTTTATGCTGTTATCTTCCATCTGATCTCTAAGAAGAAAGAGCATAATCGGCACATCGAAAACAAACATAGGAACCCAGAGGGGAATCACATCCCCAGCATTAATGACATTCATCCTCACAAGGATACCCATTAACCCAAAGTTTTCTGGCGATATATTATATGTTTTAGCCAGCCCAAACCCATATAGAACAACATCTGCAAAAAAATCGTAGGGGCTCCACAGAATGAATGGTGCAACAAGCAGGAGGAGAATTGCAAAAAATACCCAAAGCTTGATGGCTGCTGTCCTCCATCTTCCGCTTTTTATCTCATCCCGTGCCACATAAAGCAGAACAAAAGGCACGAGAGGCCATGCAGTTTGTTTTGTTGCTGTAGCAGCGGCAAGAAAAGCGAGTGCGAAATCCAACTTATTTTTCTGGAGTGCGAGTAAGACAAGGAGGTAAAGTGCAATAGGTAGTATATCGTTTCTTCCATCCAAAACAAGGTAAAGATTAACAAGGGGAAGTAGTGAGAAGGCAGCGACTCCCACCAGCTTCCTCTTAAGGTCTGCAATCTCATAAATAAAAAAAATTGATGCGATAAAGAAAGCCATTAATAGCATCCTTACATCAAACCACCCTATAAGAAAATTTGAAAAGACATGCGCAGGTATCGTAATGTAGAGAACAAATGGCAGATACACGAGGCAGTAGAGCGCTGGGTTCATATCGCCACCAAAAAGAAAAACAGGGGTATTGGCATAATTCTCCACATAAGGGTTCTTTCCATTTAAGAGCATTTTTACGGCTTCTTCAACCTGTACTGCACCATCGTGTTTGGTGAATACGGGAGTTGGACTCTTGTGCGTTGCATTTATCCTGCTTACCCCTGGCAGAATCGCAACTATCGTTATTAAAGAGAGTAGCAATGCGGTTTTAGCTTTTCTGGCGAGCTCTTCATTTCTAACAAAAATGGAGACAGCGAAATAGCCTGCAAAGATAACGAGAAATAGTGGCAGAATTCTTTTATCATATCCCACTACTATCCCCATGCTCAAAAAACCAAGCAGCAAAACCATCACAAAATCGCTGGAAATCATTTCGCTGATTTTCTTCAACCTAACCATCCCCACCTTGTAAATGAATGCCTACAATCATCAAAAACTCATTTCATGAGTTTTTCAGTCATTCCCATTTTCAAGCTCTTCCTGCCCGCATTCGACTAAATATGCGGTGTTATCAAAAATTATAAAATCTATTCCAAACCGTTTATGCATCCCAACATCAGCTTTTATCTTAGACATTTTTGTTTGGCTGGAAAATCATAGGCGTTTCGGTACGGGTCTGTAACCTTGGATTAGTGTTGCGCGCTCTGATACGTTTTTCGTACTTTTGTTTTACATTCGCAATAAGTATTAAATATTAAGGCCCGCCAATTTTTTCATGGACGAAACCAATAGAAAAATAATAGAAATTCTTCGCTCCAATGCGCGCACTACGAATGCGGAAATCGGAAAAAAGGTAAAGCTCACCGAGGCAGCAGTGCGCAAGCGGATTAAAAAACTGGTTGAAACGGGCGCGATACGGAAATTTACAGTAGAAACCGAGGAGGGAGTAGGCAACCTGCGTGCAATCGTCTTCATAACTGTGAGAGGGCAGTCTCCCGAGGTTGCAAAAAATCTGAGCGATATAAACGGCGTTGAGAAGGTTTATGAACTAACAGGCAGTCACGATATTGCAGTTCTCGTAAGCGCACCCAACATAGCAGTTTTGAACCAGACTGTTGACAAGATGCGGCTTGTAAGTGGCGTTGCAAATACCGATACGAAAATGATATTGAAGGAATGGAAAGGGAATGATTAGAATAAGAAAGCCGAAAGGCCGATTAAGATAAACACTATTCCAGAGAGTTTTGCAAGCATACGCCTCTCTATTTTATGCGATACGAGCCCACCAAAATATAGGGCGATTAGAGAAATTAAGCCGAGAGCCGCAAGTGTCCCTATAAGAACAAGCAGCGGGTTATAGATTGTTGCGAAAATCCCAGCAGCCATCTGCGTCTTATCCCCCCATTCTGCTATAAAAATGAGCAGAAAGCCCGAAACGAAAGGGCACTGAAACTTCGGTATCGTCCTTTCTTCATCAATTTTACCACAAAAAAGCATTGCGCCAATAACGATGAAAAGTAGCGCCGAAGCGATTTTCACAATATGCGTTGGAATTATATTTGTCGCCCACGAGCCGGCAAGAACGGCAATGCCGTCAACAACCAAAAAAGCGAGCATCAACCCAATGAAGAGCTGGAGCCGCTCCTTTGTTTGAGATGACAGCAATAGGATAGAGAGCTGTGTTTTGTCTCCGAATTCGGCAACTGCGATTGCAGTGAAAGGAACGAGAAAATCAAGCATCAACTGCACTCTCTATTTTAATTTTCTCGTTATACCCTGTGATGCAAACTTGCGCAAATTTTCTGAAAGCCCTTCAATTGGCAGCCGAACCTGTTCGGCGTCGTCCCTAAATCTAAGTGTTACGGTGTTTTTTTCAAGGGTTTCATAATCAACAGTAATGCAGTATGGTATCCCGATCTCATCAGCGCGCGCATACCTCTTCCCTATACTCCCTGTTTCATCGTAGTTTATGCTCAGGCTGGAATTTCGGAGCTCGCGCGCAACTTCTCTCGCTTTTTCAGCCAGCCCGTCTTTTTTCATAAGCGGGAAAACGGCGGCGTCAAAAGGAGCAACAAGCGGAGAGAAGGCGAACCACTCCCACTCTTTTCCCTCCCCCTTTTTCCTAAAAGAAGCTTCAAGAAGACACCAGAAAAGCCTATCAACACCAAAACTCGGTTCAACAACATGAGGAATGAAGCGCCTCCGTTTACCATCCTCATCAACGAGCACGCTTAGGTCTTCTTTGCTCATTTTCGCATGGCTTGACAAGTCATAGTCTCTCCTGTAAGCGTTTCCAATCGTTTCAATCCAGCCATAGCTTGTTTTCACCTCTAAGTCAAAATTCCCGCCCGAGTAGTGCGGCGTTTCCTCAGGGAGCATGTGCCTGAACCTGAACATCTCATATGGTATGCCGAGCATCGTGTAAAACTGCGTTTCTCGGACAAGAAAATACGCCATTATTTCATTTGGCAAAACGCCTTTCTTAACCCACTCTGCAGCAGTAAGCTCTTTTTCATCCCCTCCTTCAAGCTGGGCCTCCCGCGTGAGTATCCGTATTTTCTCATCCCAGACTTCCCCAAACCTCGCATGCGTAGGATCTTCGGGGTCAAAGAAATACTCTATCTCCATCTGTGTGAACTCGCGCAGCCGCAGCAATCCCTGCCTTGGCGAAATCTCATTTCTATAACTCTTGCCTATTTGCGCTATTCCCAAAGGGAGCTTTTGCCCAAAACTTCTAAATAAGGATGGAAATGCGAGGAATATCCCCTGTGCCGTTTCTGGGCGCATATACCCTGTATTCCCCTCAACAGCGCCTATGGTTGTTTTGAACATCAGGTTAAAATCCGATGCACTCCCAAGCGTGCCGCCGCATTCTGGGCACTTTATGCCTTCTTCTTTTATAACCCTGTTCATCTCTTCAAGCGGCCTGCCATCCATATTCTTGCCTATAGCATCTCTTATTACATAATCTGCTCTAAACCGCTTCTTGCACTTGGTGCATTCAACGAGCGGGTCTGCAAAATGCCCTACATGCCCCGAAGCCTGCAAAACTATTTCGGGCAATATGGTACTCGTATCTACCTCCAAAAAACCCTCCCTTCTTATGAAAAAATCGCGCCAAGCAGCCTCAATTCTCCGCTTTATTGCGCATCCAACGGGCCCATAGTCGTAAAAACCCCCGTACTGCCCATATATCTCTGCGGAAGGTATTAGTATTGAGCGTTTTGAGATTATACCCCAAATATCCATAAAGGGTTATCCGCCGCCATATATAAAAAATGAACGCACTCTCACCGTGCGACAAGAACGCCCACAAATATAAGCGTCCCTCCGAATAAGAAGCGCGCATCAATCGGCTCACCTACGAAGAAATGCGCAAGTATTGCTGTAAGCGGAATAGATACATAAGATATTGCGCTTCCTTGGCTTGCGGTTATATTCCTATATGCCCACGTCATGAAAATCTGGCCTAAAAAAGCGAGAAAACCCACAAGCAAAAGCACTGCGAGCTCTATGTATGAGGCAGATAGCAATGCGGGAAATTCTGCGAAGGTGAGAACCAGCCCGCTGAGGCATGTTGCGGCATAAACAAGCGCCGCATTCTCATTCCTAAGCTCTCTCACTATGTTTATAGCAAAACCCGCGGATACTGCTGAACCAATGCCCGTTAAAATCCCAATAATCTCTGTACTCCCCGCCTGATAAATGATAAAGCCACCGCAAATTGATAGAAGCATGGCGATTATCTCGCGTTTTCTTACCCTTTCTTTAAATATGAAATACGCAAATACCGCAACAAAAATAGGGGAAGTCATGTTGAGCAGTAGCGCACGTGCGCTCCCTATATATGATATTGAGCTAAAATACAGAACCATCGCAACGCTTCCAAAGATACCGCGCAACAACCAGCCCTTCAAGTTTTTAATCTCTGGCTTTATAACGCCGATAAGAATGAGCACTAAGACGATTGAAATACCTACAAGAAAGCGCCCGAGAGAAGCAAGCATCCCTGATAAACCAAACATGCGGTTACCATAACTAACACCCACCGCCATCAGCGAGAAAAATAGCGCCGATATGAAAATCGCAATCTGCCCCTTTAACTTGGATTTCATAAGCACCATCTATGTACAACGATTTCAGTTTCTCATCCGCAGGCCGCCAAAAATAGATGCATCAAAAATATTAAATATCAATTTAACCACAATATATTCGCAATTTTTGGTGTTTCTATGTCAAGAGAAAACGGCGTAGTCCGAATACCGCGTCTAAAGGTTGAGGGAATCCAAATTCTGCCGAATACGCCAGAAACTGCAATGGCAGTTTTTCATCTTAAAGATAAAGTTGGGGAGGAAATAAAGGAATTCAGGCTGGAGATTGAAGTCCCTACTTCGGGCTTAAGCGGGAGCGTTGTGAATATCAGACATAAAAGATACGATTAGCACCGCGATCGAAGCCCTCAGGATGCAAAGAGATGCGAGAAGCGTATGGCGGTTGCTGCACAGACGTGATGAACTCTCAAAGAAAGGAAAAAATCTCAACAACAAAATTCCGCCTGCGAAAAACTTTTAATAAATGCTTGCGATGCTAATGCATGGGCGCCAGCGACCAGCGTGTTGAGATTGATGTCTCTGCAAAAATAAAGAGGATAATAGACAGGCATGCCTCTGAAAGGGGCTCCCTCATCCCTATTCTGCAAGAGCTTCAGGAAGAGATGGGCTATCTGCGAAAAGAGGATGTTGCACTTGTTTCTGAAAAATTGAAAATACCGCTTTCCGAGATATATGGCGTTGCTACCTTCTACCTGCAATTCAGGTTAGAGCCGCCTGGCGAGAACATAATTCAGGTCTGCACTGGTACCGCATGCCACGTGAAAGGAGCCAAGGCAGTCCTTGAGGCTTTTGAGAACGTGCTTGGCATAAAAGCAGGCAACACAACTAGCGACAAACGCTTTACGCTCCTTCCCGTGCGGTGCTTTGGCGCATGCGCTTTGGGACCTATAGTTAGAATTAACAACGATATCTATTCACGGGTTGAGCCATCAAAAGTAGCCGAGATAATAGCGAAGTACGAACGTTGATTTTATGGTTGGGAAAAACTCACGAATAAAAAAATGCCCCAAATGCGTTGGTAAAAAACCCTGCACGGGCTTCATAGAAACCTCCCCAAATGGTGTTATCTGCCACGAAGATTATCACTGCAAAAAGGCAGACAAAAGCAACATTGCCGACCTTCTGCATCCCAAAAAACTAGTTTTTTATGTTGGCACGGGCACATGCGGGCTCAGTTCGGGTGCGGGAGAGGTAAAAACCGCGCTCGCTGATGAAATAAAAAAGCGCAGTATTGATGCTGAAGTTTTTAGTACAGGATGCATGGGCTTCTGCTTTGCCGAGCCGCTCGTAGAAATCCGCGCACCCGACGTTGAAGGCATAATCTACTCTCATGTTGATGTCTCAGATGTTCCTGCCCTTGTTTCGTCTGCATTGGAAAAAAGGGTGCTCGTTGAAAAATGCTTCGCAAGAAGAGGCGAATGTGCATGGGCAGATGGCGATAAAGTCCCTCTGCTCTCATCGCTCCCATTCTACGCCATTCAGCGGAGAGGCGTTTTTGATAACTGCGGCGTGATAGACCCTGAGTCAATAGACCACTATATCTCGCGAGGCGGATATTTAGGGCTTGCAAAAGCCCTTCTGCTATCTCCTGAGGAAGTCATCGCAGAAGTAAAAAAGGCAGGGCTAAGAGGAAGAGGCGGTTCGGGATTTTCCACAGCAATGAAGTGGGAATTTTGCAGGAGAATAAAAAGCGATGAAAAGTTCATGATATGCAACGCAGACGAAGGCGACCCTGGCGCATTCATGAACAGGGCAACGCTTGAAGGCGATCCCCACAAAGTCCTTGAAGGCCTCATAATCGCAGCGTATGCAATAGGTGCAAACCAAGGGTTTGTTTATGTCCGTGCAGAAAAACCGCTTGCCGCAGAGAGGATAAAAAAAGCGGTTGAGCAGGCGCGAAAAAAGGGCTTTCTTGGCAAAAGCATATTGGGATCTGGGTTTGATTTTGACGTGAGCGTTAGGCTCGGGGCTGGCGCATTTGTTTGTGGAGAAGAAACAGCACTCATAGCCTCAATTGAAGGCAAGCGAGCCATGCCACGCGCACGCCCGCCTTTCCCTGCTGAAAAAGGACTATGGGGGAAGCCAACAGTGATAAACAACGTTGAGACTCTCGCACACGTTGCTACCATACTCGCAAAGGGCGCCGACTGGTTTGCACAGGTTGGCTCTGAAAAGAGCAAGGGAACGAAAGTCTTCTGCCTCACGGGGAAGGTTAACAACACTGGCGCATTTGAAGTGCCCATAGGCATAAAACTGCGCGACCTTATATTCACAGTAGGAGGAGGGATACCCGATGGGAAGAGCTTCAAAGCGGTGCAAACTGGCGGGCCTTCGGGCGGTTGCCTTCCTGCTTCATGCCTTGACCTGCCTCTTGACTACGAATCCCTCCAACAGGCGGGTTCAATAATGGGTTCTGGCGGAATAGTCGTTATGGATGACAGGACGTGCATGGTTGATGTTGCACGATTCTTCCTATCTTTCACGCAGAGCGAATCGTGTGGCCAGTGCACTCCTTGCAGGGAGGGAACGGCGAGGATGCTTGAGATACTTACGAGAATAACTGAGGGAATGGGAAAAGTTGAAGATATAGAAGCGCTTGAAAGAATGGGAAGAATGATAAAGGACACATCCCTTTGCGGGCTTGGTCAAACCGCACCAAACCCCGTGCTTACTACCTTACAATATTTCAAGGATGAATACTTGATTCACATAAAGGAGAAAAAATGCCCTGTGGGCGTATGCAGGATGGGTAGGGCTTGACATGGCCAAAATATCACTAACAATAGATGGTAAAAAGATAACCGTAAATAAAGGTACTACGGTTCTTGAAGCAGCAAAGCAGGCAGGGATATACATACCGACTCTTTGCTATTATGAAGGCTTGCCACCGCAGAGCGAGTGTAGGCTATGCATAGTTGAAGTGGAAGGAATGCGGGGCCTTCCTGCTTCATGCACGCTACCAGCGCAGGATGGAATGGTTGTGAATACCCGCTCAAAAAGGGTGATAGATGCAAGGAAGTTCATTCTTCAATTACTTCTCTGCTCCCATCCCGCAGACTGCAAGACGTGCGAAAAGCATGGAAGGTGCGAGTTCCAGAGCCTTCTTTATGAGTATGGAATGAGGGACTACAAGTACGAAATGCGAGACAAAAGGCACTTTATAGACAAATCAAGCCCAGCGATAGAGCGAGACCTTGACAAGTGCATACTATGTGGCAGGTGCGTGCGAGTATGCCGCGATATTCAAACTGTCGGCGTTTATAGCTTCGCAAAACGCGGGCTAAACTCCGTAGTGACGACCGCATACGATAAGCCGATTTCAGAAACTCCATGCGTCTCATGCGGTCAGTGCACAATCGTCTGCCCAACAGGCGCTATCTCTGAGCGAGAATCAATAAACGAAGTCTGGAATGCACTTCATTCTGGAAAGCACGTTATATGCCAAATTGCGCCCTCTGTTCGCGTGAGTATAGGTGAAATGTTTGGGTTGCCACCAGGCAGGATTGTTACTGGCAAAACAGTCGCTGCACTAAGGCGGCTTGGCTTCCATAAGGTCTTTGATACAAACTTTGGGGCCGATTTGACGATAATGGAAGAGGCGCACGAGCTCGCAGAGAAGGTTGAAAAGGGATTGCCGCTCCTCTCAAGCTCATGCTGTCCTGCATGGATAGATTTCATAGAGCATTTCTATCCTGACCTTCTTTCATATCTAAGTACATGCAAATCCCCGATGCAGATGTTCGGAGCAATAGCGAAAACATATTATGCCGAGAAAAACAGCCTAAAACCAGAAGACATAGTTCTCGTTTCAATAATGCCGTGCACTGCGAAAAAGTTTGAGGCTGCCCGACCCGAAATGTGCGCTTCTGGAGTCCGCGATGTTGATTTTGTTCTTACAACGCGAGAGGCTGCACGCATGATGATGGAAGTGGGGATACATCTTCCTTCATTGAAACCAGAGCCGTTTGATGAGCCTCTCGGAATATCAACGGGCGCTGCGGCTCTTTTCGGAGCTACGGGTGGCGTTACCGAGGCTGCATTGAGAACAGCATATGAGATAGCAACAGGAAAGGAGCTAAAACAGCTTGATTTCAAGCAGGTGCGCGGTTTTGAGTTTGTGCGCCAAGCCACAGTTGATTTTGATGGCAGGAAAGTAAAGGTGGCGATTGCGAACACCCTCGGGGGCGCAAGAAAGATTCTTGAAGAACTGCGTGCGGGAAACTGGGCATACGATTTCGTGGAAGTTATGGCGTGCAGGGGCGGATGCATTGGAGGAGGAGGGCAGCCAATACCACCGCGTGAACTTCGCCTCAAAGTTATAAAGGAGCGCGCAAAGGCGATATATCGGGTTGACCGCTCTTTGCCTATCCGCAAATCCCATGAAAACCCTGCAATAAAAAAACTCTATGAAGAGTTTCTAGTAAAGCCGCTCGGGGAAAAGTCTATGAAACTTCTGCATACAACATATACACCGAAAAAAGGCTATGGTTTATGAGGTGATGATATGAGGTGGCTCTATGCCTCTCTTGATGTGCGAGCATTCAGAAGTTCGTATGCATTTGAATTTGCTGAATTCTGCCTTTTAATTGCATTATCCTTCGGCATACCGCTTATCATGGGCCATCCACAGGTATACGTTGGCACTCTCGTAAATACCTTCTTGGTCATATCCGCCCTGAATCTAGGAGCGAGACAGGTTATTTTTCTTTCACTGATTCCGAGCGTTAGCGCCCTCTTGCGTGGCGTTCTCTTCGGCCCATTCACACCCGCTCTCGCCTTCATGCTTCCATTCATCTGGGTTGGCAACATCATACTCATTCTTGCTATAAAGGCGCTTTTTATTGAAAAGAAAATAAACTACGCCGTTTCTCTTTTTATCGGCGCGCTTGCAAAATCCTCCTTCCTGTTTGCAAGTGCTCTCGCTCTATTTAACTTCGGCTTCGTGCCAGCGCTTTTCCTTTCTGCGATGGGCGTAATGCAGTTTGCAACAGCGCTCGCTGGCGGCGTGCTTGCATATTTCATTTGGAAAGTCGTGGAGAGATTCGTCGGGTTTAAAATTAAGGGTTAAGCAGGAAAACAGCGAAATTGAGGAGAGCGGCAAAACTAACCCAAAGCAGGTATGGGATTAGCAGAAGAGCGGCGGATTTTGAGAGCTTATAAAAGAGGGCTATCGTAATTATAATGGCAAGCCATAGGGCGCTAATGCCGAGAAATGAGAGAAAGAGCGATTTAAGCCCGAAGAACAGAAATGACCATATGGCATTCAGGGTTAGCTGAATCCCAAACACCAAAACTGCTAACCTAACCTCCTGATTTTCGATGCCTTTAATAAGAATTATATAAAGGGAAATGCCCATTAAGGTAAATAACGAGATCCATACTGGCGTAAAAACCCAGTTTGGCGGAGTGAAAAACGGCTTTTTCAAAGTAGCATACCATGTTGGAATTGCGGGGATGGTGAAGAAAGAGCCAATTATCCCAGCCATCTGGCATACGATTATTGCCCCAACAAGCAACGATAGCTTTCTTCCCTGTCCCATATCCACAATCACCTTCTCATATTAAGCGACTGCAAAAGCTTTAACGCTTTCATAGCGCTTCTCTCCTTATCCTTTATTTCAAGCATTATATCAATATTCCTTTTTCCAACCTCCTCAACAAAGGTCCGAAAGTGTTTAAGGTTAATCGTTGGTGCATGTGCTCCAACGCGCCCACCGCGCTTCTGGCTACTATAATCTATGATAGGCTGGCCGTCTTTTTCACCCCATGTTTCTGATGCCAAAGAGATAGCATCAACCCTACTTTCACCATTATTCAGGCATTCATGATGAAGGCTGTCAAAAACAACAGGAATGCCTATTTTCTCATTCAGAAAAAGGCAATCGCGAAGGCTGAAAAGTTTCTCATCATTTTCAACGACTAACCTACGTTTAACCCCCAATCTTAATTTTTTATAGTTTTCAGCAAAGCGCTCAATTGACTCGTCCTTGTTTCCATAGACTCCTCCAACATGAATCTGGATTTTGGCTGATTCGTCAAGCCCCATCAAATCCAGAACTTTCACGTGGTATTCAAGCTCCCTAACGCTCCTTTCAACCACATCTGGATTTGGAGAATTGATAACTACAAACTGGTCGGGATGCATGGACAAGCGCATTCCATTCTGAAGGGCATATTCTCCAACTTTGTGGAACTCTTCACGAAAATGCTTTGCCCAATTGAACTTGCATATTGGGTGGGAGGCAAAAGGAACAATATCAGAACTAACTCGGAAGAATAAGATGTTATTTCGCTTATTGTAGCCTAAAATGCGTGATAAGCAGTTTAAATTGTTTGAGACAGCACTTTTAAGCCGCTCTTCTGAGTAGGATTTCTTTCGGAATGTTGAGTTTGGAGTGCACCCAACCCCAAGATTGATGCATGGGTAGCCTATCCGCATCATAAAAGAACCCTACGCAGTAATAAAATTATATACTTGGCAAGGCATAATTATATATGGGGTGGTGAAATGAGTAGGACTACTGTACATGCTAAAAACCCTCGTGGCAGGGGGAACAGGGGTAATATTCATAACCTGACAAAATTGTACAGAAAGCTACATTTTTCTGGAGATGCCAGAACAAAACAAGTTTTCAATAAATTTTTTGAACGTGCGCAGAAAGTATATCGTGAAGCCTTTCCTAAGGATGAGCGGGAACATGGCAATGTTGTTCGTGGGTATATGCGAGGAGTGGCAAAGGGGGAATATGAAGATGCATACTTCTTATATCTCTCTTATGTTGTGGGAGCCAATATTGCAAAAGGCGATGCTGGTAGAAGCCTCGGAATGTATTCTGGGGATGTTATTCCCGTAGAAGCTCTTAATGGGTCAATTCTCTTCCATGGTTATGTTGCGACAAGCAAGAAAGCACGAAGGCAGGGCATAGGCAGGGCTTTGATAACTAAAGCAATAAGTGTGGCGTCAGAGCATGCTGAAAGTGTAGGAAAACCGCTCGTTTATCATTTTGGAGAAGTTGAACAGCCAAAGTTTGCAGAATACGAGCGCGTGCTTAACGGCAATGCAAATGGAGATGAGGTAATGCGCAATGTTATAAGGCCAAACTTCCACCAAAAAGTTACTGGCCTATACGCACCAGTGATTATTGTCGGAGAAGAAGTTCTTCCAGTCTATTATGCACAACCTGGTCTTGAAAAGGGCGCTCCAAGAGTTGAGCTAATTCCCACAGTAGGTATCGTTGAGAATGGCCGTATCAGACACATTCCTACTGAACCCGGAGTTTTAGGTCCTGGTGGAAAACTTAGAGTAGACCCAGCTTCTCTCACAGCAATCCCTGCGAAGGAATTTCTTGCAGTTGTCAATGCCGTTCTTGAAGCATACCGTGAAAGTCCATACGCTCAGCAGCGACAGATATCAAACATTTGGATAGACGTTGTAGCCTCAATACATGGGCAGGAGTATGTGTATTTAATACCGATTGCCGATACAATGCACCTTCCGCCTCTTGAAAGCTTGCGAAAAGCATCCTAACGCTTTATCTTCCGCATAATTCCCATCGGGTCTGGTCGCCAAATCGGGCGCCACCACCATTCATTTTCCTTATACCACTCTATTGTTTTGTTTATCCCATCCTTGAAATCCATTTTTGGTTTCCATCCAAGAATGCGGAGCGCCTTTGATGCATCTACTGCATGTCTTAACACGTGGCCCGGCCTGTCTCTAACGAATCGGATGAGCGATTTCGGTTTTCCAAGTGCATGCAGAATGGTTTCGGCTATATCAAGCACTGAAAGCTCTGTCCCAGAGCCAAAGTTAAACGTTTCGCCTTCTATCCCTTCCGTTTTCATTGCCGCATCTATCGCACGACAATGGTCAATCACATATATCCAATCCCTTGTGTTCTTACCAGTTCCATAAACTGGTAGTGGCATGTCGTTAAGTGCATTTAGCAGAAAGAGTGGGACGAGTTTCTCAGGATATTGATAAGGCCCGTAATTGTTAGTGCAACGCGTTATGACTGCAGGTATGTTATACGTGCAGTAATAGGAAAATACAAGCCTGTCTCCACCAGCCTTTGAGGCTGCATATGGGCTTTTTGGCTTCAGTTCATCAGTTTCCTTTGAAGGCTTTCCTACAGCCTCACCATAAACCTCATCGGTGGATATCTGTATGAATCTCTTGATTTTTGATTTGCGTGCAGCTTCGAGCAGAACGTAAACGCCATACACATCCGTCATTATGAACTCGTCGGGTTTCACTATTGAGCGATCAACATGCGTTTCTGCTGCGAAGTTCACAATTATATCTGACTTTCTTACAAGCGGGAAAACCGTTTTAGCATCGCATATATCCCCTTTAATTAACCTGATGCGCCTGCTCTTAATAACATCGCGCAGATTGTTTATGTTACCCGCATAGGTGAGCTTATCAAGGACAGTAATACGCGCTTTGGGGTACTTCTTAATTATATAGCGCACGAAATTGCTTCCTATGAAGCCAGCACCACCCGTTACAAGGATTTCCAAAAAACCACCAAAGAATTAATATCCCCCTGCTTATTAATTGTTTCTGGGATGGCATGAGAACCCTTATCCTCTGCGTTTCAATCCACCACAAAAATACCGAGAAAATTGCAAATGCAATCGGCGAGGTTCTCAGAGCCAATTTCGCAAAACCCGAGGATGTTGATGCGAGCTTATTATCCAACTGCGAACTTATAGGCTTCGGCTCGGGCATCTATTTCGGGAGGCATCATAGAAGCCTTTTCTCTTTTATTGATAAACTGCCACACATGAACAAAAAAGCCTTCATATTCTCAACGAGCGGCCTTGGGCTTATGCCCCTTGACCACCTGCTTCTAAAAAGAAAACTCATTGAAAAAGGCTTCAATATTATAGGCGAGTTTTCCTGCAGGGGATTCAATACACACGGGCCATTGAAATACATAGGTGGAATGAACAAGGGTAAGCCCGATGATAGGGACCTGGAAAGAGCAAGGGAGTTTGCAATAAGGCTGAAAAATACAGGAATCACTCTATAACGCCCTTCTCGCGAAGTTCCTCCATCACATCATCAAGCTTATCCTCTGCCCTTTCCTTTTCCGCCCACGAAACGAGTTTTTTCATGCCCTCCTCAAAAGAAACCCTCGGCTCAAAACCAAGAGCCCTGATTCTTGATATGTCCGCGTAGGCGTGGCGTATGTCCCCTTTCCTATACTGGTTTGTTACCAACGGCTCAATTTTCTTACCATATAATTTCGTAAGGACACATGCAACTGTTAAAATAGATGTTGGGTTGCCACTTCCCACATTGAAAGAACGATAGTCTGCGTTCTTGCTTTTAAGTGCGAGCATATTCGCCCGCACCACATCATCAACACATATGAAATCACGCGTTTGCATGCCGTCCTCATATATAATGGGTGGTTTATCGTTCTTTATGCGGGAGGAAAATATAGCCGCAACCCCTGTATAAGGATTGGATAGAGACTGTCGTGGTCCATACACGTTGAAATACCTTAGAGCGACTACGGGCAAACCATACGCCCTTCCAAGCATGAGCGCCATCTCCTCCTGAACTTTTTTTGTCAGCGCATAGATTGAGCTGGGTTTTTGCGGTTTCTCTTCATTCGTAGGCATCGGTTTAAGCATCCTGCCGCATTTACAAAAGTGCTCCCATTTCCTTTCCCTTATCTGCTTCTCAGTGCGGGCTTCAGGATATTGGGGTCCGCATTTCTCGCATTCATACGCTCCTTCACCGTAGCATGACATTGAAGCGGCGAGCACAAGCTTCTTTACTTCATGCTCTTTTGCAATTAAGAATTCCATTAAGCTCGCAGTAGCCGTTATATTACTATTGCAGTATTCTGCAACATCATACATTGATTGAGCAACACTAACAAGAGAAGCCTCATGAAAAATTGCCTCTATCCCTTCAAGCGCTCGTCTTATATCAGCACTCTTCCGCAAATCCCCCAACATGAATTCAGCATTTTCATTAATGTAGGCAGGTTTCCTACCAAAATGTACCTGCTTCTCAAGGCTGTCAAGTATGCGAACTTCATGTCCTTCCTCCACCAACGCATCAACTATGTGCGAGCCGATGAAGCCAGCACCGCCCGTTACGAGAATTTTCATTTTACACCCCTTAATTTATATATTCAGCCAGCCTTTCTTTATAAAATCCGACAGTTTTGGCAAGCCCTTCTTCAAGGTTCGTTGTTGGCTCCCACCCAAGCATCTTTCTTATCTTCCCATACGAAACAACGAAATCCCCAACTTCTATGCTTTTCCTTTCCTTAGGCCACGGGACTATTTTATAAGAGCCTTTTCCGACAGCACGCACGACTGCCTTAACCATATCTATGAATTTAACTGGACTGCCCGAACCTAGAAGGAATACCTCTCCCCAAGCTCTTTCACTCTGTGCAGCGAGAATAAACGCATCAACAGTATCATCTATATAGTTATATTCGCGCGCCTGCATTCCATCACCATAAACCTCAATCGTTTCTCCGAGCATCGCCTTCCTTACGAACCAATTAAGTATGCCATACCTTCCATGTTTCATCTGGTGCCTTGGGCCGTATGTGTTGTTCGCGCGTATTGAGCATACTTTAATCCCATAGACTCGGCAATAGAGAAGATGGTAGAGCTCACCCGCATGCTTATTCGCACCATATACATCAGTTGGCATACAGGGGTGGTTTTCATCAACAGGAGAATAAACCATCACTCCGATCTGACCACGTGTTCCTGCATAGACTATTTTTACACCATCGTTTTTCTTTCTGCAAGCCTCAAGAAGCGTCATCTGTCCTCGGCAGTTTATGTCTAAATCAAGGTACGGGTCTTTCATTGAATCAACATGGCTAACCTGTGCCGCACAGTTGAATATTATATCGCATTCAGAAACGCTTTTCTCCATCAGCTCCTCATCTCGTATATCCCCTTTTACGAATTTCACTTTGTCTCTTATTTCCTTTATATTTGCGAAATTCCATCCGTACGGGTCAAGGCATGCATCGTATATAACCACATCTGCGCCAAGCGAAACGAGCTTATGTGCAATATTGCTTCCAAAAAACCCCAGGCCGCCGGTGATTAGCGCCCTTACTCCTTCCATCCGCTTTAAGCAATAAGGTTTTTCCATCGCCATGCGTCGGTATTTAATTTTTTTGGCTTTTAAATCTTAACATGATGCTTGTTGTGGGCGGCAGTGGTCTCCTTGGAAGCAGGGTTGCGCTTCTTGCAAGAGAAAATGGCTTTGAAATGCACGCTACCTATTTTGGCAACAAGCCTGATTTCCTTCCTGAGGAAAAAATGCATAGGTTGGATATACGGGAACAAGAGAAGACAGCAACACTCATAAGCAAATTAGAACCAGAGGTCGTTGTGCATTCCGCAGCTATGATAGGCGTGGATGAATGCGAAAAAGAAAAGGAAGAAGCCTATGCGATAAACGTTGTTGGCACACAAAACGTAGCAGATGCGTGCAGAAAAGTTGATGCAAAGCTCATATACGTCTCAACAGACTACGTTTTTGACGGTAGAAAAGGCAATTATGTAGAAGAAGATGAACCAAACCCGATAAACTACTATGGGAAAACAAAGCTTGAGGGGGAGCGCATTGTGTCAAAACTTGATGATTATGCGATAGTGCGGGTTAGTGTGTTGTACGGATGGCCACTGAGAGGCCAGCACGATAACTTCGTTTCGTGGGCAATAAAAACTATGAGAAATGGCGGCGAAGTGCACGCACTTACGGACCAACGGATAACACCCACTTTTGCAGATAATGCGGCAGAGGCCATTCTTACTGTTGTTAAGAAGAATGCGAATGGTATATATCATACAACGGGCTCGCGGTGCATAACTAGGTTTGAATTCGCAAATCTGATAGCCTCTGTCTTTAATCTTGAAAAGAGGCTTATCAAACCCATTACGTTTGGCCGGATCGGCTGGGTTGCGGAAAGGCCTAAAAACAACTGCCTTCTAACAAAAAAAATTGAGAAAGAGCTGGGGTTTAAAATGAACACGCCCGAAGAGGGGCTGATAAGAATGAAAAATCAGGAGGGTGGTATAAACCGATGAAAGCCCTTATACTATCAGGTGGCTTTGGTACGCGCCTAAGGCCTTTAACCTACACTACCGCGAAACAGCTCATACCCGTAGCGAACAAGCCGATTTTATTCTATGCAATAGAGGATGTTCGGAATGCAGGGATAAAAAGCATCGGCATCGTAGTCGGACAGACGAAAAATGATGTTATGGAAGCTGTTGGGAATGGTAAAAAATTCGGCGTGCGGGTTGAATATATAGAGCAGGACTATCCGAGAGGGCTTGCTCATGCCGTTAAAATATCAAAGGATTTCATCAGCGATGAGCCATTTGTAATGTATCTTGGGGATAACATACTGAAAGGCGGGATAAGGGAGTATGTTCGTGAATTTGAGGATAGCGGTGCGGATGCACAGATAATGGTTTCAAAGGTAAAAGAGCCGCAACGGTTTGGTGTTGTTGAGATGAAGAGGGATAGACCCGTAAGGCTCGTTGAAAAACCAAAGGTACCAAAAAGCGACCTTGCACTCGTTGGCATTTATATGTTCAGAAGTAGCATATTTGACGCTGTGGAAAGAATAAAGCCATCATGGAGAAACGAGCTTGAGATAACCGACGCCATCCAAAAGCTAATAGACGACGGCAGGAAGGTCGTGGTGAGGAAGGTGAATGGATGGTGGAAGGATACGGGAAAGCCTGAGGACATACTTGAAGCAAACAGGCTCGTTCTGGCGGATATAACCCAAAAAAACGAGGGCGACGTGAAAAATACGGAAATTTTGGGCAACGTAAACATAGGCAGAAGAACAAAAATTCGGAATTCACAGCTGCACGGCCCTCTTATAATAGGTGAGAACTGCGTTATAGAGAACGCATGCATTGGCCCATTCGCTTCAATAGGGGATAACTGTATAATAAGAGGGGCAGAGGTTGAGAATAGTATAATAATTAAGAATACAAGAGTGGAATGCAATACAAGAATAACAGAGAGCCTTATCGGTGCAGACACAATGATATGCAAATCTTCTGTTGCCAAGAAGGGCCTCAGGCTCATAATTGGAGAGAGATCGTGTGTCTACCTTTAATGGCGTGGTTGTATGATAAAAGTTCGCGTTGGGGATTTCCGCATAGGTGCTGAGGAGAAAGAAGCTGTCGAGGAAGTGCTTCGCTCCGGCAGGATATCCGAAGGACCAAAAACCTGCGAGTTTGAGAAACGTTTTGCCAACTTTGTCGGAACAGAGCACGCCGTTGTTCTGAGTTCGGGCACATCTGCCATAATCGCAGGTTTAACTGTTTTGAAATACGATGGGCGTTTTAGCGTGAAACAAGGCTCAAAGGTACTAACAACACCACTTACCTATATAGCAACGAGCAACGCAATAGTGCTCTCGGGCCTTGAACCCGTTTATGTTGATGTTGACGAGAGAACATTTGGCATAACCCCTGAGAACATACGGGCACATCTCGAGGAGATAGACGATCCTAAGGATTATTCGTTAATTCTACCCGTGCATTTAATGGGTTATGCATGTGATATGGACGGGATAAACAGGCTGGCAAGCGAATATGGACTTATCGTTTTTGAAGATTCCGCGCAAGCACATGGAACAGTATACAACGGTAAAAAAACGGGCTCTCTCTCGCTTCTTGCAGATTTCTCTTTCTATATCGCACACAACATACAGGCGGGTGAAATGGGCGCGCTTGTTACAAACGACAGCAGGATAGCACGTTTAGTTAGAAAGGTAAAAGCGAACGGAAGGATGTGCGACTGCCATGTTTGTACGAGAAGCAAAGGCTCCTGCCCACGCGCACCTAAAAAAGAGAGCGACAGCGACCCTAGATTTACGCATGATGTGATAGGCTACAACTTCAAGGTTATGGAGTTTCAAGCTGCGCTTGGCCTTGTGCAACTTGAGAAAGCGCAGTGGATAATAGAAAGGCGGAGGGAGAACGTGAAATATCTAAACGACTGCCTCTCAAAGTTTGAAGGCATCCTAAGGCTTCCGCTATACTCTGAGAATGTTAGCTACCTTGCCTACCCCCTTGTAGTAGAGGATAAAAAAGTTTCCCGCATGAGGCTTATGAAAAAGCTTGAAGAGCTGGGGGTTGAAACCCGCCCGCTTTTTGGTTGCATACCAACACAACAGCCCGCATATGCCCACCTAAGAAAAAAGTATGAGGGAAGACTGCCGAATGCCGAAATGCTGGGCAAGATGGGCTTCTATATTGGCTGCCACCAGTATCTCACGCAGGAGGATTTAGAGTATGTAGTAAAATGTTTTGCCAATGCGCTTGGATAAAATATCAGTGATAGCATGCAAAGAGATTGCACGCGTGTTGCTTCTGCTTATTCACCCTCACACATAACGGGCTTTTTTGCAATCTTCAAAAACGGCTCGGCAGGCGCAGGGATATGCCTTGAAAAAGGGATGAGAACAGAGGTTAAAAGCAGAGGCAGGGGAGTAGATATAAGCATAAACGGGAAGAAAGCATTCGCAAAAACTTCGCGCGCAGTTATAAAGCGCTTTATTGAAATCTCTGGGAAGAAGCATGGCCTTGCTGTTGAGCATAGGGCGAGCATGCCTATCGGATATGGTTGTGGGATGAGCGGTGCTGGTGCGCTTTCACTCGCTCTTTCGCTAAACAAGTTGCTATGTTTAGGACTGAAAAAAGAGGAATGCGCGGAGATTGCACAGGCTGCCGAGATTGAATGCGGCACGGGCCTCGGCACTGTTGCTGCAGAACTATGTGGCTCTCTTGCTTACAGAAAAAAACCGGGGGAATTCACTTCGGTTGAAAAAATTCGTGTTCCGAATAGCACGCATATCGTATGCTCATTCTTCTCCCCCATACCCACATGGGAAGTTATACGAAGCATGGCATGGAAGCGGAAGATAACAGCTGTTGGTTTGGAATGCATACGGGAATTTGAAAATGAGAAAACGCTTGATAATTTCATTCAGCTTTCTCGCCAGTTTGCTATCAAAACAGGGCTCGCACGCGAAAAAAGCAAAGTACGCAAGCTAATGGATGCAATTGAAAATGCAAGCATGGCTATGTTAGGCGAGACTGTTTTCGCAGTTGAGAAAAACAGAAAAGATGCGAGCGCAACGGCAAAAGAGATGATGAAATTCTCAAAAAACACCGTAATCACAAGAATATCCCCAATTGGCGCACATATTGAAAGTGACTAAATAATAAATCTAGCGATTAATCTTAAAATTATGGAAAAAATACCGAAGTCTCACCCAAGATACCGTTCGCTTGTTGAAAGGCACAAGATTGAGAAAGGAGTCCGTGCTGGCATAACCTCCTTGCAAGGGCTCATAGCCCAAGGGCGTGGGGAGATGTTTGATTACTTGATTGGCGAGAGGACGATACCGCCAGCAAGAAATGCAATAAAAGCCGCGGCGAGAATGCTCGTTTCCTCATCAAAACCAGTGATTTCTGTTAATGGGAATGTTGCAGCCTTATGTGCAGAAGATATAGTTAAGCTATCCCATGTCCTCCATGCGCCGATTGAGGTAAACCTTTTTTACAGAAAAAGAAAGCGCGAACTCGCGATAAGGAGGCATTTCATGAAATTTGGCGTTAGCATTCTTGGTGCTGGCAAGAAAGTTCGCATGAAGGCGCCTGCTTCTGCACGTGCGCTTGTTGATAGGCGCGGGATATACCTCGCAGATACCGTTCTTGTAGCGGTTGAAGATGGGGATAGGACAGAGGCTCTTAGAAAAGCTGGCAAAAATGTCATAGCGATTGATCTGAACCCTCTCTCACGCACATCACAAAAGGCAAGCATAACTATAGTTGACAATGTGACAAGAGCAATACCCTTGCTCACGGCAGAAATCGCTAAACTAAAAGCAAGTGGAGCAGCCGCAGGGGCTGTGCGATTTGACAACAAGAAAAACCTGAGAAGAGCTATCGCATACATGTTGAAGAGGCTTGAGCGGATTTCGGGTCGGTTTATGCGGCAATGTTAAAGATAGTTACTATATAGAATACCACATAATTTAGCGATATCAAGGCGGTTAACAACTCCCTGCCCCCACACATTTTGAGAACTCTACTTATTCCGTTCGTAGAAGCGATAACCAAGCTGGGTATGAACGGTGCTATATACCTGTTAGTAAAAGGCAAACCAAAAAGAGCCAAAATAACGATGAGAAGTATAGGGGGAATGGCATACACAAGCCTCTCACTTGCAGTTTCCTTCATGCCGATCACTATAAGGATAGGAAAAAGCTGAAACCCGATTGCTAAAAATAAAACGATATGCAAAGGCGTTTTGTACTTCTCATTATCTGCTCCATATAAGTATGTTTTCCACACAGCCATATTTTGGTAGAGCGAGAAAACGTGGATAAATAGGAAATATGCCATAATGGGTATCACTATTACTAGAACCCCGAGCATGCAGTTGGATAAACGCCGATCGCCATTTGTGCGCGTAAACAGGAGCATGGGTGCGAGAACTAAAAACGGCGCAAAATTTATCCTTGTCAGAACCCCAACAACACCCAGGAATAGGGTTGGAATAAAATAGAGACGTCTATCAAGCGACTTTTTCAAAGACAAGAAAAAAAGAAGTGAAATACACATTGTGAGGGCTTCGCTTCCCCTATTAGCGAATGCAAATACTACAAGATAGTGGGATGCGAAAATCGCTAGCGAAAAGAATTGTGTTTCGCTGTTCTCGCCCTTCTGAAAGGTGTAGAGAAGGTAAAAAGATAAGACGGTAGGGAGAACGCTTAGTAGTATAGTACTCTTTCCAATATCCCCTACAAGTATGTTCAATAGGGCTACAAGAAAAGGCCCTACTGCAAAGGGGGCATACATTGTGCTGAACACGCGACCTATGCCAATCAGCGAATCTGCGGCGATACCTCCTTTTATTATTTCGTTGTATATGCCATTCGCATAGTCGCAGTAGAAATCCACACAGCATTCAAACAAAAACGCTTTGTCAATGCACCCAAAGCGTGCAATTCTAAAAAATGATAGAAGAAATGAAAGAAAAGCCAGCGACACAAGGAGGATTTTTTTCTTAGGACTCATGCCGCTTTTCTGATTCACAAAACCAACCTACTAATCGGTGGTTCCTATATTGAAGAAGCTGTTATATTCACATACGTCAAATTTTCTCCGTATGCATCAACTAGTGCATCAAAATTTCTGAAAACATACCAGCCGTCGTCGGCTTTTTCTCCCACATCAGCCCAGAATTCATCAAAATATAAATACTCACCCATTTCGGGCGAAATCAAAACAGTGGGAATCGCTTTTATTCCATATTTCTCAACGAGCCCAATGCCATCCTGGGAGTGATAGTCATATCTTGTCACGTTTACGATGACTGCGCCGAACGTCAATTCAAGTGCTGTTTTATGTTCGGAGACGTTGTAGCATGCAGTGCAGTTTTCATCCACCAGCTCAATAATCTCAACAAGCCCCCTTATCCTGCCCGTTGCAACCTCCCTGTAAGGCGGATAAACATAACGCAAAACAAAGGAGCCGTCTTTTTCTTGTGTTCCAAACTCCGACCATGCGCTAACAAAGTCTTGGGAATTCCAAGCCTCGCTTGACAGAATGAGAGTCGGAACCTCTGTTATGTTGTATGCATCAACAATGCGTTTTCCTTCATTGCTTGTATAATCCACGATGTGCTTCTCCTTTATATCTATGCCAAGTTCCTCTTGACTTTCATCAAGATATTCTGCTATTGTAGTTCCGTTTAGGCACCACGCACATCCCCTATCTTCCAATATTGTTGCATTAACGTATATACGGTGGGGCTTGCTGCTTTCCCCAGCGCCAGAAATGTTCACATACGTATCTTGCGGGCGGGGCAAATTTTGGGCAGGTACAACTTCAACTACATTCTCCACTTCGCTTGCTGAAGATAAACTGGTTACCAAATAGATATTGACCCCCACCATAAAGACTATGAGAAGTGCGAGTATGCCGATGATGTAGCTTATGTTGGTTTTAGCCTGCATGAACAGGTTATACCGCCAACGAATAAAAGCATAGCGGTTAGCGCTTCATTTGTTTCCGATTTTTTTAATTAATATATAGGAAAAAAAGCTACACGCAAGTGTAAGTGCAAATGTAAAAACGGCTATCTCCCCAACCGCATGGGCTGGCATGGGGGGATGTGTTCCAAAAAAATAATCTGAGACATCGTTTGCGAGAAACCAGGCAAGAGATAGCACCAGAGCACTCCTTTTCACCTCAAACTTTCCCAAAAGGAGAATCGTTTCAAGCGCCAGCCCAATATGCCCCACAAAAATTAAAAAATAAAGTAGAGGGCTTGTATATGTTAAGTAGTAATCAGCATAACGAAGAAGTACAAATATGGTCCATGCTCCATATTTTAATGCCCCTATAAACGCGATGAGATAAAATTCATTTAGTTTATGCCCCTGTGCAACCATTAAGAATGCAATCCCAAAAAGAAAGGCGTGAAGTGGGCAGTCGGGAACGAATATTGTTAAGAGAGGGTTAGTGTGGGTTATCTGGTCGCGGTAAAAGAAGAAAACGCCATAAAAGAACGCGATAAAATTCGCTGCAAAAACCAACAGCGGAAAAAGCAATTCAACCGCCACCGAGTTTTCTTTCCTGCGCCGTTATCTTGCTGTCTTCTATTTTTTTGAATAGCGGTGAAACATCACCGATTTTCATCTCACTGGTTAACATATCCCTGTCTGCATCATCCCACTTTATTTTTTTTGCATCTATGCCAAGCATGGAAAAGAGTTT
>JAVZCV010000002.1:0-117623 GCA_038874215.1 Candidatus Micrarchaeia archaeon | reverse complement strand
GTTAACTTTTCTGAGAAAGCGGGTGTTAACAGGGTTGTTTCGGCGTGGCGCATATTCTGGGCTCTCTGGAAATTGAGAAAAGAAACAGACATACTGCACATAGGCACTTTCAGGGAGCTTGCGGCAGTATGGTCCCTAAAGCAATTTGGAAAATTCCCTACTCTCTATACGGTCCACTGGATGCCGTATGTTCCTGCGAGTTATTCAAAAAAAGACCTGCTTGAGGAGAATTTCAAAAAATCACGCTTAAAGGGATTCCTTCTTAAAAAAGCGGATGCAGTTAACCACATATGCAAATATTGGAAGAAAAGGGTTGAGGAGGATTATGGGGTATATGGTGATGTAGTCTATCATGGTGTTGACACTGAAACTTTCAAGCCAAGCGAGAAAAAGCCAAGCGAGAAAGTTGTCGTTCTTACTCTTGGTAGCAATTTTGGAGGGAGACCCATGCACGGCGCTGATATATTTTTTAGGGTTGCACGCAGGATAGCAAGGAAGAAAAAGAATGTTGAGTTCAGGCTTTATGGCGCAAACAATGAAAATTTGAGGATTCCGCGTGAACTTAGAAAAAACTTCGTTAAAATGTATGTGAGTAGGGAGGAGTTGCCGCGCCACATAGCACAAGGCGATATATTCCTTCTTACGTCTGTTTTTAACCTAATTCCGATGTCTCTGCTTGAAGCAATGTCATGCGGACTTCCGCCTGTAGCTTTCGCAATCGGTGGGATGCCCGAAGTGATAGGTGATGGGAAAGATGGATTTCTGATAAAAGATTTTGATGAGGAGGAAATGTATGACAGAATTCTTGAACTCGCAGAAGAACCAGATAAGAGAATTTTAATGGGTAGAAAGGCAAGGGAGAGAATTGTTGAGGAGTTTAACCTCCAGCGCTTTTGGGACGGGTACAGGAAAATATATGAAAGAATTGGGGGAATCAGAGACCAGTAAGACTAAGCGTTATTAATTCTTTAACAAAGAGGAGCGATTCTTCGAAAAGCCTAAGCTTTGATCTTCCCTTTTCCCTTCCGTGAAATTCAACGGGCACCTCACATATTTTCAAACCGCTTCTATGCGCTTTTACTAAAAATTCCGCAAGGTAGAAATTGCTCTTCCGCGTGCATGAAAAACGTGCCAGAACATCCCGCTTAAACAAGCGGAAATTTGCCGTGAAATCTGAGATAGGCACTCGGCATATAGTCCTTGCAAGCGCATTCGCTGTTCTGCTTGCGAGGATGCGCAATATGGGGATTCTGTGTACGGATCCGCCACGGACATAGCGGGATGCAACAACGATATCGCATCCTTCATCTATTCTCTCAAACATCGTCTTTATGTTATCAAGGGAGAACTGCATGTCTGTGTCTATTGAGAGAATCAGGTCTGTTTCTACCTCTTTGTATGCCTGCATGAGTGCGGCTCCTAACCCCTCTCGCTTCTCTCTGAGAATTAGCTTTATGGGATATTTTTCAGAAAGCTTTATCGCAACACCTGCGGTTCCATCGGGACTGTTATCGTCAACAACGATAAAACGCACATTTCTTCCAAGTAGAGCGCTGAGTTTTTCAACAGTTAGTGGGAGCGTCTCCCTTTCGTTGTAAGTAGGCAGAACTACTGTTATTCTATGCGCTAAACCGCCTTTCAGCTCCATAAGGTTATTTAGAATGGTAAAAAAAATGTATGGTTTGCGTAAAAAAAGAAAGAAGAAGAGAAGGGATTATTATTTTTGCGTGGCTGCTCTTGCAACCCCTCTCGCTGCTGCGCGGGGAGCTTCAGTTTTGAGCATTCCGAATATTCGACGTGCCTGCGACAACCCCCAGTTACCCAACTCTCTAAGTGCATTTCCTTTTGCCTCCATAAGCCCTCCTGCAAGTTGTGCATGTTCTTGAGGTGTTAATCCGCCTTGGGCTGCTTCTGCAACTCTGCCTACATGCTCCCCGAATATACCTGCTGATCCGTATTCGCGAAGTAGCTTCATATCATATGCAGATAGTTTTACATCAGCTCCTATGAAGTGCTCCTTTATCGCAGCTATATCTTCTTCGCACATGCCCCTTGCTCTAAGAATATCTATTAGTGTTTTATGTGCGTCTTCTTGTGGGTTTATCGTTCTGAGTATCTCATCAAAGCGTCTGCCCAACTCTGCCGTATATGGTGATGGGGTTATGCTCGTTGCGCTTTCCATAGGTGAGGTGTTTGGTATTTCGCTTGGTGCGGTAGCTTGGGGCACGCCCATACCGGAAGGTGCTGCCTTGTTGATGGAGCATGCGCACCAGAAGCCGCTGCGCTTGCTTTCTGTTCTGCCGCTGTTGCTGCAGCGCTTGATTTGTTGCCGAATATGGCTCCAAGGCCGCCCATGCTCATCAGACCAACTGCGACTCCTGCCGCAATCCCTGAGAGGATTTTTACAGCGTTGAGCGCTTTGATTTTTCTCTGCGCGCTTCTTACTATGGCTTCTGCATTTCTTCCTGTTTGGGCTGCTACCTCCTGTGCGTTTTGTATTTGATCCTCCCATGCCTGCCTCGCTCTATGACCGATAAGTTCAACGAGATTTGCTGTTGCTACGCCCGTCATTATACCGACTGCAACCCCTCTAACAATGTTGTAAGGAATGATAAGATGAGCTAGAAAAGCGCTCCCATAACCCCCCACTACTTTTGCAGCCAATTTGCCCAATGGGGTTGATGCAAAAGATGCGAGCGCATTTCCAAGCGGGTTAGAAATCCATGATAGGACACGCATAAGACGGCTCTGCTGTTGTTGGGGTTGTGGTGTTGTTGGTTGGGGTGTTGGCTCTGGGGTTGGTGTTGTTGGTTGGGGTGTTGGCTCTGGGGTTGGTGTTGTTGGTTGGGGTGTTGGCTCTGGGGTTGGTGTTGTTGGTTGGGGTTGTGGTGTTTGTTCTTCTCGTAGTTTCCTCCTAAGCCTTTTATAGTATTTACGACCGCTTTCATCTTTTTGCCTCGGGTTGTTTTCAATTGCAGAAAGAAGAGTATCTCTATCCTCGTACGGCTTATTTTCAACTTTTGTTTCTTCTATTTGTCCTGCCTCGGCACGCCTAAGTCGGTCTCGGTATTCTCGGAGGCTTTCGCCTGGTTTTCTTGGTCCTACAATTTCCATTAGATTTCTTAGCCTCTCCCGCCGAGCCTCCGGGGACGTAGCTTGCGATTGTTCGGGCTCTTTATTATTCTCTGCCGGAGTCGTTGGTGTGGATTGTTGCGAAACGTTAGGCGGCTGAACAACGCCACCATCACCTCCTAGTCTTCTTCTAAGGAGGTTATACTCGATCTGCTCCTCAGCCGTTCTCCTAAAACCGAGAGCTCTAAGCTCCTCAAGTCTTCTTCTTTTAGAATCAGTATCATCTCCTCTGCCCGATTCCGTAACCATATATTCACCTCCCACGTACGGGTGAACCAACCTATTTAAAAAAAACAAGGTTCTGCCCCATATAATATAGGGAGCTTGCTATATATAAAGCTTTTGCGAAAATTATTTATATTAGAAAAATTTGCGAACTGTTTTATTCAAATTTCTTAGCAGTCATATATTTTTACGAACTTGCACAGGGCATAGTCAGTGTGCATCGCTTCTCAACATCTGCTCATTCGCAAGGTAATAGTCTATCATGTCTTTCAGGGTTTTCTCAAAAGGTATTTCTGGCTTCCAGCCCAATTTTTTTCTCGCTTTTGACGCGTCGCAGATAAGACGCATAACCTCTGCGGGCCTGTAGCGTGATTTATCTGTAACGATCTTCATCTTAACGTTGCCTGCCTTCATTGCCATATCTGCAACCTCTCGTATCGTTCTTCCCTTCCCGCTTCCTAAATTATACACTTCACCGCATTCCCCTTTCTCAACAGCAAGCATATAGCCACGTATTATGTCCCTAACATCGCTGAAATCCCTTATGGGCTCAGGATTCCCTAGGTGCATCGTCTTTTCCCCAAATTTTATCGCACTTGCAACCTGACGGGTTATCACACTTGTTACGAAGTTTAGGCCTCTTCTTGGACCTGTGTGGTTGAAAGCGCGCGTTCTCACGATGGGAAGCGAATAACATTTGAAGTGCGTATAGCACATGAAATCCCCGGCGACTTTTGATGCGGCGTATGGGGAAAGTGGCCTTAAGGGATTCGTCTCTTTTATCGGAACTTCTTTTTCATGCACCAGCCCGTATTCCTCACTTGAGCCTGCAAAGTGCATTTTCTCAACATCACCTGCTTTTCGTATCGCCTCAAGCAGGTTCGCAGTGCCCATTATGTTCGCTTCGTATGTAGCGAAAGGCGCACTGAAACTAAGCGGAACAAAAGACTGCGCTGCAAGGTGGAAAACAACTTCTGCTTCGCTCTTCTTTAGCGCATCTATTATTGATGGTGTATCCAACAGGTCTCCTTCAACAATCTCTATTTTATTCCGCAGATGCTCTATATTCGGATAGAAAGGCACCGCATGCCTTCTAACAAGCCCGAAAACATCTGAGCCCTCTGAAATTAGCTTTTCAGCAAGATGCGAACCAACAAAGCCAGATATCCCTGTTATAAGAACGCGTTTTTCGCTCCAGAAGCCCATAAACTCTCCGAAAGCTATTAAATAAAAAGCTATTTATTTGTAAGCGGTGGTTGCGTGCTTACTTTCGGTACTAATGGCATAAGAGGGAAGCTTGATGAGCTGACGCCTGAGTTCGCAGCATCTATTTCTTGCGCATTTGGGGAATTCGCGCACGGGAGGATAATCGTGGGCATGGACACGAGAACGAGTAGCGAGATGCTGAAGAATGCGGTGGTGAGTGGCCTGCTCAGCGCGGGATGCGATGTTGTTGATGTTGGTGTTGTTCCTTCCCCTACTATTGAATTCCTTGTTCTCAGAATGCGGGCAGATGGGGGTATAATCGTAACGGCATCGCACAACCCTCCTGAATGGAATGCGCTCAAGTTTGTTGACAGGAATGGGGTAGATATATCGCGCGAGAGGGGTGCTGAGATTGAGAAGATTTTAAGGCGTGGGTTGCGAAGAGCAAAGTGGAATGAGATTAGGAATGTTGAAAGATACGGGAGTGCGATGCAAGATCATGCAGAGGCGATAGAAAAGAATGTGGATGCGGATAAGATACGCAGTAAAAAGCTCAGGATTGCTCTTGACTGCGGGAATGGTACGACTTCGCTCATCGCACCGATGCTTATGCGACGGCTTGGTATGGAGATAGTAACATTGAATTGCCAGCCAGACGGCTTTTTCCCGGGAAGAAATTCCGAACCGACAGAAGCAAACATAAAGGACCTTGTGGAATTTGTTCGCTCATCTGAATTTGACTTTGGGGTTGCATGGGATGGAGATGGGGATAGGGTAGTTTTTGTTGATGAGAAGGGGAGGTATGTAATAGGCGACAAGGTTTTTGCGCTTTGCGTGGGGCATAAGCTTGGGAAGGATAGGGGAAAGGTAGTAACCACAGTAGCAACAAGCAACGTTGTGAAGTCGGTATGTGAGGAATTTGGCTGTGAGCTCGTTTATACGCGCGTTGGCGCACCATACTTGGCTGAGAAAATGCTTGAGATCGGCGCAGTAATCGGGGGTGAGGAAGTAGGAGGCGTGATATGGCCAGAGATATCCTTGGGTAAAGACGGGCTCATGACTGCGGCGAAAATTGCTGAAATGGCCTGCGACAAACCCCTCTCAGAGCTCGTTGAAGGACTACCGAAGTATTACAACTTTAAGACGAAGGTGGAGTGCAGCCACGCACAGAAAGAGCATGTAATGAAGGCATTAGCGGAGAGATTCCAGGGGGAGAATGTTATAACTATTGATGGAGTCCGGATAAACTTTGGTGAAGAGTGGGTGATAATAAGACCTTCTGGAACAGAGAACTACATACGGGTTTTTGCAGAGGCGAGAACCGCTGGAAAGGCAGAAAAAATATGCAGGGAATATGAAAAAATAGTAAGGGAGGAGGTCTGTGGTTAGGTTTCCATCTCTCCTACCAAGCGTGGGGCGTCAATTTCTACTATTTTGCTTGATTTGTTAGTGCTTGTTGGGTTGCAGACCTCCGTTCCGACCACGATTGTTCTGTCTGTTGTTTGGTGGTTTTGGGATGCTGAAACCAGACCTACCCCCTATGCGCTGTAAGGCCTGGCGTATAAGCTCTAAGGCATAGGTATGAAGAATACTTTGCAATGTGGGATAAGAACTTTCTAGGAGAGAATTGTGCGTAGGAGTTGAGTAGTTTTGTATCGCCATTGCAAGCGAATATTGGGCCCATATGTTTGTAACTTTACCGGATTTTAATACACGGATTATTTCGGCGGTGTGCGATGGATTTGACTCTCTAAGTATCGTGTCAGCAAATGGGCACTGCTCGGGTTCAGCAACACCCATCTTCAACATGTTTAACAGGGCGGGTACGTGATCAGAAGTTGCATTTTCTGTTATTGCTACCACAAGCGAATCTCGGGTGCGTAGATCTTTAACGTTACCGGATGTCAATACACGGATTATTTTGGGGACGTCTGATGGACCTGCTTTTTCCAATAATTCTTTGGCGATATCCCGCTGCTCCACAAAACTAACTCCTGACTGCAACCTATCTAACTTTACCGATACTGGTTCAGGTATTTCTGATGTACCAGTATTTTCTAATTCCATCTAAATCACCTCGTTTTTGCATAATATAGTAAATAGTTGGTTGTGTTATTTTAGACTGTTGTGATGAGATATACGCAAAAAAAGAATATAAACCTTTGGTAGTTTATGCACAATCTATTTAAATCAGTAAGATGCGAAAATATGAGGAGGTATGAACTTATCATACCGCGGGTGCTTTTCGTGAAAAAAGGAAGGAAAGAAAAAATTGCCATCAGCATAGACGCTGGTCTGCTGAAAAGGATAGATAGGATGGTTGACGGCTTGGATGTAAAAAGCAGGTCTCATGCGTTGGAGATGCTTATAAGGAAGGGGCTCGGCGAGGAGTCTGTTGATGAGGCGCTACTTTTTGCTGGTGGCGAGGGAAAACACGCCGCATACAGGCTTCCTAAACCTATGCTTGAGTTATATGGTAGACCTGTTATGCAGGGGGTTATTGAGTGGTTAGGCAAAAATGGGATAAAGAAGATAACGGTATCGGTCGGATATTTGCGTGAGGAGATAGAGAGCTACTTTGGGAACGGTGCAGGGTTTGGGGTTTCCATAGAATATATCAGAGAGGATGAGCCCGTCGGGACGGCGGGTTCTCTGAAACTTGCGAGAGGGCGGTTTGGAAAGACGTTTGTAGCGCTTAACAGCGATGTAATTTGCGATTTTGACCTTAAAAAAATGGTTGAGTTCCACAAGGATGTTGGCGCTTTGGCGACGGTGGCTCTTCATGAGAGTAAAGATGTGCATAGGTATGGAACTGTTGCTCTTGAAGGGAACTGGATAACAAAGTTCGTTGAGAAGCCTGAGAAGGGAACAGAACCGAGTGGGATAGTCAATGCAGGGGTTTATGTTTTTGAACCCGAGATATTCAATTACACCCCTGACAGAGGGATGCTTGAAACAGACGTTTTTCCTTTTCTCGCCAAAAAAGGGCTTATTGCAGGCTACATATTCCATGGAGAGTGGAAGGACGTAGAAGATGTAATGAGAGAGGGTAAGCGATGAAGATAATGCATGCATTTGGGACAAGGGCATGTGCGATAAAAATGGCACCTCTTATAAGAGAAACTCTGCGAAGAGGGCACGAAACACTTATTGCGTGGAGCGGGCAGCACTACTCGCCCAACCTATATGAGGAGGTTTTTGATGACTTGGAGATACCAAGGCCAAATTATGACATTGGGGCAAGGGGTAGCAGTTGCGAAATAGGAGCTAAAATACTGTCTGAAGGGGAGAAGATATTTAGGGGGGAGAGACCAGACATCGTGTTAACCCATGGAGATACATTCACATGCAACTTCTTCTCAATGGCGGCTGCCCTTAACCTTATACCCGTAGGGCATGTTGAGGCTGGGTTGAGAACGAATTCTTGGGAGCCATTTCCAGAGCAAATAAACACGCGGGCTTCTGATGCCTGCTCTGCACTTTATTTCGCCCCAACCGAAAAAAACAGGAGGAACCTTCTTAATGAGGGCTACCCTGCGGACAGAATATTCGTAACGGGCAACACTGTTGTTGATGCCGCTCTCCAGCATTCAGAACTCGCGCGCAGGAAAAGCAGAATTTTAGAGAAGTTTGAGTTCAGGAAGCCTCTTGTTTTTTGGTCATGCCATAGAAAGGAAAACCTTATAAGCAGGGAGAGGATGCAGGGGATATTTGATTCCATTCTGGAGATGGAGGACGTCCAATTCTTTTGCTCGGTGCTCCCAAGCACGCAACAGGCAGCAGAGCGCTATGGTTATGCTGAAAGGCTTGAAAAAGCAGAGCACATAATATGGAGCCCCTGCCTTCCGAAGTACACGGATTCGCTCAGAATCCTCCTTGAAAGTGATCTTTGCCTCACAGACTCTGGCGGTATGCAGGAGGAATGCACATGCTTGCATATACCCTGCCTTACGCTGAGATACGTCACGGACAGGCCCGAGAGCGTTGAGGTTGGCGCTAACATATGTGTAGGATGCAAGAAGGAGAACATAATGGAATGGACGAGGAGAGTTATAGAAGATGAAAGGTTAAGGAAAAAGATGAAAAGCGCAGAGAACCCTTATGGGGATGGACGTGCATCGGAGAGAATAATTGATATAATTGAAAAATTTGAGGGGAAATTAGAGAGGTGGGAGAACGAGGTTAAGAATGTAAGCAAGCTCGTCAGAAAAGGGGTGAAGTTATGAAGGCTTTCGTGCTGTGTGGTGGAAAAGGAACGAGATTGAGGCCATATACATATAGCATACCTAAATCAATGCTACCTCTTGGTGATAAGCCAATTCTGGAGTTTGTTATAAACAACCTGCACAAGCAGGGTATAACGGATATAACGCTCACTGTTGGATACTTGAAAGAGCAGATAAAGGAGTATTTCGGCGATGGGGGGAAGTTCGGGGTAAAGATACGGTATCTTGAAGAAGAGAAGGAGATGAACACTGCTGGCTCAATAAAGGCTGCAGAAAAAGACGTGAAAGAAACATTCCTTGTTCTCATGGGCGATCATCTAACTAACATAAACTTCAGGAAGATGGTGAATTTTCATAAAAAGCATGGAGGGATAGCGACGATAGGATTGAAGAGGCAGGGCCTTCCGCTTGAATACGGCATAGCGAAGATTGACGCCAATTCAAGAATAGTTGAGTTTGAGGAAAAACCCATAATTCAGAACCTCATAAACGCTGGCATATATGTTTTTGAGCCAGAAATATTCGGGTATATAGAAGTCGGTCTTGATTTTGCGAGAGACGTCTTTCCTAAACTTTTGAGAGATAAAAAAGGGATATATGGTTATGTCTTTGATGAATACTGGATGGATATCGGTAGGATACACGACTATGAGCACGCGAACCAGATAATAAGTATGGTTAGCCTCACGCTTGCGGCAAATAGGGAGAAACACTAGTGTGGTTTTCTTGCCAACTGCCTGACAACCCTTTCAAACTTATTTAGGAATGCTTTCCATGAGAAGTTTTTCTCAACATGCGCTCTCCCAGCTTTACCCATCTTCTCCGCGTCTACTATGTTGTTTGCGATATAGCCCATCTTTTCTGCCATCTCGGCTGGGGAGGATATGAGAAAGCCTGCCTCCTTCGGTATAACCTCTTTTGGACCCCCTTCATTTATGGCTATGCATGGCTTGCATGATGCCATCGCCTCAAGCGGCACTATCCCAAAGTCTTCATCAACGGGCGTGTAGAGGACTGCGGTGCATCTCGCATAAAGGTCTGTGAGCGTCTTGCTGTCCACATCAAGCATTATCTCCCCCATGTCCCCGAGCATTGAGCGTATCTGCTCATAGTAAGCAACATGCTCTTTTCTTTGGCGGAGAAGGGCGCCCGCTATCACGAGTTTCCAGCCCTTGTTCCTCTCCGAGAATTTTTTGAATGCCTCAATGGCGAATTCAAACCTCTTCTCGGGGGTTATGCGGGAGGGGTAGAGGAAAAATTTGTCATAAGCATCACAGCGGAATCTATCGTAATCTACGCAAGGGTTTAGAACTTGCGCATCAACGCCGAGGTATTTCTTTAGTCTGTTCTTTGTGTTCTCACTATTTGCAAACACATGCTCAATTTTCGGGACTGTTTTGAATTCAAAAAACTTATATGCTTGGATGAAGGACCAGAAAACGAGCTTTTCGTAGAGGTTGCGCCTGCGCATCCTCCACTCGTAAAGGTCAAATGCCTCCCTATTCGGTGTGTGGCAGTACCAAACAACTGGTGCGTTTCTGTTCCTCACCCATTCAGAAGGCGTTCCATGCGCATTGACTACATCGTAGTCTTTTATTTTCAGAGTGTAGAACTGGTATCCCGATATCGCCGCATCCCTTGCCCTCTTTGGTATGAAAGAGGGGAGGTAGCCCATGAATCCCTTTTTGATAACCTCAACATCAAGCTCCGAGAACTCCGGAAATGTGTTTTCTTTATCATATATTGAGCAGTATATCTTCGCATTGAAGTGTTGCGCTATTTTTAGGACTACGCGTTCTGCGCCTCCCTTCGTATATAGGTATGGATGAACTAAGGCGAGTTTTGGTTTCATATGAACAAACCGTATTCGCGCAATTTTTTTATGCTAGCTCCAAAAACATCCGAAGAAGGCGGGCGCGTCTCAAGATAAGCAACGGCGTTTATTCCTTTTGTCAAGTCAGAAAAAGCTTTCCAGTCAATTCTTCCCATGCCGATTTGCAGGTGTTCGTCAATCCCTATCCCATTTTCTATTTTACCGTTATTGTCGTGCAAGTGCATTGCGAATATTTTTTCTTTAAATTTCAGTATATATTCGGGTATTCCGTCGTATCCGTTGACCATGCCCTCAAGGTTTGCATGGCCGACATCAAGAAGAAGGCCAAGGTTTTGGTCGGCTTTTTTGAGAATATGCGCTAACTCGGTAATATCGCGCGGAATTGCCCTGTGTTTTATTGGCGGCATGTTTTCAGTGCAGAACAGAACCCCTTTTTTCCTTGATTCGCTTGCGAATTTTGAAAAAAGATTCGCTATCTCATCAACACTGCGCAGTCTTCTAGCGTCATAGAAAAAAGGGGGATGGAGCACTATGTGCCGAGCGCCGATATCTGCTGCAAACTCTATACACCTCATTATGATGTTCTCTGAGGCCTCTCGTATTATTGGGTTGTCTGTCGCATAGTTCACGTCCATAAGCCATATGTGGAGTGCTGGCTTTATTTTGTTTTTATGCAGAGCGTCGGTTATCATGCCTTTTTCTTTATCATCAATAGAAACTATGAAGGGCCATGGCATCGGTGCAAACTCAACATCAAAAACTCCAAGGGAGTTCGCCATTCTGCAGTATTGCACGAAGTCATCAGCGCAGCGTACTTGGATGGCAATTCCGGGCTTAAGCAGAGAATCACCAGAATAGTGTTGATACTGCGATGGCACCGCATACCAGTTGTAATAACATCAGTATAAGCACAAGCTGTTGTTCGGTAGGCCTTAGGTAGCGCATGATGAGATGCGTTAGCGAGTATATCTCGCCATCGTAATGTAGCCGCCCGTTTATGTTCTTACCGAAGTTCTCAGCCCTGAAGCGAGAGCGTGCTTTCAGTAAAAATTCTGCTATCTGAGGTGCAAGCGCTATAACGCCTATCTTCTCTATGTTGCCTAGGACGACCGCGCAGACTATTGAAGCGCCTATAGCGTATGTTGCCGTGTTTCCAGGGAATACCTTTGCGGGGTACCAGTTGAAGATGAGAAATGCAAGGCATGCAGCAAACATTGAAGCCATTATGAAGGAGGACTCAGTGTTGTCTATGCCCCTTGCATGCAGTATAACTGTTGCGGTTAGTATTGAGAGGCATGCGATTGCGCCAGTGCCCGCCTCAAGCCCGTTGAAGCCTGCAAGCAGGTTTATTAGGTTTGAGCATGCCACGACTCCGATAGGAATCAGCAGGAGTATGTAAAGGTTTATATCAACATAGCCTATGCCTGGGATGAAACGAGCACCAAGGTCAAAATTCACATTCCCAAAAAATGGTATGTTCATCGTGCTCGTCCCCGCTTTTACGACTATAAGCGGCAGGGCGGCCATGAGCGGCGTTAGCACGCGGTAAATGTCGCTTACATCAAGAACATCATCCACAAAGCCTATTATCGCTATTATGGTGATAGAGGATATTGCGGCAAGAATGAAAGGCACGTTTACCCACCTTGAATGAAGTTGGAGAGAAAGCAGGGCGCCCATCAGGAACCCGAAGAGTATTATTAGGCCCCCAATTTTCGGTATGAGCGGCTTTTCTGGCTTATGGACGTCTGTTGAAACAACTCGCTTTCTTGTCATTTTCTTTATGAAAAGAGGCGCAACAAAAAATGTAGAGACGAATGATACGATGAACACGAGTATAAGCGCCGTTCCAAAATCAAAGTTCATGGACGCACCCGATGAACGTGCATTGTTTTCATTTTAGCCTGTATATGGTTATAAAACCTCTATCATAAACCTTCTCGCCAAAATTCTCGTGTTTGCCAAGAAAAAGGCTGATGATGTTCCTATCGTAGTCTTCGTCCGGATATAGAAGGATATCCGCACTATAGTTGAAAAAGTCTGATTCAGAGCATTTTGTTCTTATTAGCATCTCCTGGGGGATGCGCATCATGTTTGGTGGCGAGCCGATAAAAGCGTCTGCCCCATGCTCAAACTCAAAGTTTTTATTCAATGGAACCCATAGGGTGGCTCCACTCTTTGATATGAAAACCGCATATATTGTCTCCCTGCTTTTTGCAGGCCCGTAGAAAACAAAAGCATCTGCTCCTATAGCGTCTTTGTTTCTGGATATGTTTGAACCGATTGCATGCAAATCCAGAAGGAAGCGCTTGTCAATGAGCAGGTAGCTTGCATTCATTTCTGAGAGCGCATTTTTGTTTTTTGAAAGTAAAGCGAGAATTACTGTGTTATTGTCAAGAGCTGTTCTGCCCGTTTTGAATTCCACTGCATCGCTCATAGTTGGAGTTGCGATTGTTGCGTTTTTTTCTGTGTTCGCAACAATCCATGCAAGCGCATTGAGCCAATCGCCATCAAGCCGAGAATATGTCCTGTGCAAAGCGCCAAGACCTATTGTTGAGACAAAGAGTATTGCGACGAAAAGCTGTGGTGTGTAGTAAAAAAATGTGAGGTCTGGGAGGGTCTTTTTTATGAATAGAGCTGCAAAAGCTGTTATAAGAGATAGTAGAAGAGCACCTGTAATACTGACGCTCCATGGGAAAATGATTGCAAGCGGAAGAAAAAAGGATAGAGTAAATAAAGAAATTTTATGCGCATCGGCACCGCCGCTGGTTAGTTCAGATAGCCCACATGCCGATGCAAATGATAGAGGAAATAGAAGGAGCAGCGGGTTTGAGTGTATTAGGTTGGGTATGAAAGCGGGTAGGAAGAGGAGTGCAAACAGGGGATAAAAATCCCATTTTCTTCTCATAATCATAAAGAGCACACAGGCAAAGGATGCGGGTATGAGCGTGTACGGAATCTTCGGTTCGGATTGAGCAAGAGCAAAGTTTGGGTAGGCAGATATGAGGAAAACTATGAGGAAGGCAGAAAAGAAAGCAACAGAATTCTGAAAGGCTAACTTATCATTTCTGTAGTCAAGAACTATTTTCATTAGAAAGACGATGAAGAAGAAGAGAGCCGCTTGCATGTCTCTTGCACATGCAAGCCCAAGAGCAATCCCCCCTATCGCAGAGATTGGATATTGGGATTTTTCAAAAACTGTGAGGATAGAAATGCCGAGCATCGCAAGGGTAAATTCAAAAACATGCGGCGAATACTTTCCAACAAGAAATGCGCTTATGAAGTCTGGCGTAAAAAGAAGGAGAACTGCTGAAAGCACCGATATGGTTGGGTTGCAAAATTTGCGAACTGCGAAGAAGAAGGAGCAGATAGAGATGAGGGCGCATGCGAGCACAAAAAGCTTTGTAGCCAGAACCAAATCCGAGCCTAACCAAGATGAGAGGCTATTAAGAATGAAATCGGAGGGTAGCTTGCTATCCCGCACATTTTTCAGATGGGAAAAAGAATCCAAAGAGATGTCCTTACCAAAACCCCAGGAGAGTGCAGAAACGCTCAGAACGATGATTAGCAACAACGCATAGAAATCTGCTTTTTTCAATAGACCACCTAACCATGCAGTGATGAAAGTATCTCCTTTGCTCTCGTAACGCTTATGTTTTTCTCCTCAATCATCTTTTTTGCCACGATGTCAGCCTCGCTCCCAGAAGCTCCAGCAGTTATCGCTATGTTTCTTGCGTGCAGCTCCATATGCCCACGCTGTATTCCCTCTGTTGCAAGCGCACGGAGAGCTGCAAAGTTCTGTGCAAGCCCGAGTGCTGCTGCGACTTGCGCGAGCTCCTGTGCGCTCTTCACACCAAGAATTTTTAGCGATATCTGTGCGGTTGGGCTTGTTCTCGTTGCCCCTCCAACAATCCCAAACGCAAGCGGGAGTTCTATCTCTCCTTCCAGATCTCCTTTTCTGTTTTTCTTATATCGGGTCAGGGGGGAATATTTTCTCTTGAAGCATGCGTATGAGTGCACGCCAGCCTCAATGGCACGCCAGTCATTTCCAGTCGCAACTGCGAGAGCATCTATCCCGTTCATTATGCCCTTGTTGTGCGTCGCACACCTGAAAGGATCTTTCACAGCGAACTCGTATGCCTGCAGGATTGCCTCCACAACCTCCTCTCCGCTCATTTTCCCGCCAACGCTTTCTTCAAGAACCTCTTTTTTCCAGACGGCCCTTGCATGTGCTTTTCTGTATACTGCAAGGTTTGAAATGATGCGGAGGCGGGCCTTCCCACCGCTCAGCTGCTCTAATAGGGGCGCTATCGCCTCGCTCATCGTATTGACGGCATTTGCACCCATGGCATCGCGTACATCTACGAGGAGATGGACGGCAAGGATTTTGCTTTTGCCGCCTATGCCTCTTACCTCTATGTCTCTTGCCCCTCCGCCGAGCTTTACGAGAGTAGCATCCTTTGAATTCGCGAGCTCAAGGATCTCATTCTTTTTTTCAAGTATCGCTTTTTTCGCGGATTCTGTGCTCTCAACGCCAACCAGCTGAACCTGCCCTATCATTACGGGCTCTGTTGCGCTCGCTGTAAAACCTCCGCTTTCCCTTGCGAGTTTCGCCGCAAACGAGGCGGCTGCGACTACTGAGGGCTCTTCTATAGCCATCGGAATCAAGCAGTCTCTACCGTTTATCCTAAAATACGTTGCAACGCCAAGCGGAAGAGAGACTGTGCCTATCACGTTTTCAATCATTCTTGAGGCAACGGATAGAGGTAGCGGCCCTTCCCTCTTTAAAACAGCTATGTCCTCATCGCTTATCAGGCCTTGTTCTCTCAGAATCACCAACCGCTCATCAACAGTTTTCTTATAGAAACCTGAAATCGCGCTTTCCACAGAACCACCAATAGGTTTATGCAGATGAAATAAAAAGGCTTCTCGCTATGCATGAAGGAGGAAAACGCTTCTTAGAGAAAGGTATGTAACATATAGGAATATGAGGATAAGGGCAGAGACGCGCGAGATATCGCCTTTCCTTTTAATTATGGAGTATAGCAGAAAGGCGCAGAGAAGCTTGTATGGCATATCAAAAATTATTGCGGAATGTGGAACGTGAAGAGAAGAAATCGCTGCGCCCAAGCCTAAACCAAACATGGGGTTTGTTATGTTGCTTCCTATCAGCGTGCCCTCGGATATGTGTCTTCTTCCTCTTATTGCCGCTGTTATCGCTGTTGTCAGCTCTGGGAGAGCTGAGGCGATACCGAGCGTGATGGCGCCAAGGAATGTTGCGCTTATCCCCAGTGAAACCACAAGGTACTGGATAGCATTAAGAGCATTGTCTGCGGCGATGCCCATAATGATTAGTGCAGAGAGAAGGATTGAGGAATCCCGGAGCGTTTCGGCCAATCCTTTGGTTTTTTGCTTGGTTTTTCTATTTTCGTTTTTCGCCATACTGCAAATCAGGAGGAGGTAGAGGAGCATTAACGCAAGCCCCTCAACCTTTGATAGAATGCCGTCTAAGCATAGAATGAGGAGAAGTGCGGTTGCACCGATAAGCAATTTTATCTCTTGCGTGTCGGTTTTTTCTCTAAATTTTATAGGGAAGAGAAATGCAACTAAGCCGAGGACAAACGTCTGCTGGAAGATGTCTGATCCCACGTTAGTGCCTATGATTGCGTAGGATATCTCTTTGCTCCCGCCTTGTATTATTTTTATGGCGCCTGTGAAAGCGGTGAATATCTCGGGGAGGGATGTGCCGACTGAGAGCACTGTTAGACCTATGAAGGAGTCGCTTAACCCATATCTCGCCGCAATGCTTAGGCTAGACCTTATTGATATTTCTGCGGTTAAAACTATGATTATTATGGCGAAGACAAGAACGGAAATCTCTGCGAGCATGCATGTAATAACAGAGGCATATTATTAATTTTTGATGTGAAGTGCCTTCGGTGGTTTTATGAAAAATGTTTCATCAGAAGGTGCGCCGAAAGCTATCGGACCATACTCCCATGCGGTGATTTCACATGACCTCGTCTTCGTTTCTGGGCAGATAGGGGTTGACGCTAACGGCGAATTAGGGGATGGCATTGAGGAGCAGACTGAAAATGCGATAAGCAATATAAGCACCATTCTTAAAGCCGCTGGTTCTTCGTTGGACAAGGTAGTCAAAACAACAGTGTACCTTACGAATATGTCTGATTTTGCAAAGATGAATACTGTTTATGAGAGGCATTTTAGGAATAAGCCCGCACGCGCAACAGTGGGTGTGGCTTCGCTTCCAAAAGGCGCGGTTGTTGAGATAGAAGCAGTTGCAGAGTTATAGTAGAAATTAACGGCCAGCAGCAATGCGCCTTCCCGCCAGACGGCAGTACAGGCAACATCGTAGGCGGGCTTTACTTCCGAGTTCGGGAAGAGATCGGGTGTTTCCCCGCCCCTATGGCCGCTGACCGTTTTAATATTTGGGATGAAAAAAATTTATATTTTTGGCGCTTTGCTACTTGCAGTGGGGCTCAAGTAGTTCTATCGCCTTCTCCAGAGCTCTTTTTACTTCGGCTTCGCTCTTAGAACCAGTGCATATTATTTTTCCGTTTTTGAATAGCAAAAGGGATGCACGTGGTTCTCTTAGTTTCAAAATGGCGCCTGGGAACTGCTCGGGCTCGTATTCAACATCTTTCACTTTCATAGCTATAGCATACAGGTCAAGCTCAACGCCAAAATTAGCAGAAGCAACTATATTCTCAATCTTAAAAACCGGCTTTATGCGCTTGCGGACCTTGGCCATCCGATACCACCCCAGAGAGATGATTTATATATATGGCTTATGATACGGAACCTATATAAAGGAATACTCTAAAAGTATATAGCTTTCTTTTATGGTGGTTTCATGGTAAGGAGAAGCAGAGGCAAGATGTCAAAGAGAAGCAAGTTGCTCAAGAGCGTAAGACTCTCTTCAAGTTATGTTGGTAAGAAGTTTGAAATAGGGGAGGTTGTGCATATAGATATAAAGGCGGGCTATTCTGGGTCTCCGCATCCACGGTATAGAGGGAGAACGGGCAGGATTGTTGGGAAGAGCGGTAGAGCATATATTGTAAGTGTGCGTGATTGTGGAAAGGAAAAAAAACTCGTTGTTTCCCCAATGCATCTTGAAAGGTGGGCAAAATGATAGGCAAGGAGATGATAAAGATAAAACCTGTTTCGCTTGGAACCGTTGCTGAGATATTGGGCGAGAGGGAAAAGGAAGGAGAGCTTGGGTTTGAGCAACAAACGACTCTGGAATATGCAAAAAAATTCACAAAACTTGAAAAGGAGAAAAGGGAGCAGTTGTTTAACGAACTAAAAGCGCTTGAGCGTATGAGTGATGATGCGGCAGTGAAGATAGTTGATGTCTTGCCGAGGAATGCTGAGCAGGTTAATGCCATATTCGCAAAAGAGAGGTATGTTCTAAGTCAATCTGAAATAGAGGAAGTGCTTAGAATTGTGGGGAAATATGTGGGGTAGTGGCGATGGGAGAGATGGAGGAATGGGGCATAGTGTTAGACTATTTGCCGCGAGGGAAATCAACTTCCACAAGCCCAGAGCCATTAGTCCAGATTTTAGGCTATAACCATTTCACTATTCTTGAGGCTGTTGTCAGGCGTGGTGTAGAGGTAGCAGTAGGGGAGAAAGTCTATGTGGGAAGGGGAGAGAGGAACAAAATAGACCATATAAAGGGAAGGATAAGTTATTATGAGCTAACGGGTGCTGGAAAAGCAGAATTGGATAATGCTGTTGAGAGAATAGTCAAGGAGCGGGAAGCAGATTTCGTGAATTTTTTCAACAAATGCGGCGCAGTCACGATAAGGTTGCACCAGCTTGAGCTTTTACCAGGAATCGGCAAAAAACACATGGGGGACATACTTAGGGAAAGAGAAAAAAGGCCTTTCACGAGTTTTGCTGATATAAAAGAGAGGGTTGCGCTTTTACCAGACCCTACAAAGCTTGTTCGTGATAGGATACTAACAGAGCTAAGAGGCGAATCGCGTTACTATATTCTCACAAGACCTCCTTACAAGAGAAAGGAAGGGTGATTTATGAGCAGGAGAAAAAGGCTTGGTCAGCACTTCATGGTTGATGGGAGGGTTCTGCAAAGGGAAGTAGAGTATGCAGGTGTGGAGGGCAAAGAAGTGCTTGAGGTTGGCGCTGGAACTGGTAACCTTACAAAAGTTATTGCCGAGAAGGCTGAGAAAGTTATAGCGGTGGAGAAGGACAGACAATTACTGCCTATTCTTTTTGCAGAGCTTTCTCGTTATGGGAATGTTGAGGTTGTTTGCGCCGACATACTGAAGATGGACATTCCTTCTGTAGATGTAATCATATCAAACGTTCCATACTCAATTTCCTCTCCGCTTGTTTTCAGGCTTCCTGAAGCGGAATTCTCGCATGCTGTTCTATGCATGCAGAGAGAGTTCGTTGATAGGATGGTTGCTATGCCGGGTACTCCAGAATACTCACGGCTGAGCGTAATGGCACAGTTGCAGTTTGAAATAGAAGTGCTTGAATATGTACCTAGGATGGCTTTTAGGCCTATGCCGAAGGTTGATTCGGCGATAGTAAGGCTTAGGAAGAGAGGCTACGTGGATGAGGTTGATGGGAGGATAATAAACGCGCTTTTTCAGCACAAGAAAAAAAGCGTACGTGCAGCGCTTTCTAATTCGCATTCTTTCCTCGGAATAGAAAGGGAGCGTTTTAAGGAGATAAAAGACGAAAGGAAAGTGTTCAAACTTTCTCTGGAAGAGATAGTTGATTTATGTGATTTTGTTAAAGGAATGCTTACCGCTTAGCTACGTCATCTCCACATTGACCTCCTTTCCAGAGCGCATCTTCCCAGTTATATTCACTCTTATGGGCTTCTCGTCAGAGCTGAAGCGGAAGAGAGAACTTTCGGAACCCTTTAAAACGGGGACTCTCCATTTCACCATTTTTCCGAAAATCGTATCGGAGATGCTCGCATTTTCCGCATTTATTTTGGCATTGCTTGGAAAGAGAAGGCTTATGTTAACATCGTAGAGTTCGCCTTTTCCTCTTATTTTTATTCCTTCTGGCTCTATGCGAGCATGAAGATTGGGTGCAAAGACATATCGGGATACGAGCAAAAAGAGAACAAATAGAATGGGGAGAAAGGTTAGTACAAGAAAGAATGGGAGGACTTCCCCCAAAAATTCTAACATGCTGTCAATTTTCTTTGGATTTATTGTCGGGATGCTGGTGGGGTTTTTTGTGCTACTTTCTGCGCCTATGTTTATAGTTCTCTCGGTTCCCATATATGATACAACCCAAGTTCCTGGTTCATCAAAGAATAGGGATGTAGCACCACGGGATAGTTTCATCACGAATTCTCTTCCCGATGGGGATTTTATAAGAACGCTTCCTTCTGCTGGGAGGCTGTTTTTGAGCACGAGTATCTCAACATTCCCCTTCTCCGTATTTTGTGGGGCGAATATTGAGATTCTTGCGGGTTTTTCGGTCTCGTAGTGACTTAAAGCGTCCTCTTTCTTCTCGTTAATTTGTAAGCTCTCGTTGCTATACTGGCGGTTGCTTTCGCTTTCTCCCGAATTACAAACATTCCAGTATGCAGCGCATACGTTCAGGTCTACGCACTCCGCATCCGAAGCATTCTGAAGCCCGCCATCGTCAGAATGAGAGGTGGGCCTGTTGGTTTCAGCTTTATCCTGTTCTTGCTTATTCTCTTGTTTAGTGGGTTGGGTTGGTGGTTGCTGCATTGATGATGAATCATAGAGAAGGGTGAAGGTATGTCTTCCCTTTTCCGTATTGCTCGCGTATAGGATTACGTGCGTTGAGTTTTCTGCCCAAAGCGCATCGTGAAAATCAAAACGAGCCCGCACGTTTTGACGGTAATTCCAACCTTCAAGCTTGCTTTTTTCTATAACGGCCCTTACTTCTGCAGATAGTATTTGTATGAGCTCTGAGAAGTCAGCAGCGATTTCGTATGTGAATGTGCTACCAAACAATTCCTTTTTCTCACCACCAATATGTGCGAGAACAGTGGGCCTCTCAAAAGTGATGTTCTTCTTTTCTAATGGAAGGAGAGAAACGATTGAATTTATGTCCCATGTTTTATTCTCAACGGTTGCCGTTATTGTGCGAACAGCGTTTTCGCTTTCTAATAAAACATCTATAACCAGAGGTGTGGGTTTGCCTACCTCAATATATTCTGCATTCAAGCGAGGCTGTTTGAAGAAGATTATAGAACCTGCGACATCAAAAACAACAGAGTAGGAACATGTTGAGCGTGAGGGGCAAAAACCGTAGAAGAGCGCACGCCCGTTGCCTTGTGTAGAATCTATCTCAAGCCCCTTCTCGTTTAAAACCCGTAGATTGCCGCGGTAATCTGAGGGCAACGCAAAGGATATTTCTTCGGAGAAATCCCTGCTCATCGTGTTGTTTATGATGAAAAGGTTTGAGACCTTTGTTCCGTTAACCGTTTCTATTATAGAAAACGATGCATTCTCAACGGCAAGAGTTATGTTCCCATGCCCTATGTGGCCATTTCCATCGTCTGCAAAGAAAACGAGGGTTCTCAAACCGAGTGGTGTTGTGATAGGAATTTTGAATATGCATGGATTGTCCGTGCACTCTGAATTTTCGTATTTTATGCTCGCTTGTGCGGGCATATTGGCAAGAAATGACGAAATGCGTACTGTTGCATTCTCTCCTGGGGAATAGGAGTTGTTGCGCCGTTCATCAAGAGTTTCAATATGAAGGGTTAATTCTGGCTGTGAAAATGAGATCAGGACATTTTTAACACAGTGGAATTTTGCAACTCCCTTATCAACAGTGAAGGCAATGCTACCAGTCTCATTAACAACTTCTAAATTGCTCGCATCTGGTGGTAAAAATGCGCTTATCTCCTCATTATCACATGAAATGGCAAAGTTCCATGCCTTTTCGGATGCAATCCAGCTTCCCTCTGCGCTCTTCTTCTCTGGTTTTTGAAGGCGCGTATAGTTCGTGTACATTCTCGCGAAAAACGGTCCGCAACCAGACGGACACGTTCCTTTCCCAAGGGATATCCAGATGGGGCAGTCATCTGCAATAAACGATAGGGTATTCGTGCCGTTTTTTATGCAAGAACGGCTGAAATAGATGCTTTTCATGACGATCGGGCAGCCTAAGCCTATCGTATCAACCGTTGTGTTGCAATTGTTAAGGGAGAGAATAAGCCTACCGCATGAGTGGGCTATATAGGATATTTCAAGATTTATATCGGATAGAAGCTCTCTTGCGATAAGATTGAAGGAGTGCTTTTGCTCTCTGCCAACAAGATAAACATCGTTTTCTGAGTCATAGCTACAAGAAACGGTGCTTGTGAATATCTTCGTTGCATGGTCTATATAGCATGAATATGAGACTGCCGTAGGCTTGCAGTCAAGCCATAAGCCATTTTCACGGATTATTTTTGATGAGTTGTATTCCAGAGTGTAGCCAAATGTCATGCAGGCGAGTATAGACAACAGAAAGGCAGAGAGAAAAACGCGCAAGATGCCCCCCACAATTATGCATTTCTAAAAATTTAATATTTTCGCAAAAAAGCTAAACGAGGTCAACATCAAGGTTAAGGGCTTTCTTTAATTCCCTGTACCTATTCCTTATAGTCACTTCTGTAACGCCCGCTGCCCGTGCAACTTCTTTTTGTGTCCTTCGCTCTCCGGTCATAACGCTCGCTATGTATATCGCTGCGGCGGCAAGCCCTGTCGGGCCTCTTCCGGAAATGAGTCCTTTCTTTGATGCCTTTTTCAAAATCTCAAGTGCTTCTTCCTGAGCCTTGCCAGAAAGGCGTAGTATTGAGGCGAACTTCGGTATGTGTTTTGTTGGGTCTGCAAGCGGAACATCAACGTCAAGCTCCCGAACAATGTAGCGGTATGCCCTCCCTATCTCCTTCTTCTCTATTCCCGCAATCTTTGATATCTCGTTGAGCGTTCTTGGCACTCCTCTTTTTCTGCATATTATATATATGACGGCTGCGACTACAACCTCTATCGTTCTGCCCTTAACAAGCCCTTTCTTCACGCAGTTTCTGTAAAGAAGCGCTGCGGATTCTCTTATCTCCTCCGCCAAGCCCAAATATGATGCCATGCGGCTGAGCTCGCTGAGCGCTATCGCAAGGTTTCGCTCCATGGAAGTGGCTATGCTCGCCCTCTTGTGCCATTTTCTAAGCCTGTACATCTGCTCCTTTTTACCCGATGATATTCGGGCTCCCCTTATATCTCGGTTGTATTTGTCTATTTCTGTAACAAGGCCCTTGTTCGGTCTCATATAATTAATAGGAGCACCGCCGCGTGCGCGAGTATCTCGTTGCTCTGCATCAAAAGCACGCCACTCTGGACCTTGGTCAGCTATATCCTCCTCTACCACTAAACCACAATTAGTGCATATGAGCTCGCCACGCACATAGTCGCGCGTTAGCTTATCTCCACCGCATTCAGGACATGTTTTCTTCAAAGCGAAACACCTAAACTTATAAATTTAACCCCATAGTTTAAAATAGTTATGCGTGCTTCCCTTTTGATAGCAGAGCTTTTATCGCCTTTTTCTTTAAGCGCTCTTCCCGCTCTATTTTAGATATGAGTTTTTCATATTCCGTATACCTTTTTGCGATAATGAAGAGGGGAATGAGTGATAGAAGTACTATCAGGCACCCTATATATACAATAAAGCTGTATCCGGAGTCCTCATAAACCCGTATTAAACCGAAACCCAGCGCAATAACTCCGAGGAATATGCCTGCCTGTGCTAATAGTGTTCTTTCCTTTGATAGAATAGTCCTCTCCTCTGCCATCGCCGTTCGCTCTTCCGATAGAAGCGTCTCAAGCTCTTCTGCTTCCTTATTTGATAAGTTCCCGTAATTCCCTGTAATTTGTGGTGTCTTTTTATTCTTCTCTGCCGCACTAGCATTAAATTTTTTCATAACATTACCCTGTCGCTTTTAAGGGTAGAGATGCTGTTGGGTTGTAGAATAGGTAGGGGGTGTCACAACGTCAATTACCACTGCGGCACCGTGTTCTGGTATAAGCTCGATATGCAAGGGGCTACGTGGAGGAAGAACTATGCACTGAACCCCTGGATTAACTGTAGGATCACAACTGAAAGTTTCGTATGCTGAAGCATTGCTCGGCACAACTGTAAGTTGAATCAGGCTGCCTGAATCAATAACAGGTGTTTCCTGCGTAAATAGATTTGAAGGGTCTCTTAATGCTATCGCAGTAAAGTTTGCACCGTTTGCTGTGAGAGCACCGCTTGTGCTTGTGTATTTCTGTACCGTAAGGTTATCGCCGTTCCCTACTTTCAAAACAACTTTACCGAGGTCTAGTCTGCCTGCACCCGCTGCGGCACTCAGAGTTATGGTAAGATTATCAATATTTGTTTTGTTTTGGTTCGTTATGCCCGTTACACTCAACACTATGAGGTTTGATGAAACCTGTGCTATTGCTTCCTTACCCGTCGTCATTGCCCTCTGTTGCAGTATGCCAGAAACGTTTATCAAAACGGCTGCGGCGATTGCGGCCACAAGGACCATCGCTATGAAGATTATCAGGGTTCCGATACCAACAGCACCACGCATTGTTTTGGCTTCCATGTTTCTAATTCTGCGCTTTTGCTTATATAACTTATGTCGGATAATTTATTTTGGCAGACTCGCCGAGGTTGCGGCATATACCCAAATATTTATAAACACGATAGGATAAAACATTGATGAAGAGTAGGTTTATATTCATAAAATTATCAATATTATTCGCTGTGCAAAGGATGGCTGGGGGAGCATAGCCGAGCAGTGAGCCTAAGTCAACATTGCACAGCACAATCCTACTCTTTCTGATGTGGTTGTGTGTTGGTAGAGGTGAAAGTAGTTCCAAACTCTGCAGAATTTGGCTTGAAAGCAGAGAAGAACGTTCTTGTGGCGTTTGTCAGGTCAAAACCCGAGAGGGATAGGGCAAACGCAGAACTCGTCAGGGAGTTAGGCAGATTGCTCGCTTGCAAGGTCAGGATTGTCCGTGGATTTGGAAAAAGAAAAAAATTGCTTGATATTGGGGTTGATGCTGATGCGTTCAAAGAGAGAACGGGTATTAGATTACAAGCGTAAAAAACTTGAGAGGTTGATTGAGAAGTTAAGGCGGAGTGTAGTTGTGGTGGAAGGGAAGAGAGATAAAGAGGCGCTTCAGATGCTAGGTGTAGGAAAGGTAGTAACTATATGGGGGAGTGCTGATGATTTTGCAAGAAAAATTTCTGAAAGATATACGGAGGTGTTGTTGCTCACAGATTTTGACAGACGTGGTTGTGAAATGTGCGTTAGACTTAAAGAAGCGCTTGTGGGGTACGGTGTTAAGGCTGACACCACAACGCGCAGAGATATGAAGTACATTCTCGGGTTGAATTTTTTTGAGGATATACTTCATAGCCTTGAAGAGTTTCAGAGTAGGTTTGGGCCTTTAAATATTTGAGGTGATTTTGATGGCAAAAACATACATAGACACCATAAAATACCTGATATATGCGAATATTGAGATAAACGGTCTTGTTGAAAAGCCCGATGTGGTTGGTGCTATATTTGGGCAGACCGAGGGTCTGCTTGGTGACGAGCTTGACCTTAGAGAATTGCAGAAGAATGGTAGGATAGGAAGGATAGAAGTTGATTTGCAGGTTCGGGGTGGTAGAAGCATAGGCAAAATAACGCTTCCATCCTCGCTGGATATGGTGGAAACAAGCATACTTGCCGCTGCCCTTGAAACGGTTGACCGCGTTGGTCCCTGCGAGGCAAAAATAGCGGTTGAGAAGATTGAGGATACGAGGAGTTTGAAAAGAAAGAATGTGGTTGAGAGGGCGAAAACGCTTCTAAAAGCGCTCGTTTCAGAAGAAATACCAGAAAGTAAGGAGATATCAGAGCTCGTGAGGCAGGAGGTAAAAATAGCAGAAATAACGGAATACGGCCCCGAGAAGTTGCCGTCAGGGCCAGGGATAAATACCTACGAGAATATAATAGTCGTTGAGGGCAGAGCGGATGTTCTCAACCTGCTCAGAAACGGAATAAACAACGTAATTGCGATAGGCGGTGCGAACGTACCGGAATCAATCATTAAGCTAAGCAGGGAGAAAGAGATAACAGTGTTTCTTGACGGAGATAGGGGAGGGGATATAATACTACGGGAGCTTCTGCAAGCAGCAGATATAGACTATATAGTCAGGGCACCGAAAGGGAAGGAAGTTGAAGAGCTCACCAGAAAGGAAATAATAAAATGCCTCAGGAACAGGATACCCGTTGAGCAGGAGACGGTAAGAGAAATAAGGGGAGATGAAAGAAGAGATTTGCGGTTTAGGAATGACAAGAATTCAAGAAGGTTTGAACCAAAGAGAGTAGGACAACCAGAGGAACAGCCGTCCGAGACAACAAAAATAGAGGGGATACCGCCCGAGCTCACAAGAAGTCTGGAAGAGCTAGAAACAACACTTAGGGCAAGGATTTACGATAATAATCTGGCGCTTATGAGAGAGGTACCAGTGCGCGATCTCGTAAAGGAACTTTCAGAGATTGAAAGTGCGTATGCAGTTGTGCTGGATGGCATAGCAACGCAGAGGCTTGTTGATTTGGCAGAGGAAAAAGGAGTCAAGATAATGCTTGCAGTGAGAAGGGGAAATATTTTCAGGCAGCCCGAAAACATGATAGTATCCACGAGAGAAAACGCTAACTCAGCGCAGGAAGAAATGAAAAACGAGTGAGAGCATTTGCGCGATAACTTCTTTGTCTATTTCCTCTCTTTTTGATTTTTTAAGCCCTACGACTTCAAGTTGGCCACTGCTACTCGGTTGCTCTGGTACGTGTTGTTTCAGGTTGCATTCTTCAACAACTATGAATTTGCTTGTAGGTATGAAGCCTCTTTTACTCACATCTATGGTGTAAATGCCGCTCTTTGGCGTGAAAACAAAGGTTCCATTCTCGTCGGTTTCGCCCGCTTTCTCAAGCACCCACCATCCCGATTTTCTGAACAACTTCACATACGCACCATTTATTATTCCGAACTTATCGCTTTCAATCAGCAGACTGGGGGACTGTATAGGCGTGGTGCCTTCAAGCACAGTTATTTTTGCGGGTTCTCCAGCGCATGTGAAATTAACGCTCATGTTGAAGTGATGCGCATCCTCAAAGTAGGATTCGCTGACAGCGGGGGGACATATTTCTTCAAAGCTGTACAAAGGTGGTTGTGGGGCAGGCCATGCATTCCAATCAACCCACTTGAAACCAATTATTGCCCCATCGTATATAATGGGGGAGGAGTTCTTCGGTTCATCAGGACATTTTCCCCAAAGACCAGTGCTCGGCGGGTCATTATAGCATGCTACGCCCGCAGTTGCATGCACCCAAACGCCGTTTTCCATTCTTGAGAAAGCCCAGTAGTAGGGGGGATTGCAGTTGAAACAGTTATCCGAAGGGCAGCCAACACTGCCTATCTTGCAGAGGGCGATGCCCCAGCTCGGGTCTTCATGCACTACTATGTTCAGGCCAGAATTGCGCAGAATTTGCAAGGGTGTTGTAGGACCGCTAAAACTAACGCATCTCGTAAGCACTCTTGTTCCATCATCAACAACTACGCCAACCTTTCCCGCATTGACAATGAGGGGCAGGAGAAGCAATGTAAAAACGAATAGATTCTTCTTCATGTGTTGGATGAATCATCCAACATGTTTATATAATTTTTTAGATACATCCATCCGCATGAGAAAAGAGGGGTTTTTCTGTGGTCTAAGGGCAGTAGAAAACAAGTATGGGCCGCGCAGAAAATTTCTCATTTATGATGTGTACCGAGCGATCTACAAACTGCATAAGAGGAGTATGGGTAGAAAAAAGCTCGCGTGGGAACTTGGCGTCGGGGAAGGAAGCGTAAGGACTATTTTGAATTTGCTTTTGAAAAACAGTCTTATTTTGATTGACAAAAGAGGTGTCAGGTTAACGAAAAAGGGGAAGAGAGTATTGAGTAGGATGAAGCGCTTCGTTAGGGGAATCAACACGATTAGGGGAAATGAACTGACTTTTAATAAAAATGCGGTTGTAGGGGTTATATGTAAAGATATAGGGCAGACATTCGTGGCGCGCGATACCGCTGTGCGGTGTGGTGCGTATGGTGCAACCTTCATAAAAATAGGGAAAGAACCTTTTCTATCCGATATAGATGATGAAACAAACAGGCGGTATTTGAAAACCGTGGAAAATTTGTTGAGCAAAATTGAGGTTCAAGAGGGAGATACAGTCGCTCTTGTGTATGCGGATGACTTGAAGGACGCTGAGAGGGCATTATGGGCTCTCGCAGTCTAGTCTCTCCCTCTCCTGTAATATTCAACCATCTCGTGTATACCCTCTTCAAGCGGAACTGATTGTTTGTAGCCTATTGACTTTATTTTTGATATGTCAAAAACCCTGTCCGCAGTTATTGTATCTATCTGGCTTCGTGTTATTCTGGGCTTCTTGGAAAAGAGCTCAAAATAAAGGGCAAATGCGCGCGCAAGCCAGATTGGCACGCTCCTCTTAGGTGGTGGCACATTTAGGTACTTGCATGCGATTTCAAAAAGCTCGCGCTGTGTTTTTTGCTCCTCGCCAACGGCAACAAATATATCGTTTTTGGATTTTTCGCTTTCAGATAGGAGAATGAGGGCGTTTACAACATCTGAAACATGGATGAGAGGGATGTGGTTATCGCCGCTTCCTATTAAAGGCATTCTGCCTTTTTCAAGAAGTTCAAGGGCAGGTATGAAGCCTTCGTCAAAACCGACGCCATAAACTACGCCTGGGCGGAGTATTGACCATTCAACAGCAGAATTTATCACTTCTTTTTCTGCAAGCAGTTTTGACTTCCCATACGGGTCTTTTGCACCGCATTCCGTGTTCTCGTTTGCGGGCTTCTCCTTCAATTTTTTCCCATATACGGATATCGTACTACAGAATATGAAGCGCTTTACGTTCTTGCAGCTTGCAAGAAGGTTCTTCGTCCCATTTACATTTATATCCAGAAGCTTTTCGAGTGGTGCATCGTGGTTGACGAGTGCGGCAAGATGAAAAACAACATCTACGTCTTCATCTATCCTATATGTTCGTATATCACCGTAGACAGGTGTTGCGCCTTTCGGCATGAAAATCGCCTGTCCCTCGTTCCTTATGAGAACGCGGACGCTTTTGCCTTCGCTTACAAGCTTCTGGACGAGATGCCTGCCTATCCTACCCGTTGCGCCAGTAACAAGATAATTCATGGACGCCCTCCGCGAGTATAGAATTAAAAAGAAAATATTAAAATAGGGTAATATGCGCTTAATACTTCTTGCCTTTTTTATTTTCTCACTTGTAATCGCTGCTCCTGCGGCTATGCAGAAGTGCATTTTTGACAACACGGTTGCAAAGGTAAACTGCTCTCGGATTAATGAGGTTGGGCTTTATTGTAGGTATGCTGTCTCTATATTGAATGAATCTGTTTCGGTAATCTCATGCTCTTCTGATTTTATTGTTTGCGGTGTAGACTGCGGTATTTATGCCGATTGCAACAAAACCTCCACATATATAAGCGGACCGGACAACAGCGAATGCAATAGGACATATGAGTATAAATGCACTGACGAATGCATCCCTTTTGATTGGGCATGTATGGATTCGGCTTCGTATAGGATATGTGGGGACTACGATTCGGATTACTGCTTGGAATGGAGCAGTAGGAGATTTTGTGATTATAGTGAGGTATGCACAAGCAGGGGATGCATAGAGAAGGCAAGCACAGTAAACAGAACGCTTATGGCATTTCTTAATTCCTCCTATTTCTCGGAAATATTCGGGAATGACAGGATTAACATATACTTGCAACAGGAGAACGGGACCGTGGAAGAGTATGGGGCGGTCGTTAGGTACGGTAAGCTTGAGGATTACAAGGCAGGCCCTATCGCAAACCCGACGGTCAATCTGTATATAAGCGAGAGAATTTTGGAGAGAATAGTGCGCTCTAATGAGAGCTCTCGTGAATTTTTGGGTGCGTTGTGGAGTGGGGGGTGGGGGTATACCCCGCTCGGCTACTACCAATCATTGAGGTTTTTCCTTTTCTGGTTATGGAGGTATTTTGCTGATTTGTTTGATAGCATTGCAGGGAAACAGCATGCGCCGACACCAACGATTATAGAATACTGTAATGGAAGTGGTTATGATATTTATGCGATGGGACATGTTATGATAGGCAGGAGAACGTATGTTGATGCGTGCGATTGGAGGACGAGCGAATTGACTGAGTACTACTGCGCTGATGATTTCAGGCTTGGGCGCAGCGTCGTTTTCTGCCCAAAAGGATGCGGTGAAGGAAGATGCAAACCGTGAGGCTATAGCTCTGAAATTTCTCCATGGCCTGGGCAGAGAAGCCCATAGTTAAGGGAGCTTAACTTTCGTAGCGAATTGCTCATCATGCCTTCATCCCCTCCCAGATCAGTGCGACCGCATTCGCCATCGCTGAAAAGGGTATCGCCTGAGAAGAGGATTCTGTTGGTTTTCTCAAATAGACAAACTGAGCCTATCGTATGTCCTGGTGTGTGAACTACTTCAAATTCAAAATCTCCAAATTCAAAGGTGGGTGTTGCAAGTTTCTCTGCATTTTTAGGGATGTAGAAAATTTTTCGGAGGCTGTTCGGGATTCTGGAATCATGAACATAGTTTAGCTCCTCCTCGTGTATAAACGTCCTCCAGCTACCCGATACTCCGCGCGTATGGTCTATGTGCCCATGCGTTAGGACAACGAAGGCGGGCGCAGTTTTCAGGCGGGGCTTCGTAAGCCCACAGTCTATTAGGAATGTGCGCTTTCTGTCAGATATTATATATACGTTTGAGGAAAAGCCCACTCCATATATAACACTTATGCCATCAACGACTGGATGCATGAATTTTTTATTTTTGTGGGAATATAAAAGCTTCATGGATTTGAAGAAGCTGCTTTCTGAAAAACTTGGGGAGGATGAACTCGGGAGAAGATTGGAAAAAGTGAAAGAGGAATACGCACACCTTATAAGCGATGAGGGTGCGCTTACTATAATAGCAAAGGACGAAGGGATTATTGGGCAAAAGGAAATGCAGCCGAAGAGGATTAAAGGTAAAATAGTGAGGCTTTTTGAGCTTCATGAGTTTGAGAGGGACGGAAGAAAGGGAAAAGTCCAGAGAGTTGCGATAAGGCTTGATGAAAATGTTGGTCAAACAAGCGGAACAGAGATCGTTGTTCTGTGGAATGAGCAGACAGAGGTGGTAAAGAACGCCGCCCCTGGCGATGTTGTGGAGATTAGCAGTTTTTACATGAAGGACGGGGAGATAAGGATTCCTTCAACAGCGGAAGTTTTGCTGAAAAAAGGCGGAATGCTTAGGGTTGCCGATTTGACGGACCAGCGCTCTGTGAATATACGGGCTATGATAAAAAAAGTTGGGGAAATGAGAAAATTTGATAGGAACGGAGAACATACTGTTGCGAACTTCATAATTGAAGATGAAACTGGTTCAATACCGATGGTTGTCTGGGATAAGCCGATAGCGGCAGAGCTCCGCTTCGGGGACATAATAGTTGTTGAAAACGGGTATATGAAAAACGGCGAGCTGCATGTTGGAAAAGGCGAGATTAGAGTGGAGAAAAAGGCTGATGCAGCAGATAAAGAGGGGGAGAGCGCTGATGCCTGTTGATTGGAAAGTTACCTTCCCCACTTTTAAAAATAATCGATTAGATATAGGGGTGGTGGGTTTATGGGAAAGAAGAAGGATGTAGAAGTTGAGGAAGCTGAGATTGAAGAGAAAGAGGAGGAGAGTGTTGAAAAAATCGTTGAGAAAGTGGTTGATATAGAAGATTTGCCTGGTGTGGGACCAACGACTGCAGAGAAGCTTAGGGAGGCTGGCTACGATACGTTGGAAAAGATAGCTGCTTCTTTTCCGCCTGAGCTTGAAGAGGTGGCAGGCATCGGAGCTGAAACTGCAAGGAAGATAATTGAAAGGGCGCGCGATGCTTTGAAGATGGATTTTGAGAGGGCGGATACGATAATGGAGAGGAGAAAGACTATAGGAAAGATAACGACGGGATCTAAAGAGCTTGATGCTCTTCTCGGCGGCGGGATAGAAACGCAGGCAATTACGGAATGCTTTGGCAAATTTGCGAGCGGTAAAACGCAGCTCGGCTTTCAGCTAATGGTCAATGTTCAGCTTCCGAAAGAGCAGGGAGGTCTTGAAGGAGGGGCGCTTGTTATAGATACAGAAGGAACATTCAGGCCTGAGAGGATAAAGATGATCGCTGAGGCGAAAGGGCTTGATCCTGAAGAAGTCTTGAAAAACATCCACGTGGCACGCGCGATTAACTCAGACCACCAGATACTCTTAATAGAAAAGGCGGATGATGAGATAAAAAAACACAACATAAAACTGATAGTTGTTGACTCAATAACAGCGCAGTTCAGGACTGACTATGTGGGGAGAAGCGCTCTTGGCGAGAGGCAGCAGAAACTTAACAGGCATATACACCTTCTACAAAAACTCGCAGACAGGTACAATCTCGCAGTCTATGTCACAAATCAAGTCATGGACAACCCCAGCATACTATTTGGCGATCCCACGCAGCCGATAGGCGGGCATGTGATAGCACACAACTGTACATACAGAGTTTATCTCCGCAGGAGCAAGGCAGACAAGCGGATAGCGAGGCTTGTTGATTCACCAAACCTGCCAGAAGGGGAATGCGTATTCAGGGTAACTGCTGAGGGGATAAGGGATTAGCTTTCAAAAGATGCGGTGGAGGAGATAAGAAAAGATTTATACAGGCAAGCGCAAGTTTAATGCGGAGAGAGAATGGTCCTTGAGCACCTAGTGCCTATTTCAAAACTTGAAAAAAAGCCTTGGCTCGGGGTTATCCTTTCTTTCATATTCGTTTCTTACGCAGTGCTCTTCGCGCTCTATTTCTATCCACAGGGCGGTGGTTTTTTCATCGTATCGCTTGTCACGATACCGACTGTTGTCGTATTCCTCAGGATACTCGTGCGCGAAGAGAAGATGATAGAGAACGGGAGGAGGTTCATTTCAGCGCATTGGCGCCTTATACAGCTCTATGGCATTTTTTTCATAGGCATGACTTTGTCTTTCGCATTCTGGGCTTCTGTGCTACCAAAAGAAGCTTCCCTGATGCTCTTTGAGGAGCAGAAAGAGAGCTACCAGAGCATTAGAACTGTGACGTCAGGGATTTTTATGAAAGAAAGGTTTGATACGATATTCCAACATAATATAATAATTATGTTTCTAATGCTGCTTGCTTCGTTTTTGTACAGCATAGGCGCAGTTTTCCTGCTTATATGGAATGCGTCTGTTTTTGGTGTTTTCATGGAGAATTCTATAAGGAGTTGTATGTTGTCTCTTTCGCACTATGGCTTTTTTGCATATCCGTTTGCATATCTCTACGGCGTTTTTGAAGGCATTTTGTTTGTAATACCCCATGGTGTGTTTGAAATATTGGCTTTCCTTGTGGCGAGCATAGCAGGAGGCATAATGTCTCTCGCAGTAGAGCACAGGTGCATGGGGAGAAAGTGCAACTATTTGGGCATAGTGGTCGATGTTTTAGTTTTAGTTATTCTTGCAGTTGTTTTGCTTGCGCTCGGGGCTGCAATAGAGGCAACATATTAAGAGAAAGAAGTAAATAGGTTGGTAGAGAAAGATAAAGTGGTGCGCTTATGGCTGAAAAGAGCTTTGAGATAGTGCCTGCGAGAGTTTCAACTTTTGACAACATGATAGAGAGGAGAGGAATAGAGAGGGGTAGCGTTATACTTGTTTCTGGCGGCTGCGGTACTGGGAAGAGCACGTTCTGCATGCAATCGTTATACAATAGCGCCTTGATTGGTGAGAAGGCTATTTACATATCCTTTGAAGAGCCAACGGAAAACCTGAAGTTTCATATGAAAGAGAACTATGGGTGGGATATTGAAAAGCTGGAGAAGAAGGGGGATTTTGCAGTCTTGATGCTTGATCCTTTTGAGCTTGCAAGGAGAATAGAAGCAGCGGTTGCAGAAAGCAGGAGAAAGCTTATGATAAAAGTTAGGGATTTCGCTCTTCCTTTTGTTCCCAAAAGGGTTGCGATAGATTCCCTGACTGCCTTATCCACCGCATTTATGGAGAATATTGAGGAGTATAGGATATACCTTCGTTATCTATTCAAAACGCTTTCAGGCTACAACGCCATAACATTCGCAATAACGGAAACGGAGCAAGAACCGCAAAAATACAGCCATCTTGGAGTTGAAGAGTTTCTCTCCGATGCAGTCATTGTGTTTTATAATTTAAGGAACGGCACTACAAGGCAGAGGGCGCTTGAAATACTGAAGCTTCGGTGGTCTGCACATTGCAGAAGGATAGTCCCGTATGAGATAACAAACGAGGGAATAGTGATAAGGGATGAGGAAAGGATAAAGTGATCAGATGCGGCTTTTTGTTTTTCTGCTTATCCTCTTTCTTTTTTATTCGTTGGTTTCAGGGGACTGCGTAGATTTTGATGGAATATGCCCGAGCGAATGCACTATATATAGCGATATAGATTGTGCGGGCGCATGCGGTGATGGGAGATGCGAGAGAAATGAGAACAAATGCTCATGCCCCATAGACTGCGGTGTATGCAGCGGGGATGTGCCTGAAGGAAAATGTTTAGAGTTTGCATGCATGGGTGGTGAATGCATGCCTAAGTTTAAGCCGAATTGCTGCGGGAACAGGATTTGCGAGAGCGGTGAGGAGGACGGTGCATGCAAAACTGACTGCGTGGAGGAATGCGGGAATGGTGTTTGTGGCCCAAACGAGAACGCATGCACATGCCCGCAGGACTGCGGGGCGTGCGCCGCATATTTAGCATGCGGAGGCCTATGTGAAGAGCCGGCATGCACGCCCACAGGCTGTGTTTGTGTAAAAAAGAGGGGGTGCTGTGGCAACCTGCTCTGTGAGAGAGGCGAGAATTACAGGACGTGCAGGGCTGATTGCCTCCCTTCTTCAATAAAATTCAATGTTCATAACCCTTCAAGCGGAGAATATTTTATGAGAGGCGAGAAAGCGCTGATAAACGCAACCGTGCTTGCAGACGGTGTTCCATCCGCTGGATTTGAGGTTGAGGCAATCGGATTCTTTGGCTCTCTAAAATTGCTTGACGATGGTATGCATGGGGATGGGGGTGAGCGGGATGGCGTTTTTGGGGGCATGGTTGAGATTTCAAGGGATGCGCCAGCTGGCGCAAGGCAGATAACCCTCAAAGCAAGGCGCTTGAGCGCACAGGGAAGTGGGAATTTTTTGATGAACATAAAACCAGAGCTTGATGTTTTCCTATACGTTGATAATAAAGTAGAGAGGGGTGGCTATCTTAACTTCAGCGGGAAGGTTAAAAAAAGAGGAATGCCTTTTGGAGGAAACCTGCGCTGGAGCATAGTGAAGCCTGATGGAAAGGTGGAGGGCGTGATTGAAATTAAAAACGGCAGTTTTTCAGGCTTCTACCATACTACCTTTGTTGATTTGGTTGGCGCATGGAGCGTTTCTGTTGAAACGGAGGATGAGTTCGGGAATTCGGGAAGAGCTACTGCTAATGTGCTCGTTTATGAAATGGAGGAGAATGCAAGCATAGAGATTCTTTCTCCTCTAACTCGCGTAGTGCGGAGAGGGGATGAGGTTTTTTTTGATGTCGTTGTCAGGCTGAATGACAATAATGTGAACGATGCACGTGTTTGGATGATAAACCCAAGAAACCAGAGCTTTGAGCTGGCGAGCATGGAGGATGGTAGATATGGGATGCTTTATAGGCTGCATGCTGGAGAACCGTTGGGGAAACAAAGGTTTCTCGTGCGTGCGGCGGTTTATGAAAAAAATACGACGATGAATGTTGAAACGGGCATTGAACTTGTTGTTGTAGCTAAAAATATCTCTGTCAGGTTGGATGAACCGAGAGGAACTGCCTTTGCTGTTGGGGATAGCGTGCCGATCGTCGCTGTCGCAGAGTGCGGGGATGTGAGCGGGCTGGGTGCGGTTGCGAATGTAGGGAATGGAAGCTTTGAGTTGAAGCGGGCTGGGGAATGTGTTTTTGTTGGCTCATTCATTCCAGAAAGTGAGGGCGCGTATAACATGACTGTATGCGTTGAGGATGCGTACGGAAACGCGGGTTGCAGTGATACGAAATTTGAAGTAAAGGGAAAAAACGCATTTTTGGTGCTAAGGGAAAACTCGGTGGTTATCGGTGCTGGAGTTTTTCTTATAACGCTTGCATCTTTGTTTTTGGGAAAAAGGCTCGTGGGGTATATGAAAAGAAGGAGGACTAAAGAGAGAAAAAAAAGCTTGGAGGCAGCCATCAAAAAGCTTGAACACCAATATTTTGAAGAGGGTTCTATATCAAAGGAGGAATACAACAGGCTGCTCGCTGAATATGAGGCTGAGATAAAAAGATTTGAAAAAACGTGAGGGTTATGCGCCTGCTCTTGTGTTTTTTTATTCTTTGGCTCGCTGGGTTTGCGTTCGCTCTTAGCCTATCTGTAAATGGCGAGCTTTTCAGAACAGGGGATGTCTTAATTGCTTCTACCGATGCGATTGGGAATGCGACTTTCATGCTGTATGCGGACGGGCATAATTTGATGCAGAGAACCGTTTTTTCAGATGATATGATTGAAACGAACTACACAATAAAGGAATCAGACCCTTCTGGAATGTGGAGGATAGTGGTTGTGCATGGAAATGAAACTGTTGAGAAAAACTTCACCGTTGCAAGAAGTCCTGAAACAGCATATTATAAGGTGGCTTTTCTTTCCCCTCCCGATAGGCTGGTGAGGACGCACTGCTACAACATTTCTGTTTTTGTTACCGATGCGGGCGAACCCGTCGGGAATGCGCTCGTTTTTGCATTTGTGCCTATCGGGAAAATATCGCTCAGTTCTCTTGGGGAAGTTGGTAGATATGGCGGCGTTTTTTGCGTAGGGCATAACGCATCACTCGGCAGGCATTCTGTGCATGTAATAGCGCTAAAACGGTCAGGGGATGTTGTTTTAGGTGGGGAGGGGATAAAGAACATAACGGTTGAGCGTGTTGCTCTCAATGTGAGTACAAACTTTTTTGGGGACGCTTGGCTTGAAGAGAGGCGCATGATAAATATAACTGCGAAATACGAGAATGGAGAGCCCGTCAAAATTCCGTATTGCATGGTGAAATTTGGCAATAGAACAATTGAGGAATGCTGTTTTGAGCACGCGTTCACGGAGGAAGGGTATTTTGATGCGCACGCATACGTGCGTGATGATGCGGGGAATGAGGGTGAGGTAAGATTTGGGTTTCGTGTGAGTAAGAGCATAAAACAGACTTTTGAGGAAAACAAGCAATATATATTGGCGGTTGTGGGGTTGATGATTGGGGTAGTTGTGCTCTTTTTATTCGTAGCTTTACCGCGAATAAGGAGAGGAAAGCTGAAAAAAAGAAAGGAGGAGCTTGTATTGCTGATTAAAAAGCTTCAAGAGGATTACTACGAAAAATGCTTGCTTGATAGGAAGACTTTTGAGAAGATGTCCTCACAGTACGAGAGAGAGCTTGAAGATATAAACAGGAGGCTGGAGGGTAGGTAAATTTATAAAGGTTAGATGCGTAAATATAACACCTTTTTAGGAAAAGGTTTATTAGAAAACGTAAAAGATGAGGCTGTTTGGTCGCATGGGAGGTGCGTTGGATGAAGAATTTTACTTCAGTGTGTTTTATGCTTCTTCTTTTTGGGATCACTTTCGCAGCATGTAGTGATTATTGCAATTCCTGCACTTCATGCGATTCTGCTGTGGATAACAACAATGCTTATGTTTGTTTAAGCGCAGACATAATTTCAACCGATGATGCGCCGTGTGTTACTATAAAAGGAAAGAATGTGGTTTTTGACGGCAATGGCTATGCTATAAAAAACACGAAGTTCAACAGCGCACCCGCAATTGTAATAGATAATAACAATGTTAATGTAAGAAATTTCGTTATAGAGGGCTATGCGTATGGCATACGAATAAAAGACAACGACTACGCTACCGTTGAGAATAACACTATTAACGCTACGGGTGTGGGCATAGAAATACAGGGTGGCTCAAACAACTGCACAATAAGGAACAACATAGTAGTCGGTAGCCCAGAGTATGGAATTTGGATTGACAAGGCAGCTAAGAACAACGTTATTATATACAATATATTTAACTCAACCTCAAGCTACTTGGCGTATGTTAAACCTGGGGGGCCGTGCGATAATGTTTTCTCAATGAATGTAAATGGGACTTGGCAGGGAAACTATTGGGTGGGCATAGAGCTTCTTAATATAACGGATGCAAATGGGGATGGTTTTGGCGACTCTGGCTCGCAGTATCCGTACAACGCAACGAACGGCGGGAATGTTTCTGCATGCGTTGTGGATTACGGACCTATCATATTCAACATAACGATGGTTGATAACCCGCCAACAGCAGGGACTGTTTGGGACGGAACGAACGACCCGAATAATGAGGTTGATTACACAAACAACCCGAACAGCTACTATGCGAGCTGGGGAGTTCAGAACGGCATCGGATACGATTTCTCGGACGACAACGGCATAGCTTATTATGAAGTTTCAATCGGCACTACGCCCGGGGATGATGATGTTTATAGCTGGACTAATGTTGGAAATGTTGAGGAATACACCATAACGGGATTATCGCTCTCAGACGGCACGTATTACTTCAACGTGAAGGGCTGCGACTCTCTTGGCCAGTGCGCTGTTAACTCTTCCGATGGATTAACTGTTGATACGACCCTCCCGAGTGTTGCGCTTGAGCCAAGCAATGGCACAGTAACGAAAAGCCAGAACGTTGAGTTCAAGTGCTATGCGGATGATTTAGTCGGCCTCAAGGAAATAAGGTTTTACGTATGGACCGAATATGGACTAGTGTTTGATGATGCTGTGAGTGTATCTGGCACTAATGCTGCACATGCGTGGAATTTGACATTGCCTTTTGGAACATACAACTGGACATGCGATGTGGTTGATGTTGCGGATAATAAGCTAACAGGTCCAGAATACACGCTGAGCATAGTCAGCGCAGAATGTGGAGATATAATAACAGAAAACACAACTTTAGCTGAGGACCTAACATGTAGCGGCACTGCTTTGACTGTTGGTGCTGATGACGTTGTGCTTGACTGCAACGGGCATACAATAATCGGCGATGGCACTGGCTATGGTGTTTTCGTTGATAACGTTGATAACGTGAAAGTTGTAAACTGCACAATAATAAACTTCACGACGGGGATATACTTTGAGAGCAGCGATAACTCTCTTGCGAAATACAACCGCATAACGAGTGCGGCGCTTGAGGGGAACTTGCAGGGAATCCTCGTTGATAGCTCAACAAACGTTAGTGTTGTTGAGAATGATATTTATCTGCTTTCTAAGGGGGAAATGCGCTCAGACAACGCTGCAATAATTCTTAAAATGGCAGCTGATTCGCTCGTTTCCCTTAACAACATAACAACAACGAACTTTTCTGGGATAGGAATAAAACTAATCAATTGCGAGGGAAACATTGTTGAGCAGAATGATATAACTACTTTGCTGCAGTGGGGATTTTTGATTTGGCTAAATGAATCGCATGAAAATGAAATAAGGGATAACACGGGCACGACGCACGCTTTTTCCGCATATGGGATATATTCTGAAAACTCCACTTTCAACCGCTATTATGGAAACACGATAAGCTCCTCAGGCAATAGCAATTATGGATTGTACGTATATGGGGGCGGATCAAACGAATACTGGGACAATGTTGTAGAAACGAGCGGTAATGAGTCTTTACTAATAAGGGTTAGCGCAACAAGGAACAACACTTTCAAGGACATCAGGGGAACAGCATCTGGTGGAGGTGCGGATGGGATACTGATAGACCAAAATTCGTCCAGCAACCTTTTTGAGAATGTTGAGGTAAGTGCCGCGGGCGAGAGTGCAGGCGGAGTCAAATTTGATGGCGCCAGCAATGAGACTTTCTACAACTGCGCGATAATAACGACTAAGCAGAATTCACCAACGATTTGGTTCTCCTTATATCCAAAAGGGTTGATCAACATTAACAACAACAACCTTTTTGAGAACTGCACTTTCTCGGGACCGAACCAGACATACTTTGAGAAAGATATTATCGCAGGGAACAACATATACCGAAACATAAACGGGCTTGACCGCTATTCAATATGGTTTGCAGAGGCGAAGGCAGAGAACAACGTGACGATACAGTGGTTCGTGCGCGTGAATGTTACAGAAACGGTTAGTGGTGGTCCTGTTGATGGTGCGGCTGTCAGCGCAGAGGATGCTAATGGCGGCATCACGGATATGGGCACAACGAATGCGCTCGGGCTTACCGATTACTTTGCGATGAACGACACGCTATATAGGGGCGCTGGCGATAACATCACGTACAACCCTGTGCAGTTCACTGCAGTGAAAGGAGTTTCGTATGGAGTGGCGCTTGAGAACATCAACGAAAACAAGAACGTAACGATTTTCATCATTATTGACGACACACCGCCATCGCCGCCAGGAAAGCCGTATTATGCAGGGCTGATGGTAAATGGCTACGCGCCAGTGAGAAACCTATCATTCTGCTGGAGCGCATCGGTAGAGAACGAGACGGGCATAGATGGGTATGAGTTTATACTCTCAAATGAAACAGAACCGCTTAACCCGCTCATAAGCAAGTTTATAGGAGATGAAACATGCTATGTGCTCAGTGCGGAGGATGAAGGGAACATAACTGATGGCCAGACATACTATGTTTGGGTACGCGCAAACAACACGTACGGGCAGTGGAGCGACATGAGTGAAGGTAGCGATGGTGTTGTTGTTGACATCATGCCGCCATCCCCAATAGATGACCTTAATTTGACCAGCAGCGCAAGCATTCTTTTAACATGGACTCTGCCAGTGGATAACACGAGCGGGCTTGATTACCAGACAACATACAGGAGAGTTTGCGGCGTTGGAACATACGAAGCTATAGCGAACGTTTCTTCTACCGAAACTACATACAAGGATGAGGACGCAACGCATGGAATTATCTGGCAGTATAAAGTAGTTGGGACGGACTTTGCTGGCAACACCCAGAGCGATGGTAATGAGCCCTGTCTTCTTGCAAATCTACAGCCTCTCGTAAGCACCGTTGAGATAATGCCACCGAACGCAACAACTTTAGACAACTTGACTTGCAACGGAGTTTTCACAGACCCAGACGAAGACTCTGAGGGCAATTCAACATACAGGTGGTTTATAAACGGCACAGAAGTAATCGGTGTGAATTCTGCAACGCTTCCTGCAAACATGACGAATGCTGGCGATGTAGTGGTTTGCGAATACACACCAGTTGATGAGTATGGTGGGGTAGGCGAACCAGTAAACTCAACCACAATTGTCGTTGGTTCTGCACCATCGGGCGGAGGAGGCGGGGGAGGCGGCGGAGATGAAACGCCTGATGAGATACCTTTGGACTGCGGCAGGAATGGTGTTTGTGTTGCTGCATGCGGTAGCGTTGACCCAGACTGTCCGCAACCACCACCATCGCTAAACTGCAATGAGGACGGTGTTTGTGTTGCTGCATGCGGTGAAACAGACCCAGACTGCATCCAGAAACCGCCGACACAACAGGGAACAACCAGCAACGCGACTACGGCAACAACATATGGGTCAGAGCTTTACATGCTGATAGCGCCGAGCGGTGCGTATCTGGGCGATAACGTTACAATAATACTGCGAGATTCAAATAGCCAGCCTGTGCAGGGCAGAGAGATAAGAGTTATAGGACCGACTGGCGCGGTTATGAGCGTTATAACGAATGAGAACGGAAGCGCGAGATATCCCGCAAACGCAGTCGGAGTTTACACATACGAAACACCTGGCATTTCGCTTGTAGATAAACCAACAACGACTGTTTACCCGAGGCCGCAGACTCCCGTAGTCAGAACACTGCAGAGGAGTACGGGAACACAGCCACCAAGCCCAGGGATAGTTGGTATGTTCTTGGGATTTGCGGGCTCGCGTGAGTTCCAGCTACTATCGCTATTGCTACTTCTGCTATTAGTATTGGCGATATATGCGATAAGCAGGAGATTAAGGAAGGGGAGATAGTTGCCCTCCTTTTTCTTTTATTTTTTTGAGTGCTCCAGCCGGGATTTTCAGTTGCTTTTGGTGCAGCTTTTCCAAAAAGCTGCTTTGAATTCCCTGCCCTTTCCATATACTGAGAAGGGCACCCGGGTCGCCGGCTCGAAAGGCCGGTATCCTTGACCGAGTTGTCCAAACCTTTCTTTCGCCTTTTGATGAAACTTTTCTTTTTGAAAGAAAAGCTTCCTAGACTACTGGAGCACTGGATTAATTTATGAGAGAACTGTTTTATTTGTTGCTACGGGCTGCTTAAACAGCGCCCAACCTCGCTTTTTATTATCTCGAAAACCTCATCCCTTTTGCGCTCTGCATCAACGATGACCCACCGCTTCGCTATCATTTTGGCTTCTACAATCCGAAGGTAAAATTCACGCACAGAAGATAGGAGAGATAGGTTTTTTTCAAATATGTCTGGTTGCGCTTCTTTTTTCTTTCTCGCAAACGATGTTTTCGCGGATATGTCTAAGAGAAAGCACAAATCTGGCTTAATGGGCTTATTTTTCTCAATCCATTCCGCCGCCCTTGAAAAATCATATCCCTGCGCGCACTGGTATGCAAGAGTGGAGGCAATGTATCTGTCAAGCAAAACGAATTCGCCCTTTTTCAGCTTTTTAGCTATCTCGGGCTGGTCCTTCATTATGTCGCTTGCAAAAAGCGCAAACTGTTCATCAACGCTAAGGTTAATTTTTTTATCCAGAAAAAGCGCAAGCTTTTGCCCATAATCGCTCTTCCTATCCGGGTATGTATAGAGTGAGACTCTATAACCGAGGCTTTCAAGCCAACCTTTAAGCATGAGCGCCTGCGTTTCTTTACCAGATGCGTCTATTCCTTCAAAAGCAATCAACATTTTACCACGCTACATCTGCCCTGTGAAAATTTTAAATATGTTACATGCGAAGTCTCCTGTGGGTTTTGTGGCACTCAGCGTGAAAGATTTTATATCAATAAAGGACATTACAAGGCAGGATTTTGAAACTCTTTTTGCAAGAACAGATGAGATGATTGAGTGTGTTAGGCGAGGGGAGAAGCCGCTTGAAGGAGAAAGTGTTGTTGTTGCTACTTTGTTTTTTGAGCCGAGCACAAGAACGAGGCTGTCTTTTGAAACTGCGGCGCAGAGGCTCGGCGCACGAGTAATAAACTTCGCTTCTGTAGAAGCAAGCTCTATGGCAAAGGGTGAAACGTTTTCAGATACGATAAGGATAGTTGACGGCTATGCAGACCTGCTCGTTATAAGGCATCCTCTTGAAGGCTCTGCCCGCCTTGCCGCCTATATTGCAGACAGCCCTGTTATAAATGCTGGCGATGGAGGCAACCAGCACCCAACACAAACGCTTCTTGACCTATATACGATAAGGAGGCTGAAGGGAAGGATTGAAGGATTGAATGTTTTTCTGCTCGGCGACCTTAAGCATGCAAGGACTATGCGCTCGCTCCTCTACGGTCTTGGCATGTTTGGGGCGAACGCCACTCTTGTGGCACCGAAGGGGCTGAATATGGATAGGGCGGTGATTGAAGAAGTGAGAGAGAAGTTTGGCATAGAGGTTGTTGAGAAGGATAAAGCGGATTTATCCGATTGCGATGTGCTTTACGTATGCAGAATACAGAAGGAGCGCTTCTTTGATAAGTATGAAGCAGAGAAACTGCAGAAAGAATTCAGGGTTAGCGGTGAGATGCTCGCATCCGCGAAGGACGATATGATAATCCTGCATCCTCTACCGAAGATAGATGAGATAGAGCCGAGTGTTGATAGTTCAAAGTTTGCGAAGTATTTTGAGCAGGCGAAATACGGGGTGCCAACAAGAATGGCGCTCATATGCGAGCTTATAGGCAAAGGGGGTGCGTGAATGCCTCTTACCGTTGAGAAGATAGCGAATGGGACTGTAATAGACCACATAAACGCTGGGATGGGGCTTGACGTTCTGAAAGTGCTTAACATAGACAGAAGCTATGGTGCGAGAGTTGCTCTTGTAATGAATGTGAGCAGCAAGAAGATAGGGAAGAAGGACATAGTGAAGATAGAGGGGAAGTTTATAGATGAGAAAACCGCGAACAGAATAGCGCTCATAGCGCCGAACGCCACGCTTAACATAATAAGGAACTCGGAAGTTGTGGAGAAAAAGAAGGTAAAGGTGCCCGATGAGATAGTGGGCATATTGAAGTGCCCAAACCCAAACTGCATAACGAACTTTGAGAAAACGGATACGAGGTTTAGAAAAAGGCAGGATGATATCCTTGTGTGCATTTTCTGCGAGAAGACATTCAGCATTAGAGAATTCGTGTAGGGAGTGAGATGGTCATTCTCATAAGCCCGAACTGCATGGATTTTGCAAGAGAATTAGACGGAAAACTGATTGAAACAAGGAGTTTCCCTGATGGGGAGCGCTATGTGAGGATACCAATTTTTAATGAAAGGAATGTTGTTCTTCTTCACCGTTGTTATCCGAATGCGAACGAAGCACTGATTGAGCTTTTCCTTATGCTGAGACAGACTAGGGAGATGGGCGCAAGAAACATATCGTGCATAATACCATACATGCCTTATGCAAGGCAGGACAAGAGGTTTCTTGAAGGTGAGGCTGTAAGCGCAAAAACTATTTGTTCTCTTATAAAAAGCGCTGGTTGTGATGAACTGATAACTTTTGATTGCCATTTTCTGAAAAAGGAGGGGGTTTTTGATTATGCGGGCTTGTGGATAAGGAACATAAGCATGGGGAAGGAACTTCTGAGGCATTTTGATAGCTATGATATGGTAGTATCGCCAGACATGGGGGCAGCATATCTCGTTGGAAAAAATGGGGAGACGATGGAAAAGAGAAGGGGGAGTTATGGAAAAGGCAGGAAAGCGTATAGGAAGGTTGAGGAGCTTGTAGCGAATTTTGATGTTGCCGGGAAGAGAGTAGTGGTTATAGACGATATGATATCAACAGGAAGCACGATGGTAAAAGCAGTGAAGATTCTTAAAAAGAAGGGTGCGAAGAGTGTTTCGTGCTGTGCAACGCACGGGTTGTTTCTTGGCAAATCTTTGGAAGAGCTTAAAAAATCTGGCGCTTTAAGAATAATAACAAGCGATACGATAAGGAACCCGGTTGCACGTGTCGGCATAATCCCCGCGCTTAGAGAAAAAGGTGTTATCAGATGAGCATCTATATAAGGATGGAAAAACTAACGCAGAGAATCGCAGAAGAATGCAGGCAGATAGACAGAAAAAGCATAGAGGATTTTATAAACGCCATAATAAGCGCGGAGAGGATATTCGTTAATGGTGCTGGAAGAAGTGGTCTTGTTGCGAAAGCGTTCGCAATGAGGCTCATGCATCTCGGGTTCATCGTTTATGTTGTTGGTGAGACAATAACGCCTGCGATAACGCATAAGGATTTGCTCATAACGCTCTCTGGCTCGGGTAGGACCAGCTCAATAGTTGGTGTTGCAAAGATAGCAAAGGCGAAGGGTGCAAAGATCGCAGCGATAACATCTTTTCCAGAATCTGAACTTGGCTCAATTTCAGACTGCATAGTACAGATAAAGGGAAGAAAATTGTTTGATGAAAAGAGGGATTATGAGGTTAGGCAGGTTACGGGCGAACACGAGCCGATAACTCCGCTTGGAACGCTGTTTGAGCTAACAGCGATGGTTTTTCTGGACACCGTTATAGAGGAGATAATGAGAAGAAAGAACAAGAGCGAGGAGCATATGAAGTTATTCCACACGAATTTGGAATAGTGGAAAATTCCCTCCTCAGGATTTAAATCTGCTTTTGTTTTTCATTTATGCATGCAGAGAATGGGGGGCTTTGAGCTGCCTCTTCACGACGGCAAGGCGCCTCGGTGGCTTTTCAGGAGGATGGTTGCGCTCTCTGGCGCGATAGCAGATGTTATTGTGGAGGAGTTCGGACCTGAGGAGCTTATAAGGAGGCTTGCCCACCCCTACTGGTTCCAAGCTTTCGCCTGCACGATCGGTTTTGATTGGCACAGCTCTGGGACAACCACGACTGCGTGCGGTGCGCTGAAACTTGCGCTGAAACCAGAGTTGCATGGCGTTGGGGTTGCTGGCGGTAAAGGAAAGACTTCAAAAAAAGCGCCTTCTGAAATAGAGGGAATATGCGCATTTTTTGGCATAGATTCGCAAAGCATCTCCCGTGCAAGCAGGATGGTTGCGAAGGTTGATAGTGCATGTGTTCAGGACTCGTTCTCGCTTTACCACCATTCAATTTTCATTTCTGAGAAAGGGGCATGGGCGGTCGTTCAGCAGGGCATGAATGGTGAATATGCAAGAAGGTACCACTGGCTTTCTGGGAAATTCAGGAGGTACACAGAAGAACCTCACGTAGGGATATGTTGCGATTTTACGGGGGAGACGCTTGATTTAACATCAAGGGAAAATGAAGGAATAAGGAAGGCAAGCCTTGACATGGTACGTGAAAATCCCATGAGGATTAGAGGGCTTTTAGATGGACAGCAAACGCTTTTTTGCGAGCCTTTTGAGAGAATGCCGAATAGGCATGAAATAAGGAGGATTGACATAAGCGAAAGAGGTTGGAGAAGTCTTCAAATGGCATACGAGATTCAGCCAGAGGATTACGATGAACTCGTCTCCCTGCGCGGTATTGGTGGGAAGTGCCTTCGTGCGCTCGCACTCGTATCGGAATTGGTTTTTGGCGAGGAGATTTCTTGGAGAGACCCTGCAAAGTACAGTTTTGCGCATGGGGGGAAAGACGGTATTCCGTATCCCGTTGATAGGGAGACGTATGCGAATACGATAAAGATGTTGAGGGATGCGGTTGAAAGCGCAGAGATTGGAAGAAGGGAGAAGCTGGATGCGATAAGGAGGCTTTCCGAGTTCACGGTTTCGGATCTATGAATTCTTCCCCTCCTTACCACTACCGAAAAATTCTTTGATTTCCTGAAACACGCCGTATTCTTCCATAAATTTTTTAACGTGTTTGCTTTTTAGAACAAATATAAATAGAATTAGGAGGATGATTGAAGGAAGTAGGCGGGTTAGCCATCCAATAAACATGGATGGCAACGGTTCGTACACAAGAAGGTCTATAGAGCCTGAACCGCTGTTTCCCCATCCATCCCATGCACTCACAGATATAAGGTATGCACCCTCCTCTGGTGGCGTGAATTCTGCCATACAATTTTCTGCTACTTTAACCCCGTTTATGCGTATGACGCACGTGGGTTCTTTTGGCTTTAATCCTGTCTCGTAGGATATGTTTGGCAAAACCCTTATCTTTGATCCAGCAGACACGGCACTACGCAATTCACTGAATCCGATATGCATGCGGGCAGGCACTACGCTGATTTCCACTGAGCATTCGCCTCCTAAAAGAGTATCTGATGAATTTTTTATTGCAAGAATGTAGAATGCCTGCTGCTTTATAGGAGAATCGGGCGGGATTATGTAATCTGTGGAGTAAAGCCCGCCAGAACCCGTCATAGGTAAAAGGCCAGTGGGTGAGAGGAGATAGACATTAGCATCTTCAATAGGAATGCCGTTCATGCTGACGCTTGCCATGAAGAACACGCGCGACGTTCGCGGGTATTTCTGCGTTGGCATGTTGAGAATGCGGATGAGAAGAGAGGAGCTGTTTATGCTGTTAATGACAGAAACACTCTTCGTTTCGTTTATGCCATCAAAGTATATGCGCCAAACCCCCGTTGGGTTTAACATTGAGGCTGTGTAGTTTAATTCATTGGAGTAGAGTGTCTCGTTAAAGAGAATGTAATCGCCCACCCTTATTATGAGCGGTGTCGGTGGGATCTCATCTGTCTTAATCATTATCGTTTCTCCCTTAGTGTACACCGTCTTGTCTGTATTTATGCTTATGGCTGTGCAGATGAAGGTTGCCAGCAGTAGAATTGGCATAGTATGGGATAGCTTCATCAAACAGAGTACATTCTTATTATTTATATTGCTTCCATATATGTGTATGAAAAAAATCAGCGAGGAGATGCGGCAGCGGTTGAGGAAACCTTTTGGGGAACTCATGGACGCAAAAGCGCTTGCTAAAAAAATCGGAAGCGGCGAGAGCATTGTCTGCATAGGGGATGAAAGCAGTTATGAGGTTATTTTGAGTGGGATAAAGCCGCACGTTGTTGTTTATGACAGAAAGATAAAGAGAATGCCTGTTGATGAGAGAGTCCGCAAGGCGATAGATGCGTTCAGCGCCCGTGAATACCGGGTTGTCAATGAACCAGGCACCATAAACGATGAACTCATTGAAGTGATGCGCACCGTCTTAAACAGCAGGGAGAACTCAAAGGTTTATGTTGAGGGGGAGGAGGACCTCGCTGCTCTCGTTGCCATGATGTTTGCACCTGACGGAACGCTTATAGTCTATGGGCAACCGAATGAGGGGGTCGTGATTGTAAGGGTTGATGATACGATGAGGAAGAAAGCATGGGAGATTTTTGAGGACATCTAGCCCTTGGATACGTAGTATATGATGATTGGGGCAAATATCGCGATGACTCCGGCAAGAACTAATGATGGGAGAATACCGAGGCCGTATGTAGTATTTGCGATGTAGCCGCATATTGCGCCGATGATGACGCCCGCAAGGATTATTAGTATGTTCCTTGAGCTATCCTCGGTGCCTTTCCAGACAAAGTATAGGGTGAGCGAGAAGACTGTTGCAACGGAGAGGCCAATGAAAACTGAGAGGGGAAGGTCTATCCTGTATGTTGAGTAGAATAGGTAGCCGCATATCGTTCCTAGGATAATGCCAATGATTACTGTGAGGATGTTGCGGGTTTTTTCATCAAATCCCTTGGAGATGTAGTATAGGGTGAGCGAGAAGACTGTTGCAACGGAGAGGCCAATGAAAACTGAGAGGGGAAGGTCTATCCTGTATGTTGAGTAGAATAGGTAGCCGCAGACTGTACCAAGGATAATACCGACGATGACTGTGAGGATGTTGCGGGTTTTTTCATTCATAATTTAGAGAATGAGGTGTGTTTAAATAATTTTATTCATTAAATGAAGTATGCAACGTGAGGGTGCAGGAAGGAAGGAAAGGCGTTATATCGTTGTAGTCGGTTCTCTCATGTCTGGTCTTGGCAAGGGCATAGTCTCTGCTTCTATAGGCAAGATATTGCAGTGCTACGGGTTCCGTGTCGTGCCGATAAAGTTTGATGGGTATCTTAACGTTGACTGCGGTACTATGAACCCGTATAGGCATGGGGAGGTTTTTGTTCTTGAAGATGGGACTGAATGCGATATGGACTTTGGGACATACGAGAGGTTTCTAAACATAGACCTGAACAAAACGAACAGCCTGACAGGGGGTAAAATATTCAGATATGTTATAGAGAAAGAAAGAAGAGGTGGTTATCTCGGGTACGATGTCCAGATAGTGCCACATCTCACAAACGAGATAAAGGACATGGTTCGGTCTGTGGGGGATAACTTTGATGCAGACATTGTGCTTGTGGAGGTTGGCGGAACCGTTGGCGACCTTGAAAATTCTTATTTCATAGAGGCGATGAGGCAGCTTGCTTTTGAGGAAAAGCACGTTATGTTCGTGCAAGTAACATATGTGCCTATGCTTAAGGCAGCGGGGGAACAGAAAACGAAACCAACGCAGCATGCGACAAAACTTCTTCTGGGCATGGGCATACAACCGTCAATGATAATATGCAGGGAGGAGGAAAAACTGAAGCCAGAAGTAAAGAAGAAGATAGCAATCTACTGCAATGTTCCTGAAAACGCGATAATAGACGACCCCGATGTTGATACGATATATGAAGTGCCTTTGCTTTTTGAGAAGCAGGGGGTTGGAAGAAGGATAATGAACAATCTAGGAATTAAACCTAAGAGAGGGGACATGCAAAAGTGGAAGGGACTCGTTTTGAGAATAAAGGGCTCAAAAAAGAAAGTGAGGGTTGGCATAACTGGTAAATACACAACGCTAAGAGACGCTTATGTGAGCATAAAGGAGGCACTCGCCCATGCGGGAGCACGGCTCGGATGCAGGGCGGAGATAGAATGGATAGAAACCACGGAGATCGAGGATATAAAAGATGCGGAAAAAGCACTAAAAAACTGCTACGGGATAATTGTACCTGGCGGATTTGGGGTTAGGGGAGCGGAGGGAAAGATATGCTGCATTGAGTATGCCCGCAAAAATGGACTTCCATTCCTTGGCCTTTGCTTTGGTTTTCAGCTTGCTGTTGTTGAGTGGGCACGGAACGTTGCGGGCTTAAAAGAAGCCAACTCAACAGAAATAGACCCGAAAACGCCATATCCCGTGATAGATTATCTGCCAGAACAAAGGGCGATTATTGATAAAGGTGCCACAATGAGGCTGGGGGCGTATCCGTGTAGGCTGATTGGCGGTACTAAGGCACATCTCGCTTATAACGGCGCCGAGATGATAAGCGAGCGCCACAGGCATCGCTATGAGGTTAACCCCGATTATGTAAGCATGCTTGAGAAGTCTGGGCTGATAATTTCAGGCGTATCGCCTGATGGAAAGATAGTTGAGGTTATAGAATGGCCTACTGGCTGGGGTGTTGCAACACAGGCACATCCCGAATTTAAAAGTAGGCTTGAGAGGCCCGCACCACTCTTTCTCGCTTTTCTCAAAGCGACATTGAAGTATAGATAAAGCTTTTATTCTGCATCGGGTAGATTTCAGTATGCTTGACAGGATACCTCTTCCGATAGAGCAGGTTGATCCCGAGGAGAAAGTTAAAGTTTATGCCATGCTTGAGAAGGATGCGAAGCCATGCCCCGATTATTACACGATGGTTGTTTTATCAACTATAATAGCGAGTTTTGGGTTGATAGGCGGGCAAACGGCTGTTATAATAGGAGCCATGCTTGTTGCCCCTCTCATGTCGCCCGTGATAGCGATTTCTCTTGCGATGGTCCATGGTGATTTGCCCCTGTTTTACAGGTCTGTGGAGGCAGAGCTGAAAGGCATTTTGCTTGCAGTCGGGATAGCCCTTATGCTTACAATAGTCTATTCAATGTTTTTCGGGCAGATAACAGCACCGCATGCAGAGATAATGAATAGGACGAAGCCAACGCTGCTTGATTTAGGGATTGCGCTCGCAGCTGGCGGAGCGGGTGCATATGCAATAGCACGGAGAATGAATGCCAGCCTCATAGGCGTGGCGATATCAACTGCGCTTCTGCCTCCGCTTTGTGTTGTTGGTATAGGGCTGGCGCTTTATAGCCTTGAGATAAGCATCGGTGCATTTCTTCTTTTCTTTGCAAACCTCATTGCGATAAACGTTGCGAGTTCCTTTGTTTTCTGGGTATTGGGTTTCGGGCCGAAGTGGTCAAAAGTGCAGGAGGAAGGAACGATAAAGGCCATACGTACATCTCTCGTTTTATTGGGGCTTGTTTCAATCCCGCTTGCATACATAATGGTGACGAGCATACAGACGGCCAAAACAAGGGAGTTGGTGGGGAACACGATAAAGAATAACCTTCTTGGAGTTGAGGGAGCGGAACTGAGGGAGTTGAGCATTGAGGAAAGAGGGGGAAAGATGGTGGTTAGGGCAACCGTTGAAGTTCCTCACGAGCTTTCTTTTGAACGCGTTTCTGAAATAAAAAGGGCTCTTGAAACAAACCTAAAAAGGCATGGAGAGGTTGAGCTTGAGTTAAAAATGGATGTCTATAGGACTGTTGAGGTGAGATAGACGCTTCTTACCGATGTTGGCGACTGTTTTAGATTTTTCTAAATATGTTTGGGCTTTGCGCTTCCTACTATGATTTGCGCTTTTCTTGTGAAAATCCCGTTTTCAACAACGCCAGGGATGGAATTGAGCTCCTTCTCAAGTATTTTTGCTGATGAGGATGTTGGTTTTCTACGGAGACATACATCCACTATTATGTTTTTGTTATCTGTCAGCGCTGCCTTGTTTTTATAGGTTCTTACATGTGGTTCCCCGTATTCCCCAAGCCTTCTCAAGAGGAAAGATGCTGCAAAAGGCAAAACCTCAACAGGCAGAATGTTTCGGTATTTCAGTTTTGAGCTATCAACCATAACCACGAATTTTCTCGCCCAGTATGCGATGATTTTTTCCCTTGTGAGAGCGCCGCCAAGGCCTTTTATCAAGAAACCATTTCCCACGTAGTCTGCACCGTCAAAAGCAATGTCAATTGCCCCTATTTCTCTTGGCTCAACAACATTTAGTCCAACACTTTTGGCGACCTTCTCGGAGCGCACGGATGTTGCAATACACCTAACTTTCAACCTTTCTTCATGCGCGCGTTGCCCGAGCATTTTTATGAAAATCTCTGATGTTGTGCCACTGCCCAGACCGATAGTCATCCCGCTTTTAACAAGTTGGAGTGCTCGCCTTGCAGCATCTTCTTTCTCAATTTCTGCTATGGATTCCATAAAATGAGTATTTATCCAAATATTTTAAATGATCCCCAATCGCAGCACGATGACACAAGTAAGAGGCACAAGGAAGTTATCGTCAATGCCAAAGTAAAAAGTCTCCACAATCGCGCATAGCAATGAGAGGAGAATACCTGCAGGGCCTACGAAAAAATATGATAAGGAACCACCTATTAGAAAGGCAGCCGTGCCTTCAAGAGTTTTTCTCTTGTTGTATGGTAGTGGTATTCTTCCTTTCCTGCCTATGAGTGTGGATAGCCCATCCCCAAAAGCGAGTAATGATATAACGGCTGCTGTTTTAATTGGCTCGCCAACATATGAGAATGCAAGCAACACGCCCAGACCGTACCAGAATGCCCCCTCCGCGGGTAAGGCATGCGGCCGTTCAAGCTTGTCTATAAGGTAGTCAATAATCGGTAGCTGAATTCCTTTCAGCTTTGCATCAAGAATGATAAAGCCAATCAAAAAAAACATTGCGAGCATGAATTCAAGCATGTAGAACCCGTAAGGCAGATAGCTGCTGAGCATTATGAATAGGATAACTATCGTGCCGAATCCTATATGGAGGAGCCGTCTTCCGAGCACGTCTTTCTCGTATGCAATATTCTGCTCTTTTTTGATGAGCCTTGTGAATAGCTTATCCACTACAAAAAAGACGGATACGCCAAGAACTATGCCCCCAACGATGTCGTTAAGCATGTGAACGCCCAGGTACATCCTGCTGAATGAAATGAGGACCAGCATTAAGAGATATGGAATGAACAGGACAGTTCCTACCACAGATGCGGTTAAACATGCGCCTATTGAGACGTGGCCGCTTGGAAATGAATAATCAGTGGGACAGGCGACTTTTGATGGAATCGCAAAGCACGGCCTTCCTATGCCATAGAAATCTTTTAGCAGTATGAAAAGCACAACCGTCAGAAAAACTGAAATTAAGGTTGATGCCTTCTTCTTTGAGGATATGAGTGCAAATAAAAATAAAAATGAGAGGAAAACATTGCCGTAAATTTTGTGGTTTATCAAAAACGATATGGTAGTGAGCAGTGGTACATCAATCTGCGCAATTGAGTGGGTTATTATATCAACAGCCATACCGATAGAATACCACACATAATTATAACGATTTCTTTTTAAAATGCAGGGGCGAACAGAAGGGATGGGTCAATAACCAGGTTTATTAAGAGGGATAGAAGTAGGTATGGGGCAAACATGGGCATGTTTTTACACACGGGAAGTCTCATCTTTGCGACTGGGGTTCTTTTGAGCCTCTCTATTTCAGAAGCAGTCAAAAGTCTTTTAAGGCTGTATTGGGATATTGTTTTGCTGTCAATTTTTTCAAGCGCAAGCACATCCTCCTCATCAACTTCTTCAAGGGAGACGTACTCTATTACATAATTTTCGGTTATGTGCTCCCTGAAAAGCATGAAGAAAACCGCAGAAAACACCACGATAACCAAAATGAGAATTTGGAGGGGTCGCAATGGCAGTATCTGGGCCAGCATATAGATGACTGCGGTGTATGCAAGGAGCATGATGAGCGAGAGTAAGACGCCATAAGGGCTGGTTTTTACTTTTCGCGCACGCACATCTGCAAAAATACGCGGCACGTATGCTATGAGCATTGCAATGCTGAACAGAACACCAGAAACAACGAAGACAGGAAGTATGAAGGGATATTCAAAAAGGGTAGAAGAGAGGTGCGAGGGGGGATACGGAAGTGCGAGGGACACGCCGGTAAATAAAAGAACGTCTGCTCCCCCTATCTGCCCAAGCCTGTAGAACAAATAGCCGACAATGAAAATAAGGGCAGAAACAGCAAAAACAGGAAGGATAAAGGAAAGATCAAAGGGGATGGCGTTTATAAAAACGCCGATAGCAACGAAGGAGTATGTAACCCAGTTTGGGACATTCCTGTTGTTTTTAATATCGTAGTATGCCCCGAGCGCACACGCCGCCACAGCAAGTGAAATCCTTATTAACTCATGTTCCATAGACTCCAAATAAGTTTATATGTAATTAATTAAATTGTTTTGGTGATGCTGTGCCTTTTTTTGAAAAAGGCGGCCATGCAAGCAGTAATGAAGGAAACCTATGTGGTATAAAAGAGGGTTAGAATGCGGATAGCTCAGTTGACGAACAAGTTTAGCGGTGAAGGCATTGGAGGAAGCGAGCGCTACTGCCTGTCGCTCTCAAAAGAGTTGGCAAAGAGACACGAGGTAACGATATTCGCCTGCGATACGGAAGATAGGGAGATTGAAGGGGGAATCAAGGTCGTTGGAATTGGGAGGAGCCATGATCAGATAATGCGAAGGGATGTTTTTAACCCCGATATAAAGCTGGATATTGATGCTGACGTTGTGCATGTGCATGGTGTTTGGGGGATCTCTTTAGCTGCGCTTGGTAGGGTTTCAAGGAAGGCACCCGTAGTTTTAACGGTGCATGACCACTGGATGTTCTGCCCGCTTTTGACATACTACACTACGGACGGGGAACAGTGCCCGAAGATGAAGGGGGGGGTTAGGATATGCTCTCTTTGCTCAACCACCTTAACAGGCAGAAGCTTGTTTGCACTTCGGGAAGCGATATTCGCAACCAAACCGTATGATAGGTTTATAGACAAGTACATAGCGCCAAGTTTATTCGTCAAGAACCTTCTAATAAGGAACGGGATAAAGAGCGAGAAGGTAATTCATCTGCCACATGGAATAGAGCCTATCGGCGAGAAGTACATGGGTGTTGAAAAAATAGTCACGTATGTGGGCAGATTAAATCCTCTTAAAGGCATAGGCTATCTAGAGAGAGCATTTTCAAAAGTACGCGATAGGGTTAGCGATGCAAAACTTGTGATAGCGGGTGAAGGTATTTGGGCTACAGAAACTGGGGCTGATGGCATAAAAATGCTCGGGAAGATAAGCGATAGGCAAAAGGAGAAGCTTTTTGAGAGAAGCAGGGTTGTTGTTGCCCCTTCAATATGGCCCGAGACGTTCGGGCTTGTGATACTTGAGGCATTTTCAACAGCACGTCCCGTTGTTGCAAGCGATGTTGGTGCGTTCAGCGAACTTGTTGAAGATGGTAAGACAGGATTTCTTGTAAAACCTAAGGATGAGGAGGAACTTGCGGATAAAATCGTGATGCTGCTTGCTGACAGGAAAAAAGCGATGGATATGGGCAGGCGGGCATTTGAATTCTCAAAGCGCTTTGGAATAAGCCAGCATGCTATTGAGATTGAAAGAATTTACGATGAAGTTGTTTCATCCAGAGGTAACAGGAGATGAGGTTGCCTGCGAAAATAGGAAACGCTCGTGAACAGAGCATGGTATCAAGCAGCTTATGCACCTTCGGGATTGCTTTCGCATCTCCATATAGTGCAACGAGGTGTTCAAAGTATCTGTTGAAAACTTCAAGCTGTGCATCTGACATGCCTTGCAGGTTGAGTATGCTACCTCGGAAATAGCTATGCATCTGCCTGCGCCTTATCATATTTTCCTTGCGGCAGAGAGAGTAAAGGCGTGTTGAGGGGTAGGGATAGAATATTGAGCATTGGAACATATCTGGTTCTATCTCGGCATTTAACTTAACGGTATCAAGAACTGCAGCCGCATTCTCATGCGGCAGGCCGATCATGTTGAACGCATATGTCTCAAAGCCCGCCTCCTTCGCTTTTTTAAATGCGCGTACGATCGTTTCCCTGCTCATGTTGCGGTTCATTATCTCATTGCGTATGAAATCATTCCCGCTCTCTACTCCAATCTGCAAACGGTAGCAGCCTGATTTTTTCAGAAGTGCGATGCGCTCATCTGTAAGCAGGTTTGCACGTATGTTGCAGCTGAATGGCACACCCACTTCATCTGGGAATTTCTCTGCAAATTCACGAAGCCAGCCAATTGATAAGCCGAATATGTCATCATCAAAGTGCAGCTTTTTTATGAAGGGATATTCTGTTATAAGTTGGTTTGCCTCTTCTATGGTCTTCTCAACGCTTCTCATTCGCACACCCGAACCCATGAACTTTCTTAGCGCATGGTTGCAACAGTATGCGCAGTTATATGGGCACCCCCTTGAAACTATGAGATTTCCTATTCCTTGTCTTTCCCAGAACAATTCCCTCATCTTGAAGATGCTTCTATCGGGCAGTGGAAGAGAATCAAGTTTTATAGGCGGGCGTGTTGGGTTTGCGTATATTCTTTGCCCATCGCGAACCCAAACGTTTGGTATCCCGTTTATCCATGCTCCTTTTTCAAGCGCATCGCATATTTCTAGTGTGGGGTATTCACCCTCGCCAACAACAATGGCATCTATGTTGCTGGTTTTTATGACGCTTTTTGGCGATAAGGTTGGGTGGACTCCTCCGCAGAGTATGGTGGTTTCTGGTAACTCTTCTTTTATCCATTTTGCCCATCTCGCAGCGAATGGGAACATGTTTGTTGTAGAAGAAATGCCTATTATCGTATCGCCCTTGACCTCTCGTTTTACAAGCTCTATGAGATTTTTCCGCCTGATTGGCTGTGTTATGTGAAGGAGCGAGGTTTTATGGCCGTTTTCTTTAAGAACGGATGATATGTAAGCTATGCCCGAGTAGTACTGCCCATTCCAGTTCTCTTTAAATATTATGTCGGGGTATATGAAAAGGACATGCATTAGCCTACCTCTTTAATGACTTTATGATGTGGGTATAAATGTGCATGTATTCTTCTGCTGTTCTCTTCCATGAGAATTCCGCTGCCCTCTTTAATCCTTTTTTGGAAATTTCGCATGCAAAATCCTTTGATTGCATAACCTGCATTATTGCGTCGGCTATCGCTCCTGCATCGGATGGTTCCACTAGTATCCCTGCATCTCCTGCCGTTTCTTCGCAACCCCCGCTATTTGATGTGAGGACGGGAAGGCCGCATGCCATTGCTTCTATTATGGGAAGACCAAAGCCCTCATTGAAGGATGGGAAAACGAGAAGGTCGCATGCATTGTATATCTCGGGCATCTGGGCATCTTTAAGTTTTCCGATATAAGATATTTTCTTGCGGATGCCTTTTTTATCAATGAATTTTTTTTGCTCAGCAGTGAAATCCCAACCGACCTTTACAAAGAGTATTTCATCCTCTATCAACGAGAGCGCATGTATTATGCCCTCTATGTTCTTATAAGGAAGCGTGCTGCCAACATGCAGGACTACGAATTCTGAGCCGAAGCCGAATTTGGCTCTTGTGCATCTCTTTCTTTTTTCATCAAACGGAAAAAAGCGTTCATGATCAACACCCAGCGGCACAACCCGTATTTTTTTCTCTTCAATTCCAAGCTTTTCAACTATGTCGGCCTTTGTTTTTTTAGAATCGGCTACGATAGCTGCTGCATCCCTAATTGGCGATATATCGCGCAGAAAAGCATCCCTTATGCTTTCTTCAAAAAAATTAAGGGGGATAAGGTCGTGGCATGTCACAAGCGTTCTTTTTGGGTCAATTTTTTTTATTAAAAAAGAGTAGCTGTGGTCTGTGATGTGGTTTATTGCTCCCTGTGAAATATGCGCAACGTTAGGATAGACGATATGCTTGAAAAAGGATATGCTTCTGCGCTCTAATGAAGCGAGCGGGAGCCTTATGTATGGGATGAATGGCCTTGAAACATGCACTCCTGAGGGCAGATTTTTTGCAAGGTTTTGCGTAAATACGTGCATGCTTGCCCAGTGCTTTTCAAGGGGTGCAAAAAGAGAGACGATCAGAGAGACACCTCCGTATGATGCCCGCATTCACTATAAAAAGCTCAAGGCTTTCTAATGCAGAAATTGAGTCAATAAGGATAAGGAAGAGCAGAAAGCGCAGGAAGGCAGAAAGCGCATTGAATGTATTTGTTTTAATGGAGAACCTTCGCCCACGCTTCTGCTCGTAAACAAAAACCCCATCGGCACGCATCAAGGATCTCCTTAAAAAACCGCGAAAGGAATAGTCGGCATTGTGGATTACTGCAACAGGAATGAAAAGCAGAGAGTATCCCAGTTCATAGACGCGGTCGCGAAGGTCTATATCCTCGCCAGCTGCAGATACGAAGCGCTCATCAAATCCGCCTGCTTCTAAAAGCACGCTTTTTCTGTAAGACATGTTGCATGTGGAGCCTACGGGTCCGTCTTCCTTGTATACGCTCTCTCCTGAAAAAGCACCGTATTTCTTTGTGTTATGGCGTTCGTAATCTGCAAAAATGCCCTTCGCATCTTGGGGGGGTAGCATGTAGCCTCCAGCTCCTGCAACATGAGGATGACGCTTGTAGCCTTCAAGCAAGGTTTCAGCCCATCTTTCGGGTGCTATGCAGTCGTCATCTATAAAGGCAACTATGTCTGCGTTCGCATTCTTTATTCCGATGTTGCGTGATGCTGCTGGTCCCCTGTGCTCGCACTTTATGTATTTAAAGCCAAAATTTTTAGCAATCAGGGGCGTATCATCGCGCGAACCGTCATCTACGATGATTATCTCGCACGGGATACTCTGGCGCAAAAGGGAATTCAGCGTCTCTTTTAGTTTTTCTGCCCGATTATATGTTGGGACGACGACGCTCAATTCTGGTTTTTTGCCAGTGGCCATGGAATCACTGCTTTTCTGCGATTATGAGGAAATCCGAGGCAAAGAGAGAAGGGAAGAAATGCGATAGTATTGGTATGCCTGCCTCCCCTATAAAAACGCGGACTTTGAAGCCTGTTTTTTGGAGAAGTGCCATAACCGTTTTCTTGGTGAAGAAGCGTATGTGGGGGTCAGCCCAAGGCGAATCAAAAGAAGTGTGGGGCGAGCCTCGCGGGTTGAAATCCCCAAATAGGAAAGAAAGCCTCTCGCGGATGTAAGCGGCATTCGGCAGGGATACTATAATAAAACCGTTGTTTTTCAAAACGCGGTTTGCCTCGTGGAGGGCACCTTCTGGATTGAAAAGGTGTTCAAGAACGTCAATAAACAAGACCGCGTCAAATTCCCCATCTCCGAAAGGAAGGTTGTCTGCCTCCCCAACAGTGGCATCCATGCCGTTTTTTCTTGCAATAGACACGGCCTCGTTTGAGATATCTATCCCATAAAGCTGGCATTCCTTTGCGAGAGCCTTCCCGTAGTGTTCTCCGTCCCCACAGCCGACATCAAGTACTTTTTTGCCTTTAAGAAGGGTGAACGCATCCTTCTTTGCGTGCGTAATCTCGCAATGCGGTTTCATTGCAGTCCAATAGTATTCATAGTATTTCATCGGCAACGCACCAACATTCATTCACACAAGGAACGATATACCTTAATGAGGTTTTCGCCGTATTTATCCCACGAGAAATCCTCTGCCTTCCTTCTCGCCATATTGCCCATCCTTTTTCGTTCGCTCTCGTTTTCAAAAAGATACAGTAGTTTCTCGCGTATTGATTTTGGGTCGCGGAAAGGACATATGAAACCTTCAACCCCATCGCGGATTGGTAAGCCTGAATTCTCTGTTGTTATGACGGGAATGCCGCACGCCATCGCCTTTAGGAGTGCAAGCGAAAACCCCTCCTCAAGAGTCGGGAGAACGAAAACGCTCGCATTTCTGTAGTATGGCAAAAGGTTGTCTGCCCATTCTATGTGCTTAAATTTCATCTTTTGCATGTAAAGGTTGAATATGCGCCTCATCTCGGGGGAAACGGAGCCGATAACGACAAGCTCTTTACCTTTTTTGTCCATCTTGCTGTATGCCTGCAGGAGATACTGCAAGCCCTTACGCAGTATGATGCTTCCAACAAAGAGAACAGTGAAAACGTCGCTTTCTTTTTTCGCAGGAGAGAACACCCCCAAGTCAACACCAAGCGGTATTTTTATGAGCCGTTCTCTTTCAAAACCGTTTTCAACGAAAGAGTTATAGGCAAGGTCGGAAGGCACAAAAACATAGTGCGCATGCTTGTACTCAAGCAGTGATTTCCTAACAGAGATGGGGTTTAGGCCGCTTCCGCTTAAACCAAAAAGCATGCGTTCTGTTTCAAGTATTTTCTTTTGTGTTAGTATGTGGGTTGATGCACGCTCTACGATCGTTTTTGCATTCTTCCTTTTTGCAGCCATGATTGAAAATAGCGAAAAACCGTTCCACCCATGGAATATTTCACAGCTTGGCATTTTCATCGCGACTGAAATGTCAAAAAGGTTGTCTTTTGCCCAGTAGCGATGAAGAACGAATGCGGGCAGATTTATGCGCGCATAGTTTTCCCGTACCAGACCGCTATCGGCGTCCTTCGCCCCATGCAAAAAAAATGCACTTTTTAGCATTCCCTTCTTTTCTATTGCATGTATTGCGTTGAGCCCAACCTCGGCGAGAGCTCCGCTGGAAAGCTCAACGCCGATAGAATAGACAACGCGCATAATTAGATAGAATAGCCAATATTTAATAAGTGCGAGGTGAGGTTTTATCATGGAACCCAAAGATTACGAGGATAGCGAAGTTCTGATAACAGGGGGTGCGGGTTTTATAGGTAGCAATCTTGCAAGGAGGCTTGTTTCGCTTGGTGCAAAAGTCACAATTTTAGATGGGATGCTACCGGGCTATGGCGGAAACATGAAGAACCTTGAAGGCATGGAGGGGGATATAGAATTCATTAAAGCAGACATTAGGGATATGCGCAGGGTTGAGGAAGCAGTGAAGGAAAAGGATTATGTTTTCAGTCTGGCGGCGCAGGTGAACTACGTTGATGCGCTAAAAATGGCGCTTTATGATATTGACGTCAATCTTAAGGGGCATATAAACATACTTGAAGCGTGCAGAAAGCATGCGGAAAGTGCAGCTATTCTCTTCACAAGCTCAAGAATGGTCTATGGTATTACGAACGGCCTTACAAATGAGGATGCACCAAAAAAACCGATAACGCTATACGGGATAGAGAAACTGGTCGGGGAGATGTATTACATGATATATGCGCGTGCATATGGCATGAAAACTACGATAGTAAGGATTGCAAACCCGTATGGACCTCGCCAGCAGATAAAGCACTGGAAATATGGTATAGTAGGATGGTTCATGAGGCTTGCGATGGAGGATAAGACAATAGAGGTTTTTGGGGATGGAAAGCAGTTGAGAGACTATGTGTATGTGGATGATGTAGTAGAGGGTATGGTTGTTGCGTGCGGGAATCAAGGTCCTTTCAACATAGGCTCGGGAAAGGGAACCGCCTTTATAGACATGGCGAAATCAGTCGTCAAAGTTGTTGGAAAGGGGAGGATTAAGCACGCAGAATGGCCCGAGGACTACGGGCGAGACAAAACAGGCGATTACATAGCCGATATAGGAAGATTGAAAGAGCTGGGCTGGAGACCAGAAACATGTTTTGAAGAAGGGCTGAGGAAGATGTATGAATATTACAGGGAAAATTTTTGGTTCTATATATGACCCCTGCCTGCTATTTCCTCAAAGAATTCTTTGTGCATGCGTGCAACTCTCTTTAAATCGTAAACTTGTGCTCTTTCTCGGCCCTTTGCGGCAAGTGATTTTCTTTTTCCTTCTTCGCAGAGCAACTCCACTATTTTTTTTGCAAGGGCGTTTGAATCCCTTTCTGGCACATACTCTGCGGCATCGCCCGCAACTTCTTCTATAGCGCCGCATCTCGTTGTTATAACGGGGAGACCGCATGCCATCGCTTCAAGTATTGCAAAGCCGAACTGCTCTCTCCAGTGCGGTGTGGAATAGCTTGGGTACACGAAAATGTCTGCGCTGTTGTATACAAGTGGTAGTTCCTCGTATGGCCTCCAGCTGAGAAGCGTGCATGCGTCCCTGAATGGTGAATTCAGTATGCGGAGCATCATTGCCCGCTTCTCGGGACCCTTACCGGCGAAAACAAAATGGGCATCCTTTATTTCCTGCCTTACGCGTTCAATGCTATCAATGATAAACCAAATGCCCTTTTCCTTCACAAACCTTCCTACAAATAGAACAACCTTCTTATCTTCAAGCCCCAGCTCGTGTCTTAGGCTTTTCTTTGAATGCCTGAAAAGTTTCGTGTCTATTCCGCCATTTGGCATTCTCTTGACTGGGAGGTCAGGCCTAAGGATCTTAAGCCTGTTCTCTGCATCCTTGTTTCCTGCCACCGCACCCGCAGCGCATGAAACCACGAAGCATTCTTTTCTCTTCTGAAACCCTCTTGTGGGCCAGCTTGTATTTTCCCATGTGAAAAAAACATGCGGTATTTTCAGCATTTTTGAGCAGAGTTGTGCATAGAAGCACATGTTGCTCCATGGCTCAGCGTTTGTGTATACTAAATCAGGCTTTGAAGCTGCGAGGGCTGGCATAATGCCGGGCATGATGTAATTGTAGGTGTTGCCATGGTTAAGAAGCCTCATCCTATGGACTTTTCCTGCTATTACCGGCCTTTCAAGGACGCCAGGCCACGCTTTTGGGACGAAAAGCTCAATTTCGTGCTCGCGCATTTCGTTAAATATCCCGTATTGCCTCCGCGCAAGCAGGCAATGGCCGATTGCGGCTATCTTCATATAAACACATATGTATTTTTACATTAATTACTTTTGGCCTCGGGCTCAATCCTAATCGTCCTTGTTGTTGGATAGGCAATCTCAACCCCTGGTGTTTTTGAGAAGTATTCAAATATTCTGGAGGTTATCGCTGAATGCACGTTTCGCCTGCTCCTTGCCTCAACGAGATAACGAACCGAAATATCAACCGAACTCGGCGCGAATTTTATATATGTTATCGGTTTTGCGGTTCTATCCCTGAATTTTTGCAGGGGCTCGCTTCTAAGTGATAGATAGTATGCAGCATTCTCCATGCTCTTGCCTACTATTTCATGCGCCGCCTTTTCAATCAGCTTGTTTGCGAGTTTTATGTCGCTTTCGTATGTAACTGAGACGAGCACTTCATCCCATACGAAGGGATTCTCAAGCGTGTAGTTTAATATGTTCTTTGCGAATATGACGTTGTTAGGGATGAAAACGAGACGACCAGTTTCCTGCTCCGTCATCTCATCAACTTCTACAAGCTGGGTGAAGAAAAGCCTTATATCCGCTATATCGCCCCTCACCCCATCTATCGCAACCCTATCGCCTATGCGATAGAGGCGGTTCGTTATTATGACAAGCCAAGCAATAACGCAGGAGAGAGGTTGCTGAAGAGCAACGGCAAGCCCCGCTCCAACGAGTCCCAAAAAGACAGAAAGAGAACCCACGTCGCCAACGAATGTGAAAGCAATCATCAAAAGTGCTATTCCGAGGACGGTATAGCGGAAGATGTTTGAAACAATGCCAACCTCCATTTCTGATACTCTGCGCAAAGCATGCCTGACCCATTCATCAAATACCTTAGATAGAGTTATGGCAACAACAAGGACAATCACGGAGATTAGCGTCTTTTTGGACAAATCGTGGAATTGGGGGGGTATAATCCCCTCAATCATTATTGGAAAAATATAAAATGAGAATATGAAAAGCACAAGTGTCAGGAGTAGAAAGAATAGGGTAATTGTTTTCATTCAACCACCGAGTTTCGTCCCGAGCATTTTCTCAAACTTCCGCCTCATCCCTCTGTTCTTCTTAATCGCATTTAGCATTTTTTCAATTCTTTCAAATTCCTGGAGCAGAGCCTTTACGTCATCAACACTCCTGCCCGAACCCTTTGCTATTCTTTCAATTCTGCTCCTGCTCTTCTTTACAAGAAGGGCATTCTCACGCTCCTCGGGAGTCATTGACAGTATTATGCTCTCGTACTTTCTAAGTTTCTCCTCACTCTGTGATAAGACTTCTTCTGGCAGGTCTGATAAACCAAGCATTGAGAAGATATTCTTTAGCGGTCCCATGCTCTTTGCCGCTTTCATTTGCTTGTAGAAAGTGTTTAGAGTGAACTTCTCTTCAAGCATGCTTTCGTCTAACTCTTTTGAAGCCTCCTTCACACGCTCAAGCAGCGCTTCTATATCAGGGAAACCGAGAAGCCTGCCTACATATTTTTTAGCGTCGAAAACCTCAATATCTGAGATTTTTTCGCCCGTTCCCATGAACGCTATTTTTGAGCCGCTTGCGGCAACAGCACTTAGAGCGCCCCCCCCTTTTGCGCTGCCATCCATCTTTGTAACGATTACGCCCGTTATTCCAACGGCAGCATTGAATGCCTTTGCCTGCTTTGCTGCAACCTGTCCAATATCAGCGCTGACAACGAGGAAACACTCGTCTGGTTTTAGTACATCGCCTATTTCACGCAGCTCTTTTGCGAGCTCATCTTCAATCGCGTTTCTTCCAGATGAATCCACTATTATAACGTCCTGATTTGCAACACTGAGCGCATTTCGGACTATGTGAGTCGCGTTGGTATTTTCCTTTTCGCCATAGAACGCTACCCCGCATTTTTCTGCGAGCTGTTTAAGCTGTTCGTAGGCTGCGGGTCTTGATACATCAGCACATACAAGAAGGACTGAAAGACCGCGGGATTTATAGAAGTTCGCAAGCTTCCCGCATGTCGTTGTCTTGCCGCTCCCATATAATCCCACTACAAGTATTTTTTGCGGCCCAAGCCTGCACTCGTATTTCTCGCCCATAAGAGAAACGAGCTCATCATACACGACACGAACTATGTGCTCCTTGCGGGATATGCTTGGGGGTATCTGCTCGGAAAGGGCGCGCCTGCGTATTCTCTCCGAAAGCTCAAAAACAAGCGATACGCTTACATCGGCGCTTATTAGAAGCCTTTGGAGCTCCTTGACAAGGGAATTCACTGCTTTTTCGTCTACAAGCGCTGCGCCCGTTATTTTTGCAAGTGCATTCCTGAGACTTTGCCCAAGGTCCATAAAGCAGCTCCGAATGTGAGAAATAAAACGATTTAGGTATTAGAACAACCGATGCGCTTATAATTTTATTTTAATTAGAAAAGATATGGGCCCGTAGCTCAGCTGGCTAGAGCGGCATACCGAAATGCCTTGCCTTTCGGTACGCATGTCTTATATGGCGCACTCTAGCACATGCGCTTGCGACAGCTGTAGGTCGAGGGTTCGAATGAAGGTTGCGGAAATCCCTCCGGGCCCATGTTTGCTTTTACGTAGACAAGGGAGTAGAAGTGGGGGCGAACAGGCGGACGATTGTTAAGGCGATTGCAAAGGAGAGGATCGCCATACTCTGCTCCCTTGCCAAAGAAAACGCCAAAACGAACCCAAAGAGAAGCAAACGCTATGTTGAACTGGCAAGAAAAATAGAGAGGAGGTATAACGTCAGAATTCCGAAAACGATAAAAAGGCGATTGTGCAAAAAGTGTAATGCCTTTTTGATCCCAGGCTATAATGCGAGTGTTAGACTCTTACCTCGCAGAGGGGTTGTTGAGTATGTGTGTGAATGTGGAGCAAAAAGGCGATTTGGTTACAAGTGAGGTGGGCATATGGTAACGCCGTATGATGTTCCAGCAAAGAGGCTGATAGAGGAAACTGCGAGGAGGCTTGAAGGAATCGGGGAAATTAAGGCACCGCAATGGCTTTCATTCGTAAAGAGCGGTGCGCATAGGGAGAGGGCTCCGGAACAAAAGAACTTCTGGTATATTCGCTGCGCATCCATGCTCAGAAAGATGTATGTTAACGGTGCGATGGGTGTTGGTGATTTTAGGAAGGCATACGGCGGAAGGGTAAAGCATGGAAGTAGGTCGGAGAGGCATGGGAAGGCTGGGGGTAAAATAATAAGGATGGGGTTGCAACAGCTTGAAAAAATAGGTTTTGTAAAAAAGACAAAAAATGGCAGAATGCTAACAGAAAAAGGAATATCTTTTTTGAATGAGGTTTCTGCAGCAATAAAGAATGTAGCGAAGTAATGGGTGCAGAAATGGTGGACATAGAGGAATTAAGAAGAAAAAAAATTGAGAGATTGCAAAAAGAGATTGCTATGGAAGAGCAGAGGAAGCTCATTCTTAAGTCTGCGCTTGAAGCAGATGCATACGAGAGAATGATGAACGTTAGGATTGCAAACCCGGAATTGTATAATCAGGTTGTATCGCTTATCGCATATCTGATACAATCAAACCAACTTAGAGGCAAGATAAGCAATGAAAAGCTTTTAGATTTGCTTTCGCGCGTTAGCACTAAAAAAGAGACGAGAATAGAGATAAGGAGGAAGTAGGGTGGTTTGGTGGGGAAGAAAAGCGCTGAAAAAAAAGCAAGGCTGGGCAAGAAATTGAGGCAGAATAGAAGGGTTCCGATTTTTGTGATGGCGAAAACGAATAGAAAGGTAAAAAGAAACGTCAAGGCAAGAAACTGGAGGGCGAGAAAACTGAAATTGAAGTTGGAGTAGGTGGTTGTTTGAAAGAGAGAGTTTACACTTTAACGCTTTCTTCCGCTTACGAACAGCCCAGAACTAAGAGAGCGAGAAAGGCGATAGAAATAATCAGGGTGGGAGTAGCAAGGCACATGAAAGTGAAGGAAGACGCAGTTAGAATTGATGGCAAAATCGGGGAGTATGTTTTTAGCCGCGGTATGAAGAAACCACCCAGAAGAGTAAAAGTAATGGTATCTGTGGAGGAGGGCTATGTGAACGTGAGGCTTGCTGACGTTAAATCAGAGAAAAAAATTAAAGAGGAGAAGAGTAGGGGAGGAGAAGTAAAGGATACAGAGCAGACTACAAAACCAGAGAGAGGGGAGGAAAGCAAAAAAACGGGGAGTGAGTGATTGCATTTTAGAAAGGTGTCGGTTTGGGGGAACGATGCAGTCGGGCTTTTCGCTGAAACGAATGATGAGATAACGATAATCGGCGAAAACGCCCATCGCAAGTTTATAGATGCTTGCAAGGCGCTCGGAACAGAGATGTTTCAGATGAGTATTGGAAACAGCGACCTTATAGGGATTTATGCGGTTATGAATTCAAACGGCATAATACTGCCACCATTTGTAACGAAAGGAGAGATTAATAGGGTGAGAAAAACTGGGCTGAACGTTTATGTAATTAAATCAAAATACTGTGCTGTGGGCATGAACATTTGCGCAAACGATAAGGGGGGGATAGTAAACCAGTCAGTACCCCTCAACGAAGTAAAGGGTATAAGCGATTGCCTAGGGGTTGAGATGGAGAGGATGAGCATAGCGGGGTATAAAACGGTTGGCAGTTGTTGTGTTGCAACCAACAGGGGTGCTATATTGCACAACAACGCAAGTGATGAGGAATTGAGGGCTGTTGAGGGGATACTTGGTGTGCGTTCTGGCATAGGAACAATAAATATGGGTATTCCGTTTGTTGCGCTTGGGATGATAGCAAACTCAAAGGGTTATGTTGTAGGGGAAGGAACGAGCGGCTTTGAAATGCATAGGATAGACGAGTGCCTTGGGTTTATATGAGAGGTGATGGAATGGCAACGTATGAGGATTTCAAGAAAATTGAACTTGTAGTTGCTGAGATAAAGAGTGCGGAAAAAATCGTGGGCGCGGAGAAACTCCTTAAACTCTCGCTGGATGTGGGGAACAGTAGCAGGCAGATAGTTGCGGGCATAGCAAAGCACTACACGCCAGACGAACTGATAGGAAAAAAGATAATACTCGTTAAAAACTTAGAGCCGAGAAATGTGCGAGGCGTACTTTCTGAGGGCATGCTACTCGCAGCAGTAAGTGATGCGGAAGGCATAATATCATTGGTAACAGTAGATAAAGATGTGAAGGCAGGCACGCCAATACTATGAGGGGGATACTATGAAATTCAGAATAATCGGTAGAATGAGCAAGATGGGAAAAAAGAGGGAGTTTAATATCGTAGTTGATGCAAAGAATGAGAAGCATGCTGTTGATGTTGCGCTTGCAGAGATGGGAAGTAGAAGCAGGTTGAAAAGGAGCATGATAAAAATAGAGGGTGTGGAAAGAGCTAGGGGGTGAGCAGTTGGAAAAAACGTCCGATGAAGAGGAGCTTTCCAGGCTTGCTTATGAAGCACAGGCATATCAGCAACAGGGTGAGGTATTAAGGAGGCAGCTTAGTGCCGTATCCATGAAGATTGCAGAGATAGAGGGGAGCGTGGAGGCGTTGAGGAAGCTTGGGTCTAAAAAAAATCTTTTCCATATGGGTTCAGGGGTATACGTGAAGGTCAGCGATGTTGATGCAAACTCGTTCCTCGTCAATGTTGGCGCAAATGTTATTGTTGCAAAGACGAAGGAGGAAACAGAGGAGTTCTTGGTTAAGAAGAAGAAGGAGCTTGAGGAAATGCAGGATATGATAGAAAAGAGAATGGCGGAGACGGCTGGCAGATTACAGGAGATAGATAGAAGTACAAGAAAGCTTTTAGAGAAGATGAAGGATGTTCGAAATTCTGAAGAGCAGGATAGCAGAGTTCGCTAGCTCCTTCGTAAAAGCAGAAGAAAAGGAGATAGAGTTAGAGTTAAGTATGCAAACAAAACTTACGAGCATATTAAGCAAAGAGGTAGAGATAAAAGAAAGGGATGTTGCAACCTACTTGGAAAAACTTATGCTCTCACTGCTTGAGGCAGATGTTGCCCATGAAACAGCAGAGAGGATAACGGGAATAATAAAGGAGGGGTTGGTTGGAAAGCGTGTTGAGAAAAACACGATAAGGGAGTTTGTCCAGGAAGTCGTGAGAAACTCTCTCCTTTCCATTACGAAAAAATATGAGCTGAGGATAGAAAAAAGCCCGTATGTAATTCTTTTTATCGGACCGAACGGCGCTGGAAAAACAACAACGATAGCAAAATTTGCGTATATGCTCGGCCGAAAGGGTTATAGGTGCATAATAGCGGCTTCGGATACTTTTAGGGCGGCGGCGATAGAGCAGATAGAGGAGCATGGCAGGAGGCTTGGTGTAGGCATAATAAGGCATAGCTATGGCTCTGACCCTGCCGCCATAGCATTTGATGCTATAGAGAGAGCGAAGGCACGCGGGATAGATGTAGTTCTTATAGATACAGCGGGCAGGCAGGAAACAAACAGAAACTTGCTTGAGGAAATGAGGAAGATAGCCCGCGTGGCAAAACCAGACCTAAAAATTTTTGTTGGGGAAGCATTGGCTGGTAATGCGGTAGTGAGCCAGATAAAGGAGCTTGATAAGGCGGTGGGGGTTGATGCCGCCATACTGACGAAGATAGACTGCGATGTAAAAGGAGGCACTATTTTGTCTGTTTGCGATGCTGGATTCCCCATCGCATACATTGGCACGGGTCAGGAGTATGATGCGCTTGTTGAATTCAACCCTGAGTGGTTCGTTGATGCATTGTTGGATTAGTTTATGTGCATTATGAAATTGCTTATTGTGATGCGGCGGTTTCCCAACATTTTTATATCTGTTTATCCGAATGAGGATAGGTGGTATGATGGTGGGTGATGAGAGGGTAAAAACAGGGATACCTGGGCTTGACGAAATAATAAGTGGGGGCTTCAAGAGAGGTAGCATAATAACGATTACGGGGGATAGTGGTTGCGGCAAAACAACGTTTGCCATGCAGTTCATATGGGCGGGCATAACAAGATACAACGAGCCAGGCCTCTACGTATCTTTTGAGGAAGAGAGGGATTACCTTTTTGACAACCTTAAAGGCTATGGGTGGAACCTTCATGAGCTTGAAAAGCAGAAGAAGTTGCTTTTTTATGAGTATCCGCCACAGGAAGTTGATAGGTTCGTAAACCAGGAGACACTCATTAAGGATGCGATAGACGAGCACGGCGTTAGAAGGGTAGCGATAGACTCGGTAACATCCCTTGCTCTACTTTATGAGACAGAACACAGAAGGAGGGAGGAGCTCGTTAGGCTTCTTGGAAAATTGAGGAGGTGGAATTGCACTATTGTGATGACCTCTGAAAGCACTACCAAAGCGGGCCAACCCCGCGCACGCTTTGGGGTGGAAACGCTTACGGATGGTCTCATATATCTGTATAATCTTCGGAAGGGAAATGTAAGGCAGAGGGCGCTTGAAGTGATAAAGTTAAGGGGCACGAATTTTGAGCAGAGAATATGCCCTATGAGGTTTACTGAAAAAGGCATCGCGATATATCCAAACGAACAGGTATACGAAACAGAGAGCTTTGAGCGACTTAGGTGAATTCACTGTGAAAGTAGCGCAACGTATTTTTCATAAAGCCTATTGACGATTTTCCTGTCTATCCTATCTTTGAAGCATCTATGGGGCTTTATTGAGCCGCTGAATGTTTTGGGAATGTGAAGAAGCTCGTGTATTATCACTTTTGTTTTTTCTTCAGCAGGCAGTTTGTCAAAATTCTGTGAGAGGACTTCAATTATGTAGTACGGCCCTATGCTAAGGACATTCTGCCATATTGAAGGAAGTTCCCATATTCTTGCGTATGCGCGTGCTTTTGAGCCCGTGCTCCGCACATAGAAAACACGGCTGTTGTTTATATGTGAAAATTCTGGAAGAACTGTTACGATTGACTTCGCCATTTCCTCTACGTCGGGTGCAGGCGATATTTTGAAGCCCATTGAACCACGGTTGGATATATTGGGTAGATTTTAAATATGCGAATGCATAATAGGGATGCATGGACAGGGGGGCAATATCGGCTGCGGGTATTGTTTTCTTTGGCGCATTTCTTGGCGTAGTCTTAAAATTTGCGGGAGCGCCGCCCAATTTTGAGATGCTCATGCCTTTCGTTTTGAGTGTTGCCTTTGCATATGGCCCGATGGGGGGCTTTGTAGGTGGGCTTGCGATAAGGGCGCTCTATGATGTCAATCTTCTCTGGATTGGGCCGTGGACGGTTTATACGAGTATCGCTTATGGGGTGGTTGGCTTTTTGGCGGGCTTGTATGGGCTATTCATGCCGAAGCCTTTTAGAAAAAGTGTGGAGCTGGTTGTTATTGCCATTACCCTTACGGTCGTTTATGATGTTATAACAATGGTGGCATTTGCGGCTTCTTTCGGTTTACTTGGATACATGCAATATGTGGCTTTGGCGCAAGTTCCTTTCACCCTCATGCATCTTCTGTCCAACTGCCTCTTCAGCGTCATGCTCACCCCTGCGCTTATGGAATTCATAAATAAACAAAAGATGCAATCGCCTGTTGTTTCAAAAGGGATTTGATGGGGGAGGTAGAAAAGCCAGCTGGAGAAAAGAAGAGGGAGGGAATACTCTCCCGCATAGGCTGGCGTGATCTTCTTATACCGGCAATTTTCGTTTTTCTCCTTATCGCAGTAACGGTAGGGTATTTCCTGCTTTTTCCGTATGATTATTCAAAAGAAATAAAAATGGAGGTAAAAATGGCGCCTCTTAAAAAAGTTGCGAAGTTTTCGCCCCCAAAAGGACATTATGCCTACGAGATGAGGGTGCTGAACAGCAGTAGCAGGGTTGAGTTTGATGTTTTAGATAAGGGTATTTGCACTCCCATAAGCGGGAAGCTAACGGGTGAAGGGCAGAATGTAAGCTTCTGGGCATGTGTCTATGAGGATGGCAAATATGATGGCGTAAATGTTGGCGGTGTCCCTATAAACACAAGCCTTGATTTTTTTCAGGAATGGATGCTTGCCGTTGATGACGGATGGCGTTGGCAGGTGAACATCACCACAAAATATGAAAGGCTGGGTAATGAGCTTGTTGATGTGGTGGACTACGGAGCGACAGAGATTACTTTCAAAGGACGGAGTGCATACGATGTGAGAATAACGATGAATACCGCTCGTGGCGGTGCGAGGACAGAAAAAGCCATCATAGACAAGGAAAGCCGACTTGTTTTGGAAAGAAGAAATGAGTATGTAAGCATTGTGCTGATAGAGGCACCCTTCACGTAGTCATAACCCTTGTATTTCGTAGTTCTCAAGCCCAAGCCTCTCAGCATATTCTACAACAGACCAGTACTCGTCGCCCGAGAGAAGGCGGTCTATTTCTTTGTGCATATGCGCCTTGTAAACTGGCCTGTACTGCCTCATTATGTTTACGTGTGTTTTTTCTGGATCCATGTTTTCAACGATCCATCTCAGTGTTGGTCTAGAACAGCACTCTAAATGACCAGGCAGGACGAGATGCCGTATGAGAACATCGCACTGTTCTTGTGCGATTAGGTGGTTTCTTGATACGATCTCAAAGTAGTTGGGAGCCGATGAAAGCCTCTCAGCACATTTGCTGTTGCCGTATTTGAAATCGGCGAGGTATAAATCAACGATTCCATTCAGGAGTTCCATCGCCTCCAAAGACATGTACATGTTTGAGTTCCATATTATTGGAATGTTTCTTTTGCAAAGGGCAAGTGCATCAAGGATGATGTGGAGGTTGGGCGTTGGCTCGCCGCCTACGAGGTTTATGTTTTTCGCTTTTATGTTTTCAATCCACGATGCGATTTCTTCAGCAGTCCACACCCTACCTGCGCTTGGGTTTTGGCTTATGTCGTAATTCTGGCAGAAGCAGCACCTAAAATTACAACCGGAGAAGAATATCGTGCCTGACGGAATTAGCATGCTCTCCTCACCCATATGGATGAAAGCGGATGAGACGCGTGCATCATAAGAAACGCCGCAGAAGCCTCTCTCGTGAAGTCTGTTTGCTCTGCATTTGCGCTCACAAAAAACGCAGCTTTCAATCATTTTTCTTGCTTTTCTTATCTTCTCCTCAAGAACAGGTTTGATTTTTGATTTCAGGTAGTTCGCCTGCTCTTTGTTTTCAAGAACAGAGTAGTAGTGCCTCGTAAAAGCACCGTTATTCCCTCATCACGGCGAGGGGTATGACGCCTTTTTCAAACTCCTTCATCGCTATTGCCACTGCGTCCGTTAAACCCTCTGACAAGTCTATGAGCGGCGGTGCCCCCAACGCGATCTGCAATGCCCTTGCACCTATCAACCTTGCCTTTTCATATTTTGTGTACTCATTCATAGGACCACTACCAATCCTTGAATGCCTTTATCAGTTCCCCAGCACCATACTGTGAAAGTGGGGAGAGTATTTTTAGGAGTTGCGGTCTTCTCAATAGCACCTTCTGGACCACGGGTGCGTAGTTTCCCTTCAACAGAAGGTCTAGATCATTCTCATCTAAAGAAGAGAATATAACATTGAAGTCATCGTCATCAAGCTTTTCAACAGCCTTCCTTAGTGCAAGCCTCTTCATATGCTTGCTTTCCCTTTTGCTTCTCCATATCTTCTCGTATTCTTTTAAGGAAGACTCGCTAACCTTTTTTTCATTTATGCATTTTGCGGCAACCTTGCCTGCCATCAGCCCTGCATCTATGGCAAGGCATATGCCGCCGCCGTGTATCGGGTCAACCTGATGTGCAGCTGTACCAACAACCATAACATTGCCTTTGACAAAAGTTTCAAGAGGAGCACCCACAGGTATTACGCCAGCCTTGACTGCAACGGGCTGCGCATCCTTAAACCTATCGGGATGGCCTTTTATGAACTTTTCAAGGTAGCTTATCGCGTTTGGTTGTTCTAAGCCACCGATACCAACACCAACGTTCGCAACGTCTTTTCCTTTTGGAAAGACCCAGACGTATCCGCGCGGTGCAACGCTTCTGCCGAAGTATATTTCTATCAGGTCCGTGCACTCAACATTCGCCATCTCGTACTCAACCCCGAAGTCTGTATCGTAAAGCGTTGCGGTAGAGTTTATTCCAACTTTCCTTGCAATGACAGACTCGCCACCATCAGCCGCGATTATCACACTTGCCTTTATCTCATTCTTTTCCCCCATGTGGGCGACTTTGAGCGTATTCCCTTCTATATCAACAACCTGCGCCTTCACCAATATCTCTGCGCCCACCCTTGCAGCATCAATCGCAAGCTCCCTATCAAAAACATTCCTATCAAGAACATAGCCCTTCGTCTCGTCTGTTTTTATCTTTATTGATTTCATATTCGGGCCGAAAAGGATAGCGCCGTTCAGCTCAGCACATATCGCGCGTGGAGGGACTTTTAGACCTATCTCATCAAGCCAGTGCTTCCCTATTCCTTCCCCACAGCGCACTGGGTTGCCTATCTCCTTTTTTCTCTCAATAAGGATTACTTTTGCGCCCGCCTCTGCCGCAACCCTTGCTGCAGAGGAACCAGCAGGACCAGCGCCGACCACTGCGATGTCGTATGTGCGCATGCTATCACTCTTTTTTCACGGTTATAGCTGAAAGCGGACATGCGCGCATGCATATGCCACATTCTATGCATCTTTTGGCATCATGCCTTATTTTCACTTCGTCAAGAACGAGAGCAAGCTGCGGGCATACGCCAACACATGAACCGCAGTACATGCACCTATTTTCATTTAACCGAAACATGGGATAATTTTTTTACAGAAAAGTATATATTTCAATCGCTGAGTTCGTTGTATTCCTGGTTGTTGAATTCGTATGAACCGCTCTTTGCAAAATCCTCGTGTTTTCCTTTTTTAATTTCGCCACGGACTGGGTCAATGAGGTAAAAATCACCACCAAACTCAAAAATTACGAATGCACGCTTTGCTTCGGCCGATTCAATAAGGACCTTTGCGCTCTTGTTCTCAAGTGCTATCAGGAGGGAGCAGAGGAATATCGCCTTATCAACTTCGTCAGCAGCACCTATTTCAAGAATTTCTTCTGGCCTCATCCAGAAGTCTACGGGAAGAACTTCGTTCGCTATCTCCTCCTTCACAAAGTCATGGCAGAGTTCGGCCGCTTTTAAAAAATGCTCTTTGTATATATAGGGCCTGAAATTCGCTTTTATAGAGTTGCATATAGAGAGTACCGCAGGATTTTCTGGTTGGATGAGCATCTTGAGCTCTGGTATTGTCTTTTTTTCCTTCTCCTCTATCATCTCGCGGTAACGGCTTATTATTGCTTTGTAGATTTTTAGTATGCGCTCAACTTTTTTCAGTGGCTCGTCCTCTTTTTTGCCGCACTCTCGGGGTGCTTTCTTCCCGTTTCCCTTAATGAGCGGGATTTTTGGGATATCTATGATTGCCACGATAGGAATAATGCTTGACGGTTTATAAAGATGAGCACAGAAAAACGAGCATGAAACTCACGTTTTTAGGCGGTGCGGGCGAAGTAGGCAGAAGCTGCATCCTTGCAGAAGAAAAGAGAACAGCGGTTATGCTTGACTGTGGGATAAAGTTGGGGGAGAGAGAAGAGTATCCTCTTCTGGACGATGGGCTTATAAAAAGAACGCGGAGGGTTGTGGTCAGTCATGCCCATATAGACCATGCGGGCTATCTACCTATGCTCATGAGGAGAGGCTGCAAAGCGAGCATATATGCAACAAAGCCTACGCGGGATCTCATGCATCTGCTTCTTGCTGATTATAGAAGAATAAACCCGGAGGCAGTTTCTGATAAGGAGATAGAAGAAGTTATGCGCCGCTGTGCGATCGTGGAATACGGCGCTAAGTTTGGGGGGGGCATAAAAACAGAATTCCGCAGGTCTGGGCATATCCTTGGAGGGGCTATGATAAAGCTCAGTGCGGATAAGAACATCCTATACACTTCAGATATAGAGATTAAGGGTTCAAGGCTCATTGAAGGTGCTGAGACTGGTATACGCGCGGATACGCTGATAATTGAAAGCACATATGGCGGTTTTGAGGATAAACATCCTCCCGCAAAAAGTGAATTTGCAAAACTTTGTGAAACTATAAACAGGACTATAAGCAGGGGCGGAGTAGTCTTAATACCATCTTTCGCGGTTGGGAGGGGGCAAGAGGTTCTCATAACTCTTGAAAGCTACATGCGTTCTGGGGTAATAAAAAAGGTGCCTATATGGGTTGATGGGATGATAATAAAGGCAAACAGGATATATAGGCAAAACGTGATATACGCGCGGAGGGAGATACAACTCCGCATTCTCATGAGCGACGATGATCCTTTCAAAAGTAGATTTTTCAGGATGCCCAAAACAAAAGATAGGAGCGACGTGCTTGGGGAAGGAGGGATAATAGTCGCAAGTTCTGGTATGCTCACAGGGGGGCCTGTTGTGGGGTATCTGAAAGCGCTCGCAGCGGACCCGAAAAACACGCTCGCTCTTGTGGGGTATCAGGCAAAGGGAACATTGGGTAGGAAACTGCTTGATGGGGAGAGGAGGGTGATTATCGGGGGGGATGAAATCAATGTTAATATGGAGGTTGTAAAGTTTGAGCTCAGCGCACACGCAGATAGGCAGGGGCTCGTAAGTTTCGCGAGGAGTATACGGGGTCTCAAGAAAATCTTCATAGTCCATGGAGATGAAAGAAAGCCATACGAGCTTAAAGAGAGTCTTGAGAAGTATGGGTATGACGTTGTGGTCCCAGCAAACCTTGAGAGTTATACAGTCTAAATATGTGGGGGGTGTGTACAGTTTTCAAGAAGAAGAATATTCTCTCCCAAGTCTATTTTCACTGGAACAGGGATTTCTGGGACCTGCCAGAAACGAAGCTTGCCGTCTTTTGAGGAGTACACATCCGCTACGAATGAGCCCATGCTGAAGTTTATTTTTTCTCTGCCGCCGTGTAGCAGTTCTTCGTTATAAAAAGGTTCAGGACATACTGCCTCCTTTTCCCTGCTTCCGAATATGAGGATTGCCTTCGCACAGACGAGTGTGCTTTTGCTTACCCATGTACGAATTTTTTCACCGCCCTCCAGACTCGTATCAATGATCCAGTAGCCATCGCTTGCGCCCAGCACGTGGCGGGATATTTTGGTAATTTGGGATGAGTTAGATTTTGACAGAACGATGTAGGTATATTCAAGGTCGGGTTTTATTGAGTAGAGCTTGTATGCGGCCACGCTTTTTGGGGGGGTTGAAGTTAAAACAACCACCAGAAAGATGATGAAAAAAGCGAAAAAGGCGATTAAAGCAGTCTCAGTGAGTGAGAACTTCATAAGAAAGTATATTCATTTGACCTATATATATGTAGCTATGTGGCCCCGCATCTGCATCCCTTCACTTCCGCAGTACGGACTACTGTGGTTGTTGCAGCGCTGTTGTTTTGGGAATCGTATGCAACTGCCGATATCGTGTAGTTGCGCGGGGGAAGCCCCGTAGTATTCCATAGATAAACACATGAATCTGAAGGGCATGATTTAACGAGAATGCCATTTATCAGTATATCAACCCGCTTTACACCAGATTGATCGTATGCAGCAGCGTTTATGGGCGTAATGCCAGACACCGTATCGCCGTTTCTTATATTCGTTATATCTACGATCGGTGGGATAGAATCCCTTTTTGAGGCTACAGATAGTGTGGCGTTGCATGAAGTGAAAGGCGATGATGCATAGATAAAGAATCTTCCCTGTGGAAAGTAGCGGTAATTTGCTTCGCACTGCCCGCTCGCATTCTTTGTGTTGCAGGAAGCGAAGTAGTTTGGCCTGCATACGAGAGTTATGATCTCGCCAATTGTCATGTTTTCATAGAAGATGGAGAACGTGGCTGTTTCGCCTTCGTGGGCAAAGGACGCTTTTGGTTCAACAGCGCAGGAGTAGGAATAGAGAAGGTTGATGAGAAACAGGAAAGAAGTGGCGAGTTTCTTTTGCATGAGAATATAATGAGGGGAGGGATAAAAAACTTGTTTTCAAAATTTACCCATGAATTTTCTGGAAAAATGCAAAAATGTCAGGCGGGAGATAGAAAAGATGGAGAGGCCGCTTGTTGTTGGCCACTACGATTCTGATGGCATCTCCTCAACAGCGATAGTTTTGCTTGGGCTTAGGGATATGGGCAAGGAATTCAGCGTAAAGACCGTTAGAAAACTTGGCGAGAAGGAATTGGGCGAGATATCTGAGGATGAGATTATTTTCGTTGATTTGGGGAGCGGCGTCTTGGATTTGTTGGGTAAAACTGGTAGGAGAATAGTTGTTATAGACCATCATCAGAGGAAGGGCGATGGCATAGGCGTCATTGAGGCAAACCCGCATGAATTCGGGATAGATGGGGGCAAAGAGTTGAGCGCAGCGGGGGTCGCATATCGTGTTTTTGGTGATGCCAAAATGTCCCATCTCGCCGTTGTTGGTGCTGTTGGGGACATGCAACATCCCCTAAGGGGAATGAACAGGGTAATACTTGAGGAAGGGCAAAGGGCAGGGCTCATAGAAATAAAGAGGGATTTAACGCTCTACGGGCGATTCAACAGGCCCTTAGCAGAGCTTTTGTGCTACTCAACTTCCCATTATTTTCCTGGGCTGACTGAGGATGTTGAAGCATGCAGGGATTTCATTGAAATGCTTGGAATTGAGCAGAAGAGGGAAAAGTGGAGGCGGTATGTGGATTTGAGCATGGATGAGAAGGTTCGCTTTGTAACCGCACTCGTAAAACACCTGTACGCACACGGTCTTGATGAGAAGGCGAGAGAACTCGTTGGGGAGGTCTACGAATTCCCGAACGAGCCTGAGGAAACGAGGGATGCGAATGAGTTTTCAACGCTCCTAAACGCCTGCGGCAGAAACAAAAAGCCAGAGATAGGCATACGGCTTTGTATGGGTGACGAAAAGGCACGGAATGAGGCGAGGGCTATACTGAGAATTTACAGGAAAAAATTAAGGGAGGGAATAGAATTCGCCGTATCTTCAACCGAAGAAAGGGATGCGTACTACATCATAGATGGCAGGGGCAAGATAGAGGACGGAATAATCGGTGTCATTGCAGGCATGATGTATAAGCAGGATAAACCTGTCATAGGCCTTGCTTACGATGATGAGGGGAACGTTAAGGTCTCTGCACGTGCATCCAGCGAAGTAGTCAAAAGGGGTGTTAATTTAGGTAGGATCATGGTTGAGGCATGCGAGGGAATTGGAAACGGTGGGGGGCATAAAATGGCGGCTGGTGCAAGCGTAAAGAAAGAAAATCTTGAGGCTTTTATGAGAAGACTGGATGAAGCACTGGGGGCGTTTGGGCTATGGACATAGTAAGGGTATTGGGTGTATCTTTCCCAGCATTCTTCATAATGGGGCTTGGATACTGCCTCGGCAAATACAGGAAAATAGATGTTGGCTCGCTCGCAGACATGACCATTTATGTACTGTCGCCTTTTCTCATGTTATATTCGCTTGGCATAGGGCAGCTCGGGCCAGAACTCGTTGGTTTTGTGGTTGTTTCTCTCGCAGTTATGATAATCTCGGGGGTTATAGGATTCTTGGGGACGCGTCTTTTCGGATTCAGTGATGAAGACGCAAGGATTGTGCTGATGACATCAATGCTTATAAACACGGGTAACATGGGCCTGTCCTTCTGTCTTTTCGCTTTTGGGAATGAGGGTCTTTCGCTTGGTGCTTACTACATGGTTGTAAATACAATAATAATGTACACTGCTGGCGTTTATATAGCAAGCGGAAGCAGGATGCTTGAGTTCCTGAAACTTCCTTTGGTGTATTTTGTGGCTGCTGGTATTGCGCTCTCTGCGCTGTCGATAAAGCTGCCCGCCCCGATTTTCGGGGTGGTTGAACTGCTGGGCAAATCCGCATTGCCCGTACAGCTAATCATGCTTGGAGTTCAGCTTTCAAGGATAAAGCCAGATGCGAGGAAGATAAAACTGCCCTGCCTCAACGCTTTTGTTAGGCTTATAATCGGGCCTGTTGTTGCATTCGTGCTTTGCAGTTTCGCAGGAATCAGTGGAATTTATATGGGTGTCCTCGTACTGCAGTCTGCGATGCCGTCTGCTGTCACCAATTTCCTGCTTGCGGCAAAGTACAGAAGAAGGGAAGAGCTCGTTGCGTCCATAGTTTTCGTTTCAACGCTTTTGAGCCTCTTGACAATCCCGGCTGTCCTCATTTTCATAATGGGCTCATGAAAAGAAATCGCTTATTTTTTTCTGCCGAATTTTTTTGAGAGTCCTCCATTTTAGGCGAACATAGTCAAGCAGTTTTCCCTCAATTTTTTTGTTTTCCAAGAACTTGCGCGTTTTTTCATCGGAAGGATAGCCGCTGTTGAAATCAAAGCCAAGGATTTTCTTTATTTGGTCTATTTCAGCATCTCTCTCAACCTTCGCCACTATTGAGGCGGCAGAAACGATAGGGTATTTTGCGTCGGCGCCATTTTCACAGACAAGGTTGCATGATACGCCGAACTTCTTTAACCTTAACTCAAATTTTTTTGGTTGCGGGTCGGGCGAATCAACATATGCTATATCTGGATTGAATGAAGCGATTGCTGGTGCGCATGCCATTGCCTCTATTTCGTTGAGCGTGTGTTTCTCCATAAGAAGGTTGAGCTCCTTTGCGCTGATTTTTATCACCCGAACCCTACAAATTTTGAGTATCTGTTCGTATAGAACAGAACGCCTTTCCTTTCCGAGCATTTTTGAATCTTTTACGCCAAGCCCTCTGAGACTGTTCTCTTTTCCCTTGTCTATTGCTGCGACGCATATAACGAGCGGGCCGATGACTGCACCCCTTCCCGCCTCATCCACGCCAGCTATCAATTTTGCTGACAGACCTACCACCGCTTATAACTTCTTTCCAGTAACAAAATATAAATTATAAATAAAAGGGGGAAATCAGAGCAGGTCCTTCTTCTGGACGATTATGTGATCAGAAATAGCCAAAACGGATTTGTAAGGAAGAACTATCATGCCATCCTGCTTCCCCATTTTTCTTGCTGTTTTATTGTCAAGGTTTGGCTCAATTACGAGGGATTCAATCTTTCCAGTCACTTCGTTTACGTTTATATCCACTAGCCTTCCCAACTCTTCACCATCATTTGTTATTAAGCGCTTGCCTGCAACCTGCTTTGCAATCATGTATTTTGACATTAGCACCACCTTTTATCTAAATTGGCTATATGGTGTTTAAATACCTTTCGCAGATTATGGTTGCTCCCATTCTATCTCGTAATATTCGTATTTGCTGCCCTGCAACTCTATCCTTCTTACACGATAGTAAGTAACAGAGCTTTCCCTATCCGCTATTGCGAGCATTAGGTCAAGCCCAAAGCTCTTTGCGATTTCTATAGCATCTGCGAGTTCTTCACCCCCTATGTACTCCTCTTCGCTTAGGGATAGCATGAGAAACTTCGGCTTTCCTGTATCTGGGGTCTCTATGCCTGTTTTGTGGCGATGATAAAGAAGAAAATCGGGTTTCTTCAAACTGTGCTTCTTCTTCGCGCCTGGTATCGCAAGTATAAAAGTCTTCTTTACGCTGTGTGCAACCCGTATTGCTCTCGCCCATTCAGAGATTATCATTTTTTTGGAACGCGGGAATATGTGGATTACATGCTTGCTGTGTATCCATTCGTCGCCTTTTTTAACTGGTGATGCGCCTGGCATATAGAGCCTGAAGTGCGTGCCAAACTTGAAACCAGTTTTTAGTATATAGCCACGAAGCCTCCAATCCTCATAAACCTCGTACATCAGCATGAAATCGCTTCTTCTTTTTGTAGCGTTCTTGATAACCTTCTCCTCATCAGAGTTATGGAGGGAGAGGTTGCAGTGCCTCAGCATGAAAAGAGTCTCGTAGGCGTCAAGTTTCGCTACTCTGCCCCTTTGTTCTGCTTTGTATGAGGCAAACTGGCCAAGCCAGTAGTTCTCATACAGCTCTCTGCCGACAACTTCGTCATCTATTATTGTAAAAAGATCATCTGGGAAGAAGACCCCATCAACAGAGTATTTTGGAGGTTCAAACTCGCGCATGGGATATTTTTTGACAGGATTCCTCCCGTAGTTACCCGTAGCCTCTTCAACAGGACGAACTATGAGCCCTCTGTCGCGCCAATCTTTATAGGTGAAGTAGCGGGCGAGTAGTTTCTTCTTTTTGAAAATTTGGGCAACATCGTTGAATTTTAGCGCGTTCCCATTTTTATCGTAGCATTTTGCATTCCTTATATCTATGAGATAAAGGGCTTCCTCGGGGAAGAGGGTGATTACGCCTTTGTGCATCACACCATAGAAACCCTTTTGAAGTGAAGAGACAGAAGCGGGATCGCGCACGATTATTTTTTTCCCATGAACCTCAAGCTGGACCGCCATGCCTATAAATATGATGTGAAAAATAAAAAACGCATGGGTTTGATGGAGAGGATGAAAAACCAAGAGTACCATTTCGCAGGCGGGCATAGCGCAGTAAAGGGATGCAAATGGCTCCACGATGCCCTTGTCAAAGGGAAAAAGTGCTACAAGAATGCTTTTTACGGGATAGAAAGCCACCGATGTATCCAGTGCACCCCTGTTGCAACATACTGCAACATGGGTTGCATATTCTGCTGGCGGATTATGCCCGATGAAAAAGAGAACCTCCCTGCTAAATGGGATGAAGCTGCTGATGTTGTTGAATGGATTATTGCAGAACATCTTAGGATAGTATCGGGTTATGGGGGGAATAAGAGGGTTAGCAAAGGGATGTGGGAGGAAGCTAAAAACCCGAAGCATGCCGCAATAAGCCTTACTGGGGAGGTAATGTTTTACCCACATATGTCTGAATTGATTGAGGAGTTCTGGAGGAGGGGGATGACAACATTTTTGGTTACGAACGGAACGCTTCCCAAACAAATTGCAGAACTTGAAAGGCTGCCTACCCAGTTTTATGTTTCCCTCAACGCACCAAACGAGGAGGTGTATCGCCGTATTTGCGCCCCTAAGTACCAGAGAGCATGGGTGAATTTCAACGAAACTTTGGAGATTTTAAACAGCATGCCAACGCGCCGCGTTCTGAGAATGACGCTTGTAAAAGGGCATAACATGCTTGATGCCGCAGGTTACGCAAAGCTCATTGAGAAAGCACTGCCAGAATATGTTGAGGTTAAGAGCTTCGTGTATGTTGGCGGGGCTCGGGACCCGCGTAGGGGGCTCAGCCTCAACAATATGCCAACACATGACGAGATAAGAGCTTTCGCCAAAGAACTTGCAGAGGTGTGTGGCTATATCGTATCTGCGGAATATGAGCCAAGCAGGGTTGTTCTTTTATGCAGGGATAAAAAAAGTGATAGGGGGAGAATTTTAAATATAAGAGCGGATAGTTAGAGCATGGCTGGCAAATGGCACCATCTTATGTGGATCGTAGCGGTGCTTTCCGGTTTCTGCGCAGTTTTTGCATTTGCGAATTTTCCGTCGCAAAGATGGGTATGGACGACAATGCTCGCTTCCTCGGGTACGTGGTTTCTCGTAGAAGCATATAGAAATCTGAGGAATAGAATTGTCCTGAATGCGCTTGTTTTTGGTTTTGTTGTTTCGTGTATTCTCTTTGCGATGGAGGAGATGGCGCGATGGTTGAAGCTTTGGAGTCTCTATGGAGGCTCTTTTTTGTTTTTCGGGATACCTGCTGAACTCGTGGCTGTCTACTTCTTCTGCAGCGTGGCATGGGCTCTCTACATACCAAGGAAATTTGATTGGGGGCATAGCATTATTGAAGTCGTGATGGTGGGCTTTTTGCTTACGTTGGTGGAGTATATACTTGGCTGGCAGTGGATGATTGTTGGGTACGGCGCGGGGTGGACTTCAGCGCATACATTTATAAAATACCTTGTGCTGCTATCCTTGTGCCATTGTCTTTGGTATTGTGTTTTTGGCAGGGAGTGATGAGAGAGTGCAAAGGATAAAGGCTATTTTATTTGATCTTGATGGCGTAATTGTAGATTCCAAGGAGCATGTTGTTAAGGTATTCCAGCAGGTTTTCACGATGTTTGGGTTTGAAAAGCCTCCCAGAAAGGATATAGAAAGGCTTTGGGCATCTGGAAGCAGAAACATCATAAGGGAGTTGCTACCGAAAGAAAAAAGAAGTGAGGGACTCATAAGACAAATGAGCCTGGAAACATCTCGCATATCAATAGAAACGATTGGGGATATGAAGATAGGGGGAGGGGTTCCTGGACTGCTTGAGCGTCTTGGCAAGAGGTATCGGTTGGGCCTTGTCACGAACAGGGGTAGGTCCACGCCGGCTGTTCTCAGGCACTTTGGGATTAAGTTTGACGTGGTCATAACGAGTGCGGACTGCGATAACATAAAACCCCACCCAGAGCCGATACTAAAGGCGCTCAAAGCCCTTAACGTGGATAAGGAAAGTGCTGTTTATGTTGGGGATAATGGGGTTGATTTGGAAGCGGGCAGGGCAGCTGGCGTTTTTACGATAATATTGGGCGATGCTGTTAAAGGGGATGCGAACATAAGGAGAATAGAGGAGGTTGCGGAGGTTATCGCTAAGATAGAGGAAGGGAAATATTAAAATTTAGGAACTGCGATATACGCACATGCATAAATGGTTTAAGAAGGCGGAGTTTGAGATAAACAGGGGGCAGATAGGGGCATTTATCGCTGCTACATCTTTCATATATGTTGTCTTTGCGATTGCCACGCTACTTGGATATGAAGTCATCAGCGGAACTGGGACAGGCTACGTTAAGGAAGTTGCGGAAGTTTTTAAACCAGTTCTGGTAATCGGGTCGTATTACATTCTCGCGAGAAAGGTCAGGCGAGAAGAGGCTGCTTCTTTCGCAGTCATCCACTCCACCGCCCTCTTTACTTTGACTGCCATCTCGTCTCCAATAGCCACCCAAGATGTGATTATAACAACTGCACTACTAAGCCGAGCACTTGTGCATTATCTAAATAACCTTGTTTTCTTTTTCGTGGTTTATTTGGGTCTTATCCTAAGTTTTGATAGCAAGCTTAGGGGAAAGGCGTTTATAGGCTTGGTATCTCTGCCCATCCTCTCTGTTGGCATCTCGTGGATAAGCTCGCCTACCTATGTGGCGCTACTTCGCGGTACGTTGCCGACTTTTCAGGGCACAGCGTGGCTCTTTGAAAACTTTCATTTCATAGCGATAAATGCACTCTTCGGTTTTTCAGTTGCTTCTGCGCTTCCGTTTGCGTGCGATCTTTTCAAAGTTAAAATACAGTATGGATTTGTTTTTGTCTCATGCTTGCTGGGTGCACTCATATTCGCAATTAACACCGTTGTTTTCTGTGTTGAGGGATTGCCATTGGACTTAATGAGCGCACTCCACATGCTGCTAAACAACCTTCTCTCCTACGGGCTTTTTGGCCTAGTCGTAATGCTTTCTCATAAAATTTGAGAGAGGGAACGTGCGAAGCAGTTTCTCTGTCTTTGGTATGATGAATGCCTGCTTTCTCTCGCTTTTCCATACCTCTATGGAGTTGTTCTCGCTTAAAGGAAAAACAATCTGGCCATCAATAACTACGTCTGCTTCGCATGTTGTTGAAACTTTTAGCAGGGATTTCTCATTGATCGGCACGATGAGGGGTAGGAAGGCACGCCTGTAAGCCGCAATGGGGGCGAGAACATACTTGTCTGCATGCGGATCAAGCTCTGGGCCGCCGCATGAGTACGAGTAGGCTGTTGAGCCAGTCGGGGTTGCGAATATTACCCCATCTGCCTTAAATGTGTATATTGATCCCATAACATTCAGCTCAAGCCGCAGTATCCTATGTTCCTTGTTCCTTACGGTAACCTCGTTCAGGGCGGGTGGAAGAACTCTGGAATTTAACGAGGAGAGAAGCATATCCCTCTCTTCCAGTATGTATCCCTTGTTTATTATGTCGCTTAGTATCTGCTCCCAATTTTTTTCGGATGCTTGGCAGAGATAGCTTATTTCGCTTCCGACTGCGAATATTGGTTTTTCTGTCCTGTTCTTTTCAAACAGCACGGTTCCATCTCCTCCTACCGTTATCACGAAATCGCATTGCTTCATGTTAGAGATAACGCAATCACATTCCAGTAGGAATTTTTCAATCTCCTTTGATAGTGCAACGGCGGAGTCTTTAAACGGGTTTGGTATGACACATGCGCGATATTTCATTGAAACAGCCACCGACTGTATTTATTTAATAAAATTAGCATGATGCCACCTGCACATGGACTGTTCGCGTTCTTGGGCCGTCAAATTCGCATAGGATGATGCTTTGCCATGTGCCGAGCGCAATCTTGCCGCCTGAAACGGGGATGCATTTGCCCGCGCCAAAAAATGCACTTTTCATGTGCGCCTCGGCATTGTCGTCAATCATGTTGTGCTTATAAGGGCCTTTTGGAACGAATTTTTCAAAGAACTCCAAATAATCTTGTGCTATGTTCGGTTCAAACTCATTTATTATTATAGCCGCTGTTGCATGCGGGACATAAACAAGGCAGACGCCCTCCTTTACACCGCTCTTCACAACGATTTCGCCCACCTTATCAGTTATGTCAATCAGCTCAATCTGCCTTTTCGTTGATATCGTAAAACTAAACATAATCCTATATAACACCATGGATTAAAATTCTTGCTATTTTTTTAATTTGAAATTGACAAGCATTTCTTCCTCAATGAAGTGGAGCCTGCCTGGGAAAACTATTACGAATGGCGGTTTGCCCAAGAGCTCCCTGTGCTCTGCAAGATCGCAAAGCTTCCCATACGTAACCTTCTGCTCGCTGCTTCCAATACGAGATAGTACAACGATGTTTTTTTCGCCTATGTTAATATTCTCGCTGCTTCTCTTCTCCATATCAATTAAGATTGTAAAGGCGGTTCCGATTTCCATGGGGCTGGACCCTATGTCAAGGAGAACAAGGGTGTGAAGGCCACGCCTCGTGTTTTCTGCTATTGTTTCGTATGTTGAGGTTGGCTTGTACCTATCACTCCAGAATGGGAGCGTTGTTGTGTTGCCGAATTTATAAAGAAATAAACCGCATTCGGAGACAGCAGTAAAAACAGATGAACCATGTATAACGCTGTATGGGATTTTGCGCTTTATCGCTTCAAGAATAAGCGCGGAGTGGGTTGTTGCAGCCAAGCAATCCCCACCAACCAGTATTGCAACATCATTGTAGCGTGCTTCCTCTACCATTCTGGCGCAGTTTTCCTCAAGGTCTTTTCTTTGAACTTCCACAACATCTTTCCCTATCAATTTTGATAGCTTTTTGGCATCTGTCCCGTTTTTCGTTGTGTAGAATTCCGCATAAACGCGCTCGCACTTCTTTGCGCATTCAACTGCCCGTAGGGACATGTCCATCTCATCCCATATGCCCGTCCCTATAAGATATAGCATAGATACCACTTTGGCGGAAAGATTGCAAATGAAAATATATAGGATACGGCGGTTATGAACGTTGCAACAAAAATGAATGCAGTGCTTCCGAAGTATCTTCGTGTAAGGAAATAGAGGAGCCCTGTAAGCAGAAGATAGACGGATAGAGGCATCATGAAGTTTGCAAAGTCTGCCAAACCAGCCCCGGGATTTTGGTCGGGTAACTCTGCCTTATACTGGGAGAGCATAAGGCCAGGGTAGGCGAGCTCAAAAGATAAAGCCGTCGGGAAGAGCGTCAGGAGGGAGATTGCGAAGGTTTTCACGTTGGGCTTCATTTTTCTGATGAATCCTGTGTAAAAGAAGAGAAAAACCGCAACCAGAGCCCAGCCAAAAATAAAGAAAGCATAGTTTGTTGTGGCGCATAGGTGTGTATTCATGCTCCCACCAGAAGGCGCATCGTATCACGTATGCCTGGGGCAAGCCCGAAGATTACAAGTAGAAGTAAGAGGTATTTTTTCTCTTCTTCGCTCTCTTCAGAGTTAATTATTATGTATGCGGCGAATGTGGAAAAGAAGACTTTTATAAGAAAGAAAGGTAGCATCGTGCCAAAAGCAGAGCCTATTAGCGATGGGATGACATGCTGCTCAAAGTATTTCCCTCCTGCATATCTGTTAAAAAAATCCAGTATGACGAAGGTTGCTGCACCGTCAAGAGAATGTGAAAAAACGGCGAGAGAAGCGGGGTTTATGCCTTTGAAAATGTAAAAGCCTATTGAAAACCCGAGTAGAGCGAAAACGAGGATAAGCACGACGTATGCGAAGTTCTTCATCATGGGTGTGAGGATTAGGAAGTGCGGGATGAAAAGGGTAATTCCCACGAATTTCAGATACTTCTCTTTGCCCAATAATTTGAAAACAACAACGCACACGAGCGTTAGCAAGCCGATAACAACATATATGCCTGGCGAAGCTGTTAGGTAGCCGTAATCGTATATGTGTGAGTCAAGTATGTACTGCATGAACCCGAGAAGCATCTCGCCTTTAGCGACGCCCGTATCTATGCTATCAGTAATAACACGGATAGTTGAACCAATAAATATGAAGGGTATGATGGAGTAGATGAATTCGTCGTCTATGCGAATTTTCATTTTCTGCAATAGTAAGAAAATGAGGTATGCGGAGGCAAGCGCTATTATCGCATACACAGTAGTATTAAAGATGTTGTAGCCTTCGTGTTGCCATAAAGGCTCTATGAAGTATCTGTCTATGAAGCTGCGGAGCACGTTATTAATTTTGCGGAAACCAATATAACGGTTATGCAGCCTGATAGGGGTTTGTGCGTATTCTGCAAGGGAGGGAGAATGCTGTGCGGTAGGGAGAGATGCCCTCATCTTGAAAAAGCACGGTTGCTTTTTGAGGTTCATAGTGTTGCGGTTTATAAAGATAGCATATTCGGAAAAACGCCGCCAAATATATTCGTAGGTTCGTACGGTTATCCCAGCGTTTTCTGGGGTCCCCTTGTATCTGCAAGTGAAACTGTCGTTGATAACCCCGCCGACATGTATGGGATGGAGCTTTCAGATATAATTAGGCATAGGGGGATGCTTGTAAGAGGGAAGAAGCAGGGGGATGTGCATCTCAAGGATAGGATGGTTGAGCGAGCGCAGGAAGTAGCCCTCTCTTACAGGAGCATTGACGTTGAGGCGCATTTCTCAAGGAAAATAAAGCCGATGATCGTTTTTTCTCCGATTACCCAGCCAATGGGTCCTTCCGCCCCCCTGCTTGATTTCCATGTATGTGAGAATCCCAAGATACCAAAGCGGGTAGACATGATAGTAGATGATGGTATTAGTGCAATGGAAGCTATAAGAGAAATGTGCAGGTATGGGTTTGATAATTATTATATAACGCGTGTTTTTTCTGCGGGTGTATTGGGCAAGAAGGAAAACAAGAGGATGGTGCCAACAAGATGGTCAATAACCGCAATAGACGACATGCTCTCAAAAAATTATGTTGCGGAGATAAAAAGCATGCCAAGCATAAACGAATTTCTTGTGTTTTCAAACGAATATCTGAGCAACCATTTTGAGATTTTGCTCATGCCTGGGAAATGGGAATTTGAAAACTTTGAGGCATGGGCGCCAAACACTGTCTGGACGCAGGGAATGACCAACGCGCAGATAACAGAAGAACACGAACCCTATGAAGGAAGGACGAAGTATGCGGAGAGCCAGGGTGGGGGGTACTATGCGAGCAGGTTTGCCGTTTCGGAAGCGCTTGCAAAGCGCATAAAAAGACAGGCGAAAGCAGTGGTTTTCAGGGAAGTTTATGAGGGATACATGGTCCCTGTCGGTGTGTGGGAAGTGCGAGAAAACATAAGGCATGCGTTAATGAAGAATGGGGTTAAGTTCCAGACACTTAGCGAAGCGCTTGGCGATATTGCAGGGAGACTGAGATTAAATATAAATGATTATATTCTAAAAAGCAGGATAATAGGGCAGACGAGGCTTACCGAATGGTTGTGAAAAAACGGAGGTATTTAAAGGATTAAGAAAGATAAAGGGAGAATAGGTGCACCCATGGTATCAACAATGTGCGAGCCTTCTGCGACTTTGCTTTTTGGCTATGCTGGGGTTATAGATATTGCTGATGCATTTCTCGCTCTTCTAAAATTCCTCCTAATGATAATAACTCTTGCGAGTATATCTCTTTTCTACACCCGATGGCATTTTCTAAGAAAAAACGTATACTTGTATGTGGGTCTTTACATGCTTGCTATCTCCTTTGCGCTTGACTTTGTAAAATGCTCCGGCATAATGCAGCCAGATATCACAATTCTTCTTCATGATTTTTTTGAGGCTCTCTTCATAGTGGTTTTTGCATATTCCTACTTCAGAATGCTCAAAATGACCGAGCTGAGATAAGGATTTAAACGCACCTATACATAAGAATAAGTAGCGGGATAGGGTAGCATGGAGTGCCCGCTGGGCTCATACAAACCTTTGACGATGCCAAAACGTTTTGAGGAACCCAGAGATCGGTGGTTCAAATCCACCTCCCGCTATAATATCATGAAAATCAGCATTGTTGGTGGGGAATCAGGGCTTTTTTTCTTTTCTAACATTTTCAAAATAAACCAAATCGCTGTTGCATTTTGGGCATTTGAAAAGATAGTCCATCGCTTGGTCAAACTGGATTTTGAAATCTATGCAGTTTTTACACATATAGAAGTCCATGACGGTTTCTGTGAACGGAACGATTCGCTTTTCGGCCTCTTTCTTCTGTTTCATTTCCATAAGCTCGTACGCCTTGCTTAGATTGACGTTCCAAACATACGAGTACCACCCAGTTTCTTCATCTCTCGTTCTATCATATGTTGCAATACCAAGGATGTGAAGCTTATTCAGTGTAGCCCTTACTTCGCTTACCTTTATGTTGCATATCTCGGCTAGCTGCTCGTCGCTTTTTGGCTTTTTTATGGCATCTACGATAGGTGGCGCGTATTCTCCTGCAATCTCAACCAAGAATTTGCGAAGCTCGGCGCTAATAACTCTTTTCGGCATACATGATAGTTTTGTAAAATCAATTATAAATACCTTCGTATCAATTTGCTACGCGCCGAGGGAATTATTCTGTGCTTTGCATTCTTAAAGCTGTTCTGTTCTAGCTCGGCTCCTTCAAATAGATGGTCAAGGAAGACTGCGAGGGCTGCTATTTCGGAGTGGGGTTGGTTCGTGATAGAAACGTTAAAATCGGCATTCTTGTAAATTTCGGGGGGCACTTTCTGGGACCCAACAATTACGAGAATGTTCTCCGCCTTCTTTATCTCAGAAAGAACGTGGGAAACTGGAAGACCGTACATTGTTAGATGAACCTTTATTCCGTGCCAGTTATCCAAAACTTCGCGCCAATTTTTAACGTGCTTTACTGTTATCCCAAACCCCCATTTCTCCTGCATTTTGCCTATTCGCTCTATTAGAGCCGTATCTTTATCCCCGCTTATGAATACCTCGCTTGCTCCGAAAGCGCGAGCAACAAGACAGACGTGTGTTGTTGCCCGCTCATCACGCTTTATTCTGTGCCCAAGCCTTAGGACGCTTACATGCATGTTTATTATTGTTTATATGGAAGAGTTTATAATCTGGGCCCGTAGCTCAGCTTGGCCAGAGCGGCTGGCTCTTAACCAGTAGGTCGAGGGTTCGAAATAGGACGCGAAAATCCCTCCGGGCCCGCTTTTGTGGCGCAAATATAAACTTTCGCGGACAATAGGAAGGTATGGAAAGAGAGAGAAGTGGAAAGATAGGGGAGAGGGAGAACAGGCACTGGGCAGAGGTTCTGGCTGAGAGGGTTGTAAAGGAGAAGGAACCGCCTTACGTTGTTCTTTCGGGAATAACAACAAGTGGCCCATGCCATTTGGGAACGCTTTGCGAATTTCTTTTTCCGTCTGCGATACACAAGTACATTTCAAGAGAGCATGAAGCACGGTTTATTTTCATAGCTGATATAATGGATGCGTTTGACTCGGTTCCCGTTGCGATGAAAGAGCACGAGCGTAGTCTTATTCCCGAGCTTGGAAAGCCCTTATGCAACGTGTTAGACCCTCTTGGTTGCCACAATTCTTTTGGCGAACATTTTCTCATGGAAACGGTTGAGATAATGCAGGAGTTTGGGGTATCACCTGAGATAATGAGGGCAAATGAGATGTATGCGGCGGGCATGTATGATAGGTATGCTAAAATGTTTATGGAGAGTCAGGAGGAAATGAGGAAGCTCGTTTTTGAGACTTCTCTTCGCAAGGATTCGGGGGAGTATTGGAGCCCCCTGATGCCCATTTGTGAAAAATGCGGGAAGATGGCAACAACAAGGGTTTTGGAGTGGAAAAGCGGGGCATACAGGTATGAGTGCGTGGGTAAAGGCGAGATCGAGGGCTGCGGCCATGTTGGCGAGGGCAGGATAGAGGAGCATGAATACAAGGTGACGTGGCGGCTTGACTGGCCATCAAGACAGGATTTCCTTCATGCAAGTATAGAAGGCGCCGGGGTAGACCACATGACGAGGGGTGGCTCTTGGGATACTGCAAAAGCAGTTCATAAGCGCATATTTTGCAAAGAGCCGCCAATCGGGTATAAATTTGGTTTTATTCTCTTCAAAGGAAAAAAATACTCAAAATCAAAAGGGGAAGGCATGGGCGTCAGGGAATTGCTCTCCCTTGTTCCTCCCGAAATTATAAAGTATGCGCTCTTTAGGCCTGACCTTGAAGAAAATATAGATTTTGACCCCTCAGGATACAAGCTCATAGACCTTTACAACGATTTTTTGTATGCGAGCTCCCTTTCAGATAATGGTGGGCTTTCACGTGCAGATAGAAAAAAACTTGTTGCCTTCCAGCTTGCCTGCGAAAGCAAATTGTTTTCAGCGCAGTTCACAGATTTTCTCCTCTACTATCAGCTCTACAAAAATTGGGAGAAGGTTGGAGAACTCATTGGGGATAAGGAAGGGGCGAAGAACCTGCAAAAATACATAGAGAACTGGATAAAGGAAGGATATGCACCAGAAGAATACTCTTTCTCTTTTAACCCGCAGAAGCCAAGCGAGGAGGTTAAAAAGTTCGTTAGAAGTTTGCAGGAGGGGATGAGTGCGGTTGAAATCCACAATAGTGTTTTTAAATTTGCCAGAGAGAATGGTATGGAACCAAGCGAATTGTTCAAGATGCTTTACATGGCGCTGATTGGCAAGGAGAGGGGACCCCGTATGGGGAGGCTGATAGAAGCGATAGGGATAAAAGAGGTCAAGAGAGCACTTTTGGAGTGATTGAATGGCACACGAAGGAGTTATGGAGTATATAGAAGCCATTAAACCGAAAGTTGAAGCAGAAATTGAGAGGATAATGCCAAGGAATAAGGAGCCCCAAGCAGTTTACAAAATAATATGGGATTTGCTTGATAGGGGGGGTAAAAGATTCAGGCCAGCGCTGTGCATGCTCTCATGCGAGGCGGTTGGCGGTGATCCAGACTCCGTTTTGCCTGCTGCTGTTTCGATTGAACTATTCCACAATTTCACTCTGATACACGATGATATAGAGGATGACTCAAAGATGAGGAGAGGAAAGCCGTGTCTTCATCACATATATGGGGTTCCGCTTGCAATAAACGCGGGCGACGGCCTTTTCATGTGGGTTTTTCAGTCTCTCTTTAACCTTAAGTTTGAACCTGAAAAGATAATAGAAACGGAGAAGAGGTTATGCAATGCATTCAGCCTAGTTCTTGATGGACAAGGAATTGAGTTGGAATGGCACAAAAATAAAACATGGGATATAACGGAAGAGAACTACTTCAGTATGGTTGAGGGCAAGACAGGAGCCCTGTTAGGCGCGGCTTGCTCTGTCGGCGCATATTTGGGTGGGGGCAGCGAGGAGGAAATAAAAAGGCTGGAGGAGTTTGGAAAGAAGCTAGGAATAGCATTCCAGATACGGGACGATGTGCTGAACCTAATAGGTGAGGAGGATTTATACAAGAAGGAGATAGGAGGCGATATCCGGGAAGGCAAGAGGACATTAAGCACGATTTATGCTTTAAGGAATTGCGAACAGAAGGATAGGGAGAAGCTTCTAGTGGTGCTTGGAAAAGAGGCGAGTAGCGATGAGGAGATACAAGAAGTGATAGATATACTTAGAAACTGTGGAGCTGTTGATTACGCAAAGAGGAAATGCAGAAAAATAAGCGGTGAGGCGAAGATGTGCATAGAGCAGCTACCCGACAGCAGAACCAAAAGGATGCTTTTGGAACTTGCCGATTTCCTCGTTATGAGAGAATTCTGAAGTGGGAAAGATATATAAATTTTTGTATGCATTCATATCCATTAAAAATGCAAATAATGAGTTTTGTTTGGAGGTGAGAAAATGCCACAGGAGAGCATGGGCGCGCAACCAATCCTGATTTTGCCCGAAGGAACGGGCAGATTGATAGGTCGTGATGCGCAAAGAACGAATATAGGTGTAGCGTGGGCTGTTGCAAACGCAATAAGGACAACGCTTGGCCCGAAGGGCATGGACAAAATGCTTGTGAGCGAACTCGGCGACATAGTGATAACAAACGATGGAGCGACGATACTTGAGGAGATGAACGTTGAGCACCCCGCAGCGAAAATAATGGTGGAGATAGCAAAAACGCAGGACAAGGAGGTAGGCGATGGAACTACGACGGCGGCGATGCTTGCTGGCGAGCTTCTCAAGCGTGCTGGGGATTTGCTTGATCAAGACGTGCATGCAAGCACAATAATAAACGGGTATAAGAAAGCTGCAAAAAAATCGCATGAAATATTGCTCAAAATAGCGAACAAGGTTAGCATAGAGGACACCAAAACACTCCAGAAGATAGCAGAGGTATCTATGGGGTCAAAGACTGTCGGTGTCGGAAGGGCGAAGGAGCACCTTGCGAAGCTTGTTGTTAGCGCAGTAACGCAGGTTGCGGAGAAAAGCGATGGAAAATGGAAGATTGACCAGGAATTTGTAAAAATAGAGAAGAAAGAAGGGGGGAATGTAGAGGATACGCAGCTTATAAACGGTGTTTTAATAGACAAAGAGATAGTGCACCCAGGGATGCCGAAGAGCGTAAAGAACGCAAAGATAGCGCTCATAGACTCTGCGCTTGAAATAGAAAAAACAGAGACTGACGCAAAGATAGAGATAACTTCACCCGACCAACTGCAGGCATTCTTGGACCAAGAGGAGAAAATGCTCAAGAACATGGTAGACAAGATAGAGGCAAGCGGTGCAAATGTCGTATTCTGCCAGAAAGGTATTGACGACATCGCACAACACTACTTGGCCAAGAAGGGAATCGTTGCGGTAAGGCGCGTGAAGAAGAGCGACATGGAGAAGCTTGCAAGGGCGACTGGTGCAAAGATAGCAACGAGCCTTGACGACCTAAGTGAGAAGGACCTCGGGTTTGCGGGTCTTGTTGAGGAGAGGAAGATTGCTGGCGAAGAGATGGTTTTTGTTGAGAACTGCAAAGACCCGAAGAGCGTTACGATATTCGTTAGGGCTGGAACAGAGCATGTTGTCAATGAGGCAGAAAGGGCTGTCAAAGACGGTGTGGGGGCAGTTGCCTCTGCAATAGAAGAGGGATACTACGTGACTGGTGGTGGCAGCACGGAGGTTGAGCTTGCGCTTGAACTAAGGAACTTCGCAAACGATATTGGGGGAAGAGAGCAACTTGCCGTGCAGGCGTTTGCGGATGCGCTTGAGAGCGTGCCAAGAACGCTTGCAGAGAGTGCAGGCATGGACCCGATAGACACAATAGTTTTGCTCAGGGCAAAACACCAGAAGGGAGAGAAAACTGCAGGTGTTGATGTGTTTGAGGGAAAGGTTGCAGATATGACAAAACTCGGAGTAATAGAGCCTCTCAAAGTCAAAAAGCAGGCGATAGCGAGCGCAAGCGAAGCGGCAGAGATGCTGTTGAGAATAGATGACGTCATAAGCTCAAAGGGCAAGAAGCCAGAGATGCCGAAGGGAGGAGGACCTGGCGGGGAAGAAACGGGTGGCGAATACTAACGCCCCTCCCTTTACTCTTTTTTATTTTTGATTTCGTTTTTGCAAACCATTAAGGAAAGAAAGAGCCATATCCCCGAGCATTTTTTCAAAATATCCGCCTTCTAAAACTGCAAAGGTTGGTTTCCCGAGTTCTGCTATCATCTCTCCAATTTTTTCGTATGTTGGGACGTTTCGTATGCCAAGACCTCCTACAGGATCAAGATAGTATGTATCAAAGCCTGCGTTTACTGCGACGAAATCAAAAGAGAAGTTTTGCTCTGCGATTGAAAGCGCAAAGCGGAGTTTTTCAAGGTATTCCTCATCGCTCGTGTTTGGCGGAAGCGGAATGTTTAATGTAGTTTCATTGTTTTCGCTCTCAAAGCCCGTGCCAGGGTAGGATACGCGTGGGTCCTGATGAAGCGATATGTAGAAAACGGTATCGTCATCGTAGAAGATGCTCTGCGTTCCGTTTCCGTGATGGTGGTCTATATCAACTATTAGGGATTTGCCGCCTATGTCTCTTTGCCTTGCACGAACGGCAACGGCAATGTTATTTAGAAAGCAGAAGCCACCAAAGAAATCCTTTCCTGCATGATGCCCTGGTGGTCTGACAAGTGCAAAACCATCGTTTAAAGCAGCTTGGCATGAAGCACTGCAGGCAAGCATCGCTATTTCAAACGTGTCACCATAGAATTGATTGTCGCCAAAATCGGCGCCGATATTACAGAGTTCTTTCAGTTTTTCTAGATATGGTTTCTCATGAACAAGGAGAAGCATGTCTTCATCGGTTTGGGTTGGCTCAACAAAAACGAAATCCGATCGGTTGGATATTTTTTTTACTATTGCTTTCAAACGTTCGGGCGTATCGGGAGTATTCGTTTTGTGATTCAGGAATTTTTCTGAATAAAAAACCTGCATTTACTCCCCAACTATTGAAAAATAAAAATCAATGTCCGTCGCCCCGAGTATTAGATAGCTCATTGAGACAACATCAACACCCGCATTGAGGTATTCCTCAATGTTGTATGGGGTTATCCCGCCAGAAGCCTCTATCTTTATATCTTTGCTTATGGGCCTAACCTCTTGGACTATCTTTTTTACCTCTTCTGGTGTCTTGTTGTCTATTAGGATGGCGTCGGGAACTCCTCTTTCTGTGAAAATTTTTGCGGCTGCAACTGCTTGTTCTAAACTTATAACCTCAACAATTATGGGGCAGGATAATCCTTTTTTCTTTCTGTGTTCTTCTGCCCTTCTGATTGCTTCTTGGGTTGCGGCAACGCGGCGCTCTTCAACGAATTTTCCTTGCCCAAAAAGCTCCGCTCCTACCGCATCTATGTGGTGGTCTTTGATAAGATAGCCGTCAGACAATGAAACGCGGTGCGTAAAGCCCCCTCCTATGCTTACTGCACGTTTTTCACTTAGCAATAGGCCTGGGTGTGATTTTCTCGTTGCGGCTATTCTGCCAGGATATTTTTCTTCAAGCTCTCTTGTTGTTGTTGCTATTCCGCTAAGAAGATGAAGGTAATCAACAACAAGCCTTATGCAAGAGAACATCTTTTTTGCATTTCCCGTAACTCGCATGATGGTTGTTCCCTCTCCAACATACTCCCCCTCGTCAACAAATACCCTTACTACTAAGCCGTTAGCCTCAAAAATTGTTCTGCCTTCCAGCAACCCACAAACAACAGCGGGCTTTCTTGCTTTTATTTCTCCAGTTATGTCGCAATCCTGGACAACAGCATCTGACGTTATGTCTCCATCGCCAATATCGTCTTTTAATGCACGTATGGCATTTTCCATAATCTTCCTGTGGTATGTGCTGATGTCCCTGTCGTATATTTCATACTTTTCCATGAGTATAGAATGGATGAAAAAACTTAAAAATGCAAAAACAGTTTAGCCAAGCATGGTTTCCGTTGTTAGATTTGGTCCTGCCGGGATACCGATCGCATGCCATAGTTGCAGCACGCTTGATGGAATAGAGTATGTTTCAAAAATCGGATTGGACGCTTTTGAGGTTGAGTTCGTAAGAGGAGTGAAGATGGGCGAGAGCGCTGCAAAAGAGGTTGGGGAGATAGCAAAAAAGCACGGAATAATTCTAAGCTGTCATGCGCCCTACTGGATAAATTGTTGCGCAAAGGAAGAAAGGAAGATTGCAATGACTATAAGGAATTTGTTTGAAACAGCACGCGCTGCGCATGCAATGGGTGCGTGGGTTATTGTGTTCCATCCGGGCTATTACATGGGCAGGGAGCCGAAAGTCTGTGAAGAGATAACTATCCAGACACTCGATAAACTTTTGGCAAAAATGAAGGACGCAGGGATAGATGACGTAACTCTTGGCGCTGAGACGACTGGAAAAAACTCGCAGTATGGAAGCCTGGATGAGATAATTTCACTTTCAAGAACGATTAAGGAGGTCGTTCCTGTAATAGACTTTGCGCACATGCATGCGCGAGAAGGCGGGTGGATAAAAAGCGAGAAAGACTACGCAAAGATATTTGAAAAATGGAGTAGGCTGAAAGTTAAACGGTTTCATTCGCATTTCAGCGAGATAGAATATGGAAAAGGAGGTGAAATCAGGCATCTTGAACTCGGAACGAACAACGAGCCGCCTTTCAAAGAACTTGCAGGATTTTTATCCAAGAACAATCTTGAAGGCACAATAATCTGCGAAACTCCCTTACTTGAGCAGGATGCTATTAAAATGCAAAAGATATATAGGGGAGGCGGGAAATGAGATTGTTTTTTCTCGCTTTTCTGCTCGTTTTTGCAGACATGGTTAGCTCACTTGTGAATTATTTGACTATAGGACCCTATGCAGAGGGTTCGCCAATAATATCACAGTATGGGATTTCGGGGTATTGTTTTGAATTTTTGATAGCGATAGTCTGGCTCGTCTTGGGATTTAGATTTTCGGGTAATCTTCCTTGGTTTTTTGATCCGCTATTTTTTCTTTGTGTAAGACATGGGGTTGGTTTTTCGGAAACTTGTTGAGAGGATTGGCACCAGAATCGTTTTTTTACTTTAAAACCAGTATAAAGTTAGCTTTGTCTGCTTTTTTCCTAATTTACCTATTATCAGTTATTCTTTCTATTGTGGTAGAAATGAAAAGAAAGGGGAGAGGGGGCTATGGGTAGAGGTGTTGAATGTTGGTTGCATAAGTGCTTGGTGTCATCGTATCTATCACGAGTGGTGCGCCCCTTTCTGGGATAAGCTCTATGTGAAACGGAGACCGTGGGGGCAAGGAAACAAAAGTTGTATCGTTGCTTGGTATTATTTTAAGCTCTATTAAAGATGTAGAGTCTATCACCGGGTTATTCGGTGTGAATAAGTTTGCAGGATCTCTGAGCACTTGCGCAGTGAAATTGCTATCACCCGATGAGACATTTGAGTAGCGTTGCGGTGTCTCGTTAATGTTGTTGCCTACTTTCATTATGAGATAACGTAGGTCAAGCCTCCCCGCACCAGATGCCGCAGTTATATAGATACTTATGTTCTCTATGTTTGTTCTGTTATCATCAGTATAGCCCGTTATGCCTGTTACTATCAGGTTGGATGAAACCTGCGCTATTGACTCTTTGCCCGTCGTCATCGCCCTTTGTTGCAGTATGCCAGAAACGTTTATCAAAACGGCTGCGGCGATTGCGGCCACAAGGACCATCGCTATGAAGATTATCAGAGTTCCGATACCAACCGCACCACGTTTGGTATTTTTATCAAATCTCATGCGTAGCACCTCTTAAAATTTTATTAGGTATACCTCCCAGTTATGAAGCCTGTATCCGTATGAGAGATGTTAAATGCATCTGTTGAAACGGTAATCACCGAATACCTATAAGGACCTTTGCTTAATCCCCCACAACCCCCCTGATCGCTTTTAAGCCATCCTCGTAGTATTACTGTGGAGCCTGCAGGCACAGCGACTGAGTTGTCGGTTATTACAAGCCTATTCCCCTGTTCATCCGTAGCGTTCACAAAAATATCTGAACCTGGATTTGTATGAAATTGACATATTCCAGAACCTGGTTTTTTGAATTGTATAGAAGAATTGGTTTCATTAACTCTAAGTATCAAGTCTATTCCTGCCACATTCTGGAATGCGATTGCAACATATGTCACCGAAGTGTCACCTTCTGCTTCTGCCCAGCCCGTTTGCGATGCTGCTCCTGTGAACTCCCATGTTCCTGGTCTGAGGATAGTGAAGCCGCTTGCTTCTGGGGTTGTGTTTGGGTTGAAAACACCAAGGTTCCAGAGCACTATACCGAGCACGATCACGATAAGGATAGCCCAACCATAGCTCATAAGGTATTCAAAAGCACCTTGGCCTTTTTTCTCGGACATTGCTGCACCTCCTATATACCTACGAGTAGGATGCTTATTGCCATAATTCGTCGCCTTGCTCCCACACGTGGCAGTTTTTATTTCTATTAGGCTATTTATAAATGTTTCGCTGATTTTGCAGCGATTAAGCAACTGTTGCGATTTCTATTACGAAACCTATTTTCGGGACTATGCGGAAGCCAGTCATTGTGCTGTATGGCTGAAGGGCTCCTGCATACTTGTTAATCACGAGCATGTGCTTTATATCCTCGCCGAATGTTTTCGCCTTCATGGTTATGTGGATGTCAGCACTTGATACGAGTTCGCCCACTATCATGGAGTCAAGGTCTCCTTCTCCGAGCGTTACGAATATGGTTTTACCTATGCCCGTCAGCCTTTTAAAGAAACCGATTAAATCGTCTATTTTTCCCAAATCCAAGGAGTATCGTATTATTGAGGAGAGCGTATCTATGAAAATGATGTCGTTTTTGTAAAGTTCCTGCGTTTCTACGAGCTTTTTAAAGAAGACGTCTTCTTTTTTGTGCTCGCCCAAAAGTGGAAAAACAGAGATGAAGAGCAGTTTGTTTTTTGAGAGGTATTTCAGAATATCATAGCCAAGTGAATACATCTGGCTTATGAAATCCTTGGTTGTGAGTTGTGTTGAGATAAAAGTAACGGAGTACCCATTTTGGAGAAATCCGTATGCAAGCCTCTGGACTAAAACGCTCTTGCCAGTCCCGTGCTCGCCGTCTATCAGCACAAGCGAACCTTTTGGTATTCCGCCTCCAAGGCGCTTGTCCAAATCGTCAACTTCTATCTTAAATGAAAGCGGAAGTGCCATAAAAGAATATAGAATATGATATTAAAGCATATTGCTTAGGGGTTTTTGCCTGTGTTCCCACCTATTTTCTTTTCTTGCTTAGTTGAAAGAACTGCCCTGCGCATTCTAATGGAGCTTAGGTCTTGTTCTTGTTTTTTGCCGAGTTTTTTAAACGTGGCGTAGATTGGAAGCAATCTTCCTTTAATCCAGAATAGGAGCAGGGATATTTTTCGCCTAAAAATATCAAACAAATCTATCCCCCGACGCTTGTAGTATACGTGGACAAAAAGTAGAACCAGTAAGAATGCTGATAGGACAATCGTTATTAATGAAAGATTGTAGATAAGCGCTATAACGTCAAACGGAAAAATTTCTAATGGAATGCCTAAAATGGTCTTGGGGGTCTGGTTTGGGTTTGAAGAAACCTCAATAAAGGCCTCATAGATAGGACTCTCATTTTTGTAAACTTTTATTAAAACAATCTCGCCTGGCGCAGACGGGGTATATGAAACCTGTGCGATGCCATTAGAGTCTGTGAAGAAAGTAGCATTGAGGCGGATTTCTGTGGGGGATAGGGCAACAAGCATAACCCGCGCACGCAGGGGTTTGGCATCTTCGCTGACGTTCACCAGAGATGTCCATCTATCGCAACAGACTATCCTAGTATTTGATAGTTTTACTTCTGCCGCTGATACGGACATGAATAAAAAAACAGCGAGCATGAATGCTATTTTTTTTCTCATGAAAAGACCTTTCTCATAACACCTTAAAATAGATTTGTTGTTTCAACATACAATAGGTTTAAAATTAAAGGCAGGTATATAATGGTGAGAAGAGAGTGATTTGATGCTAGCATCGGAGATAGTTGGGCGACTTGAGAAGATAGCACCACTATCATTGGCGTTTGAGGACGACCCGGTAGGCCTTGTTTTCGGCGACCCTAACAAGGTAGTCAAAAAGGTGGGAGTTGCTTGGGCAATAACAGATTATGTAATGGAGCAGGCAAACCTTCTTGAAGTAACGCAGGAGATAAAGCCCAGAAAGATAAGCCCTTTGCATGCACGTTTTGCTCTAAGAAAAAAGACGCCAGAGGAAGTGGAAGCAGACATAGATATGTTCGTTCTTCATGAATACCCGTTTTTTGAAGAAAAGAGGGCGATTTTCCCTGGCATTTCATTTTTTGAAAAACCCCCAAATGCGAAGAGGATTAAGAGGCTCGCAGCAAAAGATGTGTGTGTTTATGTTATGCACTCAAATCTGGATGATGCTGAGGGGGGCACTGCGGATGCTTTGGCTAAGGTGCTTGGTATGCACGTTGTTGAAAAATTCAAATGCGGTAGAATTGGGGAAATTGCGGAAACAACGCTAGGGAATATAGTAAGCACGCTAAAAACTTCGTATTTGTGCGATGTCATTAGAATAACGGGCGATGTAGAATCAAGCAAGCCCATTACAAAGGTTGGGTGCTTCATAGGACCAGGGCTGAAGTATATTGATGTTATAGAAGAGATGTATCTGAAAGGGGCGCAGGTTGTTGTTTCTTCTGAGATGACGGAGACGGTGGCACGCTATGCAGATGATCTTGGCATCTCACTAATAGATATAGAGAGAAGCAGGCTTGAAAGACTGATAATGCAAAACCTCGCAGAGAAACTTGAAAGGGATTTGAAGGGCATTACGGTAATGCATTATGAATGCGAGGACAGCATCTCGTATGTTTAGGTGGGGTTGTGGAATTTGATGAGGCAATAAAAAAGGAGCCACACCTGCGGCAGTATATTGATAGGTTGAAGAAGGAGACGGGGCGCATTCCGAGGTTTTACGAGAGGCTCACGAGAGAGCTTGGGGACGAACCGTTCGTTAATATAATATATCCTGCGGGCGAACATGTTTTCGTTCATATTTTTATAGATAAACACATTAGAAGATATGAGGTTATACAACCCCAACTAACACAAGCTGAGAGAACGAAGTATGGACGCATTCTGAATGCAATACTTGAGAATGCACCGAGAGAGGAAGTTCCTGAGGACGAGAAAGAACTTGAAAAGACTCTTTTAAGGCTATATGAAAAAAGCGTTAAGCGCACAAGGCTGACTTTTAGAGACTGGGGAACGAAGAAGGTTTATGTAACAGATGAAGAGTACGTGAAGTTTATTTATCAGCTGAAAAGAGACATAATAGGGCATGCGCTTATACAACCACTTGTAGATGACTGGAACCTTGAAGACATACACGTAGTTGGCACGAACGAGATAGGCGTGGTGCATAAGATATTCGGCCCGCTTATAACAAACCTTAAGTTTGATAATCTCCAATACCTTGGGGAATATCTCCGCAACCTGAGCGAGAGAATAGGGCATCCTGTCAGTGTTGCAAGGCCGATAGCGGACTCCGTGCTTCCTGATGGAAGCAGGATAAACATAATATATGCTGATGATATAAGCATAAGAGGCCCGAGTTTTACGGTTAGGAAATTTGCCGCAGTCCCAATGAGCATAATGGACTTGGTAAAGCTTGGTACAATAAGCACTGAGATGGCAGCATACCTATGGATATGCTTAGAGTACGGCATGAATATATTCTTCTCAGGAGAAACGGCAAGCGGCAAGACTACATTTCTTAACGCATGTTTACCAATGATAAGACCAGACTTGAAGATATTGAGCGCTGAGGATACGCCAGAGGTTAGGCCGCCGCATAAAATATGGCAGAGGCTTGTAACGAGGACTACAGGACCAGAAGAATCAAGAGTCGATATGTTCTCTATATTAAAAGCAGCCCTGCGTTCAAGGCCCAATTACATAATTGTTGGGGAAATAAGGGGTGTTGAAGGCTCTGTCGCATTTCAAGCGATGCAAACAGGCCACTCTGTTCTTGCCACATTCCATGCAGGAAGCGTCAGGAGACTTATACAGAGGCTTGTTGGCAATCCTATTAACATACCAATAACTTTTATGGATAACCTGCATGTTGTTGCAATCCTGCAGGCAGTTTATATAAAAGGCAGGTTCCAGAGAAGGTGTATTTCAATAGAGGAAATAGAGGGCTATTCGGAGGAGGCGGGGGGTGTTATAACGAAGCAGATGTTTGAATGGGATGGAAGCAGGGATGAACATAGGTTCCTTGGACTGCACAACAGCTACATACTTGAAGAGAAAATAGCCCCGATGGCGGGTTATGCTGAGAAGAGAATGGTTTACATAGAACTTGAGAAGAGAAAAAGAGTGCTTGATGCAATGTATGCAAAGAAAATATTTGACTACGACAGTGTTCTCAAAATGTTTGTGAGATACTATGAAGAGGGTATTGACTCCCTCCCAACGGTGTAGAGATGGTAGAGGGGTATGCCGACCTTGTGAAAAATGTTGGGTATACCCTTTATGACTACCTCACACAGGTTGTTTTGCCTATTTTTGTTTTATCTCTTCTAACTTCAGTAGTGGTTTATTTTCTTGTCCCACAACTTTTCACGGGCATTTTTCTCGTCTTCCTTTTTGCTTTTCCTTTTCTCGTAGTGGCGCTTGTGCTTGTCTACCCTTATCTTTTGGCAGAAAATGTTAAGACGGAGATTGAAAACAACATACATTTTTTTGTAACGCAGATGGGTGCACTTTCTACATGTGAGGTACCAACGGGGGAGCTTTTTAGAGTTATGGCAGCTAGAAAGGAGTACGGCGCTCTTGCTGATTCGTGCAGGAACATATACCTGCGCTTCTCTGTATGGAGGACGACACTCGCAGATGCGTGCAGGATAGAGGCAAGGCAAACCCCGAGTATAATATTTGCAGATTTTCTGGATAGGTTTGCAAACGCATTGGAAGCTGGGGAGAACATAGAAGTTTTCCTTGGCGAGGAGCAGGAGATCGTCCTAAGCGATTATTCAATAAGATACCGTGGTGCGCTCTATGATGTTGATGTATTGAAAGAGGTTTATACATCTATGGTGATAACGCTTGTTTTTCTCGTTTCGTTTGCAATCGTAATTCCGTATATAAGCGGTACTGACCCCACAGTCCTAATAGGTTTCGTTATGATTCTCTATGCTGTTGCAGAGTTGGGGGTTGTTTATTATATAAAGAGTATATTGCCAGAAGATAGAATATGGTACACCGAATACGCAAACAACGAGATGAGGAGGCAGATTCTTCCTGCCTTTGCGGTATCTCTTGTGGGGATAGTTTTTGTATCGCTCATTATCAACACATATTGGAGGGGACTGCCAGCACCGATAATGGCTGCGCTGACAATAACGCCGCTTGTTGGTGTCGGTTATGTTGCAAGGAGTATAGAGGAATTAATAAAACGCAGGGACATGTTTTTCGTTGAATTCATAATTTCGCTTGGGCTTGAAACGGCTGCACGCGGCGGAGTTATGCGCGGTGCTCTCAAATCTTTGGCTTATCATGACTTCGGGCCTTTAACGCCGATAATAAAAAACTTGTTTGAGCGTATCAAGACGAATATAGATGTTTTCCAAGCATGGCATTTTTTTAGAATAGAGGCAGGCAGCTATCTGATAAGCAGGTTTAGCGAGATGTTTATTGAGGCGATAGGGCTTGGTGGAAAACCAAACGCAGTAGCTCAGATGATAGGCAGAAATTTCATGAAATTACAGATGTTAAGGCGTGAGCGTTATCACGCCACAACGAGCTTCATAGGGATAATGTATGGGTTGCAGGCAGGCGTAATCTTCTGCATATACGTATCAAATGGCATATTGGTTTACCTAAATAAATTATACACGAGCATGGAGATACCAGAGTCAGTTTTCACGAGCCTGATAATGCTGCCAAAGAGCCATACTCTTGAGGTTATATCTCTTCTTCTGCTCATAATACTGCTTGCTAATGCGCTACTCTCGGCGGTTGCCATAAGATTAATAGATGGCGGACACCTGACAAACTCGCTTCTTCATTTCGTGGGTCTGACGTGGACGGGGGCGATAACCGCAGTGATTGTAGACTTGATGCTTGCAGCAGTTCTGCCAGCACCCACAATAGTTTAGTCATCTGTTCCATAAATAGATTGAGAGACGTGTTATATTATTGTCCAATGAAACGAGGAGGCTTGATTTTGAAACTTCCAATGCAGTATTTCTTCTTTCTGAAAGATCGCAACCACACAGGCATCTTTCTGAATTGCTGGCATAGTATCCTATCAGGTAGTATTGTGTGGGTATGCCGAGGCTTTTTTTAACAGAAACATAGCCGGATTGCGATGAGGAACCGCATGAATTATTGAGCTCTTTGATTTTATTTGCGCAAACGACGCCTTGCCCGCATTTCAGCCCCGGGATTATGAAGTGGGTGCTCGTCCAGTTTGACGGTTTGCCAGAGCTTCCAACCAATGCTGAAAGGATTCTTTCGGAATCTGCATGGCTTTTTTTATCTTTCTCATGCATCTCAACAATAAGAAACATGATGAAGGAAAAAACGATGAGTAGAAGTACCGTAATCGCAAGCAGCATGTCAAGAGTGGCAATCTGCGCTCGTTTCATAACACCATCATTCTTCTTTTATTAGGAGAAATGTGCCGTTGACATTTTTGATTAGGAAAGTATCGCCACGCCCTATTGTGTCAGAATACGTAAAATTTGCCGTTGTGTAGCCGAGTGTGGTCTTATTTCGTGAAGAGAGGCTGCCAATATTACCAAAGAAGGTTATGTTGTAGTCTTCTAAAAAAATGCCAGAGATTTTTGTTGAGGGTTCTGTTGCATCATCGGCAAGAGAAAAAAAATGCCCAAGAATCGTGTTGCGGGCATTCGTATCCCTACTTTCCTTTAAGCTAAGGGAATACGAAGAGAGGGTGTAGCTTATTATTACGCACACCATCACCCAAAGAGTAAATGCGGCTATGTATTCGGTACCAACCTGTCCTCTCCGCATTTAACCACTCCTCAACGGTCTCATAATAACAATGTTGTTATTATCAACGGTTAGGTTCATCTGCAGTATGCCTGGTCGAACATAGCCACCCGTAGTATTTGGCCAGTATCCTTGGACGGTTGCGCGGGTAATTCTCACGGCATTTGAACCCGAGAAATTAAGCATAATGTAGCGACCCGGTCCGCCCGAAGAATTCCCTATAAATGAACCATGGGCATTTATGCCGCTAGGCAGGTCTATTGTTACTATGGATTTGGCGCCTGGCCCCTGCACATACAGTTCTTCTGCATTTTGGGCAAGCTTATCAAGGCTTGTTTCTATTTTGTAAGCGGATGTTGCTTGGAAAACAGCGGCATAAGAATAGAGGAAAGCGACTGCGAGTGGAATAAGTAGGAGCGTGAAAAGCGAAATGTATTCAAAGGAAACCTGTGCTCTCATGGTATATTGTTTCTTTTAGTTGTTTTTTAATGTTGGTGTGCGCATCTAGCATGTCTCGTTCGTATATAGCATTTTATCGTATACGCCATTTTCCGTTCTCACGAACAGCGTATGCGTTCCAGCAGGCAATGGATACGAAAAAGAGAAATTCACGACCTCTTGCGGGCGCCATCCATTGCTTTCGTTGTAGGGCTCCCATACACCAGTAGGACTCCGCAGAATGCTTACTGCATCATACTGGGTGTAGTTCCCATCAACGTATATGTCTACAAGCTTTGCGTTCAATATTGTTTTACCAGTATTCTTGACAAAAATAGAACGGTTCACAAAGCAGGGATCGTTTATTATGGTTATGTCAGTCCTTATCTGGGCAGCCAAAGTGTTGGTACGAACTGTTATGCTATTGTTAATAGTGTTTATAGATGTTGACAGAACAGATATAACCGCGATTGCGACAACTATTGACGCTATGAAAAACATGGCATGCGTGAAGGACGTGTCAAACCCCAAATTTTCACCTATATCTCGCAATCGGTTAGGTTATACTTTCCGATTGCCGAAACGCCATTTTCTGTGACTATTTTTATTGTGTGGTTGCTTGCCATAGTACTCATCTCTGTGTAGTTGAGATATATATCACTTCCTGGTGCCCACGCTCCCCTCATAGTGTTGTTTATAAGAACACCGTTATCAAGTATGTTCATCTTAGCCCTGTCAAGCGCTATGCTGCCCATATTCGTAGCGGATATGGTGAGATTATAGTTTGTGCAAATACCGCTAACGCTTATGTTATTTATTTTTATGCTTGTTGCCTGCCGTAGCCTAAAAAGATTGTGCTCCTCCCGTATCGCTTCAACGGTTGTCTTAGCAGATTCGTTGATTATGGCGTAGGAGACAAGTACGATAGAGATTAAGGCGAGTGCAAAAAGTGCGAATGTTGCTACCGTGCTCAGACCCATGCATCTTAATAGGTTATTTTCTATTTAAATATTTAGAGGCATGTCGTTCAAGGCCTCCGCAGTCTTTTTTCAAGCAGGTATGTTATTTCCCGCTCTGCTTTCGTTATTAGATTTTCGTCTATTTTTTTACCGCCTAACCGCTCTAGAAATATGAGGGTACGAAGATGGTCCTCTGGCGTTAATTTTGATGATTTTCTGCCTTTCTTTGTTGATATTCCCTTGGAGTATGCGAGTGCTTTCATCGCTATTTCCTCAGTTATCCAGCCTATGTCAACATAAAAGTTTAGAGCCTCATCAAGCCGCTCATGCCCAACACGTGAAAGAAGGAACTCAACCCATTTCAGAAAAAGCGTTCTTGTCACTGCATCCTCCCTAAGGCTTGAAAGGAAGGGAGTTTTTGGCTCGGCTTCTGGAACTTCTTCGGTGGGCGGGGTTGGTTCTCTTTCCAAATATGAGCGCTCCTTCTCTATTGCTGCAACCATGCGTGAAACTGTTGCGCTCAGAGTATCAAGTTTTGATGAGAGGGAGTCTATCTGTTCGGATACATCTTCGCCGCTGTATTTTGATGCCACACGCGATATTATTTCATCAACTTTTGACTCGCTGAGCTTCATCGTTTTCAGATAGCGAAGAAGTTCTTCTATAACAGTTGAGGGCAAGCGTGATTGATAAACCGAAAGTTTTGCTTCTATTTCGTCTGGTGTCAGAATGCGCTCACTGCCTCTTCCAGTTGGTTCATCACTCTGCACCAAGATTATCCCTCCTCTTCTCCTGTATGGCGGTTTTTATCAATTTACTTAGATCAACGGTTTTTTTCTTTGGCGGCGTGCTCAGAACTTCTTCTATAACCCTGCTTATATTTATCCTGCTTCTCGCCATTATACGAACATCTGCTGCAAGAACAGAAACCTGCTCACGAAGTTTTTCAAGCTCCGCCTTAACTTCGATTACGTTTGCACTCACATTTTTAGTTTCGCCTACAAAGGGGTTTATTTGATTTGAAACTACCTCGTATATGGACATCATTTCAATTATTCTTGCGTCTATTTCATCCATGCGTTTTTTTATAGCGTCTATCTCTTTCTGGATTTGGTGGTTTTGGGCCTCTATCTTTACCAGCTTTCCTTCCAGATCGCTTATTTTTGAACCGCTTGCACTGAGCTCTTTTTTCAAGGAGTCTATCTCCTCCGTATCAAAAATTCCGCCCCCTTCTGGTAACTCTACCTCAATCTCACTCGCACTTGCCTCTTGCTCTTTTTTCTCTTCGCTTTCCTTTTCGTCCTTTTGTAAACCAAGTGCCTTCTTGAAGATAGTTATGATTTCCATGGGATTACCTAAGATAGATTAAAAAAAGGAGAATAAAAGGCTGACTGTTTATGGATAAAGTTGCTGGAGGGTAGTTGGGTATGTTGAAGGCGTTACTAAATCTATCGTAACAGATGCACCGTGCTCTGGGATGAGCTCTATATGCAATGGCGTTCTTGGTGGCAGATAGACAGGGGTTGTATCGTTGCTTGGCACAACATGCAATTGAATTAAGCTGCTTGAGTCTATCACGGGCAATTCTTTAGTAAATAGGCCTGTCGGGTCTCTGAGAGCTGTTGCGGTGAAGTGAGCACCATCCGGATTGTTTATGGTCCCGTTGTATTTCTGCTCTGTCTGGTTATCCCCGTTACTAATCTTCAGAATCATTTTGCCGATGTCTATCCTTCCAGCGCCTGCCGCCGCAGAAATGGTTATGGTGAGATTATCTATGTTCGTCTTATTAGTATTGGTTTTCCCAGATATAGATGTTACTATTATGTTTGATGAGACTTGGGCTATTGCCTCTTTGCCCGTGGACATTGCCCTCTGTTGCAGTATGCCAGAAACGTTTATCAAAACGGCTGCGGCGATTGCGGCCACAAGGACCATCGCTATGAAGATTATCAGAGTTCCGATACCAACAGCACCCTTTTTATATTGCATGTTCTCCCTCCTTCCCTTTTTCTTATTGCTTTCCTAATGGAATAACATTACGCACTATATAAACTTTTCGTTGGTTTTCCTATGGATAGAGATGCTGTATTGATGTGGCGTATGTTTGTGGGGTTTTTGTTTCTATGATAACGGGCGAGCCATGCTCGGGGATTAGTTCTACATGAAGTGTGGTGCGAGGTGGCAAAAGTACGATTGGTGACATATTTGCTGGCGTGATTTTAAGCTCAACAAGAGACGAACTATCTATGACTGGGTTTGTCGTTGAGAAAAGATTGTTTGGGTCGCGTATTATTCTTGGGGTGAAGGTATTGTTCTCGAGCTCTTCTGAGAATTGGTTTGTCGTTTGGTTGTTGTTGTTTCCAACCACTACGATAAGATATTTTAGGTTCAGTGGCTGCGCACCCGGTGCCATCGTTATGAAAATACTAAGGTTCTCTATATTGCTGAAATTGGCATCGGTAAAGCCGATTATGGAAGAAACTTTTATATTCGTTGAAACCTGCGCTATTGATTCTTTGCCAGTCATCATGGACCTTTGTTGGAGAATACCAGAGGTGTTGATGAGAACTGCGGCAGCGATTGCGGCCACAAGGACCATCGCTATGAAGATTATCAGAGTTCCGATACCAACAGCACCACGCTTGGTTTTCATTCGGCTCCCATCAAACATATAACGCCACCGCTAATCCCCACGTGTAGATGTTTAACTACGGTCGCTGCTCTTCGGCCAATGATATGGTTATCCAATAACCCCTTTTTATACTTTTCCATAAACGTGTAGCTTTACTGAGAAAGGAGACCGCCAAAAGCCTCGTTTAACATCTGCGTTGCAAATTGGTCCGCGTAGAAGTAAACGGAAAGCGAAACAATCACAAAAATAGGGATGTATTTTATACCTGCACGCATCTCGCCATCGCTTATTATGCCAAGGAGAAGGCATGAGATTATTGAGGAAACAGTACATAAGGAATAGGAAAATATTCTCATATCCTGTACTGTTATTCGCCCCCCCAGACCCTCAGTTTGCAGTTTTCTCACAAAGCCAACAACTATGCCACCGCGCGCGAGAACTATTGGGGGCAAATCCCTATCCTGCAATTCTGATCTGAACTGCGAGCTGAAAGCCTTTGTTATTGCCAGAAAGTTAGTTGCTACTGCGAGTAGTATTGGTGAAACTATAAGCACGGTAAAAACAAAGAATGTGCGGTATGTTGTAACCTGCGCTGCTACTTCTTTTTGGAGCGTTTGTGTCATGCGGATTTCAAAAGATGTATCTATGAGTAGGTCGGTCATATCGCCCCCTGCCTCTATTCCGTATATCACCATGTCGCAGACGTTTTTTACGAGAGGGCTTGGGCTTCTTTCAGCGAGGTTTCTGAAAGCAACTTCAAGCGGTACGCCGCTTGCAAGCTCTCTGCTCGTTATATCAAGCTCCTTTCTCATGGCGCCGAAGCTGTGTGGTATTATGCTGCTCATCGCCCTGTCTATCGTAGCTCCCGCTCGCATGTTTGTTGCTATCAATAGGAGGGTATCGGGCAGTGCCTCTTCAAGCTCTTTCTTTTTTCTCTCCGCCATAACCACCAAGAACCCCCATGAAGAAAAACCCGCAATCGCGATACCTAGTGATGCACTCGTGATTGTGCCAATGCCAAAAAGTTTTGGGAAGATCATTATGCCAATGCCAGCAAATACCAGAAAAGCGCCTAAAGTTATAAGCAGATACTGAAAGGGGCTAAGGGGCACATCTGCATGAAGAAGGGCTTTTTGAAGGTCAAATGTTTCTTTAAGAGCAGATACGAGTGTTCGTCTTTTTGCTCGCGCCATAAAACCACTAGAAATGCACCGCGGGTCTCTTTTCGCGGACATAATTGAGGAAGAGATATTGAACAAAAACTATGAAGCCCAAGAAGATATAAAGTATGTAGGAGGGCATTGACTGTATGGGTAACAGGGCAGAGAGGACGAGCCCTATCACAGCCATAACAGGGAATATCACGGTGAGAACAAGAAAGAACATGCTCATCGTGCTCAGGTCTTTTCCAAATTGCTCAATTGCAACCTTCTGTTCGTTAAAGTAGTTTTCGCTGAGAGTCATAAGAACATCCCCTATGTTCGCACCCGTTCTAACTGCGTTTTCGGTTTGCCATAGTATTTTTCTGAGTTGCTTTGATTTGTTTTTCATAGCTATGTGGTCTATTGCGTCTGGTAGAGAAAAGCCTGCGAGAACCATACGCACTCCTTGGTGGAAGTCTTTTGAGATTGAGCCGTAGTCGCTTGCAGCAACGCTCTTCATAGCATCGTAAAGCGTGGCGCCAGAGCGAACCTGAATCGTCAAATGCCTTATAACATAAAGTAGGTTTTTGTCGACATCTTTTGCCTTTCTTTGGGCGATTATGCTCGGGTAGTTTAGTGTCTGGAGCGTCATCAGAAAGCCGATGAAGATAGATACAGGAAAAGCCATCTGCATGAGGCTTTCGTACGTCTCTGGAAAAAGTTGTTGTATCGTAATGTTAAGCGAAAATGTCCAGAATATGAGCATGAAAAAAATAAAGTAGAAGATGCCGACTAGCAAAGCAACAGAAGCATAAACATCAGTATCTATTTCTATATCTGCCTCTGATAGGTCCTTATCAAGATCGCGTTTTATAAAAAATAGGAAGGGAACTAGTGGCTTTAAGTGCTTCGCAATGTTTGCAGCCTGCTCAAAGCGCATTATCGGCAGATATGGTATTGAGTACAATTTTGGCTTTTCAAATTCCGCTAACCTTGTCTTTTCTCTTTCAACGAACTCTTTAAGGAGCTTTGCGACATCCCTCTTTTCATCCATGAGACTAATTCACTTCCCATCTATTTAAGTATTAGCGGTTGCTAGCGGCATATGAAAATTGGCTGGACAAGACGAGCTGGCGGGAGAACGAGCTCTGCGCCCGATGAAAAAATGAATGTTGTGCTTTCACCAGTTATCTCTACGGGTGTTGCAACGAGGTTGCCAATGCGAACCCATTCGCCTTTCTTGGCGAAATATTCGTCGCTTGCCCCAACAAAGTTACAATCGCCGTCATTATCAATATAAATGGTGTTAAAATCACCTACGAGTTCGCCGCTTATATTTTGAGATAAATTTGCGACTATGATGTATATGTTCCTGCCCGAAACTTCTGCGCTCCCATACTTCCTTTCGGTCATTATATACTGCGTTGTGTTGGTAAACCTGGGTTCTGAACCAGAACAAACAGTAGATAGTTTTGTTGCTGCCGTGCTTATGTTTGTTGTGTTTATAAACAGGTAGAAAAGGGGCTTTTCTTCTACTTTACCCTGTACTGTTGCTGTGATATTAACCAGCAAATCTTCTGTGAAGTTGAGCTCAAGCATTCCTTCAATGAAAGATATTGAGAAATTACCGTATGCGGTGCTGAAATTGGCAGTATAATTAGCTGTTTTGTTTATGCTACAGTTTTCTCCGCATACTGCGCTGGCATGCAAATCATAATTATTGAGCAGAAGAGAGATGTTTATGTCCCCTTCATTTTCAAGCGGGGGATTCCATGATATTTCGCTGGTGTTGCTTGTGTAGAGCCGCATATATATGGATTTTGGATTTTCCGTGGATAGGCGTAGTTGCTTTTTTCCTTGCAAATCAAGTTGGAGGACGGTGTTTGTAAAAAACTCGCTTATGAGCAGTTTTTTGTTATCAAGCGCAGATAGGAAATCATCCAACAGGAGTGTCTTCGTGCTGGAGTTCACGTATGTCTTGTATGCACGTGTATAGTTTGATGCATTCCCGAATAATGTGTTGGTAAAGTTTATGGAGAAGGAAATGTTTGAGCCGTCGCCGAAGCTTGTGCCATTTACCTCCACGCCAAAAGACCTAAACAGGATGCAGAAGTCGGAATCAATGTCTTGCTTTTCCTGCACTATTCTCCTCACAGCGTGGGTAGGAGTGTATTTGTATTCTATTGAATTGGAGTAGGAGTATATTGAAATCAAGAATAACAGGAAGGAAGTAACAACGAAGGTAAGCAGTATGGGTGGGGCGTACTGGCCTTTGTAAAAAGCACATTCCTTGCCCTTCGCTTCTTTTTGTTTTTTCATTCTAACACATCCACAAGAACCTTGACTAATGGACCAGACCACATATTCATTGCACTTGTTGTATATGGGCTATGTGTGGATGCCCAAATTTTAGAAGTTTCATTATCGGGCGCTGTTATCCATATGGGGATTTCGTGCATGCCTGCCTGAGCACTCACGTTGATAACGATTGTCAGATTTATTTTTTCTACCCACCCATATTCAAATATCGGCGCTGTTGGCTCAAGAAGCACGGGGTTTGGCAAAAGGTTGAGGACTATTCCGCTTGAATTCTGATAGGATAATGCGACCCCTTGGTATGACTGCACAAGATAACCAGAATGAAGCAGGAAGGATGTTGTTGCATTCTGCCCTTTTCGTAGTCTGACGGTGATTTTATTCGGGTATACGCCTAAACCATAAGCCCCCCACCTTCCTTTTGGCGGGTTTCTGAAAAGCGCCTCTCCCTGCGTTTTCCAAGTAGGTATGAATTCAGGCTGCTTCCAATAGCTCTCATTCAATTCAGAAATATCTATTAGGCCATCCGCAACCATGCCTTGTGTTGCATAAAAATCTTCAGGGAATTCTGGCAGGTTTGCGAAAATTATCAGTGGCATCGTTGTTATGCGGTTCTTGTTTTTTTCAGCAAGCTCTGAATCGGAGATGTTGGGCATTGTGAATTGCCTTGGGGGAACTTCGGCCTGCGGAGGAGGAGTGGGTGGGGTATTGTTTTCTTCTATCTGCTCTGTGCTTTTTCCGAGGTTGGGGGTCATGATTTCTTCTACTTCTGGTGCTTTCATGCTGGCTTCTGCTTTTTCTTTTCCCCCAAGCATTTTTGACACCATAATTAATGCCAACAATGCAAGGAACACGAAGACGAACAGGCTCGGTTTTAGTTTCATATAATGCCTCCTAAGACGCCGTATGTATCGCCGTGCGGATTTCAGTCCCGTTCACACCGCTAAAAACGCCGTATGCCCACGCATATTCATCAACGCCAGGTATCGTGTCGGCTACTATTAATGTCGGGGTAGTGGATATTATCGTTGCGTTGTTCGGGTTGTCGCTTCCTGGGTTGACCTTGAACGCAAAGCCTGATGGTAGGCTCTCGTTTAGCCGCATATACCAGCTGAGGGGAGAACCGCCCGTATTTCTAAAATTGTAGAATGCAATTGTGCTTGTCTGGCCTTCGCAAGAAACGTTTAGCATGCGTATCGGTCCTGATGCATTCGCCGCGTAAATATAACAGCGCTCGCATGCAGTACAGCCAGGGGTTGTGCAGCCTTTAGGATATGAGCAACCACTGTTCGGTAGGAATACGGTGAAGCCTGATGAGCCTAGTGTTATGAAAACGGTGTCGTTTCTTATTTGATATTCGTAGCCCAGCGCTGAGCATGAGACCTCCCACGGATATGCCATCCCAGAGACGTTAAAGCCGCTCGTCATGTTATAAACCCATAGTTCTTTTGCGGGGTTGTATTCCATATCCATCCAAGGCGTCCAAACCGATACATTGTATATTCGTATCTGGCATTTCGCGTTTGGGATTGCGCTCGTGTTTATCGGAACCCCGTTGGTTTTATTCGTGTAGTTTGCAAAGAAAACAACGGGCTGTTTGTAGTATATCTCTTTTCCTCCTCCCGCAGAATCTGTTTCGTCCCATATTTCAAGGTTGGTAGGGTTGCCCAAAAGCAAGGTATCGTTGGCAGTTTTCGGCACGTGAAGATACGCAGAGCATGAAACGTTCCAGATGTATGTGCCGTTGTAGTCAAAAGAACGGTTGTATTCATAGATCATCGATGAGGAGTTGTACACCATGGATTCCCATTGCGTGTATGAGGATGCGCCGGGGGAAGTCTGGAATGAGATGAGGCATGTTCTTGTTTCGGCGTTGCCGAGTGCGACTGTGGGCTCTGCAAAAACGGTTTCTCGTATGATGTAGCGGGAGAAGTAGCAGTTTGTCGCTTGGCCCTCGTCGGCATCGTTGCCGAAAGTCAAGTAGTTGAAAACACCAGTAAAATCAACGCCTGGTTTTACATGGTATCTAACCCAGCCTGCGGGTGTGTAGTTGTAATACGTAGTTATGCCCCATGACTGGGTTCCATAAAACTTGTAAAAGCGGTCGCTTGATTGAACGAGATTGTCGTCAACCCCTATTCCTTCTATTTCTGGCGCGGTTCCATTACTCTTGAATGTTATATCAAGAGTTGTGTTTGCGTATATCGTAAGCGAGTATGTGAGCGCCTTCCAGTTGTTGCCCCACATGTGCAGAGTGTATCCGCCATCAAGGATTTCGTACGCCGTGCTGTTAACATCCTGAGACGCATCGTAACTTTGTATTGGATAACTGCTGAAGTTTAGGAAAGGAGACCATGAGGGCGGAATGCCCGCATCCGTGTTATTGTAGTAGATATAGTAATTGTTATCGTAATCTCCCGCAGGTATTTCGCTCGTTATGTTGAAGTAGATGGTAGTGCTTGCTGCGTTTATATCCCAAACAAACCTCGGGATTTCAACCCAAGAGGATGAAGATTCATTCCAATAAACAACGCGAAGGTCGTTTCCGCTTGGCAGCATTTCGCCGTTTGATATCAATGTTGCAGTATCAAGCTCAAGGCTTACTATGTAATTGACGGGTAATGGCCTGGTATTGTTGTTATTAACTACCGTTATCCTGCGCCTCTTGTTCCAGCTGTTGTTCCACCAGCGTTCTACAATCTGTGATGTTGTATTGGAGTAATTTGCCCAGAATTTAACCTGCTCACCTGCATATTTTATTGCTCCGCCTCCCTTTGGGTCTGTTTCGTCCCAGATTGAGAGATTGGTTGGTATCCCAATCTCTGTTGTATCGTTCAAAGTGCGCTTAACATAGCTTAGAGACCTGCATGTTATGTTGTATTGGAAATAGCCTGAATCTGCGAAACCTGTTGTCGCATTAAAAACCCATAAGCCTCGCACTGGATTGTATGTCATGTTAAGCCAGCCTGTCCATTGGGTTACGTTGTAGATGTTTATCCTGCACACCGCACCTTCTTCTGCTGATGCATTTATCACAGCGCCGTTTGTGCTGTTTGTGTAGTTGGCAAAAAACGCAACAGGATCACCAGGCATCTTTACCTTTTTGCCTTCCTGGATGTCTGTTTCATCCCATATTGAGAGATTTGTATCGTATCCGATGCGAACGGTGTCATTTATGTGTTGGTACTGGTAATCCGAAGCATTGCATGAAACGTTCCATTCATAATATGCAGAGGTAGTGAAGCCTGAGGACATGTTGAAGAACCATAGGCGCAGGAGCGGTTTGTATGTCATGTTGAGCCAGCCTGTCCATTGGGTTACGTTGTAGATGTTTATTTTGCACTGGGCGTCGGAAACTACTGATTTGTTTATCGGGATTCCGTTGCTGGCGTTTGTGTAGTTGGCGAAGAAGGCGATTGGATCGTTTGCAAATTTGGGGAGCGAACCCCCACGGGAGTCTGTTTCATCCCAGATTTCAAGAGATGTTTGAGTGGCGTTTATGAAAACAGAATCAACGTCTGCTCTTGTCATGTAAGATGTTGCGTTACATGAAACGTTCCATGGATAGTACGAACCACCGATGCTGAACCCGCTTGTCATGTTATACTCGTAGCGGCCCCTTGGGATGGAGAATGTCATGTTG
>JAVZCV010000001.1:98426-161995 GCA_038874215.1 Candidatus Micrarchaeia archaeon | reverse complement strand
CGCGCTCATAGCACTATCGTGGATTGGCGATGCCAGCGCTGTCCCAATGATACTGGATAGATTACGGGTAGAAACATCTGCAGAAGTCAAGAAGTATGTGGCAGAAGCACTTGGAGTTCTACTCAAGCATAGATTTGAATGGGACTATGCGAAAAGAAGAGGAACGCCGATGGAACAGTATGCAGTTAATGATACTGTGCCATATCTAGCAGAGGCATCAGCAACCGCACGCGAGCCCGAAACAAGAAAATATCTAATCTCTGCGCTTGGGGAGATCGGCTTTCTGATGGGCGGCATATGGCGCGTTTTGAGCAACTTAGAGATACTCATGAACTCTGCCCCACAACTTATCGGCAGGCAACTAAGCCTCACGCAAGCTGAGAAGGACGCAGTCCTTAACGCGATAGCAGAGTACCTTTTTTCCAATGCGCCTGGAGACGATAAAGTTTACGTGGTTGATGTAGAGTTTTTACTTTATTCAAAAAGAGAAAGCATAGCAGGAGTTGCACCAGAAAAAGTTGATGAATTCATGTCTCTCCTTGGCGCTGCTAGCAAATTAGGCCTTTATGAGCTTGCAAAGTTAGACCTAAGCAAGATACCTTATCTTCCAGCATATCAACATGGCGCAACAAAAGCGCTTGCTAGGCTCCTTACAGATGAAAATGAAACTGTTCGCACTGCTGCAAGAAGAGCACTGCTTGAGATAGCAACACCCGATGCAATAAGAACCCTTGAAGCAGCGGAACCCAATCTGATGGAAAACCTCATAAACACCTTGAGGAATGATAAGGCAAGAAGTAATGAGAGGACTGTTGCGGCTTACGCGCTTCGCTTCTTCGCAGATGGGCGTGCACTAAGGGCACTTGTAGATGCACTCAGTATAACAGGAAGCCCTGCAGAGGATATAATGGTAAACGCCCGTCGTTCTATCATTGAAATGCTGGAAAATGCTATTGAGAATGGCACTGTTGAAAAGCTTGGGGAGAATGCGCTTCGGGAAGCAAGAAGCGTCTTCAGCGAGAGAGTAGTAAAACTATCGTTCTGGGAAGCAGAAAAATACGCTCTGGGATTGATAGATAAGGCCCTCGAAATGCTTGAAGAACATAGGAGGGCTCGGGAAGCTGAGAGGAGGATGGGCAGGAATGTCTGGCCAAGCAGGTTATTAGGAAGGCTTAGGAAAAAGGACGGTAATGGCAAAAAGTGGATGCCACATTAGGGAAGCAGGAGGATGCTTACTACTTTTGAAGGCAATAAAGAGAGCGGAGCGAAACCGCCGCTCTACCGTAATGCCCCAAGACATCTGAATAGTTGCTCAGAGAAGTGGGTAGAGTGCAGGGGGAGAGATTTGTTCCGAGTTGCTGGAAGGTAGAGGAAACCGCGCTGGCGGTTTCTCTTTGAACTCTCGTAGGCCTAAGCCAGCAGATGTCTCTTTCTTTTGATTAAACTTTTCTTTTTGAAAGAAAAGTTTACTTGAGTCTGCCCCGTTTGGTCTGCCCGTTTCTTTTGGGGTCTTAGCACTTTTCTTCATGAAAGAAAAGGGCTAATTGACCAGGCTCCGGCACCCCTGCACAAGAATAATACTGAGACTAAAATATATAAAATTCTCCGATTGGGAAAAGCGGAAGATTCAATCACTGGTGGGGGGCAAATGCGCCCCTGACAAGCTCAGGGCTGAAATCCTCAACCACTTTGCCAGTTGTTGCGTACCGATAGAGCGCAACGGTAAAGATACTGCTTAGGGCAGAGTTGAGTATTGCGAGCAAAAACCAGTATATGAGCGCAAAGCCTATGCCAAGGATGAGAAACAGCAAACTGCCTACCGAAAGGCCAATCACAATCGGTATAGCACCAAGAATGCCTGCTATGAAGAAGAAAATCGCCATTGAAACCTGGCCTACTGCGTTCTCGCCCCACGTGCGGAAAACGAGATTGACAGACTTCTTTATTGCTGCGAGCGGATTGCTCTCATTCTCAAGCACAATTATAGGCACAACGAAAAAAGTGGCAACGCTCCACGCAGCGCCAAGCGCACTTACAACAATCCTGCCAATCAGCCTCATCGCTTCGCTTTTGCTGCGCTCTGCAAGGCTTGCAAGCATGCGGAGAGCCAGGCCGACTGTTGCAACAAAAAGCGCCCAGACGATTATTTTTGGGAGATGCCTAAGCGCGCTTCTTATCCCATCCATAAAAGTCGGGTCCCCGCCGCTGAACCTTATGTTCACACAGCTTACAAGAGCGGCGTTGAAGAAGATTGTGATTAAAGAGCTTACAAAATAAAATAGGAACAAGAGCAGAAATGCAACGGGTTCCGCATAGTCGCCAAGCACCCCCAGAAGCAAAGCATACGGCACAAATAATGATATGAAGGCAAGCCCTGTAAAAACAGAAGCTATGATGGGAAAGAGGAGTATCTCCTTGTCCTTCATAAGCACTGAGAAAGACTGCTTCATCAGCAAAAATCCGTTGCTTATCGCACCAAACATGAGTAAAGGAGTATAGAGAAAAAAATAAAAATTATTTCACTGATTCAAGCTCTCCTTCAAGCCTCATAATCTGGAGTGCGTTTTTTACCAAATTTTTGTTTGCCTCATTTACGATAAGCCTCAAATATCCTTTACTGACCAGCTGCTTCCCTCCTCCCTTTACAGGAAGGGCAAAGCCGTGCGTACCCTCTATCTCAATGAATGCAAATTCTCGCGAAAATTGTATCCCGCCCCTCTTTATTCCTGCTCTCCTGCATATGCGCATGAAATTGAGCGCGCTCTCAAAATCCCTTGCGAAAACATGCAGTATGAAGGGCTCGCACCTGAACCAGAGAGGCTTCCTCCCCCTGTATGACGATAGTTTTTCAACAAACTCTTCAAAAGAGGGGGGCTCGTGCCACTTCGCATATATTTCGGCATCTTTTTTAGAGCTGAGGATTGAAAGTAGAGTTATTCTCCCTGCGCATGAGGAAGAGGTGCAGAACTCCTCAAAGGAATTTATACACCTGAGAAGGGGCAGGATTCCAACATCTATTCGCTTGTCTTTCTCAAGAAGCGCGAGCCTGCGTTTCTTGAATTCCAGCCATTCCACGCTATCACTTCTTCATGAGAGAGAGGAAGTTTGCAATTATCTTTTCTCCGTGCTCAGTGTGCCAAACCTCGGGATGGAACTGGACGCCGAAAATAGGCTTCTTTTCGTGCTCCATCGCCTCAACGCCACACTTTTCCGAATGTGCGGTTTTTACGAATCCCTTCGGCATCTTCTTCACTTCATCAAAATGGGATACCCATGCCCTGAATCGCCTCGGCACACCAGAAAAAAGCACTCTCTCCTCATCCACGCTTATCTCAACAACACCATATTCGGCGTTCTCCCCTCTCCCAACAGAGCCGCCGAGATAATGGGCTATGAGCTGGTGGCCCATGCATATCCCAAGAAGAGGCATGCCCTTTTCAAAAGCTTGCATAACAGCTCTTTCGCATATCCCAAAATCATCCTTGTATGCAGAGCCAGGCCCCCCGCTGAGTATGATTGCGTCCGCTTCCTTAACAGCTTCAAAGCTTGATTTGTTCTGGAAAGTCCGTGCTTCAAAGCCAAGCTCCCGCACGCACCTCCCTATAAGGTGCGTGTACTGGCCCCCGTTGTCTATTATCGCTATCAAAAAACCACTACTCCATCTCTATCGTGCCAGGCGGCTTGTTCGTTATATCATAGAGAACGCGGCCAACTTCCCGTATCTCGTTCGTTATTCTCGTTGATATCTTCTCAAGCACGTGGGGCGGGATGCGGGAAAAATTCGCAGTCATCCCATCAAGAGAATCAACACATCGGACGACTACTGTATACTGGTATGCTCTCTCATCTCCGCGCACTCCAACAGTCCTCGTCGGCATGAGTGCCGCAAAGTACTGCCATGGGAGCTTAATTTCACCATGCCTGCACGCAGCTTCAATCTCCTCCTCCACTATCTTGCACGCCCTCTTTGCGATATCCGCTTTTTCCCTCGTTATCTCGCCGATTATCCTAACGCCTATGCCAGGCCCTGGGAAGGGCTGCCTCTCGCTTATGCTCTCGGGAAGGCCTAGCTCGCGCGCGAGCATGCGCACCTCATGTTTGTAGAGTTCGCGTAGAGGCTCAATGAGCTTAAGCTTCATTCTTGAAGGCAGGCCTCCAACGTTGTGGTGGGACTTTATCCTGTCCCTCCCCATGCCGCCGCTCTCTATCCAGTCTGGGGCGATTGTGCCCTGCACGAGAAACTCAACGCCTTCCTTCTCTGCAATCTCCTCAAAAACGCGTATGAAAGTTTCGCCTATAACCTTCCTCTTCTTCTCTGGGCTTTTTATTCCCTTAAGGGCTGAGAAAAACCTATCTGACGCATCAACAACGAGCACATCTATGCCTACCGCACCGAGCGCATTCTTCACGCTTTCGGCTTCGCCAATCCTCATAAGCCCCGTATCAACGAAAACAGCAACGAGCCGCCCAGAAACCGCCCGGTTTACAAGAGCGGCGGCAACAGAGCTGTCAACACCGCCAGAAACAGCTATTATCGCCTTTGAGCTCCCAACTTGTTCGCGTATTTCAGCAACCGATCTCTCTATGAACTTCTTCGGGTCAAACCCCACGCAGACACCCTATGAGCAATCTCCCATATAAGTTTTAAATATTGTGAGTGTATAACGGATTAATGGTAGCTGTTTGCTCTCTCGGAAGCCACTCCGCGCTTGACATATGCGAAGGTGCGAAAAAGGAGAGGCTAAAAACTGTCGTAGTATGCCAGAGGGGAAGGGAGAAAACATACGTGCGGCATAGGTGCAGGAACGCCCATGGAAGGGAAATCGGGATAATTGACGAGATAATACTGCTTGATAAATTCGCAGATATCGTGAATGAGCCTGTTAAGGAGAAACTGCAAGAGCTTGAATGCGTTTTCGTCCCAAACCGCTCCTTCTCAGTTTATGTCGGATACGATAATATTGAGAAAAAATTCAATGTGCCCATCTTCGGGAACAGGTGGATGCTCAGGGCTGAGGAGCGCTACGAAAAGAAAAACCAGTACTACCTGCTTAAGAAAGCGGGAATAAGGTTTCCCCGCCAGCTCAAGCCAGAGGAGATAGACACGCTCGTCATAGTGAAGGCGCCAGAGGCAAAGCGCTCGTATGAGAGGGCATTCTTCTTCGCAACGAGCTATGAGGAGTATGAGCAGAAGGCGAGGGAGATGCTTGAAAAGTGCATCATAACGAAGGAAGGGCTTGAGAGCGCCGTGATAGAGGAGTATGTCGTTGGGGCGCAGTTCAACTTCAACTACTTCTACTCTCCGCTGAGCGGCGAGCTTGAACTGCTCGGGATAGACATGAGAAGGCAGACGAATATAGACGGAATTCTGCGCCTGCCCGCAAAGGAGCAACTGGAGCTTCTCAAATACGTGCGCGTGAAAAACATAGAGGTTGGCCATGTTGCATGCACCCTCAGGGAAAGCCTTCTTGAAGAGGTTTTTGAGCTTGGTGAGAGATTCGTTGAGGCGAGCAAAAAAGAATATCCTCCTGGGATAATCGGGCCTTTTGCTTTGCAGGGTGCAGTAGTCCCAGAAGAAAAAGGCGAGAAGCCAGTCATTTTTGATGTGAGCATGCGCGTGCCCGGTTCGCCAGGCACGAGATTCACCCCATACACGGAATACCTTTGGAGAGAGCCTATGAGCACGGGAAGGAGAATAGCGATAGAGATAAGGGAAGCGGAGGAGACTGGAAGGATGAAGGAAATCACAACATAGTTTGGGTGATTGTGTTGATAGCGAGGGAAAGGATTCACAAAATTCTTGAAGAGTATGAGGAGCCAAAAATAGCGACGATATGCTCGCACAGCGCTCTCCAAATTTTCCACGGGGCAAGGAGAGAAGGAATAAAGACGATAGGGATTTCAATACCGAGAAAGCTTGAGGTTTACCGCTCTTTCAGGCTTGCGAAGCCCGATGAGCTGATATGCATGAAGGAATTCTCAGACCTTCCCGATGTTGTTGGCGAGCTCGTTGAGAAAAACGCAATTCTAATTCCGCACGGCTCGCTTATAGAGTATGTGAAAAATCTTGAGGAGCTTGAGATACCGATATTCGGAAACAGGCGAGTCCTGATGTGGGAGAGGAGCAGAGAAAAGATGTTTGAGTGGATGAGGGAGGCAAAACTCCGCGTGCCAAAAATATTCAAGCCAGAGGAAATAGACCGCCCCTGCCTCGTGAAATTCGGAGGTGCGAAGGGCGGAAAGGGTTATATCGTTGTGAGCAGCTATGAGGACTTTCTTGCAAAAACGAAAGGAAAAAGCACGGAAGGGGCGATGATACAGGAGTACATAGTGGGAACGCGCTTCTACCCTCACTACTTCTACACACCCCTCTCAAAAGACGCATACCCCGCTTCAAAGGGCTCAATTGAGCTTCTATCAATAGACAGGAGGATTGAGACGAATGTGGAGGATATACACAGGGCGATGAGCGCAGGAGTAATAGTAGAGCCTTCTTTCGGAGTTGTGGGGAATGCGCCCGTTGCAGTAAGGGAGAGCCTGCTTCCAGAGATGATGGAGATGGGCAGGCGCGTTGTAGAAGCTGCCGATAGGCTGATGGGAGGGATACCGGGGCCATTCTGCATAGAGATGATATGCGATGAGGATTTCAGGTTCTATGTGTTTGAGATAAGCGCCCGCATAGTTGCGGGCACTAATCTTTTCCCAGACGGCTCGCCATACTCTGTTTATTTATTTGATGAGCCGATGAGCACTGGAAGAAGAATAGCGCGAGAAATAAAGAACGCAATGGAAATGGGAAAGCTGAAAGAAATCGTGTATTAGGTGGGGTTAGAGAATAAAAAGCGTTCCTTCCTCCTCTTTGCTCTGCTCCCCTCTCCTCGCCTCGTAGAATGAGAGCAGGTATATCGCCATTATATTCCCCTTTTCAGCCATCTCCCGAAGGTATTTCCATTCCTCGGGCTTCATGTTGTCCATAAGCTCAAGCAATTCCTCAACGTTCTTGTAATATTCAGAATAGGGATTGCCGTACTGAAGAATCTTTTTTAGCAGACTTTCGGAAGCCATCTCATCCACCTTCATCATGCATGAGCCACCGCCATTATCGCCTCATGGGCTTTTTTGCTCTCGTCTGTCCCTCGTGCCATCAGTATCCTGTCAAGCTTATTAAGCATCTCTTCAACCTTCCTTCTTGTCTCCTCATTCGGGGCGTTTTCAATCAGCCTGCGTGCGTCTCGCTTGTACATATCCACTTTCACTATCGTCTCTGCTTGCGGTGCGGGTGCCTCCTTCTTCATCTCTTTCACAACGGCCGCCTGCTCATGCTTTTTCTCTTCGTAACGTGGCCTTTCAACCTGTGCCATCGCCATATCCCCACCTGATAATAAAAGTGCATTTTGGGGTATTTAAACCTATGGAAAAGAAAAAAATTCGTCGGCAGATGACGAAAAATTTTGGCGCATTTTTTGAAAAATTTGCTCTATCGTTCCTCAAGCTTCTCCTTTGTTACCGCTATGAAAACATCATCAAGCGTCGGCTCTATGCTTTTAGCAGAGAGAATTCTCGTATTTAGCGAGCGCGCAGTATTCTCCGCTTCAACCATCGCACTCCCAAGGTCATCCCTCTCAATGAGGATGTTTCTCCCGAGAGTTTTTGCCCCGAGCGCATCAGCAAATTCCCTCTCCTTTGATTCAACAACAACGGAGAGAATGCGCTTAGGCGAGAGAGACTGTTTGAGAACCTCTGGTTTTCCCACCGCCGCTATCCTTCCGTGGTTGAGGATTGCAAGCCTGTCGCAAAGAAAGTCTGCCTCATCCATGTAATGCGTGCACATCACTATCGTCTTTCCCTGCTTTCGCATTTCAAGAACTTTATCGCGTAGCTCTCTCGCAGATGCTGGGTCAAGGCCCATCGTCGGCTCATCAAATATGAGAATTGAAGGGTCGTTTATTAAAGCTCTCGCTACCGAGAGCCTCTGCCGCAGGCCTTTTGAGTAATCACCCACTTTCCTGTCCATGTGCTCGTCTAACCCGACAAACTCCATCAGTTCTGGTATGCGTGTTTTCTCAACCCCATACATCTCAGCGAAAAGCTCAAGGAATTCGTAGCCAGTCATGTAATCGTATGTACGAGGTTCTTCTGGGAGATAGCCTATTATTGAGCGTATTTTCTGGGCATCTCTTCTTATATCAAGGCCGTTTATCGTAGCGCTTCCACTCGTAGGTTCAAGTATCGTGCTGAGCATCTTGACTATCGTGCTTTTCCCAGCCCCGTTGGGCCCAACTATCCCAAAAACTTCTCCATCATTCACAGTGAATGAGATATCCTCAACAGCAGTGAAGTCGCCGAATTTCTTAGTAAGTTTTTCTACCACTATCAGATAATCACCGATAGAGCGCTACTCTTCGTCCTCTCTTGCCCACAGTTCCTCAACAGTCTTCCCAACCCCAGGTTTTGCTATTACTTGCTCCCCGTCAAAAACGAGCTCGCCACGCAGGAAAACCTTCTTTATTCTCCCCCTAACCTGCCTTCCCTCAAAAGGGCTCCATCCGCACTTCGTGAAGAGACTCTCACTTTTTATAGTGTAGCGCTCGTTCATGTCAACGAGCACGAGGTCGGCGTAGTAGTGAGGCCTTATCTCGCCCTTCATCGGTATCCCGAAAATCCTTGCAGGGTTCTTCGCTGTCATCACCATGAGCCTGCTCGGAGTTATCCTTCCCTTTCCCATTGAGTCAAGCATGAGGGGGAAAAGCGTTTCAACGCCAGGCATGCCAGATGGAGGCTCATCGCTCTCCTTCTCATCAAGCGTGTGGGGAGCGTGGTCTGATGCTATCAGGTCAATTTTGTGCATCATTCCCCAGAGCTTCGCCTGCTCAGAGCGTGAGCGAAGAGGGGGATTTACCCTTCCGAGCCCCCCGAGCTTCTCCTCATCACATTCGTTGAGAAGAAGGTGGTGCGGCGTAACCTCGCATGTTGCCCTCACTCCTCGGTTTTTCGCACTTGCAACCATCTCAACGCTCTCTGGCGTTGTTATGTGGCATACATGTACTCGCTTCATGGCATTTTCAGCAGCCCTTAGCGCCCTGCCTATTGCGAAATGCTCGCATACCGGCGGCCTCACAGCATTCCAATAGCGTGCCTTCTTCTCCCTGAATTTCTCAAGCATCTTCTCATCTTCTGCATGCACGCATATCGGCCTATTTGCTTTAAAGAGTGCAAAATGCCTTGTGAATGTGATGTAATCGCTTACGAGCAAATCTCCTGTTGTTGAGCCCATGAATATTTTCAAAGAGAGAGGGTCTGCGTTTTTAACCTCTTCAAAATTGCTGTTCGTTGCGCCCATGTGCAGGCCGAAATCGCAAAGCGCCTTCCCTTTTGCTTCCATCCTTTTCTCGCGCATCAGCCGTGCAGTCGTTGTTGGCGGTTTTGTGTTCGGCATGTCCAAAATCGTAGTGACACCGCCCGAGAGGGCAGCGCGCGTTCCTGTAAGAAAATCCTCTTTATGCGTTAAGCCTGGCTCCCTGAAATGCACGTGCGCATCAATCAAGCCTGGGAAAACATACATCCCGCTTGCTTCAATGGTCTCCTCTGGGGGAGCCTCAAACCTCCCCAAGCCCGCTATGCGCTCCCCATCTATTTTTATGTCCGTGCGAACTACTTCCTCATCAAAAACAACATAGCCGTTTTTAATTATCATCAGCTTCACTTCCTCAATCTCAAAGAGTTTTTACAAGCCTCTCCCTGCCTGCCCTCAAAGTTTTTCTCGGCGTTTCTGATGGGTAGCCTATTGGAAGTATCGCAACGGGCACGAGGTCCTTTTCAGCCCCGCACACGCGAGAAACCTCGCTGTCATCAAAAGCGCCAACCCAGACGCTTCCAAGCCCGAGCTCTGTTGCGGCGAGCATTGCGAACGTGCATGCTATCGTCGCATCCTGCACTGCATAGAGAGAAGCACCTCTCGCACCATAGCGCGATGCAGAGCGTGCCTTATCAGCAAAGAAGACGAGGGAGACGGGCGCCTCATTTATGAACTCCTGAGAAAGCGCAGCCTCTGAGAGAAGCCTCCTCCTCTCCTTGTCTCTTACAACGAATATTTTGTATGCCTGCAGGTTGCCCGCAGAGGGAGATGCGATTGCCGCATCTATTATCTTTTGCAGCTTCTCCTCCTCAACATCAGCATCTGTAAAAGAGCGCACAGACCTGCGCTTTTCAACCAGCTCAAAGAAATCCATGCCACCACCTCACACGGGTATTATTTTCCCAGAAGCATCACGCTTAATTCTTCCAAACTCAGTTTTCAAAAGTTTTTCCCCATCAAAGACAGGCCCATCCTTGCAGACGCGAAGTCCAGAAATAGCGCAGCTGTCGCATATCCCAATGCCGCACTTTATATATCTCTCAATTAGAACCTGGCATCTTATCCCGCGCGATGCGCACATTTCCGCTATTACGCGAAGCATCTTTTCAGGCCCGCATGCATAAACGCATTCATATTGGTTTTTGCCAATCAGTTCAGCCGCATATTCTGTTGCGAGCGCCTTTTTCCCCCTGCTTCCGTCGTCTGTTGCAATGAGCGCATCGCCCACATCCATAAGCTCACTTGCGGTTTTTGCGCATGCAATCAGGTCATACTCTACTCCTTCCTCCCTTGCTCTCTTCACCAGAAAGCGAAGCGGAGCAAGCCCATAGCCGCCCGCAACAATCAGTATCCTCCCCTTATAGAGCCTGAACCCCCTGCCAATCGGGCCGCGCACACCTACCCAATCCCCTTCTTTAAGAGCATGCAATGCCGATGAGAAAGGCCCAACCTTCGCAACAGAAAACTGGAGAGGAGAAGGGTTTGAAATACCAAAGGGCTTCTCATCAATTCCAGGCAGCCAGACAAGTATAAGCTGGCCTGGCTCGGCCTTAATGCTCTTCTCAACAACGAATGTCTTCACTCTCGTTCCCTCTTCAAAAGCCTTCGTTATCCTTACCATTTCTGGAAATGAGCTCGGAACCTTACTCATGCGCAACACCGACAATCTCTTCAATGCTTCTATACCCATTTGCAGAAAGCCATCCTTCAATTTCTTTGCATATCTTTGAGAAAACATTCAGCCCCCGCACATAAACGGCACTTCCTACCTGAACAACTCTCGCTCCCGCCATCATCATCTCAATCGCATCCCTGCCCGTAGTTATCCCGCCGACGCCTATAATCGGTATGCTCACCTTCTCATAAATTTTGTAAACGCATGCGAGCGCAATCGGCTTTATCGCTGGACCGCTCACACCACCGAATTTATTCCCGAGAATTGGCTTTCTCGCCTCTATGTTTATTGCAAGCCCAGGCCCAAGCGTATTTATCGCAGTTATCCCATCAGCGCCTCCCCTCTCAGCCGCGAGCGCTATTTCCTCTATGCTGCTCACATTCGGCGTGAGCTTAACGAAAACTGGCACTTTAATTCTACTCTTTACCGCCGATACAACATTCTCAACGAGCGCAGCATCTTTTCCTATCACCATGCCAAGCTTCTCCCCCTCAATTACATTCGGGCATGAGACGTTAAGCTCAACGCCATCGGCGCCGTATTCTTCAGCCCTTGATGCTACGTATGCAAACTCCTCGGGCGTTCCTCCAAAAACATTTGCTATAATTGGTATGCCCGACTTCTTCGCCATCCCAAGCTCCTCTTTGTAATTCTCAATACCTGGGTTGCACATTCCCATCGCATTCATTACATAATGTTCATAGGCTATTACCGTCGGGTTCCTGAAACCAACTCTCTGCTCCTTGCCCAAGCATTTCGTTACAGCCGCCCCAGCTCCTCCTTGCGCAACCCTCTCTATGCTCGCCCCCGTTAAGCCAAGAATCCCCGAAGCGAGCATCGTGGGGTTTTTCATTCTTATTCCGCAAAGGCTGGTCTCAAGCAAAAAACCACCTATACGAGCTTCACCGCCCCGTATCTCTCGTAATAGTCAACCCAGCATTTCCTTATATCTGGGGGAAGGCTTTTTTCAACGTGTGCGAATATATCCTGCATGTTAACTATTGAGAAGAAAGGTATGCCAAGCCTGCGGATTTCGTCCGATGCGGATGTCTTCCCGACATTTTCAGCATCTCCAAGAAGTTCCTGCCTGTCAACTGCAACGAGCATCCCTGCGATGCGCGCATCTTCAAGAAGCTTCAGCTTTTCAAGAGAGTCAATCTTCGTTGCGCCAGTAGTTATCACATCATCAACAACGAGTATTCTCTGCCCTTTTTTGTAGTAGCCAGCACCGACTATTACCTTATCATACGATACATCCCCGTATGCCTTCTCCTCTTTTCTATCATACATGTAGCGCACTTCAAAGCCAAGCTCGTAAAGCCCCTCGCATGTAAGGCATGCCAAGGGTATCCCTTTATACGCAGGCCCGAACACGAAATCAAACGTTTCCAAACCCCCATTTTCAAGAAGGCTCTTTATCCGAAATGCATATGCCCTCTTCAGTAGTGCAAGGGATTCGCCGTCCGTCAGCGCGCCCATGTTTATGAAGTTCGGCGAGAGCCTCCCGCTCTTGAATTTGAAAAGCTCACCAGTGCTTTTTGCTATTCTCAACGCACCCTTTTTAAGTAGCATATCCAAAAATTTCTCTTTCATCTCCTGCTCATTTTTCAATGCCCCACCTTATTCTGTTAAAATTATTCTTATACTTCTCAGCAGCCTCTGCGGGCGATTTATCGTATATTATCGCGCGCCCCACGTTTATCATGATGTTCTCGCCGCCGAATTTTATTGCCCTCTCTGCATCCCCTCCCTGTGCGCCGACGCCTGGAACGAGGATTATGCAATTTTCTCCAACGAGCTCTCTTATTTCCGCAAATTCATCTTCTGTTGTATTTGTCGCACCAACGACCACTCCATCTGCGCTACAAAGGCCGGCCTGCTCCGCAATCCACTCATACCCTTTTTTTCCTTCTATTCTCGCCTCTCGCATGAAATAAACTGCCTCGGGGTTGCTCATGAGCGTGAGCACGAAAACCCCGATTCCGAATAAATGCGCCTTCTTCACCGTTTCTTTTATATTCCCCGCAAAGGGGGAAAACGTTATCGCATCAAAATCAACTTTCTTTGCCCAGAATAAAAGGGCGTCGTTGCTTGAGCCTATGTCGCCAAGCTTTACATCAAGAATAGAGAGCATGCCTTTCTCATGCGCACTTTTGTTTATGCTCTCATAATGTTCTGGGAGAAGAGGGAACGTGTACTGTGCATTCATCTTTACTGCACAGCACGAATCTGCCGTCTCATCAATGATGTCAAGGCAGAAGCGTGCAATCGCATCAGAATCTGAAAGTGTATCAAAATAGCTCTCAGGCATGCCCCCACCCATCTCGGGGGTTGCAGGATCAAGCCCAAGGCAGAGTATGCTCCCTTTTTCTTCTCTAAAATTTATGTACTTCTCAAGTATAACCGACATCAATATACTCTAACTCGAAAAATATATAAAGACGGCATCATACCTAACTACATGAGCCACGAGATGCTCATAGCAAGGGATATAATTGAAAAGTTGCTTAATAGCAAAACCACAGAGCGTGGCTCAAAAATAGAGATAACTATAAAAGCTGATGCTGATTTTTATGAGACGGACCCAAAAGCTATTCTGGGCTTTCTAAAAGAATTTTCAAAAGGCACCGATTTAGAGAATGCTGATTTCACCCTTGTCTTTAAGGCATAGAGCATGCGTTGCCGATAAATTTATAAAGAGTTAATCAAAAAAATTACACCATGGACAAAACATACTACGTGGCTTTCGTTGTTGGGGTTTTGATGCTCGTTGTTGCTGCAGCAATCTTCAACTTCATTTATAATGCGATAGAAAGCAATGTACCCGACGAAATATGGAACAGCTTCAAAATCGGCGAATTCTACACGATAGGCGTACTCGCCTTCCTACTTACATTCGTTTCTGGAGGTCTTATAAGTGTATCAACAATAGTACTGCTACAGCACCATGCTTCTGAGACTACTCCCCAGTCTACACCTAAAGAGAAAAAGAAATGATTTCGTCATATGTCTAATTTATCTTCTTTTACTTACTCCTCCATTAGAAACTATTGCCTTAATATACAACTTCATTGTATATCTCTCTTGGATGAGGGGGCATAGGTCGTGTCCCGACAGTCTTTAAATGGCCGCGTGCTGATCAGAGCTCAGCGAAAGTTCAGAAAATTCCTGAGCTTCAAACGATTGGCTATTTATAGACCCCACCGATCTCGTCGTTTTCTACAAAGCTCCCATACACGTTTATTTTATAACGCGGCTCAAGGGGGTGGGGTATGACTGCGATTGCATTGGAAGCAAGCCGCCATATGCCTGTAGGTAGGGGACCCCGTTTGCTGCAAAGAGGAAATTCTACAAGTCCTAAATATTTTATATCCCGCAATACAATGGTTGAAGAGCCAAGAAAACCGCCACTAACACCAGAAGAAACCGCACTGACATTTGTTCGCCTTGCAACACTATGCGATCCAACAGACGATTCCGTTGCAGCCATAGGAAAACATACACTTGAAGACTTGTATGCAAGAAGGAAAGAATGTAAGACGAACGGAGACACTTGCGGTTATCAAATACTTGATAAAGCCATAACATATCTTGAATCCCTAATAAGTTCGCAAAGACTATTTACAACTTACATTAAGACAAGAGATGAGGAGATAAAAAAGGAGTCCGATTTTAGGAGAAGTGCAATGCTCGTCGCTGCCGGAACGGTAACGCTGACAGGAATAGTAGAGACAATAAAAAATCTTATAGAAACTGCGAATGCGGTGGGAAGTGCTAGTTTCTGGATAGGCGTGGGCGTATCGGCTGTATCTGGTGTTTATCTTGCTTCGCATCTCATTAAGAACTTTATAAATGCCCGCATCCGCAAGAAAGAAGAGAATGAACGATGCAGGCTGATTTTTGAAGAGTGGAAAAATGTGGTTGATAATGCAGTCAGGGCTGGCATGTACATTTTTGAGGAGTGCGCAAAGCTTCCAGAGTATGCGGAATACCTAGGAAGGAACTACTCACAGTACTTCCAGATACTTGAAGAAGCAAAAAAGAATGCCGAAGACATCGCAAAAATGTTTGGGGAAAGGCAAGGTAAACTGCATCTTCAAAAAGCACAAGAGGCTGCACGTGAGTGGTTAGAAAATCAGATAAGGGGCAGCGTGATTGCAGTTTTTCCAGTCCCTCAAGTGGCGAAACCAAATCCAAAAAACCTCGCTGGTTGAACCATTATTAACTTTTCCGTCTATTAGCTATCGGTGATACCATGAGGCAGTTTACCATAATAGTTGAAAACAGAGTTGGAGCCCTTGCAGACGTCTGCGAACTCCTTGGGAGATCAGGCGTTAACATAAAAGGAATATCTGCACAGGGGCAAGGCGATGCAGGAGTTATAAGATTAATAACCGAAGACGAGGCGACTACTAGAAAAATACTCCAGCAGGGCGGGTTCAATGTTGTAGAAGGAGACGTGCTCGTAGTAAAAATGCTTGATAAACCCGGAGAGCTGGGGAAGGTTGCAAGAAAACTTGCAAAGGAAAACATAAACATTGAATGCGTATACCTTCTAGAAAGAAAAGGCAACGAGGTTGAGCTTGTAATAAAGCCCGACAACATAAAAAAGGCGATGAAAGTTCTTGGATAGTTGAATAACCGTTGGCCCTATTCCAAGAGTATTCATCCCTATGCGACCAGAAATCAATGAAACATTTTTATATCTTTCTCAATAAAATACGTGAGATATTACTTCTTAGGTGAGATGTTGGGCGGCAGCAGACCTCCTCTAACCCATGAACTTGTTCCAAAGCACGAAATTTTGCAAAATCCCGAAGAGGTTCTTTCTGCTTTAAAGGTGGATAAATCAAAATTGCCAAAAATACACATAGATGATCCTGCCATAGCGCATCTTGAAGTAAAAGTTGGTGACATAATAAAAATAACGCGGAACGACACAACAGGAGGGAATGCATACTACCGCGTTGTAATAAAGTAGGTGTGTTGATGAGCGAATTGCTCGACGCATATTTCAGACAAAACAGCCTCGTGCGGCAACACCTTGAATCATACAATAAATTTGTAAACTCCGGCATTCAGGAAATAATAGACAGCGTTGGATACATAGAGCCGAATATAGAGGGATATAAGCTGAAACTTGGCAGAGTGCGCCTTGAGAAACCCATGATAGTTGAGGCTGACGGCTCACACAGATACATCACTCCGATGGAGGCAAGACTGAGAAACCTAACATATGCTGCCCCAGTATACCTTGAAATGGTACCCGTAATAGAAGGAGTTGAAAGGCGAATATTCTCAGAGGTTTTTATTGGCGAGTTGCCCGTCATGGTGCGCTCTGAATTATGCCATCTCTGCAATATGACAAGAAGCGAGCTGATTGAAGCGGGCGAAGACCCGAACGACCCAGGCGGCTACTTCATAATAAACGGCAGTGAGAGAGTGCTCGTAAGCATAGAAGACCTGGCTCAGAATAGGATAATGGTTTCAAAGGAGAAAGACGGCGCAATAATTGCATCCAAAGTCTTCTCAACAAATCTTGGTTTCAGGGCTCGTTGCGTAGTTGAGCGTGCGTATGATGGCACGATGGTCGTTGTTTTTCCAGCCGCCCCAAAGGACCTCAGGCTCATAGCCGTTCTCCGTGCGCTGGGCATGGAAAAAAACGAGCAGATAATCAGCGCTTTCTCTAACGAGGATTACATTCAGAACGATGTTCTTCTAAATATAGAACTTGACGAAACAACCAATAAGGAAAATGCGCTTGAATACATCGGTAAGAAGGCTGCGCCAGGCCAAGCGAAGGAGTATAGGGCGAAGAGAGCTGAGATACTGCTTGATAGCTATCTCCTGCCCCACATAGGGGTTAAACCTGAGGACAGGCTTGCAAAGGCATACTACCTCTGCAAGATGGCGGAGCGTGGGATACGGGTTGCTTACAAAAAACTTCCCGAAGATGACAAGGACCACTATGCGAACAAGAGAATAAAGCTCGCAGGAAACCTTATGAACGAATTATTCAGATATGCATTCCAGTTCTTGGTTAAGGATGTTGCTTATCAAATAGAGCGCGCACATGCACGTGGAAGAAGGCTCGTTGTGCAGACTCTTGTCAGGCCCGATGCTCTTACAGAACGTATAAGGTACTCTATGGCTACGGGAAACTGGATAGCTGGACAAACGGGCGTATCCCAGCTTCTTGATAGAACGAACCACCTCTCTATGCTATCCCATCTAAGGAGAATAATCTCGCCTCTTAGCAGAAAGCATCCCCACTTTAAGGCAAGAGACCTCCATGGGACACACTGGGGTAAGCTCTGCCCAAACGAATCGCCAGAAGGACCTTCATGCGCTCTTGTGAAGAACATGGCGCTTCTATGTGAAATATCCACAGGCGTTGATGAGGCAGAAGTTGAAAGGGAAATAAGAAAACTTGGGGTTTTTATGGAATAGGTGTTTAAATGGGGGAAAACGAAGGAAAAGAGGAAAAAGCTGCGGTATATCTGAACGGAAGGTTGCTTGGCTTCCACCAGAAGCCAAATGAACTTGTAAATACAATTAGGCAAAAAAGGCGATGCGGAGAACTCCACCCTGAGCTAAATGTTTCATACAATCCCATAGCAAACGAAGTACATATATCTACAGACAGCGGCAGGGCTCGCAGGCCATACATCGTCGTTGAAAACGGCAAATCCAAATTCACGCCCGAAATAGCTGAAAAAATACGCAACGGGGAGCTTACATGGAACCATCTTCTCTCAATGGGCGTAGTTGAGTTGCTTGATGCTGAGGAGGAAGAGGAAGCATACGTTGCTATGAAAGAGGAGGAGTTGACTGAGGAGCACACGCATTTGGAGATAGACCCCATATCAATCGTGGGCATCACAGTTTCTCAGCTTCCATTCCCCGAATACAATTCTTCACCCCGTATAACAATGGCATGCGCTATGAGCAAGCAGTCCCTCGGAATTTATGTGAGCAACTTCAACTTGCGCATGGATTCCCGTGCCCACATAATGTACTACCCACAAATACCGCTCGTCCAAACTTCCCCATATAAATCCCTAAGGCTGTCCCAGAGGCCTGCGGGTCAAAATTTCGTCGTGGCAGTTACGAGTTATTTCGGTTATAATATGGGCGATGCAGTAGTTTTTAACAGAAACAGCGTGGATCGTGCTCTCGCACGCTCAGTATTCTACAAAACCTATGAGACGGAGGAAAGGAAATACCCAGGTGGTCAGAAGGATAAGTTTGAGATTCCCCAGCCTGTTGTTCAAGGTTACAGAGAGGAGGAAACTTACAGGAATCTTGGAGAAGATGGAATAATTGAGCCAGAAAGCGTCGTTAAACCGAAGGATGTTTTAATAGGAAAAACATCACCCCCAAGATTCCTTGAGGAAGTGTCGTCCTTTGGCATAACGGAAGAAAAGAAGCGCGAGAACTCCGTAACTGTTAAAGGGAGGGACACGGGCGTAGTTGATTCAGTGCTCGTCACGGAAAACCCCGCAGGGCACAAGCTTGTCAAGGTTAGAGTGCGGAGCATCTGCATACCCGAACAGGGTGATAAGTTTGCTTCAAGGCATGGGCAGAAGGGAGTAATAGGTTTGCTCGTTCCTCAAGAGGATATGCCATTCACTTCAAGCGGAATAGTTCCAGACCTGATAATCAACCCACATGCAATACCCTCACGCATGACAGCTGGCCACATGCTAGAGATGCTTGGTGCGAAGGCTTCTTGCATGACAGGAAGAATAGGTGATGGAACCGCATTTGGAGGAGATAAGGAAAAGGAGTTCTGTGATATACTGAAGAGCTATGGCTTTGATGAATATGGAAAAGAAGAGCTTTATGACGGTTTGAGCGGAGAGAAATTGGAGTCAAAGGTTTTTATGGGTGTCATATACTACCAGAAGCTGCACCATCTAGTTGCCAATAAAATGCATGTTAGAAGCAGAGGCCCTGTTCAACTGCTTACCCATCAACCAACCGAGGGAAGGGCAAGGGAAGGCGGATTGAGGTTTGGCGAGATGGAAAGAGACTGCCTTATAGGCTATGGCGCGAGCATGCTGCTGAGAGAGCGCCTCCTTGAGGAGTCCGACAAGGCTTTGGAGCTCGTATGCAACCAGTGCGGTTCTATAGCAGTGCATGATCATGTTAAAAACATAGACTACTGTCCGCTTTGCGATTCAAATGACCTGCATTATGTTGAGATGAGCTATGCCTTCAAACTGCTCTTGGATGAAATAAAGGCGATAGGCATATTCCCAAGGTTGAGATTAAAGGACAAGGCTGAGTGAAATGGCGATAGAAAAAATGATAGAAAAAATAAAGTTCTCCCTCTTCTCGCCAGAGATGATTAGGAAAATTTCGGTAGCTAAAATAACCATACCCGATACGTATAATGAGGACGGCTACCCGATAGACGGGGGTCTTGTTGACCAGCGCCTTGGTGTTATAGACCCAGGTTTGAGATGCAAGACATGCGGCGGTAGAATACGGGACTGCTCTGGGCATTTTGGGCATACCGAGCTCGTTAGGCCCGTAATACACCCTGAGTTTGCCCGCGTTATTTTCCTTCTTCTTAAAGCCACATGCTTTTCATGCCACAGAATACTGCTTCCAAAAAGACAAATAGAGCACCTAAAATCCGTGAGCGAGGAGGAGCAGCTAAGCCTCCTTGAAAAGTCAAGGAAGGTATCAAAATGCCCGCACTGCGGTGCAAAGCAACCGAACATAAAGTTTGAGAGGCCGACCACTTTTCAGGCAGATGGGAAAATGCTGCTTCCGACAGATATAAGGGACCACCTTGAAAAAATTCCGTCAGAAGACCTAAAAATTCTTGGGATAGACCCCGAATATGCGAGACCTGAATGGATGGTTCTTACTGCACTGCTTGTTCCACCTGTGACAGTAAGACCCTCAATAACCCTTGAAACAGGGGAGCGCTCTGAGGATGACCTCACGCATAAGCTCGTGGATATAATGAGAATAAACCAGAGGCTTGAAGCAAACATAAACGCCGGAGCGCCGCAACTAATAATAGAAGACTTATGGGAGCTTCTCCAATACCACGTAACGACATACTTCAATAACGAGACTGCAAACATACCGCCCGCAAGGCATAGGTCTGGCAGACCGCTGAAAACACTCTCACAAAGGCTTAAAGGGAAAGAGGGAAGATTCCGCTACAACCTATCTGGCAAGCGCGTTAACTTTTCTGCGCGAACGGTCATATCCCCAGACCCGAACATAAGCATAAATGAGGTTGGCGTGCCGAGGGCCGTAGCCGAAGAACTCACCGTACCAATTAAAGTAACAGACTGGAATATTGAGGAATGCAAGAAGCTCATAATGCGCACAGAACCTCCTCTTGCGGTTTATCTTGTTCGCCCTGATGGGAAGAGAAAGAAAATAACGGACAAGACAAGGGAGGAAGTTCTTAACGAAGTGGTCCCGGGTTGCACGATAGAGCGGCAGTTGCAAAATGGCGATACCGTTCTTTTTAACAGACAGCCATCATTGCACAGGCTTTCAATAATGTGCCACAATGTGCGAATAATGAACGGGCGCTCCTTCAGGCTTAACCTTGCAGTATGCCCCCCATACAACGCGGACTTTGATGGAGACGAGATGAATCTCCACGTACCGCAGACAGAGGAAGCAAGAGTTGAGGCAGAACTGCTCATGAAGGTTCAGGACCAGATAATCTCCCCACGCCACGGCCATGCAATAATAAAGCCCCACGAGGACCATGTGTCTGGCGTTTATTTCTTAACGAAGAAAGATGCATACTTTGACAAGAAGGATGCATGCCAGATAGCTGCAATAGTGGGGAAATACGAACTTCCTGAGCCCGAAAGAAATGGAAAATATTCTGGCAAAAAACTCTTCTCCATGCTCCTCCACCCAGAAATAAACCTTGAGACGAAGACAAAAATGTGCATGTATGGGAAGAAATGCACAAAATGCGTGAAAAAAGACTGCCCCTACGACGCCTACGTTGTCATCAAAAACGGACAGCTTGAAGCGGGCACGATAGACAGCAAAGTATTTGGCAACGAACTCGTTGAACGAATGATGCTCATATCCTCGGATGCGGCACGAGATTTCATAGACAAGGCAACACGCGTATCCTTATATGTTGTGACGAGGCACGGTTTCTCGGTCACCCTCTCAGACTACCACATAAGCAAAAACGCTTCCGAGAAAATAGAAAAGATAGAGGAAAAGGCAAGAAAAGAAGTAGAGGCTCTCGTTTTGAAGTATAAAAACAAGACGCTTGAGCGCACTCCCGGCAGGACGCTGAGAGAAACACTTGAAGAAAGGGCAATGGAGGTTCTTGGTAAAGCGAGAACGGCATGCGGAGAAGTGGTTGAGGAGGATTTAAGCCCAGAAAACAGTGCAATCCTCATGGCACGCACGGGCGCCCGAGGCAGCATACTAAACGTTATACAAATGGCATGCATGCTCGGCCAGCAGTCAATAAGGTCTAAGCGAATAAGCCGTGGTTACTTCAAACGAGCTCTCCATCACTTCAAGAGAGGGGACCTTGGGGCGTATGCACGTGGCTTTATACCCAGCTGTTTCACAGAAGGTTTGACACCTATTGATTACTTCTTCCACTCCGTCGGAGGCAGGGAATCTCTCGTGAATACTGCGATAAGGACGGCTCGCTCAGGATATATGCAAAGGAGACTCATAAATGCCCTTCAGGATTTTGTTGTTAGAAGCGATTTAAGTGTTCGCGACGCCAGAAATATGATTGCCCAGTTCAGGTACGGTGGCGACGGCGTGGACCCACAAAGGGATATGAAGATAGGGGAACTAATAACAGACCACGAGAGGGAGTAAATGATTTCGAAAAAAGATAGGTTGATAGCACCAGGGGAGGCTGTTGGCATCGTTGCAGCACAGTCAATAGGTGAGCCGGGTACGCAGATGACGATGCGAACGTTCCACTATGCGGGTGTTGCAGAACACGTTCCAGTGGGCCTACCAAGGCTGATAGAGCTTGTTGATGCAAGGAGGGTTCCAAAAAAACCAATGATGGAAATATACCTAAACGAGAAATATGCAAAAGATGAAGAAAAGGTTCAGATTTTAGCTAGAAAAATTGAAGAGAAAACCCTTGAAAACTTCGCAAAGATAAAGGAAAACTTCGCAAAGAAGACCATAACGATAAAATTAAACAAGCAAAAGCTTTCGGAAGAGAAAATTGAGGTAAGCGATGTAGTTGAGAAGCTCAAAAAAAGCGGCGTTGGTGAAGTTAGCGTTGACAAGGATGTGATAACCGTTAAGTCCAAGCAGAAGTCGCTCAAGCTTATACGAAAAACGACTGGAAAAATACGGACAATGCACATCGCAGGAATAAAGGGCATATCACGCGCAGCAGTTGTAAAGGCAAAGGGAGAGTTCATGATAATGACGGGAGGCTCAAATCTTGCCGAAGTTATGAAGTTGAGCGAAGTTGACACGCAGAGGTGCTATACAAACGACATCAGGGAAATCCACAAGATTCTTGGCATTGAGGCAGCAAGAAATGCGATCGTGAGAGAGATAAAGCGCGTGTTGGATATGCAAAACCTTGATGTTGACAGGCGCCACATCATGCTTCTCGCCGACGCAATGACAATGGACGGCGAGATTAAGCCTGTTGGCAGGCACGGGCTCAGCGGAGAGAAGGCAAGCATAATGGCACGCGCCGCTTTTGAAGAAACAATAAAGCACCTAATAAACGGCGCAATAACGGGCGAGGAGGATATGCTCTCTGGTGTCACGGAAAACATAATAATAGGCCAAATCGTGCCCGTTGGCACGGGAATCGTTAAACTTGTAATGAGAAGTCCGTGAGGTTGTTTCTATGGATATTGATAAAAACATAAGAATGGCAGTAGATACGGGCAAGGTTATAATGGGCTACCGTTCTGTTTCAAATGCTCTTACAGATGCATCTTTGAAACTAGTCATAATAGCCTCAAACTCACCCAAGGAATTCGCGGATGCGATAAAAGAAAAGGCAAAAGTTTCAAACATACCTGTGTATGTATATGAAGGCACTTCTATTGATCTTGGTTCCGCATGCGGCAGGCCATTTCCTGTCTCTTTCTTGGGCATTTTGGAGCAGGGCAACTCAGCACTACTTGATTTAGCCAAGAGCTCACAGTGATGCTGGTGTACTCATGGTAACGCTTACAAACGATGATTTGAAATGCATCGCACTTTTTGAAAAGCTAACAGGCGCAGCGTGCAAAGATTGTCTCATTCAGCCAGATTCTGTTACCTTCGTGGTTGAAAAAAACCAGTTGGGAAAGGCTATTGGGAAAAAAGGCAGCACAATATCGCGCGTTCGCCAGCTCTTTAAGAAGAACGTTTATATAGTGGAGTATGCAGAAACACCAGAGAGGTTTGCCGAGAACATATTCAGCATCGCAAGAGTCACGGCATCCGTGGAAAAGATAAACGGTATGAGCTATGTGGTTGTCAAGGTAAATGAGAGCGAGCGGGGTGCAGCGATAGGCAGAGATGGGTATAGGGTAAAGCTTGCAGCAGCCCTCCTTCAGAGGCACTTCGGATTAGGTTTAAAACTTTATTCCACTAAATAACTTGCTTACTGGTGTGCTTATGGGAAAAGGAGAATTCAGCGGAAGGGACATGAAGAGAAAGCGGCAGAGGCAAAAATGGCTGAAGAAGACATGGAAAAGGAGAAAGCTTCGGTTAAAGGAGAAGTTTGACCCGCTTGAAGGCGCCCCTCAGGCAAAGGGCATAGTGCTTGAGAAAAAATCCATAGAGCAGAAGCAACCGCACTCTGGTCTGATAAAATGCGTGAAAGTTCAGCTCATAAAAAATGGCAAGGTAATCACTGCATTCTGCCCGCGCGACGGTGCCATCAACATAATAGAAGAGCACGATGAGGTTCTTGTTGAGGACCTTGGCGGCTCGCAAAGAGGGCAGATGGGCAGCATACCGGGAGTAAGGCACAAGGTTGTTGCAGTGAACGGAGTTGACCTTGAGGAGCTGCGGCTTAAGAGAAAGGAGAAGCCAAAGAGGTAAACGGTGTGTTTATGGCGAAAGTTTTTGGGAAATATGATTTTGAAGGAATAACGATAAACGATGAGAGCCTAAAACAATACATCTCTCTCTCACCCCTTTCCGTTCCCCATAGCCACGGAAGGCATGCGAAAAAGCCTTTCGGAAAGGAAAAACTGAACATCGTTGAGAGGCTCGTAAACAAAATGATGCGGGGTGGCACGGGAGAAAAGATGGCGGGAAAGGTTATAAGAACGCATGGGAGATTGCAGGGAAAGAAATTCAAAGCGATGAGAGTTGTTGAGGAGGCATTTGACATAATAGCGAAGAAGTCAAACCAGAACCCGATACAAATTCTCGTAAACGCGTTGGAGAACACTGCGCCTCGCGAAGACACTACCCGTGTTCGCTACGGAGGAGTTTCGTATCAGGTTGCCGTTGATGTTTCTGCAGAGAGAAGGCTTGACATGGCTCTCCGAAATGTAACGCTCGCCGCAATAATGGGCTCCTTTGATAAGGAGAAGACGCTCGCGCAGGCCCTTGCAGACGAGCTTATGCTCGCAGCGAAAGGCGATGTGAACAGCTATGCGATAAAGAAAAAGGACGAAGCAGAGAGGATAGCAAGGAGCGCAAGGTAGTCGGTGGTTTCATGGTAAGGAAAGAATACGTGGTAGAGGAGATTCAAAAACTTATGACAAAACCAGAGAGAATAAGGAATATCGGTATTGTTGCGCATGTTGACCATGGGAAGACTACGCTAACCGATTCTCTCGTCGCACGTGCGGGCCTTATGTCAAAAGACCTTGCAGGCCAGCAGCGTGTAATGGACTACGAGGAGCTTGAGCAGAAAAGGGGAATAACGATAAAAGCCGCATACATCTCCCTTGGTTTTGAATATAATGGGGAGGACTATCTGATAAACCTGATAGACACGCCTGGGCATGTGGATTTTGGGGGGCACGTGACGAGAGCGATGAGGGCTGTTGATGGTGTTGTTCTCGTTGTTGATGCTGTTGAGGGGGTTATGCCGCAGACAGAAACCGTTCTGAGGCAGGCGCTGAAAGAAAACAGCAAGCCTGTTCTTTTCATAAACAAGATAGACAGGCTCATAAACGAATTGAAGCTCTCACCCGAAGAAATGCAGGCAAGGCTTGTGAAGATAATAACGAATGTGAACAGGCTGATTGAGCGCTATTGCAGGCCCGAGTTCAAAGACAAATGGCTCATCGGAGTTGAGAAGGGAAACGTTGCATTCGGTTCTGCTTTTCACAGATGGGCTCTTAGCTTCAGCTACATGAAGCGGACTGGGATAACATTCAAAAACATATACGAATACTGCTCAAAAAACGAGCACTCCGTTCTTGTAGAAAAGGCGCCCGTAGACGAGGTTATACTCGGAATGGTCATAACACATCTTCCAGACCCTAAAGTTGCGCAGAATTACAGGGTGCCCGTCCTCTGGCATGGGGACATAAACTCGGATTCTGGGAAGGCGATGCTCAACTGCGACCCGAGCGCAAAGCTTTCAATGGTTATCTTCGGCGTTGTGATAGACGAGCATGCGGGCGAAGTTGGGATAGCGCGCGTTTTTTCTGGCACGGCAAAAAAAGGCACAGAGGTAACGCTTGCCGCAACTTTCAAGAGGGAAAAAATACAACAGGTTGGCATATACATGGGACCAGACAGAGTAATAGTTGAGGAGGTTCCAGCGGGAAACATCGTTGCGCTCGTTGGTTTGCACAACTTGTATGTGGGCGAAACAGTCAGCGAAGAAGGGGTAGAGCCATTTGAACAGATAAAACATTACTCCGAGCCTGTCGTGACGAAATCCGTTGAATCAAAAAATACGAAGGACATCGTTAAACTAATAGATGTGCTCAGGGAGATAGCGAAGGAAGACCCAACGGTGAAGGTTGAGATAAACCCTGAAACGGGCGAGCACCTCATCTCAGGCATGGGCGAGCTCCACCTTGAGATAATAGAGTACAAAATAGTTAATGAAAAGGGCGTTGAGATAGTTACATCGCCGCCCATAGTCGTTTACCGAGAGACGATAGACAAGCCCTATGGGCCCGTTGAGGGCAAATCCCCGAATAAGCACTCCAAATTCCAAGTTGTAGTTGAGCCTTTGGAGAAAGGCGTTTACGAAGCAATGCTTGAAGGAAAAATACCTGACGGGAGGCCGAAAGGCAAGCAATACGTGGAGACTCTTGTTGAGGCAGGGATGCCGCGAGAAGAGGCGAAAAACATAAAGGACATATGCAACAGATGCGTCCTAATAGACATGACGAAAGGAGTCCAGTACATGAACGACGTAATGGAGCTTCTCATACAGGGTTTTGAGGAAGCAGTTAACAGCGGCCCGATGTCAAGAGAGAAGGTCACTGGCATAAAGGTTAAGATTGTTGATGCCCTCATTCACGAAGACCCCGTGCATAGAGGGCCTGCCCAGATAGTCCCTGCAATAAGAAGACCCATCTATGCAGCAATGCTCTTCGCGGGTCCGATTCTGCTTGAGCCAAAGCAGAAGCTTTTCGTCCAAGCCCCATATGAATACATATCAGAAATAATACAGCAGATACAGGGAAGGAGAGGAGAAGTCCTGAATATAGAGCAGGAGGGAGAAATAGCATCAATAACATCAAAAGTGCCAGTCGCCGAGATGTTCGGGTTCTCAAACGCTATAAGAAGCGCAACGCAGGGCAGAGCCATATGGTACCACGAGTATGCTGGCTTTGAGCCACTTCCAAGAGAGCTCCAGCAGAAAATAGTCAGGCAGATAAGGGAGAGAAAGGGTGAAAAGCCAGAACCACCAAGCCCGAACGAATTCATGGACTAATTACGAAAAATTTACAGTAAGCGTATTGCCGTTCCTACTTATTTCTTTTGGCGGTCGCCAAGCAAACTGTGTCCTCAAAATTCTCATTATCTCCTCACATAGCTTTTCATCGCAAACAAGCCTAACAGTCTGTGTTCCATCTTTTGCCGCAGCATTCATGAGTTCTATCAAGGCGCCCTGCAACGTTTTTGTCATCCTGACGGGTTCATGTCCTCTCCTCTCCTCATGCATGACGCTATTCATCAGACCTTCTGTTGCTGGCTTCATACCCCTAATTTCTGCCTCCCTTTTTGCAGCAACGACAATCGGTTGCACTTGGATATTTTTAACAAACTCCAAAATCCTGTTTAACTCCTCCCTTGTTATTCCCTCCCTCCTCAAATCCTCCATCTGCCTCTCTATCCTATTGATTATTTTTTCTATTTCTGGTCTAAATGCAGGATGCCCGCATTCGTATGCTTCAAGCGTCTGCTTTATTTTTTGCAGATTGTTTATACCAGCCAATATTTCGTTTTTCACCCCATGCGGTATTTCCATACCTCCTTTCTGCGACTGGGAAGTTGCGTAAACCATCGCCACCCCTATGCTATCTATTTTTTCTGGTATATACGCTTATCCTCGGCATATGTCGGACAGAATTAGGCGGTTGACCAGAGTTGCAACCTCAAAATAACAGGCTTTTTGCCAGCTCCATCGTCATAAATTATGTTCCTCTCAACAGTGACAACATTCATGAGGCGGCAGACGCAGTATGCGTCATTAACTGTGCAACTGCAACCTGTTGCAGGGGTATCGGGTCTTGGGCAAACACCTGCCTTCGCTATTATTCTCTCCCTTTCTTCACCACTGCTAACATCAACATCAACGATAGTTATGTTGAAATGATAGGATATCCCTAAAAGCTCGCGCACCTTGTAATAAAAATCATAATCTGGGCTTCCTGGTCCGAGAGCTGGCGGACCTACGATTGTGTTATAACCTATCATCTCGGTAAGATTACCCATCTTCTCCTTGCTAATTTCGTTCGTATTCATATCTCTCATCAACCCAACCTGCCTTACATCACCAAACGTAGAATAATCGTTAGGATTGACGAGTTCATCCCAGTTTTCTGGATTCCCGGATGTCATTAGCATGCCTGCCGCACGTACAGCCTCGGCCTTCATATCTTCCCTCTGGTCATAGAGCATCGGACCCATCGCCCACCAGTAGAAAAATATAACCGATAGGGTTATCGTGAATATTATGGCACCCATTATCGCATCAAGAGCGTATATTTGAGCCCTTAACCAACGCCTTTCCAAAATAACCACCTATGCAACTTTCTTCTGCCCTAATTTTATCTTCCCATTATCGTTTTTAATCACCAGAGTATCATGCTGGGTTCCTCCATCCCCTATTACCGTATCCACAATCCACCCATCATCTTTAGGGTCTACACTTAAACCACCATCAAACGTTAGAATGTCTATAGCTGGATCTCCAAAATTATCTGCTTCAAAGCCATCTCTAATAAGCAACGGTGCGAATACATAGAAACTTTTAGGTGAACATGCCGTGCTACTTTCATCTATCACGCAGAGTTCAACAAAACCAGAGCGTCTTATCGTGACGTTGTATCTATTCCCCGCTATTGTTTGCGGAAACTCGTAGTATCTCATGTAGCCGTCGCCCAACATAACTGCATCGTTTATCTCCCTTGCAAAATCCGCAACTATGTAGTATGCCTGCCTCTTTTTTTCCCTGTCTACCTCCCCCCCTACCTCAACTACTACTAATATAAGAAAAATCATGAATATGAGTAGGAAAAAGCCGAAGAACATAACGAATTCATTCGCTGCTTGTGCTTTTTTCATGTTATGCTCTCTCCACCACAAGAACATCTTTTTGTACGGGGTCATGCCGAACTCTTATCCTAATAGGTCCTGACGGGACATAGCAGTATTTTCCACCTCCGCCAAACCTGTTTTCGCATTTTGTTATGCGTTTATTGGGGTCTTCGGATTCCCTTACCACAGGTACTGTTTTAACCGCTACCTGCATAACACCCGAAGTAGTCTCCAAGAATATAATAATCTCATTCCCCTTTTCGTGATTGCTCGGATCGCTCGGATCTATCTGTGTTGTGCTTCCAACCGCAACCATCTTGACCCTCGGCGGCACCATCACCGTCCTGACAGCTTCCGCAGTGGCGCTTGGCTTTGTCGGGTCTGTCGCATCAAACCTATACATGCCGCCCTCAGCCCATACCTCAAAAACAATTTCGCTTATCATAGCAGCCGTGTCCTGTGCCCTCTCAACCGCTATGCGGTCAAGGCTATTCTGCGTGTTATGGTATAGAATAACTATGAGCGGTACAAGCACGATGGCCATGAACGCTATAACAGTCATCATCTCAATGCTTGCCTGCGCTTTCATGTTTACACCATCAAGGACAGTTTGCCGCTTTGAAATCATCGTCAACGCATGCTGCACCCGCCTTATAAGTTTTCTCGTCTGGGCGTCCCTTGTTTTTTACGTAATCCCTACATGCGATGTTTATATCAATAGGAGGAGTACTCGCATCATTATCGTGGTCAACGCTCTGGACAATACCGAACCGTTCTACATCATCCCCACTCAACCTAAACAATCTGAGTGGTGATAGTAAGGGGCACGTACACATCGCAGAATATTTGCAACCCGGCATGCCCTTTATCACATATTCCCCAGGAACAGCATTATTGTCGCCGAGCCACGGTGGATTAGGCGGTTGAGACGGGTTATCCGGGTCTTCATTTGGGTCGCCCCCAGTATTCACGAGATTTTCGCCTTCTCCCCGCCAGAATAGGTAATCAACACGCGTGTAGTCCCATCTGTTCGTATCCTCCCTACTGAACACTACAAAACTCTGTATTCCATTTTCATCCAAATCCGTGCTACCTGTTTCATCCCACTGCACGGTGTGCCTCTTAAGAAAACTTGGTGCGCTGTTGTTCCTCTCGTAGAACAGGCACACTGATAGTTCGCGCATTCCTTCAATGTCATATATGCGCCAGTAAGCGTTAGACGGTGAATCGGGGTTATCATCGTCCCCTGCCCTCACATCATCCATATCAATATTATCAGCATTTTTCCACGTATGCGTATCTATCAGTATGCCGTGCCTGTACGTTTCAAGTTTATCTTTATAGTCTGAAAACTCTGGAAAAACTATAAAAGGCCTGTCTATTCTGTTAGCCCAGACCTCTGGCTTTAATTCACAGTGTGTAACACCACCTACACTACAACCTTTGCTCCAGCGTAAGCAGTCAAAACAACCCCCAGGGCCATTGGGATCTTCTGCATAAACTTCATAATCACAGGTGTTTCCCATACCATCATCAAAAGTTCCGCCAAGATAATTGCACGATGAGTCCGTCCCAGGCGTGCCAGTATCATCGTATGTCCCTGGGTCGCTTCTACCCACATCTATGCTCGGCTCCACAGTTATGATGAAGGCACCGAATTTCACGTATTTCTCATAGTTCGCATCACTAGGATTAGAAAGAACCTCCAACACGTGCTTGGGGTTATCCGTTACTAATATGTTTGCATATTCATCAAAAATTTCAGTCCAATTTCCATAAAACCAACCTTTGCCACGGATTCTTAAACCATCACCGCCATGTTTCTCTGTAAGGAGCATGACATACCCTTCGGGTGGGCGCTGAGGACTATTCGCAAGGTAATCTGCGATGTTAACCGCGTATTGTGCAGTCTCATAATCCGTTATACCCCCGTCATCATAAGCACCACTCGCGGTCGCCACTACATCTGCGTCGCGCAATCTGGTAAAAGAAGAATCAAGAAGAACACGGCCCCCTATAATCTCCCCAGCCGTATCCTCGTCCACGACCACAACAACATTGCCTTGTTTTCCCGTACGCTCGTCCCAGAGAATGCGTGCGGCCTTTGGGTTGGATAGCGCAATCTCTATTTTCGCCTCCTTTTTACCACCGCTTATCCTATCAACATTGTAAAATATAGGCGAGCTGGTACTGTAAGATATATCCGATTCGGTTAAATTTATCCCATCTTTTCTATCAACTTCCCCATCCACAAACTCAGCATATCCGTCACTTCTCATCATCCCAAGAGCTTCAAGAATACTGTTGGCAAATACCTTAGCATCCTGGGGATGCCCGTATGAAAACAGCGCTATCCCATTGCCGCGTTTATGGAACTTTCTTACCGCTGCCCTCTCCATCTCCCCCAAAGGATCATCTTCATCAAGTTTGCAACCAGAGCAATCACGAGAGGATATAACCCACAACTGCGAAAAATTAGCGAGCAGGCTATCTGTGAGCTTCGCATCTATTTTGAGATTACCCGAGGCATCGTACCTGTCCATGACTGTTACAGTATAGCCTTGCTCACCAAGAATTCTGACAAGGTCGTTGTTAAAGGACTCTGCATTTAACCCAGCATCATTTTCCCTCGCATTCGTATAGACAAGAATGCGTTTTGGGTAGTAAATCTGCTTGATGAACCTATCCATACCTGTGTGCTGCGTCTTACTCCTGCTCTCCAATGCCGTAACAGGGTCCACAAGCCCTGTTATGGGAATCCTGTTGCTTACGTGCACTCTGCGGTGCAAACTCATCTTGGGTTCTGGGGAGCTATCTCTGATACTAATCACCATGTCGTACTCAAATTTTATACTCCACGGGTCCTGCTGTTCTACCTGAAGGTTTTCTACGTCTACATCAGCAGAAAAACCAACGATGCCAACACTACTTTCAATTTTGCTTACTATTGTTTCCAAGTCTGCTCCACCCATGCAATTTTCTACTGGCCTTTCTGGGTCCGCTATACCGCGAACGATTATTTCTTCTATCTTATCCTTCACCTCATCATCAACGATATTCCCATCACCATCCTCATCAGTAATGTAACCGTTATAATACACGTATTTGTTGAAACAGTAGAGGGCGCGCGTATTTGCGGTTCTGGCCATTTCGTTTATCTCTTCTTTGCTAAGCGAGCGCGAAATAGAAAGAAGGGTTTTTATCTTAAACTCCTCAGCTCTTGTTCTCTCCTTCTCTTCAACATTTTTTACCATTATGTAAGCCAAGAAAACGATAAAGACAAGAACTATAAAGACAAGGAGAGTGAAGAGGAATCCCTTCTTACTACAGCATTTCATATATACACCACAAGCCTGACCACATACGGTCCGATTATATTGCCCTTCCGATATACGGGGTTGCTCGGGGGATTACAAGGGTCCCTCGTACAAGGGTCAAGGAACTGGGATTCTATCCTACCATCGCTGCTCTTATAAGCATTCCCAAAACCCAGGTACCCCCGGCATCTCATATAACAGTATGGTGATTCGCCCTCAATCACGTAAAGAGACCTCGGTTCAATGTCCGCACCGCTTGTCGGATTGAATGGGTCAATGGTTCCATATGCCTCCTCGCTTATCGTCGTATATGCAGGGCCATAAACTATCCGCGTGCTTACTGCCTGCAGCTTTCTATATGCCTTCTCACGCTTTGCAATCGTCTCCCACGCACCAAATCTGTTTAGCTCTAAACTATAGCCATACCTCTTCGGAATCATCATTTCCAAAAAATCACACGCAAAATCAGTTGCGATTGTGCCTGGGTTGCTACAATCCACCCGATATGGATCAAGCCCACCGGGCTGGGATGCGTAAGCAACAATTTGTTCAAGAACGCTATGTTTCTCCTCTGCACCGAGGGCATTCGCCACCGCATCCTTACTCCAGTGTGGGTTTTCAGTTATATACCCAATCCTAAGCGTGTCCAATACCCTGAGTGTATCGCCTGCTATTTCGTACTCTTGCTCGTAGGTTGCATAATGTATGCGGGGGATGTGGATAAGAAGCAACATCGCAAAGATTATTATCACCGCTATGGTAAGCGATATGAAAGCATCAATTGTGAACACAAACGCCTTTTTTGCACCCATGTTCATACCCGCCTACACGGTCCAAAATCCGTCCCGCACTCATTGCATACTTTCTTTCCAAAACTGCAGCCATCTGGCATCATGCAACCTACTTCTTCCCCAGGCGTACATATCCTTCTCACGTAGCATGCCGTCCATCGGCCATTTCTACACGTTCTTGTACCGCTGCACCCAAGCGAATCAATGCAAGGAGCGACAACCCCCTCACTACATTCTGGTTCAAAAACCAGAATGGATAGGGTGGTAGTGGTGTTTCCACATTTTGCCGTTATCTCGTGCTGGCCTGGTGAGAGCCCCTGCATGCTCTTTGAATAATGCCCATCTTCAACAGCAACTTCATCCAAAAAATTCCCCGAAACATATATACTGACGTTATTGCCACAGTTTATCGCAGAGCCAAAAATTCTTACACTCTCGTTAAATAAATAGCGGTCTTTATCACTACTCATCGTTAATCTTGGTTCTACTACCACGCTCGTCGGGCTCACAAGAGGTTTAAAATAAAAGTATATAAGTATAAGAAGAAGAATGACACCCACAATTATCAATATTTGGAGTTTAAAGATGTCTGTACCTCTAACCCTACTTCTATCAAAGAGAGGCATATCATAACTATCTCGTAGTGAGAAAGGAGCAACACCAGGCCGAATAGCGGTTACAAGAGTCTTTGAAGTGTAGAGGCTTTCATCTTCCACCATCTCTTTTTTTTCTGTCTCTGTTTCTCCCATCTGCTCCTTGCTTTCCTCTATCTCTATTTTTGGAGAGACCAGATACTCTATCATCCTCCCTATCTCAAGAGCACTCATGCCTGTATTAGCTATCACCTCCCCTAGGTTCCTACCTGCAAGGAGCATGGCCCATGCTTTCAAACCGTTTGAACCAAAGCGCCCATACACAAGCAGTTCGTTTTTCATGTCCTCCATTCTCGCCTCATGTATAACTTCTGCATCCTCACGTATCCCTACCTTCTCCTCTTTAATCTCCAAAAAAACGTCCTCACCCTTGTACTTTTTTACCCATGGTTTCTTCTCACCATAAAAGAGCCCACCAACATCTCCCTTCATGTTTTTTATGAACTCAATAATTCTAAACGTCTGCGCTTCGCTCAAACGCATGGCAAGCATTATCTCTTCGGGGCTCTCCCCCATCAAAAAGCGCCAATACACTTCAATCCCACTTTCCCCAAAATTATCAAAAAGCAGTTCTACAAATGAGCTCGTATCTTCCCCTTTTTCCATAGAATAAGATGCTCCATCCACAATTATAAACCTTTTGAGATTTTTTAAGAAAAATACAGGTTTATCCTCTGTGAGTTCTCTAATGGAAGCACACGGGCCAAACCAGACAGCATGCTTTCCCAAAGGCCAACCCTCCGCTCTATCTTGCATACCCTTGGTTCACCTTCAATGCCCGCCATCCGTCCCGCAACCCTAATTGCGGTTTTTTTGTTGCCTACCTCATCTACAAGCCCCACTCTTTTCGCCTGTCTTCCTGTTAATATCCTCCCATCAAGAACCTCTGCGAACGCCGTGCTGTTCAGCCGACTTCCCCTGCTCTCCCTCACATCTTCTCTAAACTCAAGAAATATCTCATCAACTATTCCCTGCAATATCGCTCTCTCCTCCTCGCTCAGCGGCCTCGTCGGGTCGCCGATGTCTTTCTTCTCCCCTGATTTTATTGTGGTTACATTTATACCCAACTTTTCAAATAGTCCAGACAAGTCTTCAAATGTAGCTCTAACTCCAATGCTGCCCGTAATCGCATCGGGATCGGTGACTATGTAGTCGGTTCCAACCGCAACATAGTATCCTCCCGAGGCGGCGATTTCTCGTAGGTATGCTACCTTTGGCTTTTTCAGGCTTTTCACATTCTCATACATCTCTCTTGTTGCAACGACAGACCCGCCTGGCGAATTTATCTCAAATACAACAGCCTTTATATCGTCCCTCATCTCTGCCTCCCCTATCATCTCCTCTATCTCCTCAGCTGAAATTCCCTGAGTTTCAAAAAGTCCGTATGATTGCTTTTTAAGGGTTATTTGCCCATCCACTTCTATAACACCTACACAGGGAGATGGCGCTGCCACAGGTATAACTAACACCAACCCTATCGCAACAATAACGATAACAAGAAGAAAAACAGTTATGCCGATAAGAAGGTTTTTAACTTTCATGAGCCTATCTCTCCTATAATGCTTAAAAATGTGTGCGTGGTTGCATGCTAGAAAATTTGCTGCATGATATCTTGTCAATAGATGTTGTTTGGCTTATTCTACTTGTTCTGCCTGCATACGTTGCAAACTCCACGCCCACAATATTCGGCGGCGGCATGCCCATGGATTTCGGCAGGAATTTTTTTGATGGGAACAGAATTTTAGGAGATGGGAAAACATGGCGCGGTTTTGCTTTTGGCTTGTCTGCTGGCATTCTCACTGCGATATTGGAGCAAGTATTTCTAGGCGGCATATTTCTATGGAGTGGGTGTGTGCTATCTCTGGGTGCCGTTTGTGGCGATGTTATCGGAAGTTTCATTAAAAGGAGGATGAACTACAAGAGAGGTGCTCCCGTGCCTATTCTTGATCAACTTACTTTCATCTTTTTTTCTATAATCTTGCTCTACCCTTTCATTCCGCTTTCGTGGGCAAGCATCGTATTCCTGCTCCTGCTCACTTACATCCTCCATGTTCTGACAAACATATTCGCAAACAAAATCGGCATCAAGAAGGTTCCTTGGTAATGCAATTTCTTTCCCGAGGAGCTAAAAATGGAGATTTAAATAATTTGCCGACAATCTTTCTAATTAGTAGCCCCGTCATCTAGCGGTCAAGGATACTGGGCTCTGGACCCAGTCACAGAGGTTCGAAATTCCAAAAAAATAAACCGATACTGGCTTTTGAGCGGAAATCCTCTCGGGGCTACTCCTACTTTGATGTAGCCGCATTTAGCTCTTTAAGAAGGATTTCTAGGTCTATTCCATGCGCAAGAGCACCCTGCTCAACAGTTTCAAAAGCAGCGCCGTGGCAGAATAGGCACCCAAGCCCATGCTTCACGAAAACCTCAAAAGTTTGCGGATACGCCTTTATTACATCGGCTATCATCATATCCTTTGTTATCTTACCTACCTTTTCTGTTTTTTTTGCCCGAGCCACTAAATCACCTCTCTCACCTAAAATTGAATTATCGGTATTTAAATACTCCCCATAAAATCCACAGAATGCTCCCCTCTACTGTTTTCTCATAATCTTTGCTCCCTCTACAACAAAAAATATGCTGCTCGCAACACCCACTATCAGAGCCCAGTCTACGAGAGAAAGTGGGACGGTGTTGAATATTGGCTGTGCAACCCCCCAATACACTACAACGATTTGCAACGCTACAGAAAGTAAAACAGCGCCTACGAGCTTTTTGTTTGTGAAAATCCCAACCTTATAAAGCGGGCTGAAAGATCGGCTTGCAAAAGCCAAGAACATCTGAAATAGGACCATAGCAGTGAAGGCAACGGTTCTCGGCCGTGCAAGCATCTCATCAGTTAATGGCACTTTCCCGAGAACCGCATCGGTTCCGTAAGCCATGTATATCTCAGCAACAAAAAGGCCCAGGGTACCAAGCATAATAATGAATCCCACGAGAATGAATCCCAAAAGCGCCTCCTTCGTTATTATTTTCTCCTTAGGATCGCGCGGCTTTTTCTTCATTATGTCTGGCTCGGGCGGGTCAACACCGAGCGCAAGCGCAGGCAAACCGTCGGTCACAAGGTTCATCCAAAGAAGCTGTATCGGTAGAAGCGGAACGAGAACTGGGTTTATAAGTGTCGCAATAAAAATCGTCATGACTTCCCCAGCATTGCAGGAGAGAAGGTAATAAACAGACTTCCTGATATTGTTGTATATTACCCTGCCTTCCTCAACCGCCCTCTGTATCGTTGCGAAATTATCATCAAGAAGTATCATGTCAGATGCCTCCTTTGAGACATCAGTCCCTGTTATGCCCATCGCTATCCCTATATCCGCTCTTCTCAGGGCTGGCGCATCGTTAACTCCATCCCCCGTCATCGCAACTATATAGCCCGCCCGCTTAAGCGCATTCACTATCCTCAGCTTATGTTCTGGGGAAACACGAGCATACACATCTACCTCATCTATGACTCTAAAAAGCTCCTCATCACTCATCCTATTTAGTTCCTCTCCTGTTAATGCCTTTGCCCCCTCCGCAGTTATTCCAAGCTCTTTCGCAACTGCGAGAGCAGTTATTTTATGGTCCCCAGTTATCATTATGACTCGTATTCCCGCCTCTTTGCATATTCTAACCGCCTCCTTCGCCTCATCCCTCGGCTGGTCCATCATCCCCACAAGCCCCAAGAATACTAGGTTTTCCTCTTTTGCCTCCTTCTGCTCACCCTCCCCCAATTCTCGGTATGCGATTGCAAGAACACGCATTCCTTTTTGAGCAAGTTCCTCGTTCTTTTTGATTATCCTCTTCCGTTCTTTATCGCCAAGTTCCCCACCACTATAATCCCTATCGCATAGCGAAATCACTATCTCTGGCGCACCCTTAACAAAAAGCACATACCCTTTATCCGTTTTATGCACAGTACCCATTCGCTTTCTATCCGAATCAAAAGGAATCTCCTTTACTCTCGGCATACTCTCTTCAATTTCTCTTATTGAAAAAGCCTTTGCAGCAGCGACGAGAAGGGCGGCTTCTGTCGGGTCTCCCACAACTTTGCCCTCTTCCTTATCACTCAACTTAGCATTGTTGCACAACGCCATTCCTTTAAGAATAAGCATCAGGCGCTCATCACTTTTTGGCTCAATTCTTTTTCCATTCTCATAGAAATCCCCTTTTGTTTCGTATCCCGTGCCCGTTACTTCCACATCTCTGCCAACGTAAATAGCCCGCACGAGCATCTCATTCCTCGTCAATGTGCCAGTTTTGTCAGAGCATATAACCATCGTTGAGCCGAGCGTTTCAACTGCTGGCAGTTTTCTTACAATCGCATTTCTCTGTGCCATTCTCTGCAAGCCTATTGCAAGGCTTATCGTTACTATTGCGGGCAGGCCTTCTGGTATGGCAGCGACAGCAAGGCTGACTGCAACGAGAAACATGTCCACATACCATCTTATCGCATCAACATCCGCGCTTTTTCTCAAAACACCAATAACGAAAATGAGTGCGCATATCAAGAGTATGCCCGTGCCAATTTGCTTTCCCATCTCGTCTATCATTTTCTGCAAAGGCGTCTCCTCTTCTTCAACCTCCTGCATCTTCTCAGCTATCTTGCCGACTTCGGTTCTCATACCCGTTGCAACAACGACACCCCTGCCTCTCCCGTAGGTGACCACTGTTCCCATGAAAAGCATATTCTTCATGTCCCCTATCACTACCTTGTGTTTCCCCATGGTGCATGCCTCCTTCTCAACGGGCGTTGATTCTCCAGTGAGAAGAGACTCATCAACACGCACATTCACTGCTTCAAGAATCCTAATGTCCGCTGGCACTTTGTCCCCAGCCTCAAATAGCACGATATCCCCCGGCACGAGCTCGCGCGCTGGAATATACTCAATCTCCCCATCGCGAAGGACACGGGCTTTTGGTGCGGCGAGCTTCTTTAAAGCCTCAAGAGCCTTCTCTGCCTGATACTCCTGCCTGAACCCGAGTATTGCGTTTAGAATTACGATTGCGAATATCGCAGCAGCATCTATATATTCGTTAAGAAGAAACGCAGATATCGCAGCCGCAATTATCAATATTATTATTAGAATATTCTTGAACTGTGATAAAAACATATCCAGTGCGCTTTTTTTCTTCTTCTCAACAAGCTCATTATAACCGTATACGGATAGCCTCTCTCGTGCCTTCTCGGGCGTGAGACCCTCATCTCTCGTTTCAAGTTTCTTCAATACCGTTTTCTCATTTAAAGAATGCCAATCCAAGCTATTCCCTCGCTTCCATCGTATTTCTACGTAAGGAATTATAAATTATCTGGAGATTTGATAGCATGACTAAAATCCCGACGACGAAGCAGGAGCTCAAAAAGAAATTCTCAGAGGAATACGAAAAGCACTACGCGCTTGAGTTTTTCAGGGAGAAGGGCTTTGAGAGGAAAAAATGCCCAAAGTGCGGAAGGAATTTCTGGAGCTTAGGGAAGGAGACATGCGGCGACTCCTCATGCGAGCCCTATTCATTTTTTGGCAAAAGAGATGCAGACTACATAGAAGTTTGGCGCGGCTTTGAGAAGTTTTTCGTTGGGCATGGGCATGAGTCAATACCGCGCTATCCCGTCATATGCAGGTGGAGGGACGATCTCTACTTCACAATTGCATCAATAGTTGACTTCATGAGACTTGAGCAGGGTGCGGTTGTGTTTGAATATCCTGCCAACCCTCTCGTTGTTCCACAGATGTGCCTCAGGTTCAACGATATACCGAATGTGGGGGTAACGGGAAGGCATTTCTCATGTTTCATAATGGCAGGGCAGCATTCCTTCAACTATCCCGCAGATGGCTATTGGAAGGACAGGTGCATAGAGCTCAACTTTGAATACCTGACGAAAGTGCTTGGAATAGGGGAAGACGAGCTAACGTATGTTGAGGATATATGGGCTATGCCCGACCTGAGTTCGTTCGGCCCATGTCTTGAGACTTTCTCAAAAGGGCTTGAAATAGTAAATTCTGTTTTCACAGAGTTCAGGAAGGTTGGCGATAGGATTGAGGAGCTTGAAAGCAAGGTTATTGATGTTGGTTGGGGCTTTGAAAGGATAGTATGGTATGCTGCGGGCACGCCAACAGCTTATGACTGCGCTTTCGGTCCCGTTGTTGAAAAGCTGATTAAAACAAGCGGAGTTGAATACGATAGGCATGTTTTCAACGAGTATGCAAGAGTATGTGGTTCGCTTGACCTTTCTGAAACGAAGAACCCAAAGATGGCACGTGAACTGATAGCGCAGAAGCTCAGGCTAAGCGTTAGTGAACTTGAGAAGAAGATAGCACCAGTGGAGGCGATATATGCGATAGCAGACCACTCACGTGCGCTCGCATTCGCAATAGCGGACGGAGGTCTCCCCAGCAATGTGGGCGGCGGGTATAACCTGCGTGTCATACTCAGAAGAGCGCTCGGGTTTATACGGGATTACGGGCTCAGTTTCTCATTGAACGATGTAATACACATGCACGCCGATTATCTGAAACCACTCTTTCCAGAAATATACGAAAATCTAGCAGAGATAAGCGAGATAATAGAAGTTGAGGAGAAGAGATACGCCAATACGCTTGAAAAATCACGGAGAATAGTTAGCGAGAGACTGGCGAAGAAGAAAAGAATAGAGGAAGACGAGATGGTCCTCCTTTACGAATCGCATGGCATAACCCCAGAGCTCGTCTCAGAGGTTGCGCGCGAGAAAAACATGGAAGTTGAACTGCCTTACGATTTCTACAATAGGCTGACGCAGAAGCATGTTTTCGCCGAGGAAAAAGCAGAGGGGGGCTATGAAGTCGCAGATCTGAGCGAAACAAAGCTGCTCTACTACGATTATCTGACTGAATGCGATGCCAAAATTATTGATGTGCAGAACGATGCGATAGTTCTGGATAAAACTGTTTTCTACCCTACGGGCGGAGGGCAGGACAACGATACGGGCTTCGTTGAGCATAACGGAAAGCGCATAAGAGTATTGGATGTGCAGAAGGTCGGCGGAGTTATATTCCACAAGTTGGAAAAAATTGGAGATTTGAAAAAAGGCGATTTTGTACATTGCCACGTGGACATAAATCGCAGAATGGCGCTCATGAGGCACCATGCAGCAACGCATCTTTTGAACGCCGTTTGCAGAAATATGCTTGGGAAACATGTATGGCAGGCGGGCGCAAAAAAAACTGTTGAAAAAGCTCACCTAGACATAACGCACTACGAAAAGCTATCAGATGAACAGGTCTCTGCGATAGAGAGAAGAGTTAACGAACTAATTCTTGAGGACCACCCCATCTCATCAGAATGGCTTGAACGCGGCGAGGCCGAGAGAAAATACGGGTTCAGGCTTTATCAGGGTGGTGGCTCACCTGGCAAGAAAGTTAGAGTGACGAAAATAGGGAAGGAAGGAGAAATAGACGTTGAGGCGTGTGGCGGCCTCTATGTTTCAAGCACCGCAAAAATCGGGATGTTCAAAATAATACGGGACGAAAGAATACAAGATGGGGTTGTTAGGCTTGAATTCTGCGCAGGAGATAAGGCTGTTGAATTCATCCAGCAGAGGGAAAAACTACTCGCAAGGGCGAGCTCAAACCTGAGCGTTTCCCCCGAGCAACTTCCCGATGCGACTGCACGCTTTTTCAGGGAATGGAAAGAGAAGGATAAGAAAATAGAGGAGATGACGAAGCTCATTGCGTTGGCAGAAGTGAGAGAGCTTGAAAAAAAAGGCGGAAATGTTGCGAGAACAGCGATTGATTACGATATTGAAATTATGCAGCAGATATGTCTCGCGTACGCAGAAAAAAACGAGAATGCACGCGTGCTCTTCGTGAATAAGCGCAACGAATTCGTTATAGGGGCGGGAGAGAAACACCCAATGAAGGCGAACGAGATTGCAAGCGCACTTCTTAAAAAATTCGGCGGGAAAGGAGGAGGAAACAAAAAATTTGCGCGAGGAAAATTTGAAAAAACGCAAGGAATAGAAAAAGCCTTTGAAGAACTTACAAACGGGTGATGTTATGTATGATGAGATAGATGGGGAAAGATTTAGGAAAGAGCTTGAGGCATTCATAGCGAAGAACTGCCCCAACAACCCCATACTTATCTCCTACTCCCTTGTTATAGGTGGTGGTGGAGAAAAGCCTCTGAAATTTGCAAACGCATGCCTCAGCAACGTGAGAAGCATGCCCGAGACATACGGGCTTATGCTCGCCCTCGTCTCGCAATCTTTAACGCAAACGGCAAACAGGATAAACAGAAGTTTGGGAGTTAAGGAAGAAACAGATGAAAAGAAAAAGGAAACACCTGAATAATGACTGGCTTCTAAACCTTACGCCCCGATCTCCTTCTTTATTTTCATCAACGCTTCAAGCCTGTTCGCCGTAAGCGGGTGAGTGCTAAAGAGCTCAATCGCACCCATCTTCTTCTCTTTCTCTATCGCTTCGCTAAGAAGCTCATCATTGCCGAGTTCAAGAGCCCTTGCCATTGCGGCTATGTGTGCTGAGCCAGATGAAGGATCCGCTATGTAAAAAGCATTAACTGGTGATGAGGAAGACGAAGGCGAAAGCGCATGTCGGTATGTTATCTTTGCAAGAGCCCTCATGAGAGATACTGGCTGTTTTGTGGCATATGCACTGAACGCATCAGCATAATACTCTCTGACTCGCGAAAGCCACATAACGAGCAACTGGCCCAAAAACTGTGCAATAATGGCCCCTAAGAAAACCAAGATATACGAACCAGCGCTGCGCTCCCTATCCCTGCTTCCACCGAATATTATAACCATATAATAAAGCAGAACGGGAAGAACGCTCGCCACGGTCATGACGAGAACGTCCCTGTGCTTTATATGCCCTATTTCGTGCGCTACGACTGCTCTAACCTCATCTTCATCCAGCATCCTCAAAAGTCCCGTGTGAACTGCGATAGCCGACGAGCCCTGAGTCCTTCCAAATGCAAATGCATTCGGACTGCTGTCCTCAACAACGTAGAGTTTTGGCTTTGGTATATTCGCCTCTTTGCTCAAATCTTCCACCATTCTATGCAGCCATGGCAACTGGTTTTCACCAAGCTCCTTCGCTCCTGTCACCCAAACTATTATTATCGGGCCAAGGTACCACTGCAGCCCAATCATGAACAACGAGAAAATGAGCCATATAAGGATACCAGCATAGCCACTGACACCCATATAAAGAAGCAAAACTGCAAGAATGCCGCCGACTACCCCAAAAACGAGCACGGTCGTAAAAATCATCGTTAGCTGTAGTTTTGTAATACCAGAGAACATGCCTTTATACTTGCATTTAAATTTATTAAATATTTCCTATAAGCTTAAAGTTCAAGGGGAATTTATGGATACGCTCCTGTTCCGCATATCTGAAAAATACCGAGAAGCATGGGCAAAAGCCATAGCAAAGATGCATTCAGAAATCCCAAAACTCCACAGCCGTGTTTTGCAGGTTTCAGGAATTTTGCTAATGCTCCTCGTCATTGTGCTCATAATATCCGTTTTTAGGCGCGAGATATTCGGGCATGAGAAGGATGCATGGTTTGAAATAATAACACTGCTTTTCTCAGCAACAATAGCGAACACGCTGATCGTGTATCTCAAACAGCCCGTTGTAATACTCCAGTTGCTCATCGGGATGTTGATAAGTCCTTCAACAACCCACCTCCTCGGCCTTCCTACCATATTCCTCCCCGAATTGGAAGTCGTTAAAATTTTCGCCCAGCTGGGTGCGATAATACTCCTATTCAAAATCGGCCTCCATAACGATGTGAGGGACATATTCTCTTTTGAAAATGCGCTTGTTGCAATAGCGGGCGTTGTCTTCCCATTCATCCTCGGCTACTATGTTGGCGTATCGGGTTTGCTCGGGCTCTACACCTCTGGCGAGAGCGCATTGCTTCTTGGAACAGCGCTTACAGCGACGAGCGTTGGGATAACCGTAGCAATTCTTGACGAATTAAAACTGCTTGAGAAGAGGTTCGCGCGCATACTAATCGGCGCAGCAGTCATAGATGACGTTCTCGGTCTTCTCGTCCTCTCGTTCTCAATGCAGGTTGCAAAAGGTGCTGTTTCAATAGGCGATATCCTGAGCAAATTTGCATTGGCTGCCATCTTTGTCATCGGCGGAATAACCCTTGGTGAATTCTTATACGAGAGCTATTTCTCTCGCATGCGCAAAATAACGCACGAGAGATTCCTCACGATAATGCTGTATGTTTTCACATACGCATATGTTGCAGAGTTCATAGGTCTCTCAAGCATAGTTGGCGCTTTCATAGCGGGCTTGACGCTTAGCAAGCTTCACAAAGACGTGGTTGAGTCAATTTTCCCTCTTGAAGCATTGTTCACCCCCATATTTTTCATCACACTCGGTGTTCTCATAGATATAACACAGATCTACACCTATATCCTGCCCGTTCTTGGCGTTACTCTTCTAGCCTTCATCACAAAAATACTGGGATGCGGGCTTGCGGGGCGTTTAAGTGGCCTACCCCTAAGCGACTCAAGCCTACTCGGCCTTGGCATGGTGCCAAGAGGAGAAATAGGTCTAATCGTTGCACTATTTGGCTTAACAACGGTAAACCCCTCTACTGGCAGAACTTTGCTTACAAACGCCGAGTATTCCGTGATAGCGACTGCGGTGATGCTCACGACTATAATAACACCAATCCTACTGGTTAACCTACTAAAAAGGTCTGGCCATATAAAAACATGAGGTGGGGGAATGCTGGAGGCGATGCGAAAGCGCAGGAGCATAAGAAACTACAAGAACGAAACAATTGAAGACGAAAAGCTGAACGATATTATCCGTGCTGCGGTATATGCGCCTTCTTCGGCGAACAGGAGGCCCGTTCATCTTATTGTTGTGAAGAACGAAGACACGAGAAGAAAACTTTCCCGTGTTACGAAGTGGTCCTCATTCATTGAGCATGCACCCGCCTGCATAGCGGTCTGCGCCGACATGAAGCGAGGAAAAAGGTGGATTGAAGACTGCAGCATCGCCGCAACGCACATAATGTTGCAGGCAGAGGAGGAAGGAATCGGCAGCTGTTGGGTTCAGGTTAGAGAGGGCGAAAGAGATGACGGAGCAGACCCCGAGAAAATAGTCAAGGATATCCTAAATATGCCAGAAAATTCTTTGCATAATCGCTCTCGGAAAGCCGAAGAAAAGTCTCCCTCCTCACAAAGACGAAGACTTTGACTGGGGAGTTATCCACGAAGAAAAATTCGGAGTAATCAGACGCGTCTCGGCTTGAAGAATATCGCATCCACATCGCGGAACATGCAGTCAAAAAGCAGTTTTTTCCAACTCTCAACCCTCCGCGGCTTTCTCAACCATTCTCCAAGAAGCCTAAAATTGCGTGCCGCCTCAAATTCGCCAATGCTCTCAAACCACTGTGCAAAATCCCAGTTAAGGAAATGCCCCTTCAAAACGCTTTCTGGGACGATGTCTGCAATCTCCACAAACCTCCTCAGGTCTCTCGCCCTCCCTATCTCTTTACCTCCTTCGCCGCGAAATACGAACTCGTAGGGAAGATACCTTTCAAACCGAGTTATGCATTTCGGGCATATTTCTACTATGGCGCCACTTTTCCCACCAATCGTTATTATGTGGTTTTTGCAGTGTGGCATCCCACAGTACGAGCAGATTAGGAACTTCCGCATGCGTGCTCCGCATTCAATGCATCTCATAAAGCGGACTGCATCGTTGGGAAGCTCGTCTATGTTCTCCAGAACAAGCGAAACGATATCCATCCTGATATTCTCCCCTTGTTTATACTCCTCAATACTCTCAGCAGCATTCTTATAGCCGATATCCCTAAGCCACCGAGAAAAATCGCCTCGTATCTGGTGATATATTACGGAAGCTATAGGAACTTTCATAATGCAGGTGCAAAACTCCTCAATCGTTCTCGCCTTTTCTACCTCCCTCCCATCAGGTAGCCTAAAAATGAAAGCAGGTTTTTTTTCTGGCATACAGAAGAAATACGTAGGAGCCTATAAATATTCTACGCTCCATTCACTGGCAAGCCAAGGTCAAAAATAGTCTTAAAAACCGCCCTAGCCTCCACTCTCCTATCAAAAGGCAACAGTTTTATCCCAAGCTGGGCTAAAATTGGCGCAAGCCTCTCCTCCGCTGTCATGCCTTCTGCACATTCCAAATTCAAACGCCCAACCTTCTCCACCAACTCATCAAAAACTGTTTTTCCCTTCTTTATTTCTGTGTATATATGATATGCTACTGATAGAATCATATCCTCCATGTCCTCATCCGAGAATCTTCCTTTCATTCCATCGCGGAGTTTCTCAAGAGCTTCTCTTACCTTTATTGCCTGTCCTGTTGTTAAAGATTCTAGGACCAATTTGCTTGCAGTTCGGAGCGCCCTATGCACTTGCAAAAATCTATCGCGAGTATAGGGAAGACGATGCTTCCTACTAGCCCTACTCCGACCAGCATTATTTGGCGCATTATACAGTAAATACATTTTATCACTCCGAAAATCTCCTATGCAGAAATAAGACACATACTACTTACCCATTCACATTAATAAATCTATCGCGTTGCCGAAGTATTCCTGCCAGAGCAGCGCTCTCTGGAGCTTTTTTATATATTTTTATGCAATCCACTAGCAATGGCAAAAATCCAACGCATATTCTTCAGCAACTGGAGCAAGGCTTATCACAACCAACTAAGAAAGGTAGTGCACGATATAATTAAAAAACACAAAAGCGGCGGCAAATGCCTTGACATAGGTTGCAACTACTCCTTGGCATCAGAAATTTTAGGTAATGACGACAATTACGAGATAGATGCTTTTGATATAGATCCCGCAGTAATATCTGCGATGAAAGGGTCTTACAAAAACGTATCTTTTTTTGTTGGGGATGCGCACGACCCCCCGCCAATTTGCAAAAAGTCCAGCTATGACATGATATTTGCAATAGAGATAATAGAACATCTTACAAATCCCCAGTTTGCATTCAAAAAATGGTGCGAGTTGCTAAAAAAAGACGGAATTCTGATTCTCTCAACCCCGAATGCATTCTGGTTTGGAAAGAGGGGCAGAGGCGACCATATTTACCATTTTGATTTGAAAACGCTTGAGGCGATGGGCAAGGAAAACGGCTTGGATATAGTAGAAAAAATTGGGATAGGCATACGTACATTTACTGGGAGCATAGATACGATACTCCCGATAAGCTGGATATACAAATTTACAATGCCCATGACCTACTCTTTTCCACAGTTCGCTTCCAACATCGTTATAATATACAAAAAGTGAGTTATGGGCGTCTCACGCATATTTCCATTTGCATCGTCCGCTGGGGGCGCATATATTTAAAATTCGGGACTCCTAGAATGAACATAAATCATGGGCGCAGAGGTAGTCATAAGGGGTTATCATGGATTTTAACTACGAGAAATCCCTGCTTTACAGCGTTTTGCTCGGAAACGGAAAGCTTAACGTTGCTCTCGGAAATACGCTTGAGGTTCGGCGCTTTTTCTATCCCATAGACGAAGTTCACGACGTCATCCTAAAACTTGGATTGTACGAGAAGCAACTGAACTCACCAGCTAAAAAACTGCGTTGGATTGAATTAGAAGAGAAAGACGCAAGCCTTAACGGCTTTATACTTTCAACCGGCTACTTCAACATGTTCGTTGATGCATACGAGCCTATTTTCGCATTGAAAATTAACCATGGCGGGGAATCTGCGCTTTTGTGGAAAATGAGAATAGGAACGACAAGCATTGGAAGCGGGGTTGAATACACAGACGGCATATTTCTTTTCTATAAACGGAACTACTGCTTCGGGATGAAAGGTGATTTCTTAGACTATGCATGCGGATATGGAAACCTCGTAGAGGAGCTTGAGAGCGGATGCCTTGATAGAAACAGATTTGCTATGAAGGACTGCGGCGCAGCGGCAATTCTGGAACCAAATGCTAAAGTTCTGATTGCTGCTGGGCTAAGCTCAAAAGAAATTCTCAATGTTTTGGAAAAAGCCGAAAGTTATGAAGAGATGGAAAAACGCACGGCAGAGTTCTGGCAGAATAATGCTGACGGGGATAAGCTTATCCGTGCATCTCGCTATGTTTTTAGGGTTCTGCAACACGAGAATGGCGCTATAATCGCCGCACCAGAGATAGACCCAGAATTCAGATACTGTGGTGGCTACGGTTTTTCATGGGTAAGAGACTGTTCATATGTAGCGAAGGCGCTTACATGCCTTAACGAACAGGAAAGAGCAAAACGACTCTTGCAATGGATTGCAGGAGTAGGCATAAGGGGGGAGTTCAGGCAAAGATACTACACAAATGGCAATCCAGCACCATCGTGGTCCCTACAACTTGACCAGGCTGGCACTTTCATATGGGCGGTTTGGGAATACTGGAAGGCATTTGAAGATGATAAATTTGTTAAAGAAATCGCAAAAGAAATACGCAGCTGTGCGGACTATATAGCCAATTGCACCAAAATCCCGCTTCCCCAAACAGACCTTTGGGAGGAGAGAAAATCCTTCCACGCATATACATATGCGTCTGCATACTGCGGGCTAATAAAAGCCCATCAAATGCTTGGGGATTTGGGGTTGGCTGAAGAGAGATGGCTTCATGATGCGAACAGCATAAAAGCAGCGTTCTCAGAACGCTTTTGGGAGAAGCATTCAAAAAGGTTCATGCGCTCAGTGGACGTTTCGGCACGCGACAGCACCGTAGATTCCAGCCTAATCGGAATAGCAGTTCCATTTGAAGTAATAGAACCAAAAGATGAACGGATGCTATCAACCATAAAAACGATAGAAAAACGCCTTATGACAGAAGCAGGCCTCATGCGTTATGAGTTTGACGTTTATCCAAGGGGCGAAAGCGCATGGCCACTATGCACCGCATGGCTTGCTTGGTACTACAAGGTGATAGGCGAAAACGAGCGTGCCTCTGCACTTTTAGAGAAAGTGGAGAAATGCGCAAACAGGTTCGGCTTTCTTCCTGAGCAGGTTGATACGGCTTTCAAGCCAAAGTGGGTAATTCCGCTTTCATGGTCTCATGCGATGTATGTTATAGCGAAAAGAGCCTAACCCTCTATTTTTCTAAAATAATATACGCATCTACATATGCGCCCTTCTTTCTTCTTTTTACTTTTTTTACAACCCCTTCACCTACAAGTCTTGTTAGCCACCCCTTCACATCCGCTTCGTTATCCCCCGTAATCCTTGCAATCTCCTCTACTGTAAGCGCCCTGTTTGACTGCAAGCTAAGATACTTCCCCCGAAATATGTCAAATTCAGTTATCTGAGGAACATATTCGGGTGCCTCGGGCATCGTTATCGGCTTTTCTAACGATTCTTCTACAGGATACGTTTCAGTGCTTGTCTGTGCTTTTTCAAAACTGCCGTCATAACTCTCTCTCCCCACAGGCTCCATGCCGGCTTTCCACTCCTGAGCCTCGGAGCTCTCCTTCTTACCCAAAAACTTTGAAGGGTACGCTACAAAAGACGATATAACAGAAGAGACGCTTCCAAAAAAACCTTCAAAAGGAGATTCGCTCTCCTTCTGCACTCCGAATTCTGCAATGCTTGCAATCTCCCTTGCTATTCTCTCGTTTATCTCAAGGACTCGCTCCTCCCCCTTCTTTTCCTCCGCTATACCTACTTTCTCTATTCCCATCATGAAATCAGTGTTGAATGCCACCGTATTCTCGGGATATAGGTCTCTCCAGCCAGACTCAACCCTCACACCTTTTTCTTCATCAGAAGAAGAACTAAACTCTATTACGGGTATGTAGTCTGGTGCGGGCGGAATTTCGGGCCTTTGTTTTTTTGAATTCACTGCGTGCATCCCCGGATTACCATTATTTTCATTTCTTCCAGCCTCAAACTCCTTTTTTTTCCCAGTAGCAACAGCATACACAACTGCCTCACTTTGTTCCTCATCCTCGCCCTCACTTCTACCCGCAGCTGGCTCGGAGACATACTCCTCTGCAGCGAAGCGCAAAACTTCCAGTTTTTTTCTAAGTATGCGCAACTCTCCCTCTATTTTTGATATATCTCTCTCAATTTCTTCAACAAGCTGTAAAAATTCGTTGTCCCCACGCCTTTTTTCTACCTGCTCCTTTATCGCGCGTTTTATGCTTTCTACATTCCCCCTAACCTTCTCAGCCTTTATTATCAGCCTATCCCCTTTTCTTTCAAACCCTACCGAAACATTCCTCCCTTCTATCTCCCGCTCTAAATCCTTGTAAAAAATATCCTTACCTCTTTTCTTTTCATCCATTCAATAACCCGCAAATCGTTTTAGATAATATTATGGTAAAAAAAGTATATAAAGGAATCTACAATTAGTGGGCCCAGCCGGATTCGAACCGGCGACCTCCCGGTTATCAGCCGAGCGCTCCAACCAGGCTAAGCTATGGGCCCGCATGACGGATAACGTTATGCGTGTGAGGATTTTAAATGTATCAGAGTCGTCAGCCCATGCTCGCAGATGTTGCATATTAAGAGAAAAAAATAATTAAGCGCTGGGAGTGGGATTTTCGGACGAGGCAGTTTATGAATGGGCGACTCTTTCGAACCCACGATGGCCGAATGGCCAAACAGCTTGCTGCTTTTCCTTTCCACGCAGGAAGGAACATAGCAGGCTGCCGCCCTTTAACGCAAGCTTTGTTCTTTGCTCAAGCTTTTAGCTACAAAGCCTGAACCGCTAGGCGATCCCAGCGCATGCAGCGGAGGCTCCGGTCTTGCATCTTCGGATACAGACCGTTTTCTGCGCCTTTGCTCGGTCCTGTTGGCTCTGAGCACGATGCATTTCACCGTCTTTTTTGAAAGATGACGTTTATGCTTAGGGCTGCTCCTTCCGGCCTGACCCGTTTCACATAGCGCATCGTCCCAAGAGGCAAGACCTCAACGCCAGTACGCAGAGCGTGCCTGCACCCGACAGAAGCGCAACCGGTCTTTCGGTCCCACCGCAAGGGGATTTGTGGTTACAGGAGACCCCTAGCCTCCCGACCTATCCGCTGCGAATATATTAGAAAAATAAAAGTAAATAATACTTCCCCATCCTCAGCATGCTCCTTCCGTCTTCTTCTCGTAATATCTTAATATCTCCTCACACTTCTCTGGTTTTGCCCAACGACCTATTCTCCTCATCAACCTTTTGTTCCCCACTACGGACTTTTTGATAAGCCTTCTTACAAGCTCTCCCCTTTTTGCATAAAGCTTCTTCATTGTGCGTGGTTTGTTGCGCATGAGGGCATGTTGCGCAAGAATTGGGAAGGTTATTGAGGCGCAGGAATACACTACGGTTGCATTATTGTGAGGGTTCCTAACCTTGCCCCACGATTTTGCTTCCTGCGGAGTTGCGCCAGACAAGCCACCCCATTGTGGAGAGTCAGTAGTTAGCTGTATGAAATAATCGTGCCCTCCCCTTTCATCCATAAATATCTGCCAAAGAACGGGTTGCGTCTGAAGGTAGAAATTTTTTGGTGCGCCGCCACCCACCACCACAACACCGTTTTTTTCTGCCGCCGCCACTATTGCGGTCGTTTCTATTATATCCAGAATGGGGTCTATTGAAACCCTCTGCCCGAATATGTATGGAAGCACGATGTTCATGCCTATTGAAGAATCACCAGCTGCGGGCGTATACACGGGCACATCATGCTTGGCGCATGTTGCAAGCAGAGATTTCTCGGGATGGGGCGCTGTTGCAAGTACCCTTCTGCCTATCGTGTTGTTAAGCTCTGCCGTTGACACCGTTCCGCCAATATGCGTGCTTCTTATGGCATCAATAATGCACTTGTCCGTATTCAACAAAGTCTCACCGTCCTCTATAAAAACATCATAGATGCGAGAAATACCCTGCCTATACAGTCTTTCATCGTCAACCTTTTCGCTCCCTTGCATGACAGGGTAATCAAAAGCGCGGTGCAGGTCATGGTAAAGGTTTGCACCCGTTGATATTATGAAATCAACGAAACCGTTTTCAACAAGTCTTATAAGAGGCCCGCCCATGCCTATGGGAGTCATGGCGCCAGCGAGCGTTATGCATATCGTTGAGTTCTCCCTTATCATCTTTGAAAAAATCCTGCATGCATCGGCGAGCTTTCTTGCGTTGTATCCTGAGTTCCCATAGACATTTTCAACAAAATCCGCAACATTTTCATTGCCCTCTAATGCAAGCGGCTCTATGAATTTCTGAAAATTCTTGTTTTTCTCTTTCATGGCTTATTACCTCGCTTTAAAGAGTTTTAAATATTTGCGCCGAGAGATTAACTTATGGCAATAAAACCTTCAGACATAAAAAAAGAAGATTATGAAAAAATAATCGCAACTTCGGAAGTGAAAGGGCAAGAACCCGTTATACTGAAAATGCTCCGCTACATAAAGATGGGCTACCCGATAATGCTCTACGGGCCTGCTGGCAATGGAAAAACAACGCTCGCCGAGCACGTTCTCTCATTTTTTGGAGATTTTCTGAAAATAGAGGCAACAGAAGGCATGACGGAATACCAACTGATAGGCGGTTTTCATCCACTCGCCCTTTCAGGGGGAAAGAAACTTTTCAAAGATGGGGTCGTCACGCGCTGCCTCAAAGAAAACAAAAATCTGTTGATAGATGAATTCACGAGGGCGCCTACAAGTGCATACTCTGGCCTTTTCCTTCTTCTCTCCCGAGGTTATCTACCCCTTGAGCATGAAGAGGCAATAATAAAAAAACCAGAAGACTGGGTTGTGGTAGCAACTGCGAACATAGGAGACGAAGGGACATTCAGGATGAGCTCGGCTTTGAAGAGGCGTTTTGTACCAATATTCATGGACTACCCGCCCGCAAGCGTTGAGCGAAATGTGCTAATTGATAGAAGCAAAGCTAACGAGCGTGTCGTAAATGCAATAATGAAATTTGCCGAAGAAACGAGAAAAATCGCTAAGAGAGAGACAGCACTAAGGCAGGGGCTATCTGTTGACGGAGCAATAAAAATGGCAAAATACTGTGCCGCTGCGATGGAAGAAGGAACAGACATGAAGACAGCCTTCCTTGAAGCCGCATTCCAGCAGGCGCTCGTCATAGGGGATGAGACCGACGATATCTCTGTAAATATCGTTAAGGAAATAGCATTGCGTGTTTCTGAAGAGCTTTAGGTGTTTTCGTGCAAGAAGCACAAAAGCGTGCTGCAAACCTCTGCGCTATTCTCACAAAAAAGTACGACCCTTTCATATACGAAGAATTCATCCTCCAGTGCAGAGCGGTAGGAAAGCATATAAGCAGCGCGTTGAATTTCATGCCGCCCAACGAATACTGTGTTTCTGACGTTCCATATGATGGTTCGTCCCACATAAACATGTACAAAACGATAAGCAATTTCTGCACACATGGCAGAATGCCCGAATTTGCAGTCGGAAGAAAAAGGGTGCAAAAAGAAAGGGTTGTCCGAATCGCCCTGCTTTATGACGATTCAAATTCCATGACTGCATGGTGGAGGAGCGATTTTCTAAATAAGCAGATAGCGGAGGAAGAAGCGCCACAAACATTCGCAAAAATAGCGTGCGTTTCTCTCTGCGAAATTTTCGGACCGCGGGCAAATCCCCTCATTCTTTCATATAGCGACGATGCTATACAACTCAAAGGGTACCGCGAGCTGGTTATCCGCAACGGTTCTGGCGCAACAAGGCTTGATAAAGCACTTTATGAACTAGAAAGAATGCGATGGCATATACGAGGAGGTAAGAGAATCATCGTGATACTTACCGATGGACTGCCGGAAGGGGGCATGAACGACTATATGGAAGACTGCAGCATACAAAAATGCTCGTTGGAGCTTCTTGTTAAATTCTCAAAATGGGGCGTGCGAATTCTTTACCTCCCACTCCTGCTTGAAGCCAAATACGCAAGCAGAGTTTGGGGGATGTTCAGTGCACTCACTTTCACCGAAGAGATTGAGAAACAACGAATTGTTGTAGAGCGTGTTAAGAGCATTCACGAGCTACCGACTGCGCTATTCAGGGGTGTTAAGAAGGTGGTTGCTTGAAATGGCGCTCACCACTTTTCGTCTTCCTCGCACTATTGATGGCATTCTCTGCATTCAGGCTTGAGAGATGGAATGTGGACACGCACGAGAATCTCCTGATTGACAGCGAAGAAATCCGAGGAATTTTTAATCAAGGGATACAAACGGCTAATGTAAGTGGCAGAGAATTTCTGATATTGAAGGAGAAGGGAATACCAAGCGGGTTGGAAAATGCAACAAAACCGGGTTTTTTCATCTATTCCGATAATGACGGAAGGCGTGCGATAGCCCTGCCAAGCAGAGGACAAACAACATATGGCGAAATAGACAACATGATTTCTGCTCTAAAATGCGATGATGAGGCAAGGGTTGCTCTTACAAAAGGCGGCGATGTGAAAACCACCCTCCTTCATCACTGCGCGAGTGGAATCAGCAGCGTTCTTTCTGGCGAGCCGTTCAAGCTTGATAAAAAAGAAACCGAAAATATTAGGGCACGTGTTGTAAAGGTCAGAGATACGGATGCAATCACTGATGCAGGGGACGAAACTCTCCGAGCGCTTGAGAATGACTCCGATTTCGGCAGGATGGTGAGTTATGCCCGCCTACTACCAGCAGGAAGTGCGATTGTTTTCAGAAGCGCTATTGGTGAACGAGTTATGCTCCCATCTCGTGGAGAAAATGTTAATTCTTTGCTCACACAGCCAACAGCAATCTCGGCATTAAGCCCCTACTTTGAAACAACGCCGCGTGCTCCTGTCCCTATAAGATATGAGCCCACACTGCCCGATATTGAAAAAGAAATCCTAAACTCCACACCAATCCTAATAGCGGCTATACTATCACTTGCCATTATTTACTTGCTGTACAGCTCAATATACAGCACAAAGCACAAGATAAGGAGAAAAATGAAAGAAACTGTAATTTCCGAAAAGCTTAAGAGAGGGGAAGGCAGCATAGACGGCAAAGGAGAAAGCGCAACGAGGCCGATACGACTTGCACCGATTTTTGAAGTTCAGATTATAGACAACGTTGCCGATGATGAAGGGCGAATATCACTCTTGGTGAAAAATATATGTGGGGAGATGATAGCGGGAATAGTTCTCCTAACGCTTGAGGATGAGGCCCGTTTAGGCAATCTTAATGTAGGGGAAGAAAAGAAAGTGGAAATCCGTGCAGGAAAAAGCCAATACGAGAAGATATTGATTGAATTTGAACCAGTAGTTTTGGGCACGCACGTCTTCTCAAGGTTTGAATTCACCGTAAAAGTTGAGCGAGCAAATGGCAGAAATATTTAATATAAACTCCATAAAAACATCGGTGCTAAAATGATTTGCTTTTACCACAGGGACAGGGAAGCAGTCGGAATATGCGGGTTTTGTTTTAAAGCGGTTTGTGCAGACTGTGCTCGCGAGGCAGGGAATAGGCTTGTTTGCGTGCATTGCGTTGAGCATGGCGCCGAACCACCCGAGATAATAACCCCTGCTAAAAAAGGGATCGCAAAGGTTAGCGTCCCTAAGGCAACAATCCTCAAGGCGGGTTTTGCGAGAACGATAGACATGAGAACTATGATAACGCCAGCGATAGCAGGCGGGATAGCGATGGGCATCCTAATGGGCATACCCCTTCTCAACCTGAGCATCATAACATGGTTCATTGGCGGGTTTTTGTCAGCTTATTTCTTAAAGCACGAGGCTGGCGGAGCCCTGCGCGTTTCTGATGGAATAAGGGTTGGTGCTATTTGCGGTCTTTTCGCCGCCTTTGTTTCAACGCTCGTCTCCTTCGTGATAAGCGCATTCTTCGGCCCTGCGGCATACGGTGCTTTCCTCGCACCTATGGTTAAGTACATGAGCCCTGATAACGCGAAACTCCTGCTTCAGATACTCGGGCTAGATATAACCCCCGACATATTCCTAACAATAATACGGTTTGTCGCCGCCACATTCATCTTTCCAATTCTCGGTGCGGTGGGTGGCGCAATAGGCGCTAAATTCAGCGAGTTTTCCATCGTGGTTGCATGAGCGGGAAGAGCAGGCTTCTAATAATTGGCGGAACGGGCGAGTTCGGCGCGCTCTACGCTCGCCTCATGAAAAGAAAATTTGACGTGGGTATAATCAGTAGAGACGTGGATAAAGCAAGAATAGCAGCAGAAAAGATAGGAGTTGATGCATGCGATTTTAGTGAGATAAGCAACGCAGACATTGTTATTGTGTCTGTTCCGATAAGCGCGGCTGTTGAAACAGTGAAAAAAGCAATTCCTCTAATGAAGCGCGATGCGCTCCTCATGGACTTCACGAGCGTAAAGGTGCCCGTCATAAAGACCATGTCTGAATTTGAAGGAGAGGTTGCTGGTTGCCACCCCATGCACGGCCCACGTGTTGAATCGCTTGCTGGCTTGTGTGTCGTTTTTGTTCCAGTGCGAAAAGGGCCAAAATACAACGAAATAACGCAATTTTTTGATGAGGAGGGAGCAAAAATATATGAGACGAGTGCAGAAGAGCATGACAAGCTTCTCTCCGTTGTCCAGGTCCTAACCCACTACATCTACATCTCTGCGGGGGCAACGATAGGCGAAGCAGGCATTGACACAAAGAAACTTCCCTATTTTTCATCCCCTGTTTTTGAGATAACTATGGATATGGTTGCGCGTGTCCTCGGCCAGAATCCCCATGTTTATTCGCAGATACAAACTACAAACCCATACGCAAGCGAGATAAGGAAGCTTTTCCTTGAGAATGCAGAAAAACTTGCGAGGATATCAGAAGACAAAAACGAGGAGGAATTCTTGTCTTTCTTTGCGAAGAGTGCGAAAGGAATAGGCAACATAGAGAATAAACTGTGGAGTTCTGACAAAGTAATATCTGCGATGCAACACGAACGCGCATGGCTCAAATCAATGATAGGCAGAAAAATTGCTTTGAAAAACCTGAACTCTGGGATTGTGCATTTCGGTATCCTAGAAGATGTCGGAATAGACCGCGTTCGCATGCGTTGCGGTAAAAGAATATTTGAGCTTAATCTCCCATACGTACGCGTGCTGAATGAACAAGAGACGAGGGATTGGAAAATAAAAAGCGTGGAAGCGGCGAGCAGAGATCTTTCCTTTGTTTTTGAAGACTACGATGATGAGACTCTCAAAGAATTCGCGATGGGAATTGACGAAGATATACTTGATGTGAATATTGTTGATAAGTACGAAATTAAGGGAAAGAAGAGCGTTACGCTCCGCTTCTCCATTTTTCCTGAAAGAGTGAAGGAGGTAGAAAACAAAATAAAGTTAAAGTTTAAAGGCATTGGTGCGATTATACGATAGCTAATGCGGGGTGTTTTGTTGAAAGCAAAAAGAATAAACATAGAGCCACTTGCAAACGCCATAAGCAGAAAAAAAACCGAAATAGTTGAGAGAAAGGGGATAGGGCACCCAGATACGCTGATAGACGGTATAGTTGAGAACATAAGCAGGGAATTGTGCAAGGAGTACCTAAACGTGTTCGGGAAAATCCTACACCACAACGTTGATAAAGGGCAGATATGCGGCGGAGCGACATCTGTTAAATATGGCGGTGGCGAATTCATCAAGCCAATATACATTCTCCTGAGCGGAAGGGCGACTTCATCCGCAGCTGGCAAATGGGTCCCTGCTGAAGAAATAGCGATAAAATCAACGCATGAATACCTGCGGAAAGTGTGCAGGTTCCTTGATGTTGAGGGCGATGTTATAATAGACTCACGAATATCGCAGGGAAGCCACGACCTCGTTGAGCTGTTCCTCCGTGGTCCAGAAATACCTCTTGCGAACGATACCTCCTTTGGGGTTGGCTTTGCTCCGCTGAGCACAACAGAGAAAATGGTTATAGAAGTTGAGAAGATGCTAAACTCGGCGGAGTACAAGAAAAAAAGGCCTGAGGTGGGCGAGGATGTAAAGGTAATGGCTGTGCGGGAAGGCGAGAGCATATCCCTTACGGTTGCGATAGCATTCGTATCAAGATTTCTGAACAACCTTGATGACTACATAAAATCAAAAGAAAAAGTCATCTCTGATATAGAGGCAGTTTGCAAGAAATATCCTGATGTGGAGGTTAGCGTTGCAGTTAACACTGCCGACGATTACAAGAACGACTCGGTATATATAACGCTAACGGGCTTAAGCGCAGAGATGGGGGATGACGGGAGCGTTGGTAGGGGAAACAGGGCGAGCGGTCTAATAACCCCGTGCAGGCCGATGACGCTTGAGGCAACCGCCGGCAAGAATCCCGTGAACCATGTCGGTAAGCTTTACAGCATCCTTGCCTTCGCAATTGCAGAGCGCATCGCAGAGATTCGCGGTGTTGAGGAGTGCAACGTATCCCTTCTTTCCCAGATAGGAAAGCCCATAAACGAGCCAAAATCTGTCAGCGTGCAGGTGCTTTCAGAAAGACCAATGAGCGACTTTGAGAGCAGGATTAGCGATGTTGTTGCTGATGAGCTGGATAAGCTCCCTGAGCTGACATATAAAATAGTTGAGGGCAAGGCAAAGGTTTATTACTGAGTGAAACCCCTTTCTATGATGGTATATTGCATGGACGAAATAACAATGCAGGATAAGGATTCGGGTGTCATGGCTGCACTCGCCTACGTAGTTTCAATATTCTTTCCTTTGCTCGGTCCCGTACTAGTCTACCTCTTGAAGAAGGATGACAGGTATGTTCGCTTCCATGCTTTGCAGAGCGCATTTTTTGACATTGCACTCTCCATTTTATGGATGTTTTTATTTATCCTATACATCATCACGATGATAACGATCATCTGTGCATTTCTCATCACCTTCCTGATGTACCTTACCTTTTTCTTTGGAGCCATAGCGAGAATAGTGATGGCATACTGCGCGCTGAATGCTAAAATGTTTGATCTACCTGTAATAGGTCCCTTCGTGAGGAAATACGTATAAAATCAGAACCATTCGTCCAGCTTTGACTGCGTCCCCACTCTCTGCCCAATCTTATCAAGGACCTTCTCAACTCTTTCTCTTGAGAAATCATGCTCATCGCATAGAAACGAGATTATGCCTTCGGAATCGGGCTCTTTGAAATATACGCTGTAATCATCGCTGACATTCGGGTTTTTGAATATGCGAAGCGCTTGGGAAAACGTTTCATCAAGAACGAGCTCGCTTGCTATCTCGTCAAACGAGCCATGGGAGGAAACAAGCTTTAACGCTTTCTTCGGCCCCACCCCTCTTACTCCCTCATTGAAATCCGTCCCTATAAGAACGCCGAGCCATATGAGTTTTTCGTGCGTCAGCCCATTTTGTTCAAGCGTTTTATCAAGATAAATGAGCTCTGGGACTATCTGAACATAAACATCCTTCCTCGGCAATTTTCTCCTGCCCGTTATAGTGAGGTTCCTGACTAAAAGCGGAGCGCCGAAAAGAAGCGAATCGTAATCCTGCGATGAGCATGCCCACACATCCCCCTTCTTCGCCATGTGGGCAGCCTGCGCTTCGCCTTCACTCGGCGCATTCACTACGGGTAGCCCCATTAGAGATAAGAGTTTTTTTGCTTCCTCAACCATGTCCGAAGTGAGATGCGAGGAAGCCTGCGAATACCTTCTTACCGCCTCTGCATCACCCATCGCAAGAGCCTCAACCCACTTTTCTTTTGCCTCCTCTCTAATCGCTATTCTCTCCTCTATGGTTCTTTTTTTCTCCTCTGGCGGAACTCCGTCAAAAACATAAACGGGCTTTATTCCATACTCAAGCAGATTCGCCGTTCTGTAAAAAAGGCCAGAAAGATGGCTTGTTATCCTGCCTTTTGCATCAAGAAGGGGAGTGCCATCCCTCTGCCTTATTATAGACAAGAATTGATAGAGTGCGTTGTATGCATCTACTGCGAGCTTTCTTCCACTCAGGTGTGCCACATCTATTTCTTCCTTTGCGACTATTAAACCCAAATCAACCCCCACTCACCCTTCACCTCCACCCTTCTTCTTCAAAACTACTATGTCCCCGAGAGTTAGGTCCTCTTTTTTTCCTTCCGAAGCCCCCTTTCTGTCCACTAAAACCTCTTCAAGCAGTTTAATCCCCAACACCTTTTCCATCTTTCTCGCAAGCGCCTCGCTCGGTATCGTTTTCTCCGCCTCAATCCTCTCTATGTAAGATTCCTTTTCGTTCAGCATTTCTGCGAGAACAGAACGCGGAATTTTCATCTTTTCACGTGCTCTCCTTATCATATCCCCAAAATTGGGGACGACTACAATCTCGCGCTCCTCCTTCTTTTTCTCAACCTTCTTCTGAATCTGCCTTTCTTTCCTCTCAACCGCTATAACCTCACCATGCCTCGCACACTTCTCGCAAACAAGAAGCTTCGCTCCTTCGATTTTCACCACGCATCTCGCATTTTCAGAACCGCACATTTCGCATTCGGGCATTCAAATCCCTAATCAAATAACACGGTAAATTATAATATATTACCCGCATTAATACGCATGTGAAATTGAGCAAACTACTTGAAAAAGCAGAGATAGCGTTCCTTGTAGCTGGGCTCTCATGGCTTGTGCTATCGGTCATCTCAATTTATCTGCTGAAATACGGTCCCGCCTTGTTATCTCCCGCGCTCGTTCTCGCCCTTATCGTAATCTCCTCCAACATCCTTAAGCAACACCTTAAATTACAGACAGTTCTTACATTCGTTATTGTTTTCTCAATAGTGGGATTTTATATAATCGTAAAATCAGATTTAGAAGCGCTACCAAAACTGGTCTCCTGCGTTTTCCTTCTCTACGCTACAACAAAAGCGGTTTCTTCATTTTGTAAAATTGAGAACCAGTACGGCCTGCTCATATTGAGAGGCAAGGCGGGAATTGCCCTTCTTGACGAGGTTGCTTCAGCGCATAAGAATTTATGGAAGACTTTTGCCGACATCGGGCTTGTTCTCGGCTTCGGTCTACCATCCATTTTCATGAATAGAAAGATGGGTTGGCGCGTATATCTCGCTTCCCTCATTCTGCTTGTTTTCTTTATCCTTTTCGTGATGCCAACAATACTACCGATAACCTTCTCCGTGATAAATCTCCCCATCACCTTCAGAAGCGCTACTGCGCAGTATGGCAGTTCGTCCGACTATGTTTGGTATGGAATGCTTGCAATACTTCTCATAGGCGGGCTAAGCACCGCAACCGTTGCAGGATTGATAATGCAAGGACTATATATACTGCTAACCCTAATTGCAGCTTTATTCTTCGGCATCAAAGAGCCGATGAGCAAAGCAACGCCTGGCGCATCGCTTCTCCTGCCTGGGATAAACATAGATTTCATATCGGGAATAGCGGCCATAGCCGTTCTTCTTTTCGTGCACGAGTTCTCACATGGAGTGCTTTCAAGAGTCATGCGAATTCCTGTTACATCCACAGGGCTTGTTTTCTTCGGCATTTTGCCCTTCGGCGCTTTTGTTGATCCTGATGAAAAAGAACTCCAAAAGAAAGATAAAGTTAAGCAGACCCGCGTCCTTGTGGCTGGCTCGGCAGCCAACCTGCTTGTTTCTCTAATTTCAATGTTCCTCCTCTTCTCCCTGCTCTTAATCACAGAACCGTATGAGGATAGGCGTGTTTTCCTTGCAGAGGTTGATAACAAAACGATTGAGAGAACAGCTATAATAAGTATAAACGGTTATCCAATACATGAGTCTGAGGATTACAAGAATGCAGTTGGTTTTAACCCAGGAACATTGGTCAACATAACGACTGAAAAAGGAAGCATCGTAAGAGTAGCCGATGAGAACGGTAAGATAGGAATATTGGTTTCAAACAAAATCGGAAGCAACATAGTTTTTAGGGTTTTCGGGAGAATGCACGTCATTCCTCCTGCATACAAAGATGGGTTTGAATGGATCTCCTTCTTCTACTCTTTCCTCGCGCTATCATTCGTTCTGAATTTCCTTATAGGCTCTGTAAATTTGCTCCCCATACCCGCATTTGACGGGTTCAGAATACTTGAGCTGAATATAGACAGGAGAATAATGAACATAATAGTGCTTGCAGTGGTTCTCTCTTTCCTTGCCAATTTCCTGCCGTGGCTCTGGATCTGATTACATATATTCTGCCCGCTCGCATTCTTCGCCCGTGTGCGCTATGCTCACGTTCGTGAATATAGCTATCGCTTCTATCCTGCCAGAAAAACTGTTGTCAAGCCTCGCCCCCCATATTACATTTGCGTTCGGGTCAACCTCCTCTGTTATCAGCTCCCCGAGCTCGTTTGCCTCTCCGAGCGTCATGTCTGGACCGCCAGTAAGGTGTAGAAGGACACCTTTTGCACCCCTGTAGTCTACGTCAAGCAGGACATTGTTCAGCGTACTTTGGGCCGTTTTCTTGACTCTCTCTGTTCCCTTTCCCTCGCCGACAGCTATCATTGAAATCCCGCCGCCGCGCATTATTGCAGACACATCCGCAAAATCAAGGTTTATGAGGCTCGGCGTTTTTATCGTTTCAACTATGCCGCGCACTGCACGTGCAGTTATCTCATCCGCAAGCATGAATGCTTGCTCCATCGGAAGGTTTGGTGCATACTCCGCAAGCTTGTTGTTGTCTATTAACACGAGCGTGTCCGCTGCCTTCGTAATCTCCCTTATCCCGTCATCTGCTTTCTTCAACCTAGCCCTTTCAAGGCGGAACGGGTATGTAGCAACTGCGACGACGATCGCTCCCTCATTTTTTGCAATCTCCGCAACGACAGGAGCAGAGCCCGTCCCGGTCCCTCCTCCCAACCCAAAAGATATGAAAACAAGCCTAGCATCTTTCAGCAGCCTTGCTATCTCCTCTTTTGATGCCTCGGCAGACTTTCTCCCTATGTCTGGAAAGCCGCCAGCCCCAAGCCCTTTCGTTATAGCCTTTCCTATCAGCAGTCGCTTTGCAGCAGGAGAAACTATATTAAGATGTTTAGCATCGGTGTTGAGCGCTATCAAGTCTGCACCCCTTATACCTACTTTTGCAAGCCTGTTTATCGTGTTGCAGCCCGCTCCACCAGCGCCAACAACGCATATCCTTATATCTTCATTGCTTATTGTCTCAGCACCAACACCCGAAAGCGCATCCCTTATTATACTCTCCACACAACCACCTCTCAATAATCCACTATTTAATCTTTCGAGAGCGTGCCCCTTCCCTCACAGCCTTTGAGAGTGCTTTAACAACACCAACAACATCGCTGACTTTTTCAACCGCAGTACCAACCTGAATCGCATCAGCGCCGGCGTTCGTTATCTCCCGAGCCTGTTTAGGAGTTCTTATTCCACCTCCAACTATATAAACTGCAGACGTTGCTTCTCTAACAGCCCTCACCATCTCAACGGACATAGGGCCTGTTGCTGGCGCAGAACCACAGTCCGTCACAAGAAACCTGAACCCACAGCAGTCTGCGGCGAGCGCAAGAGAGGCTGCTATATCGGGCTTATCTCTCGGCACAAGGTTAACATCACCAACCCATCCCGCAGTTCCGCCGGGATGGATGAGCACATAGCCCACCGGCAGAGGTTCAATTCCAAGTTTCTTTACAGCATGTGCGGCGAGAGCCTGCGCACCAGTTATCCAGTAAGCATTCCGAGAGTTGAGCAGGGACATGAAATAAACAGCATCAGCATACTTTGATACCGTTCCGATATTACCTGGGAAGAGGACAACAGGAACCGAAACACAGTCCTTTATACCTTTTACTACATTGTCAAGCAGCTCACCCTGTGCCCCAATGCTTCCACCAACGAGTATCACGTCGGCTCCACCTTCATATGCGTTTTTAGCAGTATTCACGGCTTCCTTCTCCCCCCTGTAATCGCACGGGTCTATGAGTATAAATAAAAGAGCTCCATTCTCCCCAATTCTTTCAATGATATACTTCTCAACTTTACCCGGCTTCATCACTCCACCCCCTCAACAACAGTGCCGTATGCCGCTATCCTCCATCTCTGCCCAACGCGCCTGCAAACCGCAACACGTGAATTCGGCTCAACGCATATCGGCCTCTTCAACTTCAAACTCAACTTGTTTTTCTTAATCTTT
>JAVZCV010000001.1:72724-98416 GCA_038874215.1 Candidatus Micrarchaeia archaeon | reverse complement strand
AAGCACAGTAGTAGTGCCGACGCAAACAACAATGCCCTCCTCAAGTTTTATCGGCGGTATCGTTATGTCAACCCGCTTAAGGTCGTTTGCCTCTATTACAAGGCCGTTGAATATTGGCGGGAGAGCGTCGGGCAAGCCCACGAGATTCCCAACTAGCCTGTCAGCTTTCGTGTAAGCTGGGTCTATTGTAGTTCCTATCGCCACAAGACCGCCTGGTCCCGCTTCTTCAATGCTTTCTGAACCAACATGAAGGCTCTGGATTTTCGTTCTTATACTTTTATGTTTGTCCTTCTCTTCCACATATATTCCTGGCCTTATCTCTACCTCATCGCCAACCTTCAACTTGCCTCTTATTAGAGAACCCCCCACGACTCCTCCCTTCATCTTCTCTATTGGTATGCCAGGTTTGTTGACGTCAAAAGAACGAGCAACGAACATCAAGGGCTTCGCAGAAAGGTTTCGCTTTGGGGTTGGTATGTGTTCCTCTATCGCCTCTATTATCGCACCCGTGTTTATCCCATAGTTTGCAGCCGTGGGTATTATCGGAGCATTCTCAGCGAAAGTCCCGCTCAAAAATTTCCTTATCTGCTCGTAGTTCTCAAGCGCCTTCGCCTTTGACACGAGGTCAACCTTGTTTTGAATAACAACGATATTTTTAATTCCGAGTATTTCAAGAACAGCGAAATGCTCCATAGTCTGAGGTTGCGGGCAAGGCTCGTTAGCGGCTATAACAAGGAGCGCACCGTCTATTATGCTTGATGCGGCTATTGCAGTTGTCATGAGCGTTTCATGCCCTGGTGCATCAAGAAAGGAAACTTTCCTCAAAACCTTCGTTTCAGAACCACAGATAGGGCATCTTTCCTGAATAGTGTAGCTATTATGTCCCTCACACCTTTCGCATTTTCTAAAAACAGCGTCAGCATAACCAAGCTTTATAGTTATTCCTCTTTTTATCTCCTCGCTGTGCGTGTCGGTCCATACACCAGTTAAGTTTTTTGTGAGCGTAGTCTTGCCATGGTCAACATGCCCCAGAGTTCCTATGTTCACCTCAGCCTGCAAAAACACACCCTACTTCCTACCTTTTTTTTCCTGCCTCTGCTTTCTTCTCTTTCTCCTTCTTACCCTCCTTCTTCTCAATTACAATAGTTTCTTCAAGTGGCTTAGGCCCGTACTCCAAGACTACAGTATTCACCTGCATTGTAGCGTCGCTTATGACATTCCCCCTAATCGTTTTTCTTCTCCTCTCGCCCTCTCTTTTTGGCCTAAAACCAGGCGGCTTGCTTAGAAGAACCTTCTGCTTTCCTGCACCCGTAATTGATGGCAGCATCGGAAAGCCATCCTTATCGGTACCACCCGTTATGCGCAGCTTATAGCCCGTTGCCCCAATGACTCCCCCATCAATCTCACTCCCTATTTTCATCCCTACAAGCAGTCCTTCTTTACCTTTCGGTAATTCGGTCTGGTATGATTTGCCAGTCTTCGGGTCTGAGACGACGATTTTCATATAGTCACTCTCGTAGTAGTGCTTCTGCAAATAAAGTTAAAAAGCCTTTCCGATTTTCCTATACTCTTCAATAAGAGCAAGAACATCAGCAGGCAGATATTCCGAATATCTCTCTTTTAGTATAGCCAAGTGCTCGCGCGGGACTTTTGAGCGCAACACATCCCCTTCGGAGAAATGCCTCCCATAAACTGCGCCATCCACTGCGATGGCAACCTGCATCCCCCTCTCTGCCTTCTCAAGCGTTTCCTTGTCCTTCTGTATGCTCTTCACTTCCCCCACCTCTCTTCCATCCATTGTCTCAAGAATATATCCCGGTTTTATAACGCCAGCAAGCACCTCAACGCCGAATATTGCGGGCTTGCTCGCACGGAAGCAACACCTCGGCAGAACCTTTATCTCAACCGGCATCACGAGATCAGAAAGTGCCTTAAGCTTAAGTCTTTCCCTCTCTTCCGCCATCCATTTTTTATACTTCTCTATAAGCATGTAAACAATGTTCTCCTCTATTATTTCAACATCGTTCTTCTTCGCCTCAGCCCTAACATCCTCGCTAACGGGGACGTTGAAGGCGAGAATTGTGCCGAGCAATGGGTGATCCTTACGAACAACGGCCGCATCAACAACATCCTTCTTTGTAACCGGGCCCACGTTAGCACGCTTGACGCTTACGCTTTCCGACGCAAGTAGCTTTACGAGCGCCTCAACAGAGCCGAGAGTATCTGCCTTCACTATAACGCCGTTTGAATCAGTCTCAACCAATATCTCTTCAATTTCCTGCGCTATCATCTTCTTTGCTTTATCCACATCTTTTCTTACAACCATGAGAGTGCTCCCCGGGACTGCGTGCGCAAGGTTCGGCGCATATATCTTCACTCCAGCCGCTGCATGCACCTCATCCACATAAGAGAACTTTTCCTTCGGGTCTCTTATCTCATCAAGCGGCTTCGGTTTGAGAAGAGCCCTCACTTTCGTTGTTGCAACACCGTTCAGCGTCCCAAACGCTATCATATCTCCTTTCGCAATCCTTCCATCATAAAGAATCACGTCTACTGTTGTTCCAAGCGTTTTCTCCTCTTTAACTTCAAGTATGCTCCCTACTCCTGCCTCTTCCTCATGCAACACAAGTCTCTTTTCAAGAAACTTCTGGCAAAGACCTGTGGTATACATGAGCAGCTCGCTTATTCCCTCTCCCGTTTTTGCGCTCACGGGCACAATCAAAAGTTCTCTTGTGAAATCCCTTACCCTGTCAAATCTTTCAGAAGAAAATCCAAACTCATGCAGTTTCCCGACCATCTCATAAATTTTCTTTTCAAGCTCCTGCTGTGTTATCTCGCTTTGTTGCATAAGCGATTCAATAAAACTCGTTGTATTCTTTGCCGACCACATACGCAGTAAATCTATTTTGTTAGCGACGACTATAAAAGGCGTTTTATACTCCCGAAGGATTTCTATCGCCTCAACCGTTTGTGGCTGGAACCCCTGAGTAACATCAACAACAAGAAGCGCTATGTCTGCTACGCTCCCTCCTCTCCTCCTAAGGTTTGTGAATGCCTCATGGCCTGGTGTATCTATGAAGAGAAGGCCTGGCAGTGTTATCCTCGCGCCGAGCTGTTTTATTAAGTTCCCCGATATCCTCTCAATGACTTCTATCGGCACCTCGCTTGCTCCTATGTGTTGCGTTATTCCTCCCTTCTCCCTCTGATGCACTGTCGTCTCCCTTATTTTGTCAAGTAAAGAAGTTTTACCATGGTCAACGTGCCCCATTACCGTTACTATTGGCTGGCGTACTTTGTGATGCATGGTTATAATTCGTGCATGAATTTTTTAACTTTAAACTTAGATGTTCTCGTTTCTGTATCTGCCTTTATATCCCTCTGCTTCCCTGCCCAACTTCAAAAAAACAATCTGTGCAATCCTCGCATTTTTCTTAAGCCTAAACCCCTTCTCGTTATGCACCACTAATAGGGATTCGCTCCTCCCCCTATACCCGGGGTCCCATATAGCGCAATGAAGAGAAACACCACACCTGAGCAGGCTTGACCTTGGAAACGCCATCCCAACGCAATCCCTCGGGACTTCTATAATCTCATTATACATCACCTTGTAGCACCCTCCCCTCAGAAAAACCCAACCATCCCTAAACCTTATTTGCTTCTGCTTACTGATCTCCCTCTTTTCATTAGTGAAATCAAGGGCGCCAGCAGAAGTAAAAGTATAAACTCCCCTAATAGTCAAATCAAAGCCACAGCTCTGTGCTTGGACTCTTTTATCAACTGCGCCCTTTATAAGGGACGCTATCTCTTCTCCGAAAAGGAGCAGAATACCACCACGTGCCTACTCCCCTTCCTTCTCATCAACTTTGATTGGGCCGTTTCCCAGCCCTGCCTTCATGCTCTGAAGCGAAGCTATTACCTTGTCAATAAGCTCTGGCTCGGCAGGAAAACCTATGCCATTTTTGAAACGCTTTTCGTTTTCTGTGGGAAACCAGCCTTTTGATATTGATATGAAAACAGCACCCTCGGAAGTTTTCTTTTTCGCTATCTCCAAAAAATTCCTATTCCCATACCTTATCTCTTTTGTTTCAACAGTTTCATAATCCACCATCTTCTCACCTCTATTGGTTGCCTACCTCTTCATCAGCATATACGAGTTTTGTAGAATACGATTCAAAAACCTCTTCTTTTTTGAAAAACCTCTTTATTTCCTGCTCTGCGGTTTCTTTTGAGTCAGAGCAGTGTATTACGTTCTTCTGCACGCTGTTTGAAAAATCTCCCCTTATTGTTCCTGCAGGAGCCTTTCTTGCATTCGTCGGACCGCACATATCTCGCATAACAGAAACTGCCCCAACGCCCTCAACAACCATTGCGACTACTGGGGAAGCCATCACAAACCTTTTAAGCTCAGGATAAAATCCCTTGTCCTTCAGATGGGCGTAGTGTTCGTCCACCTTTTTCTCATCAAGCCTGATCATCTTCATTGCAACGATGCACAAACCCTTTTTCTCAATCCGCGAAATAACCTCTCCAATTAAACCTCGCGTAACACAATCAGGCTTAAGCATTACAAACGTCCTTTCAAGAGCCATGCTTTGCACCTTTTACAACCCACCTTACATTATGGGGCTTTCTCCCAAGCCCAATGAGGTTCTTCCTGCACTTTCTTGAACAGAAATAGAGTAGAGAGCCATCTCTCCTTACATACATTATGCCCGTACCACCCTCCATTTCCTTTTTGCAGAACGAACACCGCAAGCAATCAACCTACTTCGCCTTTATGGGCTTTGCTTCTCTCTCTGTTTCCAGCAACACTACCTTATCGCCTTTCCTAACAGGGCCCTTTATATTCCTTCTTATTACCCTTCCCCTATCTTTACCTTCAAGTATCTTGCATAGCACCTGATAAACTTCGCCATATATCCCTGTTTTTCCAAGCACCTCAACAACTTCTGCAAGAAATGGCATTATAACACCACGAATATCTTCTCATTATTGCTTTGGTTGCTCAGCACTTTCCCCTTCCTTCTTCTTACGAGGCTTCCTCTCCTTCTTTGGTTTTTGCTCCTCCACCCCGACTTTCTCCTCGCCTTTTTCCTCACTCTTAGCCTCTGCCTTATCGGGCGAACCCCTTATGAGCTGTATCTTCTTTATAGTCTCTTCAAAGAGCTCCTTTGCGTTCCCTTCAGCCTCGATTGCAACTGCGGCTGACGCAACAGACAAACCTGCCGCTTTGCCAAGCTCAAGTTTTGCCGGCACGTAGACATACGGCACCTTTTTCTCATCGCACAAAACAGGCAGGTGCATCACAACCTCTTCGGGATCCACATCCTCTGCTATCACTACCAGTTTCGCAGAACCTTTTTCTATCGCCTTTGTTGTCTCGTTAGTCCCTTTCCTTATCTTCCCCGTATCCCGTGCCATCTCCACAATAGAATAAATCTTATCGGATATCTCGCGTGGAGTTTCAAATTTCACATAAGACTTCATAAAAGCACCTCCCTTTTCAGGTCATCGATTTGAGTGTGAGAGTTAATACCACAAACATTTATATATGCTCTCTTTTTTCTGCCAAGCGGCTAGGTAAATGCTGAAATCCCAGAATTTCAATTTCAGAATTTAAAAGAAGTAATATAAATTTTTCATTTCTAGTTATGGTATGCCCAGGTATGAAAAGGTATGAACTATACACGAGGTGTGTTTTATGAGCGTTAAAATAAAGCTTTCAATAAATGGTTACGGGACGATAGGCAAGAGGGTGGCAGATGCATTCGCAAACCACCCAAAAGTTGAAATTGTCGGAACCGCAAAATATACTCCAGACGAGGATTGTACGCTTGCCCGCATAAAAGGCTATAAAGTATTTGTGACAAAGGACATGGTTGAACTATTCAAAAAGGCTGGTAGGGAAATAGATGGAACAGTAGATGAGATGGTAAGGGCAAGCGACGTCGTTATTGATTCCTCATATAAGTTCGGCGAGGAGAACAAGAGGCTCTTTTATGAACCAGCGGGCGTTAAGGCGATATTCCAGGGAGGTGAAAAGGAAACCATCGCAGAAGTTAGTTTTAATGCCCGATGCAACTACGATGAGGCTCGGGGAAAGCGCTACATACGCGTTGTAAGCTGCAACACAACAGGACTCTGCCGAATAATAAAGCCGATAGCCGAGCGTTATCAAAAGATAGACAGAATAGATGTAATACTCATAAGGCGTGGTGCAGACCTAAGCGACGAGAAGGGCTCAGCACTTGATTCGGTTTCGTGGAAGCCGAACAGCCACCATGCGGAAGATGTGAAAAGCATAATAAAAAACCTACCAATATTCTCAATAGCCTTTAAGGTGCCGCACACATTGATGCATGTGCATTACGTGAAAATAAAATTCGGCGAAGCTCCTCCTACTCTTGATGAGCTCCTTGATATATACAAAAAAGAGACACGCATTGCTATCCTGCGGGATGCGAAATCAACTGCAAACATTGTTGATAAGTGCCGGGACCTTATGCTCCCGCGCTTTGACTCATTCACCGTGAACTTCCACCCCGATACCTTTGTAGCAAGCGACGGCACGATTTCCTTCGTTCTCTCCGTACCTCAGGAATCAATAGTTATACCCGAGAGCGTTGATGCGGTCATGTCGCAGTTCGGGCTCATGAGCCGTGATGAATCAATGAAACTCACCGATAAACTCCTTGGAATACCGAAAATAAAGCGGGAGTTGGAGAGGATATTCTCATAATGCCTCATACGAACAAAATCCTCAAACAGATTCAAAGAGCACTCCAGACCAATCTACATTCTCGCCTTTACCTTTTTCCATAAAAGCGAGGGTTTTTTTCAGCGTATCTTTCAGCTTTGTCTTTGAAGTGTCAATCTCAATGATCTTGGCTTTCCTGTAGTTCTTTTCACTCATTATCACGCAGTAATCAAGCATCTCCGCCATCACATTTTCTTCAATTTTTTCAATTCGGTACTTCCTTCTCGCATATCTCCTTCTCAAAATTTCTGGATGCGTTCTCAGTACTAAAACGATATCGGCATCAACGTGCAATTCGCAGCCGAGATGCCCCTCAATTACAATCCGTTTTCCCAGCTTCCTGCATTCCTTTATCATCCTTCTTAGCTCTTCCTCAAGCTTGGCCATACGGACAACTTTACAACCTCCCTCAATTTTCGCCCAAAGTTTCTTCTCTTCCACAAGCCCATTTATAGAAACGAAAAGCGCACCAAGCCTTTTTGCAAGCGCTCTCGCCAAGCTCGTCTTTCCCGTACCAGGAGTGCCCGTTATAATTATCACGTTCTGTGCCACATTCTGAATATACGCATACTTTTTTAAATTCCGAATCATAAATATGCACATGCGCTATCCAGCAGTCGCAGGCTCTTTCTATCCCAGTGATGAAAAATCTCTTCACAACTCTTTAGTGAGGATGTTTGAAAAAGCGAAGGACGTTGAAAAATTTGAGAAGGTCTTTGCGGCAGTATCCCCCCATGCTGGCTATATGTATTCGGGACAGACAGCCGCCTATACATTTGCCACAATAAAGAAAGCCTACGATTCGCCTCCTCTCTTCGTTATACTCGGCCCAAACCATACAGGATATGGGGCAGAGGTTTCAGTCTCAACAGAAGACTGGCTTACCCCTCTCGGAAAGGTAAAAAGCGATGCCGAATTTGCAAGCCTCATGGTTGACAATTCAAAATACATGGAGCTGGACGAAGTTGCGCATGCCTACGAGCACTCAATAGAAGTGCAGCTTCCATTTATCCAATTTCTCTACCAGGATTTTCGCTTCGTTGCAGTATGTGTGGGGAGGCATGAGCTCGGCGTTGTTGAAGATATTGCGGGCGCGATAGCGCGCGCAGAAGAGCAAAGCAAAAAGGACATCATCGTTATTGCAAGCTCGGACTTCACGCACTACGAAAGCGCTGCCTCTGCGAATAAAAAAGATTTTGATGCGATGGAGAATGTTAAAAACCTTGACTATCGCGGTTTCGTTGAGAAGGTGCTAATGAAAAGATATTCAATATGCGGCTTCTCTCCAATAGCGGTTTCCATCGCATACTCAAAAACAAAAGGAGCAAAAAAAAGCGTGCTCGTGAAATATACGAATTCGGGGGATGCAAGCGGCGACTATTCCTCTGTCGTTGCATACGCAAGCATAGTCTTTGTAAACGAGTAGCTGCCTACAACTTTTTATATATTGGCAGGAAATACTCCTGCATGAGCAAAACCGAGGCACGGAAGGAATCGCATGCAGACATCTGCATTGGGAAAGATGTAGAAATGAAGCGCAAGAAAACGGGTTTTGAAGACATAGACTTCATCCAGCGCATAGCCCCAAATTTTGATTTCTGCGATGTTGACACGCGCATCTCCCTTCTTGGGAAAAAATTATCCGTTCCACTCATAATAGAAGGCATGACTGGGGGGCACAAAAAAGGTCTTGAGCTGAACAGGGCGATGGCGAGGGTTGCGCAGGAGCTCGGGCTTGGAATGGGGGTCGGCTCGCAAAGAGCAATGCTTGAGAACAGAAGCTTAACGGAGACATACATGGTAAGAGACGCTGCACCCGACATTCTGCTAATAGGCAACATAGGGATAGCGCAGCTTGAGCACTACTCAACAAAAGATTTGCTTAAATGCATAGAGAATATAGAGGCGGATGCGCTCGCAATCCATTTCAACATCCTACAAGAACTCGTACAGCCAGAAGGCGATAGAAAGTTCAGGGGAATAGCCGAAAAGATGCGTGAGTTGGCGGACCAAATCCCCATAATTGCAAAGGAGACTGGATACGGAATATCGCGTGAGGATGCAGTCATGCTTGAACAATGTGGTGTTAAGGCAATAGATGTGGGCGGTGCAGGCGGGACATCGTGGGCTTTCGTTGAGCATTACAGAGGCGCCGATATATCCTCCGAACTTTTTGAATGGGGAATACCCACAGCACAGAGCATAGTGGAGGTATCCCGTGCTGTAAAGATACCTGTTATAGGCTCGGGCGGGCTGAGAAGCGGTATTGATGTAGCAAAGGCGATAGCGCTTGGAGCAACGGCATGCGGAGCAGCGCTTCCTTTTTTCAAAAAGGCTGTTGAAGGCGAAAAAGCTCTGAAAAACGAGATAGATAGCTGGATATATTCATTAAAAGTGGCAATGTTCCTTACGGGTTGCAAAAACATAGAGGAGCTCAAGAAAGCGAAAATTTTGATAACGGGTAAAACGGCGGAACGCCTCTGCCTTAGAGGTATAAACATAGCTGAATTTGCGAGCAGGTAGGTGTTCCCTTGAAAATAGAGGAGAGTATACTAAAATACGCCCTTAAAAATGCCGCAGATTTTGGAAAGGCGGAGAAAGGGGCAGTAATAGGAAAAGTGATAGCAGAACATCCAGAGGCAAAAATCCGCATGGGCGAACTAATAAAACAGGTTGAGAAAACAGTAAATGAAGTAAACTCAATGGACATGACTACGATAAAAGAAATGCTTGCAGCATACACTTTTGAAAAGAAAAAAGAGGAGGAGAAAAAAATAAGGCTTGAAGGCGCAATGGAAGGAAGTGTTGTAACGCGGTTTCTCCCAGAGCCGAATGGTTATCTCCACATAGGGCATGCGAAGGCGGCATTTCTATCCTACGAGGCTTCACGGCAGTATAAGGGAAGGTGTCTCTTGAGGTTTGACGACACTAACCCAGAAAAAGAATCGCAGGAATTCGTAGATGGGATAAAGGAGGATCTGGCTTGGCTTGGGCTTAATTTTGATGGGGAAAGTTATGCTTCAGATATGATGCCCACATTCTATAAATGCGCAGTGAAACTGATAGAGCAGGGCGATGCGTATGTTTGCCTATGCCCGCGGGATACAATAAACAAGCATAGGGAAGAAGGAAGAGAGTGCGAATGCAGGAGCAGGAGCGTTGAGGAGAACATGGAGCTTTGGGGGGACATGCTTTTCGGCGCATACGATGCAGGCGATGCGATACTGCGTCTTAAAGGCGATATGAGCTCTGCAAACACCGTAATGCGCGATCCAACACTATTCCGAATAATTTATGAACGTCATTATAGGCAGGGCGAAAAGTACATCGTCTGGCCAACCTACGACTTTGAGGTGTGCATAGCGGACTCTATTGAGGGAGTGACGCATGCTTTAAGGAGCAAGGAGTACGAGCTTAGGGACGAGCTTTATTACTATATTCTTGATAGATTGGGCATGAGGAAGCCAGCCGTTTATGATTTTGCTAGGCTTAACCTCAAAGGCACGAAACTAAGCAAGCGTTTTCTTAAACCGCTTGTTGAAGAGGGAATGGTGCAGGGATGGGACGACCCCCGAATGCCAACAATACGGGGGCTGAAAAGAAGGGGAATAACCGCGCATGCTATAAGGGAATTCGTCCTCTACTTCGGGTTAAGCAAAACAGAGAGCGAGCCTTCTTGGGATTTGCTTTTCGCTGAAAACAGGAAATTCCTTGACCCGCTCGCGGAACGGTACTTTTTCGTTCCCAATCCTGTAAAAATAAAGGTTGAGAATGCACCACAATACGAGGTTTCGCTCGCAAAGCATCCTGAGAGAGGTATGGGCTTCAGAAAATTCAAAACAGGTAATCTTTTCCACATACCTGCCTCTGATTGGGATAGCGTCAATAGCGGGGATATTTTCAGGCTAAAAGACCTCTACAATGTGAGGGTGGTTGATAAGGAAAAATGCATCACGGATTATGCGGGCGATGCAGTCCTAGAAAGCACAAAAAAAATCCAATGGGTGAGCGAGGAATACATTGAAGCCGAAGTAGCAGTTATAGGCGACCTATTTATAGGTGAGGATTTCAATCCAGAAAGCATGAAAGTAGAGAGCGGCTTTTGCGAAGCTTCATGCAGTGAGCTTGAAATAGGGAAAATAGTGCAGTTTGAGAGATACGGCTTTTGCAGGCTTGACAAAAAAGAAGAGAAAAAGCTTTTCTTCATCCTCGCAAACCGCTGAACTCCTTTGCGCTCTATTCCGAAGGTTTTTAAAGGGGTTTGTTAAAATGTTTCTCCATATAACTTGTTGCTTCGGAGGGTGGAAAAATGGTTGGCGTCGGAATGAGTATACGCCTTGACAGAATTATGAACAGGAACACGAAGCGGACAGTCATCGTCCCTATGGATCATGGCGTTACGATGGGGCCGATAGAGGGCCTTACACGAATACGGGATACGATAAACAGCGTTGTTGAAGGCGGGGCGAATGCAGTAGTTCTGCACAAGGGTGTTGTGAGAAGCGGATACAGGGGATATGGGAAGGATGTCGGTCTAATAATCCACATGTCGGGCTCAACAGAGCTTGCTGACGATCCCCTGAGAAAAGTCAGCGTATGCACTGTTGAAGAGGCAATAAAACTCGGCGCAGACGGAGTTAGCGTGCACATAAACATGGGCGGACCACTTGAATCATTCATGCTCCAGCACCTTACAGACGCAACCCGCTCATGCACGGAATGGGGATTGCCCTTGCTCGCAATGATGTACCCACGAGGCGGGAAAGCAAAAGAAATGGCACCCGAGAAGACGATCCCATTCATAACACGCGTCGCATACGAGCTCGGCGCAAGCATAATTAAAGTCCCATACACGGGCGATGTGAAGAGCTTCTCAAAGGTTGTTGAGAGCGTAGATGTCCCAGTGATAATCGCGGGCGGGAGCAAGGTAAGCACAGAGGAATCTCTTAGAATAGTAAAAGAGAGCATAGACGCTGGCGGTGCTGGCGTTGCGTGCGGCAGAAACGTCTTCCAGCATGATGACCCCCGAAAAATGGTGCGGGCCATAGCACGCATAGTCCACGAGAATGCAACTGTAAAGGAAGCGATGGAGGAGCTTGAATAGAACAGGAGCTGTATTTATGGGCGGAGAGAAAGAGGTATGGGTTTCTAACAAGAAAATTGCGGAAAGATACCGTCTTCCGCTTGCCGAAGCAATAAAGCCCATCGTTGTAGCAAGCAAAGAAGACCTTTCAAAAATAGAGGAGGCAGAAAAACGAGGGGAGGAACGCGTTTTTTTGAAATGCCCAAACTGGAAGATAATCCCGCTTGAAAACATAATCGCTCTAAAAAAGAAGCTGAAAGTAATTGCAGAGGTAAAGGATGCAAGCGAGGCAAAGCTCGTTCTTGAAACTCTTGAAAAAGGGGCAGACGGAGTTTTACTAAGAGCTGGTGAAAATGAACTGAAAAAGCTTCTTGCCTACCTTAAATGTAACGAGGCTATCGAATTATCTGAAGCGACAATAACGAAAATTTCTCGTATCGGCATAGGCGCCCGCAGCTGCGTTGATACCATAGACCTCATGAATGCAAATGAGGGCATACTCGTAGGTTGCTCCTCCTCTGGTTTCCTGCTCGTGCAGGCAGAAGTTACTGAAAACCCGCACGTTGCCACTAGGCCCTTTAGGGTAAATGCAGGCGCAGTCTCCCAGTATGTGCTTACACCAGAAGGCAAAACAAGATACCTCAGCGAGCTTGATGCTGGTTCCGAGGTTCTCATAGTGGCAAGAGACGGCAAAACACGGAGAAGTGTTGTTGCGAGAAACAAAATAGAGTGGCGCCCTCTTTTACTGATTGAGGCAAAAATGGGAAGCAGGGTAGCAAAAGCAATTCTTCAGGATGCCGAGACGATAAGAGTTATTACGCCCGCAGGGTCAAAGAGCATCCACACGCTTAAGCGGGGCGACAAGGTTGTTGTGCGGTTTGAAGGGAAATCTGCAAGGCATTTTGGGATGGGCGTAGATGAAAGGATAATAGAGAAATAGCCTTTTATAGTAGCGAACATATTACCCTATCGGTGTGTGTGGTGCGCGAGGAGTATCGGCTTGGCGAAACAACAAGGACAAAGCGCCTAAGTCTTCCTGCAGGAATTAAAGTTCAGGAGATATCGTGGCAGACTCTCATAGACATGTTTCTTACCGAACTTTACTTGGACACCGAGGAGCTTGAAAAGGTAGGGCAGAGAAAAGAGGACCGATTATCAGAGATACGAAAACTTAAGAAGGAACTGGCGATGGTGAGGCATACCCTTGAAATCAAGATACGTGATTCAGCGAGCAGAAACGAGTTTGACACACGCTTTTTCATAGACCTCGTAAAACTGCTCAAAAAATGCGAGCGTCTCGCAGAAATGTATGAGATTGATATGGAGCACTGGCAGTCATTCCTCTCCGTCGTTATTGAAAAGCTAAAGCATGAAAAAATGATCATATATGGGAAGGTGGAGCATCCCGATAGGAGAAGGGAAAGAATGCGAATGAGAGATCTTGAAAAGATGAAGGACATAGTCTAGTCTACCTCATCTATTCTCTCCAATAAGGACAAAAAATAAGCAGAGCGTGGGCAAAACTAGGACATGCGCCCCCTTTTATAAACTCATTGCGATTGGGAAGTTAATATGTAGTAGCCTGCGCTCTTCTCGCGTGCAACTCTCCTTACGATTTTCTTGTTTACGAGCTCCATGAGAGCAGCATTAACCTGCCCCTTACCCATCTTAGCGGCCTTCATTACATCGTCCGCTGTCTTAAGAGTATTCTCATTCGTCGCACCGAGCTTCTTCAGCGCATCTAAAACAATCTTTGCATTACCAGATAGTTCATCTGCCATTTCAATCACCTTATCTTTTCTTCTTTTATCAACCCATGAATTTTATAAATCTAATCTGCAACCCGCCCAGTGGCATCAACAACAGCAAACGATATAATCCTAATTCCATATTCCTTAATCGCTAAAAGGGCCCGTGGTCGAATGGTAAGACGTCACTCTCACATTTTCTTTTGGGCGGCCAAAAGAAAGCACAACGATTGAGAGCAGTGAAGATTCAGGGTTCGATTCCCTGCGGGCCCATTATTCTTTGAAGCACATTCGCATATGTGCAGTCTAAAACTCGTATCCGCAGTTCGGACATCTTCTCTTTTCAATCATCTCCACGTCTTCATCGTTTATGTCCTTAACTCCTATATCATCAAGTACCTTGGCTTCTTCCCCCCTCTGGAACCTGAAACCAACCCAGCCGCAAGCGCACCTCACCATCGTGATATCGCTAACATCTACCTCATCCTTCATAAAGATCCCGCTATTATTCCTCTGACGCTGTATTTATTTCTTTCCTGTGCCAAAAAGGAACTATGCAGACGTAAAATCTATTACGTTGATTTTGCCGTACTTCGCCTCATAAACGGGCAACAAACAAGGCGTTGGCATATGCCCCTGTTTTATTTGAAAATCAGTCCTATCCTGCCATGTTCCCGAATTTATCACAACTGCCCCTCTATATGTTTCATACCCGTTTTTGTGTATATGCCCCATATGGACGATATCTGGCTCCTCTGCTATAATCATCCTATCCCTATTCTCAGGAACTATCGGGTTTTCCCCGTATATCGGGCTGAGGTGCCTCCTTTTAAGCAGTTCTATCATCGCCTTCTCGGGCGTCTCATAACTCATGTTTGGCAAAGCCGCGATTATTGAGTCAAGCGATGTTCCATGATACATCAGGGTTTTGAGCCCTTCAATTTCCATCCTGCATGGGTTATCAACAGAGCGTATGCATGCTTCGTCAACCAACTCTTTTGGCAATCTCGGTTGTGGCTCTGCCCTCCTGACAGCATCGTGGTTGCCCGGTGCTACGATAACCTCTACATAGTCCGGGATGCCCTTCATCAGATCGCAGAACATTTTATACTGTTCGTAGATATCTTTTATGACGAGTTCCTTTTCCTGCTTCGGGTATATCCCCACACCATCGCTGATATCGCCCGCAATGAGAAGATACTTTACTTTTCCAGCCAGTTCTCTATCTTTTTTATCACCCCATGCTCCATTAAGCCAAGAAATCATGTTTGCAAAGTTCCTTGCGAGAAAATGCTTGCTCCCGATATGTATGTCTGATAAAAATGCGATGGCTATATCCTTCTCCGTTCTCTTGGGCTGATCCCTTATCGGCAGGTCAGGCCATACAACACGCTTTGCAATAACGGCGGGCGGGCTGAAAATCTCGCCATCTATCGCCACAACCTCGTCAAGAAGAATATTCCTGCCCTCCTCAAAGCACGGAGAATTCTTCATGAATATAACTGGCACAGTGGCGTCCTCATCCTCCAGATCTATCTTTATATGCCCGTTTTTTGTTGTTTCCTTGCTTGAAACTATTCCTATTATCCTCACCTTCCTTCCTTTTATGTAATCCTGGAGGGAACTTAATGGGCTTATTCCGTCACTCGTTGGCCTCGTCCTCAAAAGAGATGCCATTTTCCTATACCTATCCCTAAAATATGACACGAAATCCTCAACAGATCCCTTGCATCCACCATTTCCATTCCCCGTCGTGTCCAATATCCTAATTTCTGGCTCGTATTCCCGTGCAATAGGCTTGAAATCGCTTGAGCGCACAACCTCTACAAATGAGGGTATCTTCTCCTCCCTTTTTGCATACTTCTCAACATGCTCCTTCGTTATGACGATCGCGCTCTCATTTTTTGCTATCATGTCCACTATTTCCAGAGCGTTTTCATATTTGGAGAGCAATTCCAGAGCGTCAGGGCTTACAAGAATATCCTTGCTACTCAGACTTTTCGCAAGCTCGGAAGAATCCATCATTCCCCCTTTATCATTTCAAGAGAGCTTAATATAGTCCATATCTGTGTCCTTGCATGGATGGGCATGTTTATGTCGTTGCTGACATCATCAAGCGCATATATTGCAGCGCTCGCCTTATGAACGGGGTCGTCATCGCTCTGCAACTTTTCCTTTGCATCGCTTACAGCCTTCCTTATGTTCTTCGGAACGCTCAGGTCGTTTATCACGATATCCATCAAAGACATTATTTCTTCAATCTTCTTCTCAACGTTTTTTGCTTTCGTATTTGCTTGCATGCGATCACCCCAAGCATAAAAGCGGGCCCGGTGGGATTGGGTATCCCCGTTTTTTGATAGTGCGGGTGCAGAATTTCCCCATCTCCAGCAATAGGAGAATTGTTTGAACCCACAACCGTCAGCTTTCCGCCTTCCTCTCCATCAACATGCGATAGAAGGCTGCTGCGCTATTTACCCAGCCTTTCTTCAGCAAGAACGGCTACCGGGTTGCGCCACGGGCCCTTTTTTAATAAATTGTCAAAAAAATTAATAAATGGTTACATCTTCTCGGGCACTTCAATCCCAAGCAGGCCAAGCCCGTTCCTCATAGTTATATAAGAGGCAAGAACAAGCCGCAGCCTGCTTGCTCTTTCTTTCTCACCTGCTTTCAGCACGGGCACCTTCTCATAAAACTTGCTAAAAGCGGTTGCAACGTCAAGAAGATACATCGCTATGTAATGCGGCCTACAATCCCTTGAAGCCTTCTGAACAATATCTGGAAACTTTGAGATGAGCCTCGCCAGCCCCTTTTCTTCATCAGCCTCGACTTTGCATTCTCCTACCGAAAATCCGCTGCTCTCCGCCTTCTCAATAATCCTTCTCGCTCTTGCGCACATATACTGTATATACGGGGCGCTGTCTCCCTCAAAATTGAGCACATCCTCCCATCTAAAAACTATCTTCTTTTCAGGACTTACTCGGAGCATGCCGAAGCGGATGGCAGCCAAGCCAACGATTTCTGCAACCTTTTTCTTCTCCTCCTCCTCAAGCACAAATCTCTCCTTTATCTCCTTGTATGCCCTGTTGACTGCTTCCTCAAACAGTTCATCAGCAGTGTAACCCACCCATGTCCCCTTTCTTCCAGAGAACTTTTCCTGCGGCAGTTCAACGTGCTCGTATGCCACATGGATTATCCCATTCGCTTCCTTTCCATAGCCGAGCGCCCGCATTATTTCCGCAACAGCTTTCTGCTCATGCGTCTGCTCAACCCCTATCACATTAACAACCAAATCCGCCTTCCCGAAATCTCTAACCTCTCCTTCGCGCGATGTGGTGTAAAGGGGCTTGCCGTTTTTCTGCGACATGAAAACCCCATATCTCATCTCAACATCAATAAGCCCAAACTTCCACATGTGAAACGCCAAATCCTTCCCAGTGTATGTTGCAGTTCCGTCAGAGCGGACGAGAATTTTATCGGGGTTCTGCAAATCACCAAATTCCTCAACATTCCCCAATTTTGCAACGATGCATCCCGAATTATCCCCTTCAATCTCCCTCACGCATATACTTGTTTTCATTATTCTCCCAAGCGTCTTTTTCAGCAATCCCGACCAAACGAGGTCGCTCTCCCATACAAGCACATCGTGGAATATCCCGTACTTCTCAGCCGTCTCCCTCTGAGCCCTCACGCACATCTCAGCAACTTCTCTCGCCTTCCTTGCAACCTCATTATTGCCCTCCTCCATCTTCTTCATCAATTCTCTCACTTCTGATGCAAGTTTTTCATCTTCAAGTTGCCCCGCCACCTTCACGTATTCCGTCCCAAGCCACAGGTCTGCCTTTCCTTCAATCTTCTCACCGCTCCTCAAATAACCCCAGAAACTCTGTGCAACCTGAAGCCCAAGATCATCTATGTAGTCAAGCCTCTCAACCCTATATCCATCTGCCTCCTTTATCCTCGCTATGCTGTCGCCGAGCACAGCGTTCCTTACATGACCAGCATGCCACGGCTTGTTTGGGTTTACAGAGGGAAATTCAACAATCACCTTTGTGTTCTTCTCATCCCCTCTCCCAAAATTCTCATCAACGGAATTTATCACGCTGTTGAAGAATTCGCCACTCATCCGAAAGTTTATGTACCCGCCCACGCTCTCTACTTTCTCAACATACTTGTGCCCGCTGATATGCTGGACTATCGCATCCGCTATATCCTTCGGGCTCTCTCCAGCTTCTTTCGCAATGATAAACGCAAGCGTGCTCGCAACATCCCCGAATTCCTGCTTCGCTTCTCTTATTGAGCTCTCTATTGTGTGCTGGTCCGCCCCGTAGCCCGAAGCAACACACGCATCATAGAGAAGTTCACAAACAACATCCATCATCTCTTTCATTCTGTCACATCTCTATTCTGGACGGATAACAATATAACTATTACCGAGTTATACATGAAGGGGGAGAATCCTCCCCTACGAGGGGGCCGTGGGCTAGCCTGGTATGCTACCAGCTTCGGGTGATTTCTTTCAAAAAGAAAGAAATTAGGGAAAGCTGGCGAGCCGAGCGGCCTTTTTCCTTTGCTAAAAAGCAAAAGAAAGGGGCCCGGTAATTCAAATCTCGGCGGCCCCACTTATCCCACTGATAAAAATTAAAATAGCCTTGCAGAAAAATATCGCATGGGAAGAATGAAAACCGGTCTCTTCATAGGAAGATTCCAGCCCTTCCACAATGGCCACATGCGGGCGATAGAGTGGATTCTTGAAGACTGCGACAGGCTGATCATTGTAGTCGGAAGCTCGCAGCGCTCTTTTGAGATTGACAACCCCTTCACAGTTGGCGAAAGAATAGAGATGATAACGCGGGTTCTTTCCTCTAAAAATCTTCTAAGCCGTTGCATTGTTCTCTCAGTCCCCGATATACAGAATAATGCGCTATGGGTGGCACACGTGAATTCTCTCGTGCCGCGCTATGATGTGGTTTATACGAACAATCCCCTTGCAATGCGTCTTTTCAAGGAAGCGGGCCGGAAAGTAGTCAGCATACCGTTCTTCAAAAGAAGCGAAAACGAAGGCACGCGCATAAGGGATTCAATGCTAAAAAATGGTGAATGGAAGAAGCACGTCCCACAGGAGGTTGCTGATTTCATAGAAGAAATAAAAGCAATAGAGCGCCTGCACGACATATCGAAGAACGACGCTTAATTACTTTTTAATCTTTTTGTTTGACGCTTGTCTAATAGAACCTATATATAGTCAAATATTCATATATTAAACCATGTGTGGGGGTCTTAGGAGGTGTTGTTATGCCGGTTGAGGCTCAAAAGCCCAATTTACCCGAACATGCAAGGACCACTGAGGATGTTCTGAATTGGATTAACTGGTATTTTTCAACGCACAAACTTGAGAGCCATACCGAGATTGGTGTACTTACATATATCCGCCGTGCTGTTCGTGAATTCTATAAATACATATCTAAAAATCCGCGAACGGATTTTGATTACACCTTTGCTTTTCAATGGCATATTCTAAAAGGTCCTGACCAGAATCCAACGGTCATCAATGCATTCACAGACGCACTCCTCAAACAGGTATTCCCTAATGGAGAATTCACAAGCCGTGGACTGTACAAAAACCAAAGTGGAAAATCTGGCCATAGCCACCTCACAAGAGCTATATCAAGTTTACTAGCGATCGCATATCTCCGAGCCGAGAGAGATAAGAACAAAGACCGTGGAAATGACCACGCAATACGACTCGGGGAGTTTATAGAGGCGTTCAGACCTATTGAAGCATTTGCATATACCATTTTGGCAACCCAGCAAATTTTTGGAAAACAGAAGATGTCAATAACACAGGCACTCGTTGATTCCATACCACAGGACAACAAAGAAAGGGCAGACTGGCAGGCGCTCGTTGGTAAGGAGGTGCCTGTTTGGCAAATAGTATGCCATCTTATGCTTGACCAACCCAACCCATCCCTTAATGTTGCTTACGCCAACTATCCCGCTCTTTACGGCCGAGGGGTTCAGGGCGCGCTTTGGGAGCGTGGCATGACAAAAGAGCAAATAGACAAAATTCTGAGGCTTTATGAACGTATCATATTTGATATCACCAATCATGAGAAGGCAATGCAAGAAAGAATTTTAGTACAGATAAAAGCCAAAATTGAGGATTACGATAAGATAATCAAGGAGCGCGGAGTAAGCGAAGGAAAAAGGCAGGAGCTGATTGATGCATACAGAAGGCAACTTGAACAGGAACGCGATTCCATTCTCAAGAAAGTTCATGAAAACGTGCAGAGGGCAACAGAAGCATTTCAGAGAGGCGATTTGTATGGTGCAGCACTTGCGCTTGTGGGCGGAGATAAAAATGCCCTCAAACTTGCCGAAGTTCAAAATACCTCTTTCCAATACCTACAAAGCATAACTATCGGTAATAAAACGGTTGAAACACGCTGGAATGAATTTCAATTTAAAAGTATATCATATACCCTGCCCGAATATAGGTTAACTGCAACTCCGCCCACACTGCAAACCGAACTCCCTCCAGCAACCCCAACTCCACCTATACCAGAACCTACACCTCGCACACCAGAAACCCCCGTTATATCCCCAGTAGCCCCACCAACCCAGCCTGTAACCCCCTCCGTGGAATCTCCTAATCTGAAAAATAAGACCCTATCCGTACCAGAAACGCCTCAAAACATGAGTGGAGCCGTTAATGGGCCAGCGGGTAGTCAACAAACAAATACTACGCCTATTGTGCCACCCATGATTAATACAATACAGCCGAACATTATACCTCATCCAGGTGGAGATGGAGGTGGCGGCAGAATCCCAGGACCTGCACCAGGAGAAGGCCAAAACCAGGGTGGCGGTCCTAGTGGTGGAACCTTACAGCGTATTTCTATAAAATCATTGGGTGCTTTTTACATTCCTATAGCCAATTTTGGTCTCGGCTATAGCGCATATATCGGCGGCGTTTTGTACAGGATTACCAGAATAATATATCATACTACATCAGACGGTAAACCAATACCAGGCCAGCAGACCATGGAGGAATACCTACGCGCCATAGCGAGCATAACGCTCGCTGATGATAAAGGAAGAAGCATAACACTATACCAGGGAGGAGTTGCAGGACAGCTTGCATTCCTCGATCCTTCTGGGAGAACTTCAAGCTTCGGCCTGATATACACAAACGGTAATCTCTATCTCACAACAGCAACCGAACTTGCTAGATTATCGCGCAATTCCAGTGTGGGAATCGGCGGCATCCCTGGACAGCCTGGATTTGCTTTTATAAATATTGACGGAATACAAATACCAGTAAGTATTGGTGGAACGCTCGGGGGAATCATACCCTACGCATCCCTTTTGGCTACGCTGGACAGGTTCTTATATGGAAGGCACGTGAGTAAAGAGCAAACGGATGACCTTAAAGCATTGGGGATATGTGTTGTTGAAGTGCCTTACAGGCGTATCCTAGCCGCTGGGGAGCAACCAAAAAAAGGTGAAAAAGTAGTAACGCCTTCCGAAGCGGAGAGTAAATATCTTAATCAGGCAGGGGGAGAGAGTTGCAGAGGGTACAATGCGCATGTTTGCTCCAATAACGGAGCGGAAAGTTCTCAATCCTAACGACCAAATGCCACCTGGCGCATTGCTCGTAGAGCCTACAGAGGAAGAAAAGGGTAACCTTAAACCGGGCCAGAGAGTTGTTGAAGTTCCGACAGGACTGCTTGGCGAGATCCTCGCAGGCAAATGTAATGGGTTTGAAATTCTGATTAAAGGAGATAGCGCGCGTTTTGTGATTGAGCACAACATCAGATATGATATTGTTATAAGAGAAGGGAAAATTGCAGTCAATGTTTCTGTTAAGGGCGGGTTGGGTGCAACACGAATATTAGATAGTGAATCCATTAAGGAACTCGCTAACATCCTATCCTCCCTTTCTGATCCCTATATAGACGGGCAACAAATTTTCAAAACACTTGGGGAGGCGCTTTCTTACACTAGTAGCTTGTATAGACACGATTATGACCATCGAACGTGTGCAATTTCTTACAGAGTCCCAGAAACTATTGACGCTCATGATCTAAGAATAAAGTTAATGAAAAAATTCAGAGAAGCCAATATACACGGACGTGTACTTTATGATGAAAATAGCAGGAGACTCGTCATCTCCATGAATCCTGCTGATGTGCAAAACGCCGTCACTACCTTAGAAAGCATTCTACGTGATAGTGGTATTGACCCCTCAAAATTTGAAGTTCATCTCTTCCCAGCCCTGATGGCTCTCGCAGATGGTAAAGTTAAAAACCTGTCATTTAAACTCACGCCAAAGGATTACGCTATACTCCATCAACTTGATAGGAAGAGGCTGTTAATCTCCCCAACATCTAATACACTGTTTCCTCGAGAGGACAGTATGGAATTCGTCATAATCCCAGATAGATTGCTATCCGGCGCGGTGAGAGAATCGCTACCCCTGTTGCTCCTAGACTGCGGAGTGGATATATTAATGCCGCAGAGAAAAGAAGGCGAGACAGAAGAAGCATATTTAGGGCGCTATCTTAACACAAGACTTGCATACGAGGAACAAGTGCGAAAAGTTAGGGATGCATTAATAAAGAAAATAGAAAAAGCAGGAGGCTTTGAGGCAGGCGCGAGATTTTCTATCCAATACGAGCAGAAGGACGGTGTTGTCCTTCTAGGCAGGGTAACCGTGATAAAGGGCGATAAGGAAACCGTCGTTTTTGACAGAAGTATAGATGCCATAAAATTAGACGAAAGCACACTCCAAAAGCCCAAAACATCTGGAGAGGTTCAACCCACCCAATCGCCTACACCGCTCCAGTCGCTTGCTACGAGGAAAAACAAGAAATAGCAAACTGCAACAATAACAGAAAAGATTTAAAATAGACAGAAGAAAAAATGACACATGCTACGCATGGCACGTCTACTCATTCTTCTCTTTTTGTTTCTTCTTTCACCAACAGTATTTGCTCTTAACTGCGGAGATTTTTATTCACTCTATTCTGTGAGGTTCACCAACTTTATTTCAGATAAAACTACTTATGCGCAAGGCGAAGAAGCGCATTTTCAAGCGACCGTAATGGCTCCAAAAACTCACCCTGTATCAGAGGGTAAAGTGCGTGTGCAGATAACATATTCAAACGACACGCAGGCAAGCTTTGGCGGGCATATCGTGGATGAGTTTTTCCTGCCAGAAGAAATCAACCTGCGGGCGAACGGCTCCAAAAAAATTTCCTTCACATGGAAAATTCCAGAAAACGCCATGCCTGGCAAATACTCCGCCAAAGTTTTTCTCTACATGAGCGGTTACCAGGTTTCTGGCATTTCCTTCTATCCTGATATGCCTGGAAGCATGGCGAGCTTTTATGTAGAAGGCGAGGAAGGCGAACTGCTCTTTTTTGACCGTGGGGCCATAACAGTTGGTTCTCTGCATTATAACCCTCTAAACACCCTTACGAATATCACTCATCCTGCCGACGAGTTCCTCATCGTCCGTGTTCCACTCATAAACGATGGAGAGAGCGGCGATGTTCATGTAACATACGAAACCCTTGTCTGGGAAGAAGTGCGGCACAGACACTACGGCGAATTTATAGAAAACGGCGAGATAAATAGTGATTCGCCCATAATGGCGGAATACTATGCTGCGGAGGGTGCAAAAAGAAGAGAATCATTCTATATGGGTATGGGCGAGAGGAAAATTCTTGAATATCGTATAGGCCAATTACCACCCGAGGCTTATTTAGTCAGAATAACAGCCCAGAAAGGCGAATTAAAAGCAGTGCTAAACTTGCGCGTTGTTGTGGAAGGCAGTGAAGCGCAGCTGGCCTTTGCATCTTTTGAAAAATTTCCAATACGTGCGGGCGAAGAGGTGCTCGTTTTCTCCTGCTATGGACTTACCACAATGCCCGAGTCTGCTATTACAAGCGACATTCTATCTGTTAGGTATGGTATGGGAGAAATAGAAGTACTAAATAACGCCACATACCCTATTTTGGCAAAATTGGAGTTTTCAATTGAAAGCGATAAAGGAACCTACTACCGAAATTTTTCAGTAAACCTCTCACTACGCCAGGGGGGTGTAGGTTTCGCATTCAAATACCCGTACGAAATAAAAAACACCACTCTTGCCGTGCGCCTTTATGGAAGTAATGGGGAGTTGCTTGATATAGAAAGAACAAAATTTGACTACTCCCGATTTGAGAAGAAAATACTACTTGAGCTTTACGCTTCGCCATCGGGCGAAACCATAAATTATAAAATACGCTCGACTGATGAGCTGGGCCATGATGCAGAGGCAATGGTAAACATCTACCTACTTAATGATTCTGGCGTAATTTACATCAAAAGCGAAAAAATAACGGGCGTGTACACCGGCTCCTTCAAAGTCTCCCCTGGGAACTACACGCTAAAGGCCTTTGAAATAAGGGAGGGTAAAGAGATTTCTGTTCCCATCTCCATAGCAAGTACGGTTGTAGTAAAAGGCGAACCCTCCTGGGCTGGTGCACTGCCCCCCATACTTCTCGGTGTTTCTTTAGTCATTATTTCAGCATTTCTCATAGTTTCTATATTGAGAATAAAGAAAAACATTGATAGGGAAGAGCGTCTGCAAAAGGAAGAAGAACGAAGAAGGCTTAGGATGCTTGAAAAATGGAGGGAGATAGAGTAGCAGCATTGTTCTCCTTGTTGGACGTTCGTCGGATATAGGTATTTATATAGTATTGTGTTCAAAATTAATCATATAACAAAACAAATTAAAGAGGTAGTTGCATGCGCATACTGCAGATAGGATTCATCTTTGCATTTCTTCTTATTTTGTGCGCCTTCTCAGATTTTGTTTATGTGGACAGCTCCAGCGTTGATGGTCAGTTTTTCACCTGGGATGTTGGGTCGGGCAATTCTTGTCCTTCAGATCCTACGGGGTTATGCAATTGGCTATGGGTAGATCTATCCGTAGGCTTTGATCCCCAGTTCAAAAATTCTGTATCGGGGAGCCCTATTTCCAACGGTGCAACACTCTGCGTTGGGGATAAAGTCAGGATAGAGCCAATACCAGGAGGTTCTTACTACTTCAAAGGTGGTGCGGCGAACAGCCCGCCCATACAGTATGTGAACATAACCAAATATTCTGAGCTCAGAAATGCCAAGATACCCTTTTTCAATGACCTCCCGATATGTCAGGGAGGGAATACAGTATTTAACAATTACGGTTGCTGTATTGCAGCAATGCACTGTTCAGTCCCCGGAGGTTGCCCAGGCTGTGTTTGCACTCCATCAGGAACATGTAGTGGAACAGCATGCGAGCAGATAGTGACATCTACCCAAAAGTATGGGCCATACACTGCGGAGATGGGCGTGGTATGTAAGGGAACTGTTGATTACAAAGATGAAACAACAGGCAACTCAATAACAGGGCACGATATCACCTCACCAGGTATGATGGAAATAACTCTGAGCCAACCAGGTATTCACAAGCTCACAGCTACTATGAACGCAGACTGCTTCGGGTATACCCGTCTCCGCGAGGGCGTTATCATTGATCCAGGAAATCCATATGCATGCAGAAATATTGCAGTAAGCGATAGCCGGATTCTTTACAAAACATATGCCAACTGGCATAACATTCTCCCCATATCCCCCCCAAATCCTGTTCCAACTGCAACCATAATCGTGAATGTTGTGAGTGCGGCAAGCGGTCCAAACCTCTCGGTTGTTTCAAAAGGCTGCAATCCAAAAACCCTTGGTATAGGGGAAACAACCGTTTGCACAATAACAGTTAAGAACATCGGGGATACCGATGCGAGAATAACCGCATCAAATTTCACGGCGAAACCATCGACAGGGGCATCAATAACAGAAGTTCAGAAACCTGCATCAATTCCGAAAAACAGCACTCGTGATTTCATATACAGTGCAAACTTCTCTACTACGGGAGACAGAAATCTGCAACTCGTGATAAACTACGATGCCGATGTTGCATGCGTCGGGCATGTTGATAAACAGCTTGCTGTTGACCCTGTGGATACTGTTTCTGTTCCATCGCCTCCTTCATGCTCAGTCTCAATAACTCAGAACGGAAT
>JAVZCV010000001.1:2737-72714 GCA_038874215.1 Candidatus Micrarchaeia archaeon | reverse complement strand
CCAACCCAATACCTATAAGCGCAACATCACAACAATCATACGGCACATGCACACCTTCATGCTCAAACCAGATAGTCGTTTCACAGGCCCCCTCATGCTCAGCCTCAATACAGCAGAATGGAATAGCAGGCTGCCTTGAAACAAAAGTCAGCATCTCAGGAAGCAACCTCGGCCCTGGCTCCCATAACGTAACAGTTAACTTCGGTGGAACAACAAAAACATGCACGATTTCAGGGGCATCTGGCTCATGCGAAGCAACATACACATACCCCTCATCAGGCTCAAAAACAATCCAAGCATCAATCTCCTCCCCCTCAATAACATGCGCATCAGCAATAGCGGCAGTTGGGGAGAAACCATGGTGCAAGATTACCCCCTCGCAAGACCAGATAACTTTAGGAGAAAATACAACTGTTACGGTCCGAGTTGATGGTGGTAATCTGAATTACCCTGGTGGGCCGTCCCAGCACCAGTTCAATATAGAATTTGGCGATCTCTCCGTGGGTAATTGTAAGATAAAAGGAGATAGCGGATTCTGCGAGAAAGACCATATCTATCGCCCCGCGGTACCCACTACCTACAATGTTAAAGCATACTCCGATCCTACACAGGTTGCATGCCATATCGAGTGTGCATATACCATAACGGTCAAACCCCCAGCCCCAGATTGTAGTAGGCTTGTTGTTAACTCGCCAATAAAAGTTGGTGGAACTGCAACAGTTACTGCCACCTACTCAAACTTCCAATATCTCCCAGGCATTGGTGCTGCCACTCTTAGGGTTGATTGCGATGGTGATGGTACTATTGATAGAATGAGGACATGCCCGATCGGTCCTGCATCCTGTTCTGTAACATGCGGTCCTTACAATGATCTGCAATCATTAGCCGATTCCTACAAAATTATGGCAACTGTAAGCGGAAGAGGGGAGACGAGAAACTGCCCCCCCGCTGACCTTACCGTTGAAGCTCTCTGCAAACCTGTTGACATAACACCTCTTGGAGTTTCGCTCGGCTATCGTGAAGCAGGAAGGACGTTGATGCAGGATGATGGAGACGCAGGCTACATTTACTACCTGGATGGCGTTAATGGAAAACTTTATCGTGTATACAAACTTGCGCCCGTAAATGCCGTAGCAACTCTCTACTACGATGAGCTTTTTTCAGATTCCAGAATTAGGACAGGGCCGATTAGTATGTCAATGGATGAGACGAGCATATACATCATTCATACGTCTGGCGACAAAATTGTGGTCCAGAAAATACAAAAACCGCTCGGACCTGTCGTTGAAATAGACACAGGTATAACGTGCGCTATGTGCAGTAGCCTTGACATAATTGCAGTGAATGGTGATATATACTTCTCAAAATGGGAAAGCGGTAAGGCATACATCTACCAGCTCAAAAAGCCCTATACTTCAGTCAATACGATTCAAGAGGTTAACAATGTGTTTGAGGTGACTATGGCGAAGAGGGATACGATTGTTTATTGGGAGACACGCGATAGTGGTAGCAACGAAAACGCCCTATGGATGCTTGATACGGTGCAATCGCCACCGATCCCCTCAAAAATTGCCTCAATCCACGACGCCCAATTTGTACACCTCAGGCACTTATACCCTGATATGGTGACACCTTCCAGTGACATATACTTTGCGGGCCTAAGATTATCATCCTCACGCTACAAGTTATACAAATACGATGGTTCTAATATCCAAGACATAACTCCAGCACAAAACGGCAGAACTGATGGATTGGCTTACGCAAAACCGGACGGCACTGCCTACCTCTACTGGTCTCACTATGCTCCAATCATACCGCCACAGGGAAAAATATACAGGTGGCAGAATATGAATAGGGTAATGGTAACATATCTTGGGGAAAACGCAAAGCCAGGACCGCTCGTCGTTGATGGGCACTCCCTCTATTGGGTTGACGAGAGTAGCAACAGATTATACAGGTGCACTTTGGGAACCGCCCCTGTTCCAGTGCCCAAATGCTTTGTATCTGCAACAAGAATAGATAAGGTGCCAACTCCCTCATCACCTGAGTTCAGCAACATTACGATTGGGTACGAAGGTTTTCCAATAGCTACACCACCCTCAGAGAGTAAGATAACTCTTGATTGCGGTGTGGATAACATAAACGTTTTTGGAGGCAGCGTTAGGCCAGTTAATGGCGACATGCGCTATGTAATCTGTGATTCTGTTCCCGCATACCCAGGTATCGGCAGGGATTTATGCCTTTCTGTCCCAGGGGCGACATGCGCCCCAGAGAGAGGCATATGCATAGCCAAGTGCGGCTATACGACAGTTAGAATACCGCTCGTTAAGATAAAGGCAGAGATAAAATACAAAGACCCGATAACTGGCGAAGAGAAAACAGTAGAGTGCACAAACCCGATACCGATGGCATGCCCAGTATGGGTATAAAGGGCAACTCTAACTGTCTCCTTTATTTTTAATATGCCTGCATACTACCTTATGTATTCCTGTGCCATACTGAATCGCCTTTTTATCTCGCATGCAGACTTCTCTTGGAACACCAAACTCCTCCGCAACTTTTCTCAGCACGATCTTTTTTGCTTCATTAGATATCTTGTAGTCTATCGGTATTCTAAACGCAGTTTCAACAACATTCAGATCAAGAAAGGGATACCTAATCCCAACGCCGTTTCTTAAAGCAATTATATTAGTCCTATCAATATCCTTTTCATGTATTCCCCTCACGTCTTTGTAGAGCATGCTCTCAACATCATATCCCGCCACATACGCCCTCCTGTATCTCTCATATCCGCCAAAAAGTTCGTCTGCACCAGCCCCGCAAACTGCCACATCTATTCCTCGCATTTTTGCAATCTTTGCGCATACTTCAACAGGCATCCCCAACTCCAATTCCATTAGGCTTGCGTTAGGAAACTGCGCTTTCATTCTTTCGTAAATCCTAAATACTTCATCATCTGGCAGAATTTTAACTTCCAACGCAAGCCCCATTTCACCCGCAACCTTCTCAGCCCACAACACATCAGGAGAATTTTCTGCACCAACAGTAATAAGGAGCACATTTGCCCATCGTGATGCAAGCGAGGCGATTAACGTGCTATCAACCCCGCCAGAGAACATGACCGCCACTCTCCGCTTATCCTGAACGCGCTTTCTTACTGCTTCTTCAATAGATTTTTTAAGCTCCTTCTTTGCCACATCTTCTCCTGAATACTTCTCACCTATGTGTACGGCCCTCACCTTTCTCATGCTGAAGGTTCCCGATGCGCAATCATAGCAACCCACACAGCCTGGCGGAAACGCACGCGCTTGCGTACTATTTTTTTCTATATGCAGGGTGTCCGTTGCGAAAATAATCCCTTCTTGCGAATGCGCATAGAAAAGCGTTTTCGTCCCGAGAGGATCCCTCGCAACCCTAAGCCTGTTGTTCTCAACTGAAATGCAAGAGTATTCCCCATCAACGTATTCCGAGAAAATCCTATCTGTAAGCTCTTCAAAAACTTCGCCCTCAATGTAGAAAAGAGCGTTCCCCCTCTCTACAGGGTTTCCGAAGATAAAGCATACGTTTCCATCCCCTAGAAATACCCTCTTGCCCTTTTCTGCCCCCTCAAACTCTACGTTCACGCCAGCGATGAATTGCATGGAGCATATTGGGAAAGCTATAAAATAAAAGTGCTCCGGCCGGGATTTTCACCAGTGCGCACCTTTTCCAACTGCTTTGAATTCCCAGCCCATGCTTTTTCGCTTGTGCCTTTCTTTTTTTGCGAAAAGAAAGGGCTCCCGGGTCGCAGGCTTTCTCAGGCCTTAACCACGAGAGGCCTGCATCCTTATCCGTGCTAGACGACCGGAGCACGGCATATTCTACCGCAACAAAATTATATATGCGTATCGTATCGTGGTAATAAGCCCCTATCGTCCAAAGGACAGGACGCAGGCCTCCGGCATTTCTCACAGTGGAGCAAGCCTGTAATCTGGGTTCGAATCCCAGTGGGGGCGCTTTTTAAAACTTTCACATATTATCTAATAGGTGCAAAAATGGCAAAAGCAAAAGAATATGTACTGCTTCTTTCTGCCCTTGCTTTCTCCCTGATGCTTTTTGGCTGCACAGACATTCTCAGCCCTCGCTCAATCGGCTCATCTGATTCAGAGACATACGCTCTATCAAAGCAGGCAGGATATGGTACTGCGGCTTCTTCCCCTACTTTCGCACGTACAACATACGGCTCTCAATCCCCAGTCAACATCCCCCCAGAGCTTCTCGATTCCTCTGGAAGAATGCTCGTGAAAACCGCTACGATGGAGGTTGAGGTAGAGGCTGGAAAGCTCGCCGAGAAAACAGCACAGCTTGAAAGGCTTGCAAATGAGAATAAGGGCTATGTTTATTCCAAAAACTACTACGAGAGCGGCGGAAGAAAGTATTACAGGCTGACGATAAAGCTCCCGCCAGCTTCATTTGAGTCTTTTCCAGAGCTCGTTAAGCAGCTCGGCACATTGAAGAGCATGAGCACCGATACGCAGGATATAACGAACCAGTATATAGATGTTGTTGCACGCCTTAATAACAAAGAGGCGCAGAGGGAAAGGCTCCTCCAATTATACAACAAAACTGAGAAAGTTGAAGAAATACTGCAAATAGAAAACGAGCTTGTTCGGTTGCAGTATGAGATAGACTCACTGACAGGGCAGAAGATACAAATGGAAAGGCAGGCTACTCTCTCAACGCTTGATGTAACGCTTTATGAAGAAAGCCCTGTTGTAGATAGAACACTCTTAATCCCGTTGAGCGGGCTCGGAGGCATATTCGTAGGTGCGCTAAACGTAGCGCTTATCCTACTCGTAGGGATTATAGGCTTTGCAATCCCATTCACAGTTCTCGGTGGTGTGCTAATAGTTGTATACGTGCTCCTGCGTGCCGTATGGCATAGATTTAGGAAGAAGAATGCCAAGGCTTAAAAAAATTCACCGTGTGCAAAATGAAAAGGCTTGTATTATCCCTCTTTATCCTCATTTTTTTCTGCGCAGAAAATGCGAGCGGAGCTGTTCTATGCTCCTACAAAGGTCCAGACGTTTCTGAGGATAAAATGTGCATCTTTGAGTTATCCGTTTCTGGCCCCACAAATCCAAAAGTTGGCGACTATCTGCTCGTAACATTCAAAATGAAAAACTGCGGTAAGGAAGAATTGCAACTTGGTTCAAAGGGCATATTCGCAGCAGCCCGCAACCCTGAAAAGAAGGATGCCTCCTTCGGCTTCACTCGGAGTAATTCTTACATGAAGAGCGGAGAGACAATAACGTTTAATGCTTCTCGTGTTCTTGATAAGGCTGGCACATGGGTTATCTGGCCTTCGTACCACATTTCCATCCCTTCTGGCGAAAGTTTCGGACCAGAAGAGTGGCATGCATGCACGCTATATGTCGCCGAACAGCTAAAAGATTCTGATGGAGATGGCGTACCAGACGAAGACGACAATTGCCCGAAAGTTTCAAACAAGGAACAGATGGATGTTGATGAAGATGGAGTTGGAGACGCATGCGACAACTGCCTAAGAAATACAACCCTGACCAGAAGGACAGCGATGATGACGGGGTTGGCGATTTATGCGACGAAACCGATTACGATTTCGACGGTATTTTTGATTTTGCAGATAACTGCAAGCTCGTTCCAAATCCCCAACAGGAGGATAGAGATGGGGACGGAGTGGGTGATGCATGCGACAACTGTCTGAACTTTAGCAATCCAACACAGGCGGACCTAGATTCAGATAAAGTGGGCGATGCGTGCGACAACTGTAGAAGTACATTCAACCCAAGGCAGGAAGATGCAGATAATGACGGGATAGGGGATGCCTGCGACAGTCGGCATGGTATGGGAAAAGCCACAATACACATCTTCACAATGCCCGAAAACTACTCTCGGGGGGATGAGGTCAATATTACCGTAGAGGCGTCAGACCCAGACGAAATTGCAGCCATATTCATCTTCATAGATAGCAATGCTGTTGCGCGCTGTTACTCATCACCTTGCTCCTATGATATGGTTGCACCCTCCCGCTCCGTTGATATCGGAGCTGTTGTACTTGACAGATATCATGACACCACTGTAGAAGGAAGTTTTGGCATTCCGGGCCTTGATGTGCCGAAAGGATGCCACGACAGCGATAGAGGAGAAAAGCCTTTCCTATCAGGTTTCGCCGTAAATGGTTCTACTGTAATAGACTATGAAAACCGCACAATAACGCTACCTCTGCAGTATTTTGATACATGTATTAACGAAACTGCGATAGCAGAATTTTACTGCGACGGCAATATCGTGCGGAACAGGACATACGAGTGTGCGCAGTGTGTCAGAGCCCCCCAAATGCTCACGCTGAACGGAAGCATGCGCGTGCGAGGCGATCACTGTGCCTGCATAGACTCTGATGAGGGCCTGAACCAATTTGAAGCGGGCCATGCTTCGGGAGGTCTCACCGATTACTGTTTAACCAACGATTTCGTGAACGAATACTACTGTGATGAAGAGAATCAGGTTTCCAACACATCCATACATTGCGATTATGGTTGTAGAGAAGGTGCATGCATATGCGTTGACAGCGACGGCGGCAGAAACTACGCCGTTGCAGGGACCGTCAATCTTCGTTTTGATGACTACTGCAGTGGTTCGCCACCCCGAGATCTCACGGAATATTATATAGAGATTAGAAGGGGCTTTGGCACTCCCTATTCATGCTCCGTACTGCATGAGACGTACAGATGCGAAGGGAGATGCGAAGGAGGCAGGTGCATGCGGCCTACGTGCTACGACGGAATAAAGAACCAGAACGAGACTGGCGTAGACTGTGGAGGGCCATGCGAACCATGCCCCACATGCTACGACGGAATAAAGAACCAGAACGAGACTGGCGTAGACTGCGGAGGACCATGCCCAGCCTGCCCGCAATGCATCCCGCTTTACATAGGAAGCACGCCTGATAGGGCGATTGATGTTGTTTTTATACCTACACGGGAGTATTCTGGCAATCTGAGCGGTTTTATCTCCGATGCCGAGAACATGATAAACAACGGCTACTTCGCAGAGCCGACTATAAATGCAAGCAGGAGATACATGAACTTCTATGTTTACAACACCACACGATTCGCCTCTTTCAGCGTAAACGACAAGGGCGAGTGCAGTTGGGGAGCCCCAGATGACTGGAACGAAGTATGCCCACACGCTGATGGGGGCGTTATTGTCCATAGGGAGGGTTGCAGGGATTATGCGAGCGGAAACGTTTTCTCAACAGAATTTGGTAGCCTCGGAACGCTCGTCCATGAGAGCGGGCACGGGCTTTTCGGGCTTGCAGACGAATACTGTTGCGATTCCCACTACTGGCAGCCAGACCCATACCCAAACATCTACTCCTCGCTATCAAACTGCCAGAGCGACTCGCGACGCGAGGGATGGGACGCTGAAAACTGCTGGATGTTCTGCCCCGGAGACAAGAATGATTTTGAGCGCGGGGCAGAAGACCGCTTCTACCTCCTCACACACATTCGCGAAAATGAAATAAAAAGCATCTCGCTTAGGAAGGAGGGAAGCGATGGACTGCGCCCTGAGTGGATAAAAGTGTATGCCGATTACAACCTTATATACGACTCGCAGGGATACAAACCCGATATAGGGATATGGCTTGACGATGACGGGAACAGATGGGGAAAGAGATGGGTTGCACCAAACTATCCGAGCCCGCGCTCACTCGGGGCAACCGTTACATCTCTTCGTGTTGAGGTGAAAACTCTCACAGCAACGAACAACGATTTGGATAGCGGGCACGTTTATTTCACTGTTGGAACACGCGACTGGGAGCTTGATTCTGATGGAGTTGACGAATTCAAAAACGGCCAGATTGACACCTTTGAACTTGAACCAAGTGGTTTGAAAGAAGGCGAGATAACGGAAATAGGTCTGTTGACTGACATAGGCGACAAAGTTTGGCAGCCAGAATGGATACGCGTTTACGTTAATGGAAGACTTATATACAACAGTTCAAGAAGAATTCCCCTCCTCCCAACCCTCGGCAAATCTGGTGATTCAGGCGAGAAGTGGATAGCCCCCGACTATCCAGATCCTGTGACAAACAATGTTCGGATAACATCTCTTCGTGTTATAACAACTACGGGCGGAGGTAAAGAAGACGACACAAGTTCCGATGTTTTCTTTGATATTGGCACGCAGGAATGGCGGCTTAGGGATGATGGAACTAAGTTCAGGAAAAACGCAACTGATACGTTTGACCTCACGCCGGGCAACATCACAATAGGAGAGATAAAGAAGATAGGCCTGCGGCTTGGCGGGGACGACTACTGGCGACCCAAAAGGCTGCGCGTATACGTAAATAGTTTACTCTTCTACGACAGCATTAACTATGTCCCTGAGATTCCCTACGGGCTTGGGGAAGAAGCAAGCAATTGGGGCAAATACTGGTATGCTCCCGATTTTCCGAATTCCACCACGCCTGGTGAGTGGAAGACCATCATGGTTATTGTTAAGACGAAAGACGTGCGCGATGCTGGGACAGACGATAATGTCTATTTTGGGCTCGGAACACGAGAATGGAATCTTGATAATAAAAGAAGAGAAAATTGCGGTGGAGGTTTCTGGATGCATTGGACAAAGGGATTTGTGATGAAGTGCGATTGCGGTACATACCCAAATGGCGTATGCCCGTACAACGAGTACGGAGCAAGGCGCGTGAGGTGGGTTTTTAGCGAATATGCTTCTGGAAGGAGGTAGTTTATGAATTTCTCAAAAGCTGCACTTGTGATATTCGGAATAATGATTTGCACGAGCTTAGCGTATGCGGACACGAATGCAAGCGAATCGCCAAAAGCCGTAATAGTGCGCATCAACATAAAAAACGACACATTCACAATATTGAGCGAGAAGATAGTATATGGCTATGCGCCACAGCACATAGTGGAGTGGAAAGATTTCAGGCTTAAAATCCATTCCGATGGAGGAATAATAAATGCATACGGGATTCGCGACCCCAGAATACGCTTCTACGAAACTCTACCCGCCGATGAAGAAAGCAGCGAATTCGGGAATCCCGAAGGCTTCAAAGCCGTTTTTGTTGACGAAGAAAACCTCACATTGGTTTTCCCATTCTACTCCAATCTATCTGCCGTGAGTCTTCACAACTACACGACGGATGAAGAGCTTTTGCGGGCAGACTTAAAACCGCTTGTGCGCGATTTCTGCTCTCAGCATCCTGCCGATAAAGAGTGTATGCAAACAGTGCAACAGCAGGAAAGCGCCTCACAACCAGCAGAGAAACCGCCCGAGACTGCCCCCGCCCCCTCTCTTTTACTCATTGCAGTCGTGGTTCTTGCATCCGCCTTTCTCATCGCCGCTGCGATTCTCATAACTCTTCGTAAAAAGAAGAGCTAATCCGACACCCATTCCCCAAGCCTCTTCTGCCCTTTTCCATGCAAAAGTTTAGCAATACGAACGCCCACGAGCCTTATTAATCGCCTATCTTTCAAATAAGGCGCAAAGAGCTCCCACGCATTCTTCCTCAGAACCTGCAATTCGTTCGTTGGTATCTTGAGCGTCCTTGAGCTTGTATGTGTTTCAAAGTCGCTGAACCGCACCATGATGGTTATGTTGCTGAAAAGAATACCGTTTGCGAGCGCCTCCCCTATTATATCCTTGCACATCTCATCCACAGCTTCTTTTATCATCTTCTCATCTTTCGTATCCCTCTCAAAAGTATGATGCCTTCCTATCGATTTGCGTTCATACTCTTCGCCAACTTCACTGTTGTCTACTCCCTGTGCGAAGAGTTTCAGCTGACCGCCCCATGCGCCAAACTCCTCAACAATCCTTGCCGCATCGTATCTCGCAAGGTCCCCTATCGTTTTTATTCCCATCCTCTCAAACATCTCTGCAGTCTTTTTTCCGACGCCCCACAAGTTGTCAATCGGCAGAGGGTAAAGGAATTCATGCACCTTCTCGGGCGGCACAACAGTTATTCCGTTAGGCTTCTTCATTCCACTTGCCATTTTCGCTATGAGCTTATTCGGGCCTATCCCAACGGAGCATGTTAGCTTCGTTTTCTCAAAAACATCCCTCTGAATTCTTTTCGCATACTCCTCCGCCTCTTCAAAACTCCCAACGCGCGAACTTATGTCAAGCCATGCCTCATCAACCGAAATCTGCTCAAACCTATCCGCATATTCCTTCAGAATTTCCATAACTTCTCCAGAAACCCTCCAATACAACTCCGCATTAACGGGCAGGAAAACACAATTCGGGCAGAGGCGGTATGCCTCTGAGATTGGCATCCCAGACCTTATGCCGAATTTGCGCGCTTCATAATTACATGTTGAAACAACCCCCCGCCCCCTCCCTCCCTTCGGGTCTGCCCCAACGACAACTGGTTTTCCTGCGAGCGCTGGGTTCTCCCTCATTTCAACAGCTGCGAAGAATTGGTCCATATCAACGTGGAGTATTATGCGCTCCCGCATATATACCAAAACAATCCTCAGGTTTATTATTTTCGCTTCAGTAGAATTTGCATATGGTCGCTTATCCCGAGCTTCTTATCCTCCTTTTGTTTGGCGCAATCACATCTGCCGATAGCACAATTCTACCGAAAATAACATAAACTTCGCTCGAGTGGGTCCTTGCCGCATCAGACACGATCATTATCTCCTCTGTGCTTGTAAGCTTGTGCTCTGAAATTTCATCGGAAGCCCGCCCCAGCGCTTGCACTGAAATTTAAATAACTAATGCGCAAATTAACCATATGGTTCTTGATTCAATACGGGTTGCCTTCAATAAGGATCCTGCCCTGAAATACGGCATAAACTCGCTTGAGGTTCTTCTCTACCCAGGGATACATGCAATATTCCTCCATAGAATTGCCCACTTTCTTTACAAGCTAGGCATTCCGTTCATACCCCGCCTTATTTCGCAGATAAACCGCTTTCTAACAGGCATAGAAATCCACCCAGGTGCGAAAATCGGCAAGCGGTTCTTCATAGACCATGGGATGGGAATAGTGATAGGGGAAACAACAGAGATAGGGGACGATGTGATGATGTATCACGGCGTTACGCTTGGAGGGCATGGCTGGTGGGTTGATGAGAAGGGGAAAAAGCGCCATCCAACAATAGGCAACAACGTCGTGCTTGGAGTGGGCTGCACAATCCTCGGCCCTGTTAAAATAGGGGATAACAGCAGAATAGGTGCGGGTGCTCTCGTTATAAAGGATGTCCCGCCGAATTCAACCGTTGTTGCCGAGCTTGGAAGATATGTTGTAAAGGACGGAAAGAAGGTTAGCATTAAGGATGCTGAAAAGGAAATACTTCCAGAGCCAGAGTGGTTTATATAGAATAATGGAGGTGATCAGATGAGCAGAAACATCGCAATGGCGCTCGCAAAGGATTTCGTAAAAATGAACAGCGAATTCAGCACTGATTTTTCCAAAAACAAAGAAATACTGAAAAAGATGAGGCTTCCACTCTCCAAATACCAAATAAACAAAATCGCCGCCAAAATAGTAAAACTTGCTAAGAGGATGGCAAAATGAGAAACTCTCTTGCGCTTTTGCTTCTTCTCTCGCTTTTTTACGCCGCATCGGCATACGGACCTATAACTAAACAGTATATCGCCGAGTCAATACTCCTAACATATTACCCATCAGAATGCAAAGAACGAATAGACGAGGGCGCATCATACCCCGACTTTGTGCTAAACGATACCCATAGGCGCTTCTGCGTTGATGCGCTCCAAGGCTGCCCTGCGATAGACGGAAAATACTGCCGCCAGACACTTTCTTGCCCTGCATGGGAAGAAGGGGCAAATTGGAGGCTTATCGCAAAGGGGAAGCACGGATGCGAGCAGGCGTTTGCACTCGCAGTTGCATCAGCCTACTACGCAGATGCGCATGATCCAACGAACAACATAGTGAATGCGGACGAATGCAGGGAACAGCTTTCACAACAGCTTGAGAGTGCAGTAGCAAGCAAAGCCCCCAAATTCCGAATAGAGGTTTGCTGCAATATTCTGAGGTCAAATAAGTGTGTTTTTACAGAGCAGACATTGAGGGAGTTGATAGATATCGTAAGAGGTGGGGTGATAAGCGAGGGATTTCCCTTCAACGCATCAAACGTTGGGAACAGGGGTTGCTACTACAAGAATCCTCCCTGCAATGAAAACGAAACATGCAGGCTGAATGAGTGTATCGCAAAAGTTGGATGCGCCTACAACAACCCCCCATGCCCGCCAAACCACTACTGCGAGAATAACACTTGCATGAAGTACTTGGGTTGCGCCTACAACAGCCCTGCATGCGATGAGAACCACACGTGCATAAACAACATCTGCGTCCTAAAAGAAGGCTGCTCTTACGGCAATCCCCCATGTCCGTATGGCTCCGAGTGCATAAACAACATCTGCGTTAGGCTGCACGGCTGTGCCTACGATAATCCGCCGTGCGCTTCAAACGAAGAATGCATAAACAACATCTGCGTCCTAAAAGAAGGTTGCGCTTACAACAACCCCCCATGCCCCTCAGGGAAGAGCTGTGTTAACAATCAATGTGTTGATGGGGGGGTGGGCGATGGCAAAAAGGAAGGGGGAAGGGCTTGCCCGCTGACGGTTTCTATTCTCCTTCTCTTGTTTTTCTTGCAGATATATACTCGATAGGTTCAAGCTCCTCGGCGTATTTGGAAGAAACCCCACTCTCTTTCTCTACCTCAAAGACAACATTCTCTCCCGCTTTTCTGATATAGATATTTTTGTTTTCACCGAATGCGCTTGCAATCTCCTCAACATCCGCATACCGTAAATTTCCGATGTTTATCCTTATGCTCATATCACCACGCTCCACGGCGTAGTCGTTGCTGTTTTCTTGGTATAAAAATGCGGTGAAAGAGTAATTTTCCAGTGAATAGCAAACCAGATAAACCTTCCCACCTCTTCTTAATATCATGGCAGGAAAAAAACTTCTTGGAAAAGTTGCGTTAATAACGGGCGCAAGCAGGGGGATCGGGAAAGCGATAGCGGAGAAATTCGCATCAGAAGGGGCAAAAGTAATCATAAACTACAACAAATCAGAGAAGGAAGCGAAAGAACTCGCCGATAGAATAGGCGGAATACCGATAAAGGCTGACGTTTCAAAAAGCAAAGAAGTAAAAAACATGTTTGATATCGTTCTCAGAGACTGCGGAAGGCTTGATATACTAGTAAATAACGCAGGAATTGCGCACTGGGCCCAGTCCCTTGAAGAAGTAAATGAGGAGAACTGGGATAGGATAATGGCTGTTAATCTGAAGGGCGTTTTCCTCTGCTCGCACATCGCTTTCCCAATCATGAAAAAACAGGGAGGGGGTAGAATAATCAATATCGCATCAACAGCGGGCATAAAGGGCTCTTCAGCAGCGCTTCACTACAACGCCTCAAAGGCTGGCGTGATATCCCTAACCCGCACATACGCCAACATGCTCGCACCGATAATTCAGGTTAACGCAATCGCCCCTGGTTATACGGACACGGAGATGCAGAACCACCTGAAAGGCGAAAGAAGAAAACGGGTTATAGAAACGATACCCGCACGCAGGTTTGCAACTCCCGAAGATGTGGCAGAGGTTGCGCTTTTTCTTGCAACATGCAACGACTATATAACAGGGCAGGTTATAGTTGTTGATGGCGGAAGGATAATGCCAATATGAGTACAAACCATTAGCTATGGCTTTGCCTTCTCAGTTTTTCTCTCGCCCATAAGCCTGCCAAGAACCGCGATAATGTTTACGAAAGAATATGCTTGGGCAAGCAGGCTCTCGCCACCACCAACAACTGGTGGGCTCATCGGTTCTGACGGAACTCCTATAACTTCTGTAACCTCCCCAAAACCTCTTTCCCCAACTTTCTGCAGTTCAAATTCCTCCCTCTCCATCCTTTCCATCTCTTCAATCTTCCTCCTGCCTTTCTCGCCAGCCGCCATGAATTCCTCTATTGCTCCCTCTACTGAAAATTTCCTCCGAAACCCACGAGGTTCAATTTCGGCAAACCTCAACCTTCCACCCACTACCCTCTTATTCTGTCTCTTCGTCGCACTGTTTGCGCTTTGCAAGCTGGCAGCGATTCCCATGCTAATCCCAATTATAGTTAGGTTATACCAATATATAAATCCTACTTTTTCATACTTCTTCATACCAAAAAACGAGAAACCTAAAACCCCAAAAACTTTCTTATGCTTTCTATGAACCTCTGCAAAGCGCCCTTTTTTCTCCTATACACAGGCTCGTTTAATCTCTCAAACTTCTCCCTGCTTTTTTTCCAAGCGTCCCAAGACCTCTCTTCCGCCATAAATCCACCGAGTTGCTACAATATCCCCCCATAATTTAAAAAATTGAACATCCAAATACAACACATGTTTGAGCAAAACATGCTTCCCTTGGGAATCGCGTTCATCCTTCTCGGGTTTTCCCTTGTTTTCCTCTCCATGCTCGCAGGCAAGGGTGAAGGCGCAGAGGCTGGCGGCATAATACTAATAGGTCCCATACCGATCGTTTTCGGCACGAGCCAAAGGAGTGCATTCATCGCCATAATCCTCGGATTTATCATGCTCATTCTCTTCCTCTTCTTCATCCTCTATTTTCGCAAATAAGAGGGTGGATTAGTTGGCTGTTCTCTCAATAGGGGGCTTTGATCCTTCCTGTGCTGCGGGGATATGCGCCGACATCAGGACATTCACGAAGCTTAAAGTGGATTACTGCACAGTTTTGACTTCTATAACGGCACAAAACAAAAATGGGGTGAGAGGGGTAAAATTTCTAACTCCAAATTTTGTAAAGGAGCAGCTCCAGTCCGTCTGCGAAGAAAAAAAAATAAATGTTGTGAAGATAGGCATGCTCGGGACGGTGAGAATCGTCCATGTTGTTGCTGATTTTCTGAAAGAAAAGCAAATCCCTTCTGTCCTTGACCCTGTAATGAGTGCGCAGGCTGGCGGCGCGCTCATGAGAGGGGGGTGCATGGAAGCAATCCGCAAAAACCTCCTTCCTTTTGTAATGGTAGCAACACCAAATTTATACGAGACAAAAAGGCTTACGAATATTGATGTAAAATCCATAAACGATGCAAAGCGAGCGTCGCTTATACTCCCTTGCAGAACAGCGGTTATAAAGGGTATCCGAGCTGGTGCACGCATCTATGATGTGGTACGCGATGGTTCTAATTTCAAAGTTTTTAGTAAACAATACATCCCTACGAGCACGCGGGGAGGAGGGTGCGTTTTTGCGTCTGCAATAGCATCATACCTTTCACAAGGATACGGCCCCATGCGAACAGTAGAGCTTGCAGAGAAGTTCATATCGCACGCAATAAGAAAATCGCAGGGAGGAGTTGTATACCCATAAAATTTTAAACTGTTTTAAGCAAATGAAAATCTCAACCAATGGCTGGAGGTGGAGCAATGGAGGTTTTGAAGTTCGGAGGCTCATGCCTTACTGATAAAGAGGATTTGGCAAAAACAATACGGATAGTGCGGAGCACAAAAAGGCCTGTCCTCGTTCTCTCAGCGCTCAAAGGCGTTACCGACCTTCTCATACAGAAAATAAACGAAGCGCTTGCGGGAAAGGTTGAAATAGGGGACATAGAGATGAAGCACTACTCTGCACTCGGGAATCTAAAAAAGCCACAGGATGTTATAGAGAGGCTTGACGCTCATTTCAGCGAGATAAAAAACACGCTTACGGGAATACGATATCTCGGGGAGGTGACTCCGAGCATACACGACAAAATCGTTTCTTTTGGGGAAAGGCTTTCTGTTGAGATAATGGCAGCATACCTGAACGAAGCAGGAATAAATGCAAAGGCTTTCTCTGACATAGGCTCGTACATAATAACAGACAACAACTACAAGGATGCCACAATATTGGACGAAAGCAAGCCTCTTATACGAAAAAAAGTTCTTGGATTTGACGGCGTTCCAGTCATCCCTGGGTTTGTAGGGGTGAGCAAGGAGGGAAAGATAACAACCCTCGGCAGGGGAGGTTCAGATTACACGGCCACGTATGTTGCAGCCGCACTTAAGTGCGGGGTTACATTGTACAAAGATGTTGATGGTCTTATGACGGCAGACCCGAAGCTGGTTGAGAATGCTCGCATTGTTGAAAAAATACACTACAACGATGCGCTTGAGATAGCCCACTACGGCTCAAAGGTTATATATGAAAAAGCGATAGCACCCGCAGTTGAAGCAAACATCCCCATACTCATAAAGAACTTCCATGGACACGGTAAAGGGACGATGATATGCAACGATGAGACGGATACCCTTGTGGTCAGCGCAGTGAAAAACGCCGCGATGATAGACATGTTCGGCTACTCCGAAAAAATGATGGCGGAGTTTGCGACGATGATAGCGGGCTTCGGGAGGCTGAACATATACCCGCTTCTTCTTGTTGAATCCTCCTCATTCGGGGAGATATCTATCGTTGTTGATTCAAAGCATCTTGAAAAAGTTGAGCGGATAATAAAAGACACGAACGGGAAACGGAACATAGAAATAAAGAAAGATGTTGGCGTTGTTTCCGTTATAGGGAGCGCAATGAAGGGAAAAGTAGGAACAGCGGCACGCGTTTTTGATGCCCTTGCAGAAGAAAAGATAAACGTAATAGGCATATCCCAGAGTGCATCAGAGCGAAACATCTCTGTGGTTATAGAGAACAAAGATGTGCCAAGCGCTGTAAAAAAACTGCACAAAGTTTTCATAGAGCGAGGCTTAAAGAAGAAATAGACAGGGAAGCGGATGCGAAGGAATATAGAATGCCATAGGACAGAAGGTAGAAATTCGCTGTGGCAATGGTGGAGAGTAAGAAATCCCATTCGGCTCGGTATAAATTTCATCATTCTAGAGATTTGCAAATACATACCGTCCCTCGCAGTTAAGAATGCTCTCTACACTCTTCTTGGAGTTAAAGTTGGCAAAAACGTGGCAATCGGACTTTGCGCACAGCTTGACGTTTTCTTCCCAGAACTGATTGAAATCGGAGATAATACGATAATAGGCTACGATGCGCTCATCCTAACGCACGAATTTCTTCCCAACGAATGGAGGGCGGGGAGGGTAAAAATAGGCAAAAACGTCCTGATAGGGGCACGCTCAATAGTCCTGCCTGGCATTACTATCGGAGATAATGCAATAATATCGGCAGGCTCGCTTGTAAACAGAAATGTAGAGCCCAACTCCTTTGTAGGCGGCATACCCGCCAAAAAGATAGCGAGCAACCATAATGGTAGTGATTAAAATTTAACCACATAAATACAATCATCAGGGCTCGTAGTCGAATGGTAAGACGCTGCCTTCGCACAAACTTTTTTGGGTTGATCAAAAACTGCTCAAAAAAGTTTAGCAAAAGGCAGAGACTCCGGGTTCAATTCCCGGCGAGTCCATTAACAGGCCGAAGCAAGATAAACATCAAGCGGCTGAACATACTGCGTTGGCGTTTCACCACTTTTCTCCGTTATATATACAACCCTTAAATTACCGAATAGAACGTCGGTAGTTCTAGTGTAAAGCCTCCTTCCCAGAGGTGCGGAAAAATGCTTAATAACAATCAGGGCAGTTTTATTACCTATTTTTGCATAGCCCACATCAGTGCTTATAGAGGGCGAATAGACACGATGGTTCTCCTCTACCTTCTGTATGCTTGGCGCATTTTCTCGGTATATAATCAAATGAACCTCCCCGACTTTATTGCTTCTATTAAAAACCTCTGCAAAATACCGCGCATACCTCGTACCGCGTAAATCAACACCTACAAGGAGAGGCGAGCCCTCATCCGCCTGCCCCCATTCATCAGAAACTTTAAGCGAATAGTTCGCGAATGCGAGCGCTATTCTCTCCTTCATATCTTCTACCACATCTATTGTCTTGTTTGCTGTCTGGTTTGCGGAGGGTTTGCGCACTTCAATAAGCTCACAGTATCCCTGCATGCAACGCAAGGGCTCACAACAATCAAGATCAGTATCGCACCTATAACCTTTCTCCCTGCATCTCGGCGGGCAGAGAGAAAGGTCGGCAACCCTCTCTCCCGTAGGGCATGTGTAAATTTCCTTAGGGCATTTTGAAGGATCAGAAACAACCACTCCATTCGGGCAGGTATATACAGAAACTGGCACACATTCCGAAGGGTTTTTAACTTCTCTGCCGTCTGGGCAGACATATCCTGACTTTTCTTGAACTGGTTGGGATAAGCAACCCAGCAGAATGAATACGAGAAAAAAATATATGGCGTATCTCATAATGACCCCATATGTGAAACCTGCTTATTAATCATATGCTTCACGAGTTCCTCATAAGCGTTGCAATGCCGCTAAAACCCCAAATAGGAGCAGTATCAAAGCAGAAGAACAGCAACCTCCTTTAGATACGCCCCATTTTCCTGCCTCTGCCTCCATATCAAACTTTTCAACTGCGCCCAAACCGCCCTTTTCCGTCACCGCCACCATCTCGCCTGCTTTGAGTTCTACTGAATGACCATACCTGTCTGGCACAGTTACTGTGCCCTCAATGCTTTTCACGACCGCCTGCTTTCCAACATCATCATAATAAACAGAGAACTTTGTGCCTTTAACAGCGGGTACGGAAACACTCGTTTTTACTTCAAACTTAGTCCCATCTCTCCTCGTAACATCAGAGAATATCGCCGCTTTCACAAGCTCTACAACAATATTTAGAGTGCTTTTTCCGGCTGGCCTCTCCAGCTCCTTCATAGCAATCTCAGCATTCTCATCCATATACACCTTTGAACCATCGTCAAATATTATCGTAGCCCTTGCATTTTTACCTGTTTTTATTGCCGAATTCTCGGAAATGGGAATGTTTTCCGTAGCCCTCGCCCATCCACCACCTGACATCCGCACATAAACCTCCCCCGTGAAGTATGTTAGCCTTGCACCCGCCTTTGGCATGCCACCCTCACCTACCCCCGCCACACTTCCACCACCCCCGACAGGGCAGTGGCATACGCAAGGCTCTCCCTGAGGGCATTCACAAGCAACGTTCCCAACCCCAGGCACATGTTTTCCAGTGCAATTCGTTGTGCATGGTATGCCGCCGACGCCCCCACAAAGAAAGCAGTCCTTCATCCCAGGTGGGCAAGAGCCAGCGAGGGCAAGCCCTGAAAGAGCGATAGCAAAAATAAGCGCGAATAATCTCATGAGACCATCGTTAGAGAAAACGTAGCCCGTATTTATAAACGTACCCTTCATGTGGGAGCTTGCTTCAGGTATTCTAAAACTTCATTAACATTAGCCCTTACTGTTGCCGTGATTATACCCTCATCATCAATACTAATAGAGGAACGCTCCGCTATGCTCGCATATTTGTTGTTGCCCGCAACCTCATTTCTATAATCCGAGATTGACCGATAGCACTCCTGCGCTGAAAGGCAGAAGACACGAGAAGTGAAAACCACATCGCCACCCTCTCTTTCTGCAGTTATCGCAAAAAAATCAAAAGCATGTTTCGGCCCATCGGAAGGCAAGCTCAAACCGATATCAGCCAGCCTCTCAGCTGAGCCCAAAACCTGTATCGGCGCACCCTTGTTGATAGTCTTAAAAACAGACGAATAAACAGACGTTTTCGTTAGTCCAACAGATTTGCGCATTTTAACATCAAGGACATCAACAACAGCATCCTTAGAGCCAACGACAACCGTGTTATCATCTACGAATGCGAAATACGTCTGCATAACAAAATATAGCGTATAAGAGCCGTATTGTTCAGAGCCCAATAGACCCTTGCCCTCCATTTTCCCCTTTATCCTATCTATATTTATTCCGCCCCTAATTATAGTAGCCCCATAACCGTCTGCATCGCTCATAGGCGTCCTTATCCTATCGTTGAAAATGATGACTTTCTCAACGCTACCCATATCTATGCCCCTCTCTGTCTCAAAATTCTCAATATCTATGGAAAGCGACATCCGACTCTTAGCGTTGTAAAACATCCTAAAATAAGGGTCTTCTAAGAGCTCTTTGGGGCGGAAAACAACAACTGTTTTTGCCGTTGCCGGTACGAGATCCATCGCATCTTCCCCGCCAGTACATCCGCTAATGTAAATGGATAAAATCAAAAGAGCGAAAAGCAATGCGGTTGGGCTTCTCAAACTCTCACCCAAATCCTCTTGGGTCTGCTATCCTTCCCATCACTGCACTTGCCGCAACGGTTGCGGGCGAAGCCAGATAAACCTTGCTTTCTGGATGCCCCATCCTCCCAACGAAATTTCTGTTCGTTGTGCTTATCGCAACCTCGCCAGATGCAAGAATGCCCATATGCCCGCCAAGGCAAGGGCCGCACGTGGGTGGCGATATTACCGCACCCGCTTTTAGGAATATCTCAAAAAGGCCCTTCCTAACAGCCTCGCGATATATTCTCGGAGTAGCGGGAAAAACGAGTAGCCTAACCCCCCGTGCTACTTTCCTGCCTTTCAGTATGCGTGCGGCTACCTCCAAGTCTTCAAGCCTTCCGTTCGTGCATGAGCCTATGACTGCTTGGTCTATTGGTATATCACCAACTTCGCTGACTGGTTTGACGTTGCTCGGCAAATGCGGAAATGCAACCTGTGGCTCAATTTCGCCTACATCCCATTCATATGTTTTCAGATACTCCGCATCCTCATCGCTCCTGAAAACGCTGTTCTTATTCGGCTTCATGCCGATGTATGCGAACGTTTTTTCATCAGCCTCTATTATGCCGTTCTTCGCCCCAGCCTCTACCGCCATGTTTGCCATAGTAAGCCTCTGCGGCAATGAAAGTTTTTTTATAACGCTTCCAGAAAATTCCATCGCCCTGTAAAGCGCACCGTTAACTCCAATCTCCCCTATCGTGTAAAGTATGAGATCCTTCCCATAAACATGCTTCCCAAGTTTCCCTTCGTATACGAATTTTATGCTTTCTGGAACGCGGAACCAGAGCTCGCCAGTTGCCCAAACACCCGCTGTTTCAGTGCTTCCTATGCCCGTTGAAAAAGCGCCGACTGCTCCATACGTACATGTATGGGAGTCAGCGCCTACGATTACCCTACCAGGTGCCGCTATCCCCTTCTCAACGAGCAGCTCATGCTCTATGCCCGCCTCCCCGCCTTCATAAAAATGCTTAAGCCTATGCTTTCGTGCGAATTCTCTAACCTTTTTGCATATCTCAGCCGTCCTTATATCCTTTGAAGGGGTGAAGTGGTCAAGCACTATCACGATCCTGTTCCTGTCCCATATTTTAGCGCCAGCTTTTTCCAGCTCCTCAAACTTGTCAATAGCGAGCGGCGCTGTCACATCGTTTGCGAGCGAATAGTCTATTTTCGCAGTTATTATATCGCCCGCTCTCGCCTCTACTCCGCTTGCCTCTGAGAGTATCTTCTCGGTTATCGTTGGCATCCGACCACCTTGCTCATAAATTTCTACTGTACGATTTATTAAATTACATAGCCTACATCCGCCACATGCACTTGCTCACTTTCTTCACGCTCGGCTTTTTTGTTGGGTTTAGCATCGTCTCTACACCAGGCCCGAGCCTGCTTTTCTTTATTTCCGAATCAGCCCATCGCGGCTGGCGTTCCGGAATTGCAGTCATTCTTTCGCAAATATTTGCTGATTTATTCGTCATCATCCCTATTGCGTTTGTTCTTCAAGCCACACCCCGCATATTACAATCCATTCTCGGTTTCATCGGCGCCTTATATCTGATGCAACTGGGTTTCAAAACGCTAAAAGCCGAGGAAAAGAATGACGCATTGCCCCCCATAGAACACGCAAAAAGCTCTTTCATGCGAGGCCTCACAGTCCACCTTCTCAACCCCTTTGTTTATATTCTCTGGGCAAGCGCGGGGGGAGCGTTCATGCTGAACGCCCATGCGGTTTGTTCTTTTTTCTGCTCCGCACTCTTCCCACTCGGCTTCTGGTCTGCCATGCTGTTTGTAGAGGGCGTTTTTCTCATTTTCATAGAACTCGGCAAAAAGCCGATTCATACAGCGTGGTACCGCTTCTTAGTCCGTGCTTCGGGAATGCTTCTTATTCTGGCGGGCGCATGCCTTCTTCTCTCCACCTTTCAGCTTGGCTTTTAACATCTCAACGAGCCCGCCCGCACTTATTATCTCCTCAACGCTCCTATCAAATTTTCCGAACCGAATAACCTTCCCCCCGCTTCTTATCTCCCCCCTCTCAAAATCTATCTCAGCGCTCTCTCCTATTTCACCAGCCATCTCGCACATTATCACAGGAAGCCCTATGTTTATCGCATTTCTGAAAAATATGCGTGCAAAAGATCTGGCAATAACCGCCTTCACGCCACTCGCTTTCAGTGCAATCGGCGCATGCTCCCGAGAAGAACCGCACCCGAAGTTTTCGCCCGCAACAACTATGTCATGCGGCTTCTTTGCAAAATCCGTATCCAGGTCCTCCATTGCGTGCTTAGCAAGCTCTGACGGCTCTGTAATGTTAAGGTAACGTGCGGGTATTATCACATCCGTGTCTATGTTGTCGCCGCACCTGTAAACCCTCCCCGATATTTTTTTAAGCATAACCCTACTTCTGCAGAAAATTTTAAATAACGTCAGCATTCTCGCGCAAAAACGAAAGCCACTCCTTTATAAAAATTTATAGAAACATCAATTTGTCAATTTCTATAAATTCGGGGGTGGTCGGATGTTATTGCAACCAATAAGAACACAAGCAGGAGGGCGAACCGCCCAACGACGCGCAGACGAGTTTTCCCACATCCAATTCCCAACAAGGCGCATATCTCTGCGCGTTGATTTGAGCGACGCCATCATTCCAATTGCGGAGGTAAAACGACTGCTCCGAAACGAAATAAGCCTCATACCCCAACAGCTCTCAGCAGGATACAAATTTGACGGGCATGGCGCGAAGGGATACGAGGAGGTTGACAACTTCGTAAAAAATGGAATTCCAATTTTCCAGCTCTACAGTCCGCTGGAATTAAAAGGGGGTAAAAGCGATTTTCAGAGAATTGAAGAACTGGCACGCAAATACGATTATGTTGAAAACATAGTTGTAATAGGGAACGGTGGCTCTGTAACGAGTTCAAAGTTCTTCTACCGCGCGCTCGGTGTTATCGGCGGAGAAAGAAAGGCCTACTTCTTGGATACTGTTGATCCAATTGATATCGCCTACGTTAAGAGAAACTGTAAACCAGAAAATACGCTAATTATTCCTGTAAGCAAATCAGGAACTACCGTAAGCGTTCTGCAGACTTCTATGGCATTTTTACAAGATGGCTACCCCTTCGTTCCGATAACAACAAGGGGAAAGGGAACGCTGTATGATATTGCAGTAAGAATGGGTGTCGCATCAGATATTCTGGAAATACCCGACGGCATCGGTGGGCGTTATTCAGGAAGAACCCCATGCGGATATTTCCCCGCAAGAATGATGGGGCTTGACATACAGCAAATTGACGAGGGTGCGAGAGAAATGTACCAGCGCGTGGGTCCAACATCGCCATTTGATGAGAACCCAGCGCTCCAGCTTGCCGCAACTTTACGAGCACTTGAAATTAAAAACGAAATAGATACCATTTTTACGCCCATGTACTCTCATCAGCTTGATGAGGCGGCAACTCTCATAATGCAACTCATGCATGAAAGTTCTGCGAAACTCGAAAGAGGCCAGACGATACTCTGCGTTACAGGGCCAGAATCGCAGCATCACACGAATACACGATTCCTTGGCGGGAAGAGAAACATGGCTGGCCTGTTTTTTGTTGTTAAAAATAGGGATGTAGACGTTCCGATTTCAGCGCCACAACAAATTGAAAATTTGACTGTCTCTGGGACACGGCTTGGCGATATGAAAAAACTCACGTATGGCCAGGCTCTTGAAATTGAGTATTTAGGAACACGTGGAGATGCACGCAATCGCGGCATACCGACAATAACAGTGGAAATTAACGAAATAACAGAAAAAAGCGTTGGTGAACTTCTTGCATTCTTTCACTATGCCTTCGGAGTCTATCCGGCTCTTCTCAGGAACGTGAACCCATTTGACCAGCCAGACGTGGAAGGAAGCAAGGAGATAAGCAGGCAGTTGACACAGCAGGTAATACAGACGGGAAGGCTAAACCCATAAGGGAAATTGGCGCTAGCCCAAATAGCGCCTTATTAATGGAAGCGGTTCTCTCGGAATCTTCGGAGAGCGCTTAGCAAGCTCGCTTTCAGGAACGTGCAGGTCCAGCTTCCTTCTTTTTATATCTATAAGTATCTCATCGCCATCCTGCACGAGTGCGATCGGTCCCCCTTTTGCCGCCTCAGGCGCAACATGACCGATGCACGGGCCTCTCGTCCCACCTGAGAACCTACCATCTGTTATAAGAGCGACATGCGAAGAGAGGCCAGCCCCGACTATTGCCGATGTTGGCGATAGCATCTCACGCATTCCATACGAAGGCCCCTCATAGCGTATTACCAAAACATCCCCCTTCTCTATTTTTCCATCCATTATTGCCTTCATTGCCTCTTCCTCTGAGTCAAAAACACGCGCTTTACCCACGAAACGCATCATGCTTTCAGAGACGGCAGTCTGCTTAACAACTGCGCCTTCGGGGCCAAGCGTTCCCTTCAAAACGGCAATTCCCCCTTCCTTTGAATATGCATTTTTTCTAAACCTTATTACTTCCCCATCTGGCTTTATCTGGCATGCGCGCAGGTTCTCCCCAACAGTCTTTCCCGTAACCGTGAGTGCGCTCGTGTGGAGGTTTAGCTCTTGCATAAGCGCAGGAATGCCCCCATACCTATCAAAGTCAAGCATCGTGTGCTTCCCACCAGGCCTGAGGTTGATTAGGTGTGGAGTTTTTCTGCTTATCCTATCAAAAAGCTCCAATGGAAGTTTTACCCCAACCTCCTCTGCTATCGCCTGAAGGTGTAGGATTGTATTCGTAGAGCCGCCTATCGCCATGTCAACCGTTATGGCGTTTTCAAACGCATACCTCGTCATTATTCTCCGCGGTGTTATTCCTTTACGTAGAAGATGAACGACTTGCTCCCCAGATGCCTTCGCATACCTCACTTTCCTCGCATCAACAGCATGGCACGTAGCGCAACCAGGGAGGGACATACCAAGCGCTTCAGTCATGCAAGCCATCGTGTTTGCAGTGAAAAGCCCAGCGCAAGAGCCCGCACCAGGGCATGCGTTGTCCTCAACGCAAAGCAACTCCTCCTTTGTTATTCTGCCTGCTTTATATTCCCCAACAGCCTCAAAAGCGCTTATTACATCAAGCGGCTTGCTCCCTAAATAGCCAGGCATCATCGGCCCGCCCGTTATGAAAATTGAAGGTATGTTCACGCGTGCAGCACCCATGAGCATGCCTGGGACTATCTTATCGCATGAAGGTATGAAAACGGCAGCATCAAACTGATAGGCGTTGAGCATTATTTCAACAGAATCGGCAATATGCTCCCTGCTTGGGAGAGAGTAAAACATACCTGTGTGGCCCATCGCAATCCCATCGCAAACACCTATCGTGTTGAATTCAAGCGGAGTTCCGCCTGCGTATGCAACGCCAAGCTTTGCCGCATCTGCAAGCTTTTGTAAATGTATATGCCCTGGCACAACCTCGCTCCATGAATTAACTATTGCTACCAAGGGCTGCTTAAGCTCATCGTCAACAACACCGAGCGCTTTGAAAAGCGCCCTGTGCGGCAAACGCTCTATTCCAACCTTAACCCTATCGGAGCGCAATCCCCTCAATTGATCACCTATATAAACCTATCAGCAAAGTTTAAAAAAGGCTGATGATTTGAATAATTACAATCTAATACCAGTGGGGTGGTAACTTGCGTTTTCATAAGGCACAAGCCGCTTTGGAATATCTAACCACATATGGCTGGGCCGTCATGGTTCTCATAATAGTAATTGCAGTTCTCTTTTATATAGGCGTTTTAAATCCAAGCCAGCCGCTGGCATGCTCTTTCAGAACACCTGGCTTAAGTTGTGCATCATATAAAGTCACAACAGAGGGCGAGCTTAGCCTGCGAATAGGACAACTGACTGGGAAGACGATACGGGTAAAGGCTATCGGTTGCACGCAGAGAGATATCCAGCCTACAAAAGAAAACATAGAGGGCCTAAAAGATGAGTGCGCCCTAAGTGAGGCGGAGATAGGCGGAACGGGAATAGCGATACAAAGCGGAAGCGATGCTGAAATCCTGGCGGATACAACGAAGCTGAAGTGCTGCGAGCTTGATTCTGCTGGCGCCGAAGTAGTCACGAGCGGAAACGTAGGAGAAACTTACAAAGGCAAAATCTACGTCTACTATGATGAGAAGGAAACAAAACTAGAACACGTTGCAATCGCAGAACTATCAACGCGATACGAACCCGAGTAACAACCCTCTACTGCTTTCTTACGCCTATCCCTCAGGGAAACCAATAAAAATCCCAAAAACTAAAATAAATATACATATTCTGGTGTTCTCATGCCAACCGTATTAGACCCCGTGAGTGCCGTCCTCAAACTCTCAGAGGCCATACACCAAAGGAGTGATGAAAGCCCCCAGATAGTGTGCATGCCTGATGTGGTTGGTCTTAATGCTTTTGATACAGCGATGGCACATGGAACAGGAACGATGAGCGGAAGGAGTGCAGAGGATATAAGCGGCGCTGCTGGCGTAGCTCTTGCACTCGCATACCTGCGAGGCAATGGAAGCATAGATATAACATTAATGGCAAAGGCAAGCGATGAACTGCGGGAAGGATTATATGCGAGAGCCCACAAACTACCAAGGGAAGGCGTAAAGGCAATAGAGCTCATTCTACCACGTGGCAAGGGAATAACAAGAGTTGTCATAAGCGGAAAACAAAACGCTCGTTTTGACACACCCCGAGACGAGTTATCGTTAGAAGAAGTTATGGGGCATGTTGGAAAATTGAAAAATGCGACTGCAATTTTCACGCGCCTGAGCGCACCGATATCCTCGCAAATCGCCAACGCTTCTAATGGGATTAATTCACCCATCTTCGCAACAATGGAATACCACGCAGAATACAACGATATAAACATAGCCCAAATGACCAACTTAGGATTATTACAGGGTCGGGTTGCGCTTGTTTTTATAGAGAAAGACGATGCAATCCAATTCGCAAAAATGTGTAACTTGAACCACAAAAATGCGGTTGAAGCGATCAAAGCACTTTCTAAAAAATTTGAAACCAGTTTCTTCCTTTTTAGCAGAGAATACCTCTCACTATGCGAAAATGGTCAAACCTTCACACTTCCGTTTAAAAAAACAAAAAGAAAAGACGACGGCATACTGATGGTTAGAAGGGCAGAACCAGTCCCGCCCGTAGTTTCCCACGATGCCATAATCGCGACGGTCATGCTCGCACGCCTTGCAAAAACAAAAGGGATAGACATAACTCTTGGAGAGCAACTCATTCTTGCATATCTCTCCCGTGCTTGCCGCCTTGAAGCTAGCCAACCGAGGATCCTTGAAGCTAGCCAACCGAGGATAAATGACATATACGCACGGGCTAAGGGCTTCAGCAGAGGTGAAATTGATTTGAGGCGGGCGCCTAAAAGTGAAAGGAAAAACGCAAATAGCCTAAAACTTCAGATTGCAGCTACCGGGGACAAGGTTAATCTAAACACTCTGCTTAAAAGCCGTGACCCATGGGAAAAAAGAAGAAGGGGAATCGAAGAGCTGCGCTCGTTTAGAGGAGAACCGAATGAAATTTTGCAATATACACGTTCAAATGACGACGAGATAAGGCAAGCCGCATTTGACGGTCTTGTTAACTGCGCTGAAAATGCGATACCAATACTACTTGAACTAATAGAAGATGATAACTATGCGTATAAGGAAGATGCGCTAAGCGCCCTCGGCAGGTTGAGAGATGTGAATAATCTTATAAAACTACTAAACGGATACAGCCATGAAGTTGCAAAATTCGCCGCTATTGCTCTCGGCGCAAGTGGAAATTCTGAGGCGGTTAAACCTCTAATTATTGCGCTTCTTGATCCTTCTAAACGCTACGTACATAGGGAGGCATACGAAGGGCTTAAAACACTTGCCCCATACAGCATAAGAGAAATAAGAAACGAGATAGTGCAACGCAGTGCAGGCTCGCACAAATTGCTTCCTCTTCTGGGAGAAATCGGAACGCCGCAGGAAATGGATTTTCTAATACAGTTTTTCAATGATAAACGCAAGTTTTTCTCCGTCCTGGCAGCGGGCGCTCTTGGAATGCTCGGCAAAAGATTCCAACGTGTTGCTGAGGATGCATGTAAACGACTTGGGTACGAAGGTGATGAGACAATTCTTTCACTACTTTCAATCTCTACCTCTCGTATGGGCGAGAACGCGCGGGCGCCTCTGCTTGATGTTGTTCTTGGGGCAGAATGGGAGGCAAAGGATGGCGGCGAACTGCCGAAAAACGAGAAGAATGTTGCTGCAGCAATCCGCGCTCTCGGAAAAATGTGTGCAAGAGGATATATAAGTGATGAGAGAAAACTCGATGTAGCGAACAACATCGTCATTCTATTTAAAAAACACGATATACCTCTTGGATCGGATATCGCGCTTGAAGCAGTGAGGGCTCTTGAAAGCATGGGCCCAGACTACACGGACCTATTGGGGGAGTTTATAGATAAGGAGAAAGGAGCCCTCGTAAAACCGACCGAGAAGGGCAGGTTGCTGATAGATGCGGAAAAAAGCGCCGTGTATGTTGATGAAAATGTTGATGGAGATGTTAGCATAAAAGCGAGAGAAAGCGTGGTGATAGTCGGTGCGAGAGGAAAAGAGATAACCGCAACCACAAGCGCCGTCTCTGTAAGCCCACTGACATCCGAGGAGCTGGAATTGAGAAGGAATGCGCAACGCTTGCCATATCCCAAGCGCAACCCTGCGAATGCAAAAGCGCAAAAAAATGCAATGGGAAGAAGAACAACTGCTAACTAATCCGTCTTCTCTTTTTCTGTTTCAGCTTGCTTTTCTTCATTCTCCGATTCAGTCGGTTTTTTCTCGTCTTTCACGAAATCCTCAACTACTCTAACCTTCTTCATGTCCATAAGCTCAAAAAGCCTTCGGAGAAAGTTTGACTTCGCTATAAAATACGAAACATCATTTTTTGCATTCTTAATACTTATAGTAACAACATCCCCAAATTTTATCTCGCCATCCAATTTCTCAGAGGAGAGGAGCCCCCTTATCTTCTCCTCCTCTGTCTCAAGCTTTCTAACAACTTTTACATCATAAATGAGCTTTTCACCTGCAAGCGGATGGTTCATGTCAACCATCACCCTGCCGCCGCTCACGCTCTTCACAACAGCAGAAATACCATCAAGCGTGACTGGCATGCCAGGATATGGTTCTATCCTCTGCTTTCTGAATTCATTAAGGGACATAACGCGGAGGAGTTTCGGGTCCTTTTTCCCGAAACCCTTTTCAGGAAGAACTTCAACACTCCTCTCCTGCCCAACTTCCATGCCAACAAGCGCTTCATCAAGCCCGCTTACAACATGCCCCTTCCCCACCACTACGAGTAAGGGACCATACCGTGTATTCTCTGCATATATCCCAGCACTTCTCGCCTTTGCCTCATCTGTCGTATCAAAAACGACACCATCAGAAGCCTTTTTTGCCGTGTATTCTATCTCTACGAAATCACCGTTTTGCAAAGCCATACCAAAAACCCCCGATTGCGTTAATGTTATAACCTTTTTTTCACCCAAAACACACATGGCGAATAATGGAGAGACTATATTAACAAAGGAAAATATAATAAAAATAGTGGTTGTACTCATAGTGCTTGCGTTTATACTTGAACCACTTGTTTTAGGTGGAAGGCAAAGCCAAAGTAGTGAGGAACAAAACAAAACTCTCAACGAAACCATACCCGTTTTTGCAGAGCTGAACGCAATAGTAATAGGCTACGAAAACATCTTGGTTGTGAATGGAAGCGAAGAGCTGCTCATGAAACTCTCACGCGATTCGCGTTTTGCATTTGCAAACCCCATCAGCAAAGGCGAAATTGCTCTTGTGCTTGAACGAGATTCAAACATAACTGAGATTGCAAGAGAGCTTTACGCACTCAACGAGACTTTTGCAGTTAAGGGCAAGGCAAGAGTTTTGCTAACCGAAGGCTTGGATGTAAAAGGGAGGAAGATATCATACTCTCGCCCGCTGAAAATTGAAATAGACCCTGTTACAGCGGAGGGAACGAATTTAACCATACAAGTACGGGCGCTCGTTTCCGATGAGGAAGTATTGGAGTTGCTCCCGCTTGTTAGGCAGAAAAAAGCAAACCTACCCGTAGAGGCGAGAGTTGAGAGACTAATAGACAGATATGGGGCAATTGTGAGCTTCGGGTGGGAAGAGCGGAACATTCATTTTCCAGAAATAGCACGGAAACTAGGGGAAAGCCTCTCAAACGTATCGCTTCTCAACTACACGCCTATCTCCACAGTCCGCGTACTTGGAATGGGTGAAAATAAAGAAATGTCCGAATTCGCTAAAAACCTATCCTACGTAAAAGATGTTTCGGGCGATATTCTCATTATTGCCGATGATTTCACAGATAAAATGCGGATAGAGCAGGACTTCTCAACATTCAATGCGACAATGGAATTCCCAGAGTCCATTCTTGCGTTTGCATTTGACTACAATACAACCCCAATGGAACCTCTCACTGAAATCTTCGCTGGTAAAAAAATTGACCTCTATCGCTATGCAATTCTCCGAAGCCCGCACAGAATTGAAACGCCTTTCGGTGAACTATACGTTCCTTACCGCTCGCGCTTTGGCGTTCTGCTCGTACCACATACCACAGCGGAAAACAGCACAATATACGTCAGCGCCAATGTTGAATACATTGGGCAGGGAGTAGTGCGCATGGAAATGCTAACCCCCATGATTGCACTGCGCACCGAGCAATCAGAAAACCCGATTTCTTAGAATGCCTATGTTTTCTATCTCAACTTCAACAACATCGCCTTTGTGGAGCTCTCCTACTCCGCTCGGCGTGCCCGTCGCTATTATATCACCGCATTTGAGCGTCATCACGCAGGATATGAATGAAACTACCCTGTTTACACCGAATATCATATCAGATGTTCTGGAGTCCTGCACTACCTTGCCATTCAGAATGCAGCGTATTCTGAGGTTGTCTGCATCAACCCCCTTTACTATCCAAGGGCCGAGTGGGGCAAACGTATCGTAGCTCTTCGCTCTCGTCCACTGCCCATCCCTCTTCTGTACGTCTCTCGCAGTAACGTCATTGAAACACGTTAACCCTGCGATGAACTCCCCCGCCTCCTCTGGGGAAACGTTCCTGCATTTCTTCCCTATAACAACGGCGAGTTCTGCCTCGTAGTCAACCCTCTTAACTTCTTGATAGCGTGGCCACATTATCCTTCCTTCATGCCCGATTAGTGCAGATGGCGGCTTCAGAAAAATTGTCGGCTCATTCGGTATCTCGTTAAGAAGCTTCTTCTCTATAAGCTCTCTTGCATGCTCACGATAATTCAGGCCTACGCACACTATTTTCTCTGGGTTTGGTATGGGGGGAAGAAACTCCACATCCCCAGCATTTACTTCCTCGCATAAGTTCCCTGGATTCTCAATATGCTTGCGTGCATCTTCCCTATCAAGCAGTTTCACAACGCTTCCCTCAAATATCGCCGCCCTTCTTTTTCCATCAAGCATAACTGTACCGATTTTCATAAAATTCACCAAACTGGAAAATACGTAGGCATACACAATTTAAAAATAATCGGGAGATATAACTACGGTGGTCTCCATGCAGGAAACCAAGAAAAACTGGCTTAATCGTCTTCTTATCGTTGAAACCGAGGAGGACCTGCACAATTGGTTATTCATGATAGAGATAGGAAATCTTTTAGTAGCCTTCATGTTTGCAATAGCGCTTGTGAACATGTTTTTTGCGACAACAACTGAGTGGATAATCAAAAACATGGCATTTGTAGGCGTGACGCTTCTCTACATATCAACCATGACCCTACTCCAAGTGTTGCTCAGAATAGAGTTCAACACAAGAAAGAAAAAATAGCCGCTCCCTACGATTCAAACAAGCACTCCGTTTATTACTCCATCTTGCCCAACGCGGTTCGTTACCCTAACCTTCCCGAATTCCGTATCAAGAATCGTGCCTTTTGTTATTATGTTCTGCCTTGCATAGTGCCTGTTATCGGGCGTTTCCAGAACAGTGCGTATCTTCGCACGTTTTATTCCATCCTTTGTTACCACATTAACGAAAGAAGCCTGCCTGAGCCTTACCTTGGTACCACCGCCTCTCGTACGGCTTACAAACCTCGCGTCAGAATCCCCAACCTTCGTCGCAGTGAAAACTCCCCCTATCTCAAATAGCCTTTTGTCCCTGTGTTTCTTTATCCTACCACCCGTACCCGAAGATTTCCTTCCAGACCTTCCGTGAAATTCCTCCATAAAAATCGTTAAATTTATACAGAGGAAACTATATAAAGTTTGATTCAATGCTGTTTACATGCACATACGGGTAGTGGAGACGGACCTGCCAATACACGAATTCTTAAAAAGAATAAGAGAAGCCCGTGGAGGAATAGTGCAGGCTTTTGACAAGAATGCGATAAGCTCAGAGTTGGAGGTAAAATTCGCATATTTTCAGGCAAAGCGTTCCTTTGAAGAAGGTTGCAACATAGCCAGAAAACTTGAAAACGAGATGCTTCTGCGTGTTGCGGGCGTCAGAAATTTTGAAAGCGCAGTAAAGAAGGCTGGCGCAAAAAGCTACTCGGAATTCATCGTTTTTAGCGAAACTCCGATTCCCATAAATCGCTTGGGGATAAAAAAAATGCGCAGGCTGAAAAAAAGAAGCAAAGAAGACTATTCCCGCATTGAAAGTATGGCGCTTTCAGTAATAAAATAGCACATCAGAGCGCTCTATCCTTTGTGTAATACCACTGCACCTGTTCTTTTGAAACCTCCTCATCCACGTTTTCCGCCACTATCATTGCATGCGCTCGTGCTGGCGGTTGCACTTCCCTAAGCTTCCACTCGCCTTTTTGCTTCTGGAATGTCAAATATTCCTCAAAAGGCACGACATCAGGGTCCCTATGAACTACCACGCCTCCCTTTCTCTCTATCTTCTGTGCGTGCGCACTTATCCTGCACGTGAACTCGTCTTTATCGCTGTCAGCAAAGTTTTTTACAAGGATTATCTCAACCTTCCTCACGCACATGTTTCTGTATTCAATAGTCCTGTTTTCTTCCTTCATTTTTCCAATCTGCCCGTTGTAAAACTCCAATGCCTCGGGCATAAGATAAGGCGCGAGAGCCGAAATATCCCGTTTTTCAAAAGCGCTTAGAACCTCAACGAATATCCTTCTTGCGCTTTCCTTCATGAAATCCTCATCCCAGCTTTTGTCTGTTGTTGAGAGGAAATTCAGCATTCTATGTACCTTTTCGCCCTTCTGTGCGAGCGAATCATCTAACCATGGGGCTTTTTCGGTTGGCTTTTGCGCAGCAGAACCATATATGTTCTGGAGCTGCAGCGGCGTAAGTTCCTCAACGAAATTCTCTGCCCTAAGCGCATCTGACTCGCGGGTCTGGTTTATCTCCCTCAGAAGCCATCTATCCTCCTGCCTTTGGAAAACCAAAAACTCCTGAAAAGTTGCTGGAACTTTGTCTCCCCGTAGAAATGCACCCGTTCTGTCATCAACATAATAGTCCCGAACGCTTGCTTCTACAAGCGCCGTGAATTCCTGCTGGTTCTTCTTCGCATAATGCCTGAGATGCACTATATCTACTCTCCTAATTTCAAGCCCTTCAAGCTTGTTTATCTCATGGTTCCGCTTCATTGATTCTATCTGCGCTACATGTTGCGCATACAGGTACGGCATCATGAGGGGCCGCATTTCCGAGTAATCGCGTGCCTCCCAGCATCTCTGCATTTTGGTAAAAGTCTCCCTTGCAGTCTTTTTAAGAAGCTCTGGTTCCCACATTCTGTCAATGCCCGCGAGGTAATCAAGCAGCTTTTTCGTTCTCGCTACCTTCGCATCAATCTGTGCAGGGGAGTAGCAATAGTCCAAATTTTCGCCAGTGCGGTATGGGCGGAAGCCCAACCTCCCACCACTCACAACATACAAGACCGAATTTGCAATTCCGCCCACAAAAAACAAACCAAAAGCCATAAAGAATATGCCAACACAGCAACAAGTACAACAGTCAAAAGTTACTAGCGGCTTTATAACCTTCACACGCATGCCATTCTTCAATTCAATATAATCCAGACCCGCGCATTCCTCATCGTTTGCACACCTAAACTGCAATTCATGACTCAAAGCGAAACCCGCAAGACTCTCGCACTGCTTCCATGAATCTGAATTAGTGCGAACACAGTCTGAAAGCCTTGTTGCCTGTGGGCTTTGCGTTTTGTGGTAATGTACGTAGATGCACTCGCTTCCGTTTATCTTGCTCCCATTCTTCAGCTCAAACGTCTTTACAGCTCCACAGTATGTATCTTCTCTGTATGGCGATTCGTAGTGCTTGCTAGATGAAGATCTAACTCCCCCTCCACCGCCCCCGCCTCCTCCCCCTTTATTATGCACTGCAATAAAATTCGCAAAGTATGTGTTCGGCCAGCCAGTCCTCAAATTGTATACCTTAACTCCGCTCTCATTCACCTTTCTTTTTCCCACAACCATCTGCCGAGAAAGACTTGTTCCATTGAAAACGAAAACATAATCACCGATTTCAATCTCCTCTGCCACCTTGAATTTACCATCTCCAACGTAGAATGGATGTTCCCCCGTAACTTTCACTTCTATTTTTTCTATACCTATCACGTAATACCCGTCTACCTCTATGCCGTACGCTTCATCTACGCTTACATTAACTATCTGCTCATTTTCGGTAAATGCAAGAAGAACATCCCCACTTTTCAAACTACCTATCGGAACCAGCGTCCCATTTGCCGCAAGAATAAGCGTATCTGGAAGAAAGCAACCCCCGCCCGCCCTCGCGTATGCTGGAGAAAAAGACAATAAAAAGGAAGCCAATAGTAAAAAAAACAATATACGCTTCATTTTTCCACTTAGAATATGCCCCCGATTACCGCCGCGGCTATTATGATGCTCATGCCGATTATGACTGCCTGCGTTATCTGTGCAACATAGGTTGCAACAGCAAGGTTTCCGCGAAGCATCTCTTTCTCGTCATCTATCTTTGGCGTAATCATGTCAACTATCCTTGGCACAATGAGCGTTGCAATACTCAGAAATAACATCCCAAGAACAGCCCCAACAACCGTATAAACAACTGCAAGAAGAAGGTTGGTTATGATTTCTCCAGCAGCCACAAACTCACCTCCACTTTCATCTTCCCCTCCACCTATTTATTACTTTTGGCCGTTGGGGTTGGCGATGGGCATATGCATGAGAAGAAAACAAACTTGCCAACTTCTGTCGCAACGAAATATGCAATAAGGACGGCGCCCATAAGGGCAAGAATAGGCACCCCGAGCGGTACAAAGTGGAAGAGCTCCGAGAGGGGCGCTATATAGACAACCGCAACGGAGGCAAGCATCATGACAAGCGATGTTGCGATGAGCATGCGGGACGGCATGCTCCTGAAAAACGGCAACTGCGTTCTTAGAGAAAACAGAATGAGCATTTCTGAAAGAACAGAAAGCAAGAACCATGCGGTGCGGAACACGTCCACATCAACCTTCATAACAAAATGCAGGATTGCGATAAAGAGTATATCAAAAAACGAGCTTATCGCACCAAAAAACACCATGAACCTTAAAAGCATGTTCATATCCCACTTCTGCGGTTTTTCCGTATAGTGCCTATCAACATTGTCCGTAGATATGCTGAGAAGCGGGATATCCGAAAGCATGTTCGTAAGAAGTATTTGCACGGGCAGAAGGGGAATGAATGGCAGAAAGAGAGAGGAAAGGCTCACGGTTATCATGTTCCCCTGATTTGCGCTCATGGTGTTGAGCAGGTACTTTGTTATATTGGCGAATATGTTGCGGCCTTCCTCAACCCCATCGCAAACCACGCCCAAGCTCTTGTTGAGAAGTATTATGTGCGACGCCTCCTTTGCGACATCAGCTGCCGTATCAACAGATATGCCCACATCGGCTGCGCGCAAAGCCGGTGCATCGTTTATTCCATCCCCAAGAAACCCAACCACATGCCCGTTTTTCCTCAGCGCCTCTACGATTGCAAGCTTCTGCTCGGGCGTTACACGTGCAAAAACATCAAACCTCTCAACAGTTTCTGCAAGCTCCTTTTCACTCATATTTCGTATCTCATTGCCCGTAACGACTCTGTCCTCAGCAGGTGCGAAACCAATCTGATAGCATAATCTTCGCGTAAGCCTCGGATCATCCCCAGTTACTACTTTCAGCCTTATTCCAAGCTTCCTAAGCCTCTCAATAGTGTGGCGAACTCCATGCTTAGGCGGATTGCTCAGAAGAACAAACCCTATAAAAATCAGGCCGTGTTCATCCTCCTTCGTATACTCTCTCTTTTCATCTATCTCACGGTATGCGACTCCGATTGTTGTTTGTCCTTCATCCGCATAACGTGCAATCATCCCCAAGATATATTCACGCTTCTCCGATACATCGTAGTATCTACCGCCCATCTTAACTTTTGAGCATACTGATAGGATTGATTCAGGCTCACCTTTTGTTATGATAATCCTCCTCCCTCTCTCCGAAACAACCTGCGACATTCTGCGCCTCGTAAAATCAAACGGAACCTCTTGGATTTTTTTGAAGCGAGAAACATCAATTTTTGATGCAATACCGCTCCTTCTTATCGCCACATCTATTGCGCTGCCCCTCAGGTGGGTCGTTCCCTCAGCAGCGTTGCAAAGAAACGCATACTCAAAAACATCATGGCTGTCCTTACTGTCAAGGTCAACATACCTATCCATCTGAATGCTTTCTTCGGTAAGCGTGCCTGTTTTGTCGGTGCACAAAACATCCATATCTCCAAGGTCTTCTATTGCAGCGAGCTTCTTGACAACAACCTTCTTCTTTGCAAGCAGCATGCTTCCCCACGAAAGTGTCACTGTAACTATCACTGGGAGGGCTTCGGGCGTGATACCAACAGCTATCGCGAGCGCAAAAAGGGCAGATTCAACGAGCGGGCTTTTCTCCCCATGCCCGAGGAGAAAGTTTGTGAGGAATACAAAAATCGCTAGAACGACGATTATCCTTAGGAGCAGGTTGCCGAAGCGCTTAATGTTCATCTGAAAATCAGACTCTGGCACTTTTGAGCTGAAAATCGTTGCTGTTCTGCCGAAAAACGTATCTTTACCCGTTGCAACGACGAGAGCCCTTGCATATCCATCAACGACTGTTGTCCCCATGAAGAGTCCGTTTGTTATATCTTGAGGGCTCATTGCAGACCTTGACGGCGCTTCCGTTTTCTCAACCTCGCGTGATTCCCCCGTAAGCACACTTTCATCAACCCGTATTCCCTCTGTTTCTATCACACGCAAGTCCGCGGGGATGATATCACCCAACCGAACAAAAACAACATCGCCCGGGACAAGTTCGCGCACATCAATCTGCATCTTTTCCCCATCCCTAAGAACGACTGCACGGTGCGAGAAATACCTTTTGAGCTCTGACAAAACTCTCTCAGATTTATACTCCTGAACGAACCCGAGGACGACACTTACCGATATGACAACAAGTATGATCAGCGTGTCAAATATCTCCCCAACAAAAGCAGATACTACCGATGCAATTATCAGAATAAGCAGAAGCGGGCTTGCAAACTGTGAGAGGAGAACATCAAAAGCAGTTCTTCGGTCCTTTTCTGGTATTGCGTTCTGCCCGTACACCTTCAGTCGTGCCCTCGCCTCTTTTGAAGAAAGCCCGCTCGGGGAAGTTGAGAGGCGTGAGTAAAGGTTCTCAATCGGCTCGCTCCATGTTGCCGCTTCATCTATCTTAATTTTATCGGGAAAGTGGCAACCGCTCGTATTCATGAGATGATTTTTCCAATACTAATTAAAATTATCGCATACAGTTGAGTGATGTTGTATTTTAATATTTCATTATCCGAAATACAACACGGGTGTCAGGTTGGATAAATTTGAATGGTACTCTGAGTTTGTTGATAGGAAATACGCACCAAAAAGCAACGAAATAAAAGCTCTTTTCTATTTTGAGCCGTCTGATGGCATTTCTGTTGATGACGTTGTCGGCAGGCTCGCATCAGAAAGCTCAACGGGCACGTGGACAACGCTGGCGCGCATGCCAAAGCTTATGGAAAAACTCAAGGCACATGCATACTGGCATGACAAAAACTATGTAAAAATCGCATACCCGATTGCGCTCTGGGAAGAGGGCAGCATACCGCAACTCATAGCAGGAATAGGGGGAAACATATTCGGCATGAAAGCCGTTGCGAGTTTAAAGCTTCTTGACGCTGAGCTTCCCCTCACATACATAAAGAATTTCAGAGGACCGAACTATGGGAGGGATGCGATAAGAAGAATTTTCAAAAAGAAAAAAGGGCCGATAACCTCTGTTGTCCCAAAGCCCAAGGTGGGTTTCACGGCAAGAGAGCATGCGGAAGTTGCCTATGAAATTTGGAAAGGCGGTTTTGACTGCGTCAAAGATGATGAAAACCTTACAAGCCAGAATTTCAACAGGCTTTCTGAGCGCGTTAGGTTACTTGCGAGGATGCGTGATAGGGCAGAAAGAGAGACGGGAGAAATAAAGGACGCATTCATAAACGTGACTGCCCCAAATCTGAAAGAGCTTGAGAAAAGAATACGAGTAGTGCATGATGCGGGATTCAGGTATTTCATGCTTGATGTTGTTATTTCTGGTTTCACAGCCGTCCAAACAGCAACAGAGCTTGCGCACGACCTTGACATGGCGATTCATGGGCACAGGGCAATGCATGCGATGTTCACAAGAAAGGAGCATGGGATGAGCATGCTTTTCCTTGCAAAGCTCATGCGCCTCATCGGAATAGATCAGCTTCACATAGGGACAGTTATAGGCAAGCTCCAGGGTGCAAAGAGCGAAATTCTCGCAATAAAGGAGATGATATGCGAGAAAGAGGTCGGCGAGATAGAAAATATGCGAATGCCCCAGAAATGGGGAAAAATAAAGCCCATGCTTCCCGTTGCATCGGGCGGGCTCCACCCAGGCATACTACCTGAAATTTTCAACATATATGGCACGACTGACATCGTAATCCAGGTGGGAGGCGGAACGCTCGGGCATCCGAAAGGTGTTGAAGCAGGCGTGAAGGCATGCATGCAGGCAATAGAAGCCTACAGCACAGGCATAAGCTTGGAAGAATACGCAAAGAATCATGATGAGCTAAGGCTCGCCCTTGATAAATGGGGGCACGTTAAGCCGATATGAGCTTTCATCCATCATATTTGTTAGCTATCGGCATTTTCCAGCCCATTCCAAAAGCCCTGCGCGTTATCTTTATAAAAGGCGCCGCTTGTCTCCTTTTGAACTCTGCTTTCCTAAATCTCTCATAAACGTCATCTACGATTTTCTTAGGATAACCCATGCGCAAGATTTCCCTTCTACTCTTCCCGCTCATTATCTCATCTACAATCGGGCTGACGATCTCAAAATTAAACGGTGTGAAATGTCCTTCTCTTAACTCGGGCGATGGGCGCTTAGAAAATACGCGCGCTGGTATAACCTCTCTCTGTGCTCTCTCATTGACATAGGCAGCGAGCTTATACACCTCAAGCTTGCTCACATCGCCGAGCGCACCTATACCGCTTGCCATATCCCCATAAAGCGTGCAGTAGCCGAGAGCAAGCTCTGTTTTATTCCCAGTATTAATCACAAGTATCCCAAGCTTCCGAAACCTGTTTGATATGTCCATGAGGCAGTTAGCCCTAACTCTTGACTGTATGTTCTCATCAGCAACTGCATCCTCTTCCCCTTTTTTTAACCCAAACCTCTCCCTTATTCTCGCAAGCGACTCTTCCATCACCATTTTGTAGCTGTCAACCACTTCCTGTATGGGTATACGTATAAAAAGTATCCCAAGATTTTCGGCAAGTTTTTGCGCATCTTCCTTTCCGTGATCGCTTGAATATTTTGAAGGCATTGAAACTCCAATCACGTTTTCCTTTCCAAGCGCCTCAACGGCTATGCATGCTGTTAGAGAGGAGTCTATCCCGCCGCTGAGCCCTACTACTGCCTTTTTAAAGCCCGTCTTTCTAAAGTAGTCGCGTATTCCCAGCACGAGAGCACCGAACATTTCCTCCTCCCGCCTGTAAAGAGGGGGCTCAACTCTTTTAGCAGTCCCCTTATCCACATCTATATCGGTAAATATGAGATCCTCCTCAAACTGCTTTCCAATCCCTATGATATGCCCAAACCTGTCCATTGCAAGGCTCTGCCCATCAAAAACGAGCTCGTCCTGTCCGCCAACCATATTCACATAAAATATCGGCACACAGTTTTTACGGGAGTGGTTGTATAGTAATTTTTCACGCTCAAACCTCTTGCCCACATAAAACGGCGATGCTGAAATATTAATCACAATGTCCGCCCCTCTCTTCGCAAGAAGCTCTGTGACGGCTAATTCGTCACGTTTATTCCACAAGTCCTCGCAAATCTCAACGCCAAGATTGATTTTTCTTTCCCTTATGGACACGGCTATCGGCTTTATCTCTTTCTCATCCGCTCCCCTGAAATACCTCGCCTCATCAAAAACATCGTATGTGGGAAGCAGCGCCTTCCGTGCAATTCCTAAAAGTTCTTTCCCTCTAAAAACCGCAGCAGCGTTGTAAAGTTTTTCGCCCCTCTCTTCAACAAAACCAACGACTGCGACTATCTTGTGGTGGCGCTTCATTATCTTCCTAAGCGCCTCGTAGTTCCTCCTTACAAAAGCACGTTCAAGCAGCAAATCCTGTGGCGGATACCCTGTAATGGCGAGCTCAGGAAACGCAACGATGTCGGCTCCTCCCTCCTCCGCCATTCTGATGAACTTGGTTATTCCCCTCACATTCCCCTCAAAATCCCCAACGGTTGCGTTCATCTGCGCCATCGCTACTCTAATGCGCATAATTAGTGATTGTAGTTGCGATAATTAAAAACTCTCCCCTCTATTAAGCAAACCGCACAACCGTTATCTCAGGCGGGCATAAAAACCGCATAGGAATTTCATGCCCAACCCCCCTTGAAACATAAAGGACTGTACCATTCACTTCAAACAGCCCGCATGCATAACTCTCTCCGTATTTTGAAGGTATCCAGAGGCCTCGCAGAAATGGCATATTCAGCTGCCCGCAGTGCGTATGGCCCGAAAGAATAAGACCAAAAGAGCCAGCCGCCTTATCAATAATGTCTGGCGTATGCGCAAGCAGGATTGTGTAAGATGAATTGAGGCCTTCCCTCGCCTTCCCTAAATCATCATACCCAAGATACGGGTCATCAACACCAACTATCCCGATACAACCGCTTCTCTCGCATATCCGCTTATGTCCGTTTTTCAATACGATAATATCGTAGCGCTCCATTGCTCTCACTATGCCCTCAGTATCTGAATGGACATGTTCATGATTTCCAAGCACCGCAAAAACAGTCCGGTTCTCTACAAGCTTCCTAAAAAATTCCAATTCCCTCACATCAGTTTCGTTCTTAACCACATAATCCCCGCCGAGTAGTATGTAATCTGGTTTCAGTTCATCAACAATCCCAAGAATGCGCTCCTCCCTCTCACCGAACTTTCTTATATGCAAATCCGACATGAATACGAACGTTTTTCCCCTAAATCCCTCCGGCACCCTCCCATCTCTTATCTCCACTTTTTCAACCCTTATGTTCTCTGGCTCGTAGAGCACGGAATAAGCGAAAAGAGCAACGAGGAGCACAGATGCAAAAGAAAGCAAAACAGCCATTCTCATGGAAGGTTATTTTTCTCGGAAGGCATAAAAACATGCCCTGCCATATCAACTCATGAAAAAATCTATGCGCATATACGAAGGCGAAAGAGTACCTCTTGTTTTTCAGATAGATTCACCTGCATTCACAAGACACATGCTTGAGCATGTTTTTCTAAGGGCGTGCCTCAACGCAGAGATATCTGGCGAATGGCGCATGCGTGAGTTGGGCGAGGAAGTCGGAAAGGCGCTGAAACCCTTCCTTAAACATGCCGAGGCACAAGCCCTGGGCATAATAGACGAATCAATATGCGTCGTTTCAATAGGCGGAGGCAGGAAGCTGAAAATAAAGGCAGGAAAAAATGAGGGAGAGCTTCTTAAAGGCAGAGTAGAGGATACAAACGCATCGGAGCTATCTGAGCTTGTTGAAGGACTATGTATGGGTATGGGGATGGGAATGTTCATAGAAGTAATTAACGGAAACGACCCCCACCACATGTGGGAAAGTGTGTTCAGGGGCGTAGGAGAAGCGATACGTGAGCTTAGGGGGAGAGAAAACAGAGCCCCTTCCCTCACTTCTACCGCGGAAAGAGAGACGGCAGAAACGAAAATTCACGCATCGCTATGCCTTGGGAAAAGCGGCATCTCGGTCCATGCACCCTCTCCTTTTAGCCATCGTTTAGAAAAGCTGGTTAGTGCGATGTTTTCCTCTACTCCCATTTCCTGCTCTATAAACAGCAGGATTAAAACCTACGCCCTCTCCCACGCCGTCCTTGAAGATGTTGGGATAACGATCGGAATTGCCTTGAAAAAAATGCTGCGTGACGGGATTGAAATTGGTATAGAAAGCTATGGGTTTTGTATCACTCCAATCACCCTCGCAGCAATAAGCTTTGAGGGACGGCCAAGCTTCCACTCAAACATTCCTTTCTCTAAAACTGATATTTTCTGCGGCAGAGCAGAGGATATAGACGATTTTCTCATGGGCATATCAAATGGCTCTGGTGCCACGCTTCATCTTTGGGTGCGGAAAAAAACAAAAGCCGAAAATGCGATCAGTAAGGCACTCCCGTGCATGGGAAATGCCATACGCAATTCGTTCCTTATAAATCCGTATAGAAAAGGCGTCATTGCAGCGGCGAAAGGCGTAGTTGATTGAAGATGAAAATTTTAATGATTAGCTTCTACTTCTGGTTATGGAATACGAATATCGTAATGCCACGAGCGGGCCATGTGCAAGATGTGATGCCAACTGCTGTAAAAACTACATCGTTTGCATAACAGCTAACGACCTTCTGCGTCTTGCTGATTACACCAAAAGCACAGAATGGGCGGATGCGGTTCCCTCCCACCTTATCCTAAATCCCCCTACGAGCGGCTTCTTTCTATATGACAGAGGCAAGCCGGTGGAATTTTTCCTATGTTTAAAGAGGGATAACAGGGAATGCTGTGTTTTTCTTAACGATGAAAACCTCTGCTCTGTATACGAAGCCCGTCCGCTTCTATGTCGTGCATACCCCTTTGAAAAAAGCGGTTCATCCATTGTATACAAAAAAAACTTCCGCTGTCCTTCACGCTGGGAACTTGATAAAAAAACGTTGGATGATTTTACAAACGCTGTCAAAAAACATGAAGAAGAAGCGGCGGAGTATGGGAAGTGGTGCCGAGAATGGAATGCACTATATGCAAAAGAAGGAACATTTGAGGGCTTTATCAATTTCCTTATAGAAAAAGCAAGAAAAAAATAAAAAGAAATTAAAAAAGGAATTCTGATCCCGATGATTAAATAAACAGGAATCAGTATCTTCTATGTTTCTGGTAACAGTCCCGGCAGTATACGGGCCTTCCTTCGGTGGGCTTAAAAGGAACCTCGGTCTGCTGCCCGCAATCAGAGCAGACTGCAGGGTGCATTTCCCTTTCGCCACCAAAGCGGCCTCTTCTACCGTTTCTGTCTTCTCTATCTCCAAAAGCCATTTCTACACCTATTTTTTCTTTTTCTAAAGGTTACATCAGGTAACCAATTAGCAATAGTATTATGCACCTACAAGCTTATATAAATATGTGTCTCTACGTAAGCCCCATATAAGGCAGAATCCGTAGCGCAATACCACCCAGCAATATGGCGAAAGCTATTTCAAAAAGCGTTATTGCAAGCGCTCTTTTCCAGCCAAACTCCTTTACAAGGGTTGATATCGTAGCTACGCACGGGATATAGAAGAGAGTTACGAGCGTGAAGACGACCATTTGCAATGGCGAGAGCACAGCGGACAGGTTTGTCGTTCCAGAAAGCGCCACGAGCAAAACAAGCGTTAATTCCTTCCTCAAAACCCCGAAAATAAGCGTTATACCTGCGAAAGCAGGCAGACCAAGCCAGCCTACTGTTATAGGACTAAGGAAAGCGGATACAGGCTCAAGCAGACCTGCGAACTCCATGAGCTTCACCGCCAACGTAGATACAACCAGTATTGGAAACGCAATGTAAACAAAATCCTGAAGCTTAAACCACGTTTTCAAAAAAACACCCCTTACAGACGGCATCTTATACGAAGGCATTTCCATTATAAGGCCAACGGGCTCTCCTGGAAGCATCTTGAAGGCGAGCCTGCCAAGCAGCAGTATAAAGACAAAATTGATTGCATACATGCCCATAGCCCATCCACTTCCAAGATAAGTGCCAACGAGCCCGAGAATTACAACAGTTCTAGCAGCACATGGAACAAGAGTTGATACAAAAGCAGCAAGAAAACGCTCCCCCTCTGTTTCCATTATCCTGCAACCCAAGCATGCTGGGACATTACACCCATAACCCAGCATCATAGGAAGGAATGCCTTGCCATGCAGCCCTACAAGGTGCATTACCCTATCCATAAGAAAAGACATTCTCGCAAGATATCCCGAATCCTCCAAAAGTGATAAGATAATAAAAAACGGGATTAGATACGGAATTGCTATACTGATGCCTGCGATGATGCCCTCAAAAAAACCATCCCAAAGAATGGCCCAAAAACTTTCCCCAAAAAACAAACTTCCAGAGGGCACACTTCCTGCCAGCTCTGAAAAAATATCAGATAGAAAGGTACCCAATCCGAAAACTAAGTAAAAAATAGAAAGAACAACGATTGCAAGTAGAACATACCCAAACACCCTATGAAGAACAAAATCATCAATCCTATCCTCTAAAGATGGTTTACTCAGCGGTTTTATCTGCTGGCATTCCCCAACAATTTTATTTACTATTGCATATCTCTCTGTTGCTATGCTCATACAACACATTCGCCTGTTTTTTGCCTCTATCTCCTCTCTCATTTTTTCTGCAAGCTGAACAACCTCCTTGTTCTTCGCCTCAATCATACCAATAATCTCCTCATCGCCTTCAAGCAACTTCAATGCAACCCATCTAACAGGATAAGGCAACCCCAAATTTTCCAAACGGGGAGAAAGCTCCCCAATCTTATCCTCTATCATCTTACAATATCTCACCTTCATCCCACCCTTCACATCTTTCTCCACCGATTCTATTGCTTTCTCTATCAATGCATAGATACCTATACCCCTCGTGGCTATTACGGGAACGACTGGAACACCAAGAATAGCTGAGAGTTTCTCGTGGTCTATATCTATTCCTCTTCTCTCAGCAACGTCCATCATATTTAAAGCAATCACCAATGGCGTTTCCAATTCCAAAAGTTGAATGGTGAACATGAGATTCCTTTCAAGCGCAGACGCATCAACCACGTTTATAACAACATCGGGTTTCTGCAATGCTATATACTCCCGCGAAATTAACTCCTCTTGTGAGTATGTTGATAGCGAGTATATACCGGGCAAATCAACAACATCTATCTCATACCCTTTAAATTTGAGCGTTCCCTCCATTTTCTCAACAGTTTTACCAGGCCAGTTTGCTATGTGCTGATGAAGACCCGTAAGATAGTTGAATATAACCGATTTCCCAACGTTGGCGTTTCCTGCGAGCGCGACTCTAATCTTCCTCATCTTTCAACCTCAACAAAAATTCTTGAAGCCAACCCTCTACCCAACGCGAGTTCCGTACCTCTCACAGATACCTCAATCGGTCCGCCCATTGGAGACAGTCTCGTAACAGTAACCGTTGTGCCGGGAACAAGTCCCATGTCCGCAAGCCTCCGCGTCGCGCTCCTCCCTGCCATTATAAATGCGACTTTGCCCGTTTCCCCTTCCCTAAGTGCATCAAGTCTCTTAACTTTCTCCCCATGAGTCCAATCATTCTCGCTACGCACCATTGACGCTTCTATCGCTTTCTCAACTTCATCAGAAACGGCGTGTTCAAGAGCGCAAGCCTCTTCATGTACCCTTCGTTTTCTAACGCCAAGAAGCATAAGCAGTTTTTCAATGAGCCTATGCTTCCTTGTTATATCCCTACCTATTTCCTCGCCTGCTTTTGTTAGGACGGCACCCTTGTATGGTTCGTATTTGATAAGCCCCTTCTCTGAGAGTTTTCTGAACATTTCTGTAACGCTTGGCTTGGAAACCTTCAGTGCTTCGGAAATATCCTTGGTTGTCGCCGTTTCTCCTTTTTCCTTTTTTCTGTATATCGCTTCAAGATACTCCTCCATCTCGGGGCTTACTTTTTTCATACCGAATATTAGGCATACCTAAATTAATATTGCTTTACCTTGACTTTTTAAAAATTCAGCATCTTACATAAAAACATGGTGGACTTTATTGCGGAGCTGGGTATAATCTCCGTTTTCGCCCTTGTTGGCGGCATAGTAGCAAACAGGTTCGGTCAGCCCACCGTTTTAGGCCTTCTCATAACTGGAGCACTCATAGGCCCGAATATGCTCGGTTTGGTTGCACATACGGATTTCATCAACATGTTGGCAGAAATAGGCGCCGTGCTTCTTCTCTTCACCATAGGGATTGAGTTCAGCTTAGGCAAGCTTCTGCGATGCGGTCTCCGTGCAATACTGGTCAGCGTATTGAAAATATCCATCGTGTTTGTTGCTACATACGAAACAGCATTGCTGGCAGGACTATCGCTTTTTGAATCGCTTGTAGTTGGTGCAATATTCTCTGTTACGAGCACAGCAATAGTTGCACGCATGCTTTCCGATAAGGGGATTAAAAATAGAAGGGAGGCAAACCTGCTAATCGCAACTCTCATTCTTGAAGATGTATTCGCCATCTTCCTTCTTGCTTTCTTCTCCTCTGGTTCTGCAAGCATCCAGAGCTCGCAGGACTTGTTTTTACCATTCATAATCGCTCTTTCACTTCTTGCTCTCGTATACGTTTTGCTTCAAAGAGTGCTCAGAGGTATTGTCTGCTGGATATTGAAATATGGGACAGACGAATCTCTCTCGCTTGCCGCAGTTGCGATGGCTATCGGGCTCAGCTATGCAGCTGCCGCTCTGGGCCTCGCTCCATCAATTGGCGCATTTGTCGCAGGAAGCATAGTAATGACCCTGCCGAGTGGTGGGGAAATGGAAAAAAGGATAAAGCCTTTCACATCTGTGTTTACTGCCCTATTCTTTCTTACGATGGGCATGTTCGTTAAGCCTCTTTTATTGCTCCAGAACTTGCCTCTTCTTCTCACACTTCTCATCATCACTACACTCTCAAAGTTTTTTGGTATGGGCCTGAGCACATATTTCGTTGGCTTGGGTGGTAAATCAGCGGTTTTTGCGGGGCTCGCCATGATACCTACTGGCGAATTCTCTCTTTTGCTTGCGCGCGAGGCAAGCGAGCTCGTCTCTTTTGATATCGTCGGGATAACATCTGTCATCGTTCTAATGAGCGCAGTTATAACCTCTGAGGCAATAAATAGGACAGAGTTCATTCATTCACTCATCATAAATGCGATGCCTTATGGACTACTCTTACGTATGCTCGAAATATCTCGGTATTTTGGCGCCGTAGTTAGGAACTTTGAGCCCGGCGGAAGGTTCTTCCTTGCGTTCATACACAACGGAAAGAAGCTCGTTGCGAATGCATCGCTTTTAGTTGTTATGGGGGGCGGCATCTTCCTCACCCTATCCCTAATTCCATACCTGCCTCCAAACAACACGTACATTTTTTTTGCCTACGGCTTTATAGCGCTCATAGTAATTGCATCAATATTCCCGCTTATAACAATCATTAATGCGCTCCACAACATTCTTGATGAGCTGGCGGACTCTTTTCTCCATGCTCGGGGAAAAAGGAAGCAACTCGGAATGGAAATAATGAGAAATGCGATACTGTTGCTCTTTTGTCTTGTAGGGGCTACTTATCTTCCCTTCCTGCTCTCCATCCTACGGCTTGAGGCTTTCAAGCAGCTTTCTATAATCCCACTTTTTGTCTCTGCCTTGTTGCTTTGGGACATAGCCAGGCATATTCACGAGGTTTTCATCAGGCGTCGCTAAACTCGCGTAATGCTTTTCTACCAATGCGCAGCTTGTTTTCTTAATGAAACATCACGTGGCTATAGAGTAAGAGTGGCGAGATGCTCCCCAAAGGAAAAGAGACACATAGCCATTTAATAGCCCGTATCACATATTTTTAACATACTGAAACATAAGATAAGTTGGGGTGGTTGTATGGCGCTTTTGGATTTATTGGCTATTTTTCTTTCTGCAGTTTTTCTTGTGGTAGGATTAGTTATCGGGTTTATATTAGGTTACCTATCCAGTAGAATAAGAGTATACGAGAAAGCAGACCTACGCAACCAAACCACTCTTCTCAGCCAATTAAACTCTCAGATAGTAGAAATGAAAACGCAGATTTTTGATCTGGAAAAAAGTCGCGAAGAAATAGAAAAAGAACGTGAAAAAATGAGAGAGGAGAGAGAATGAAAAAATGAGAGAGGAGAGAGAAAAACGATGGCAAGAGTTTATACAACAGAATCAGGTTATCATGCAGGAAATGTTTTCATCCGTGAGGGAATTTCAAGGTTTTATGCTCGGGGTAAAGAAACGCGGAATGGCTGGTGAGGAAATTCTGAAGTTTTATTTGAAAGAACCGATAAAGATAGGATTAATCAAAACAAATGTTATTACTGGTGGTGGTGTAGTTGAGTTCGCATTTGATCTTGGGGATGGGAAATTCATCCCGATAGATCCAAGGTTCCCGAAGTGTTTAGTTTCTTAGATGAACTGGAGAAAACCGATGACCTACACAAACAATCACAATTAAAAAAAGAGATCAAACAAAAGGTCGAAAAATATATCTCGGAAGTGATGAAATACCAAAATCAGCAAAACACGATAGATAAATGCATTCTTGCAGTGCCCCCCGCAATAACAGAGAATTTCCCAGAGTTGATGGAATATGCGAGAAAGAAAAATGTCTTATTAACGCCATACGGGTTCGTATATCTCACGGCATACTTGTTGTATGAAGAGTATAAGCGCCATATTTGTGAGGGGGACATTGGGGAATATAAAAAGAGCCTCCAGATTCTTATGCAACTAATAGAGGAGGTTCAGAAAAAAGCAGAAACCATTGACCGCGGACTAAAGATAATCGAGAATGCCAAGGACGAAATTATTGATAGAACCATCCAAGCAAAACAGATTTCTAGCACGAGCAGGCAAATAAAAAAGTGAACCTGGTTTAATTTTTAAAACCCATTCCTTTCCACTCAGTCTAATTTACATCAGCCCGTCCGTCTATCATCATCAACCCATTCCTTATTTTTCGCAAAGCGTTTCTTTTCCGTTGAAACGCTTTTCTTTTTTAAAGAAAAGGGTTTCTGGGATCACCTTTATCATCATCTGTAAAATAAAAAACAACAGATATACTTAAATGTGTCTCTTCTCATTGCAGTCTTCTTAAACCCTTACCTGTTTGTTGCCAACCTGCGCATTCCTCCGCTTCGCATAGCCGTTCTGGCTTCTTGACGTATCACGTTTTTCAGAGTTTCAAGTTTTTCCCTTCTCTCTCTTTCTGAAGGCAACCCCGCAACCTCCAATTCAAAACGACCCCCACTTAACGCTTCAATGATCATCCTTGCATCCTTCTCATTCAAACGCCCTATTAGTGCCCTATCATAAATTTCAAGCGCTGGGAAAGGTTGCGGCGCTACGGGGAGTTTGGCGTTATGTGCTCTTATTAAATTCCTAGTCCAATTAATCTGGTCTTGTGTAAGCTGATTCGGCGGGCTTGCGATGCCCTGCATCGTCCCCATACTTAGCTCCCTAAGCCTATGGGTTTGCACGAATGTACGCAAATCCTCAGCATGGGGTCTCTTCCCAGTCTCCATATAATAGCAGGTAGTCGCAGTTCCGATGAGAAGGCATTCCTCAGGAGTTAATGCCCCCTTTTTTCTCATTACTTCCATAGCGAGGAAAAGCCCACCGTTAAAAGTATCGCCCGCTCCCGTTCTGAACTTCGGCTCAATCTCAAAACTCGGGACAACATTAGAAATACCTCCTTGTGCACCCGTCTCAAAAATCACCATGTAGTCTGATGTGTGCAGTATCACCCCTACACCCAATTCTCTTCGCACGTACAGGGCTGCATCATACGGTGTGCCGCGAAAGACCTTATAACCCCCATAACTTTCGCTCCCCACCATTCCGTCGTAAGCTTCTTGGCTCAATGCACCTGCATCCAGTCGCTTTTTCGCAAGAACGCTTGCCACGACTATTATTTCCTGCTCGTTTGCAGATAGATAATTTACTGCGGGATTTCCAGAAGGAGTTTTCACCGCAAGTGCCTCAACGATCTGCTCCCCTGTTTTTGGGCTGTTCTCAAGCTTTGAAATGCTGAAGCTCGTATCAAAATATACAGTTGTTTCCTCATATATTTCACCGAGTCCCTTTTTCTTAATCAACTCAAACACTACGGGAACGGCAGAACAGCACGCTATAGCAGTCGCATTTTTTACAGCGCTAAGTGCATTAGAACCAGACTGCATCGTGAAAAGCCAGTCTGCTTTATACCCCTTATCTCCCCCATAGCTCAGTATGATGTTTGCACCCTTCTGCATATTATTCGTGCTAAGCTCTATCGCAGTGTTTATTCTACTTTTCGCAGCAATAGGCTCGCCATTTACCACAATATCTCTTCCATCCACAATGAGCTCAACGGGAGTTCGTTGCGGGATCTCCACCTCTCTTTTATGAAAAGCCTGAAAAATATCGCGACATTCCTCCCCAGTCCTTGTTATAAAAGTTATACTGCCGTTAAGAGTACCGTCAGGCACCATAACACCCATCGTAAGAGCTACCTTCGCAGCATTCCCGCCAAGACTAAAATACGCAGGTATCTCCAAAGGTACTGAGCCCCCACCCTTGCCGTAAATTGCGGAAAGATCGCCTATAAACTGCGAGTAAGACCGACCGACGGGTACCATCACATCCAGCACTATATCAGGTATCACCACAAATTTGATTTCGCCACCAGAATCTTTCAAACTATTCAACCCAGCAGAAAATTCTTTCAGTGCGGCCTCTGTCGGAATTTTATTATTCATAATCTCACCCCCCACATCCTACCCTAATTCGCAATTAATAATGCTACACACAATCTTAAATAATTAGCAGTTGCTTTACGATAGAAAAATTTAAAAAGCAGTAAATTATAACACTTTCTTGTGTTAAATAAAATTCCCGAGGTGGTTATAAATGGACTTTAGAAAAGGTCAAGCTGCCATGGAATACCTGATGACCTATGGCTGGGCTATTTTGGTGATCGTAATTGTAGTAGCCGTGCTGTTCTATATCGGAGTTTTTAACCCGCAGGCGCCAATAGCCTGCACGTTCAAGACACCAGGCATAAGTTGCAGTGCGTATAAGCTTGCAACAGATGGCACTCTAACACTTAAAATAGGACAGGCGACGGGTAAAACAATAACTGTAAGAGCGGTCGCATGTACCGACCAAACGCTATCAACAGTGAACGACAATATGAATAATGAGGTAGATGACGCCGATTGCGTTTTTACATGGACAGAGCTAAGTCCTGGTATAGATATACAGAACGGCCAGGATGCAGAGATAATAGACGGTACAACAAAACTGAAATGCTGCAGAGGCGCTACCGAGACAGAAATATCGGGTAGTATTGGAGACAGGTACAGGGGCAAGATCTACGTTTACTACGCTGAGAAAGACACGGGCTACACACATGCAGCAATAGGTGATCTCTCAGCACAACTTGAACCAGCATAAATCCCCCCTCTTTCTCTCCTTTTTTTATTTTTACCGGGTTTTCAGTATGGAATATAAAAAAGCACAAGCAGCAATGGAATATCTGCTTGTTTACAGCTGGGCGGTTCTTGCAATAATACTTGTTTTTGGGGTAATGTTCTATCTGGGGGTTTTTACACCATCCCCGCCCCGCTTTTGCATATTCCAGCAGGGCTTTTCCTGCACTGCTTACAAGCTTGATGTTGACGGCAACCTGTTACTCAAATTTGCACAAGTTCCACACGAGCAAATCACAATAACGAACGTTGCCTGCACAAGCAGGGATATCGTCCTACGTGATACTGTTGATTTTGGTTCAGTAAGGCCCGAGTGCAGAATAACGAACACCGAATGGACAGGTGGCTTACGCGGCGGGCTCATATTGCGGAGAGGGGAAGAAATTATTATAACTTCCGACGGAACCAAAAGCGGCAGAAAACTTAAGTGCTGCACTACCAATTTTGAGACTGGTGAAGAAAGACCAGTTTCAGGTTATTTAGGGCAACATTATAGAGGAACGATTTACATAGAATATATAGATAAAGACGGAAATAAACGCGCCGCAATAGGACAAATAAGCACTACACTGGATGTTCCATAGAACTACTAAGCGCATATTTTTATAGTGGAACAAAGATAGGGGATAGATGATTGACCAATCCATAATTGAAGATATAAACAAATACGGATGGGCAATTTTCGTTATCGGAGTTATAGTTGCCCTCATGTACTACCTAGAAACAGCAAACCCGTGGGGAACTTCTAAATGTGAGTTTTCAAAAGGGTTTGTTTGTCTTGACTATTCCATAAATACGGAAGGCGACCTAAGTTTGGAAATACGACAAGAAACAGGGCATAAAATAGAAATAACAGATTTTGCGTGTACCGCCGAAAGAATAGAGACACCTGGGCCGTCTGTTGGATGGAATCTCATAGATAATAACAAATGCAGGGTTCTTAATTTACCTGCTGGTAAAAGAATCGTACTTGAACATGGAAACAAGACAGTTATACGTACCAATCCCATGACTGGCGAAAGATTGAAGTGTTGCTTTGAGGACGGAGTACCAGCTTACGGCAATCCAGGCCTATCCTACCGGGGAAAATTTTATATTAGATACATTGAAAAGGACACCCGGCTATCAAAAACTGCGAGCGCCGAACTACTAATACCCATAACGCGTAGCGCAAAGTAGAGTAGGAACGAATTTAAATATACAGCGTGGATATTTTATGAGGCAAATGTCCCGAATACAAGTACGATCAGGTAAAAAAGCACAGATGGCAGTTGAGTATCTGACTACATACGGTTGGGCCATAGTCGCACTTATGGCCGTTATGGTAGTGCTTTATACAACAGGCATTTTTGATGTTCAGAACTACATGCCGCGCCAATGTTCTTTTATGCCTGCTTTTGAGTGCTCGAGCTATAAAATCTACACATCCGCTGGGAAGTACAACATACGATTTATGAACTACAACGGTCTCGGCTTTGATATAAAAATAACGAAAGTAAACATCACAACCGAAAACTTGGCGAATAGAGGGAAAACGATACACAAAGCCGATGGTACGAGTTGCGTCACATGTGTTGACGAAGGATGCGCAACAACACTGGGTGATTGCACGTTCTCCATAAAAAAACAGGAAGATCCATCCCATAGTGTTTTTGACGGGAATTTTCTTCTAAAGCAAGGAGAGGGAGTTGACATGCTAATGACTCTGGGGGCAACCGAATCGCAACCCTCTATCGGTACTGCCAAAACGATACGTGTATCCCTTGAATACATGAATTGTGAGACCGACAGCGATTATGACGGAACTGCGGCAAAATGCGATGCAGGGACGGCACATATTATAACAGGGTATATCTACACGCAGGTTGAGCCTGAATAGGCAGGCGAAATTTATATATTAGTCAGCGATATCATATTACTAAAATTACGAAAGGCGACCACAGGTGTTATGGTGGCGTTCATAAATCGCATACTATTCAGAGGTTTCAAGTCTTTTAGGAATACCGAAATACTCCTTAACAACGGCTTCGTATGCGTTGCAGGTCCAAACGGAAGCGGAAAAAGCAATGTTTGCGATGGAATAAGATTCATCCTTGGAGAAAACAGCCTAAAAGCACTTAGGGCAAACAGGATTTCTGACCTTATATACAAAGGAACTGATAGGGCGGAGATAACAATAGTCCTTGAAACCGATGGAACCCACGAGATAAGGCGAATCATACGGAAGGATGGTAAAACAAAATACAAATTGGATGGGAAGACTACAACCCGCACCTCAGTAGTAGAGTTCCTGCGAAAGTGTGGTTTTGAAACTGGCCACCACAACATAATAGCGCAGGGGCAGGTGCAGAGAATAGTTGAGATGAACCCACAGGAACGCAGGGAAGTATTAGAGCGCGCCTCGGGCATATCTGAATTTGAAGAAAAGAAAAAAGAAGCGCTCGGCGAACTCGCAAAGGTTGAGCAGAATATAAACGATGCCAAGATAATTTTGCGTGAAAGGGAGGGAATGCTAAACGAACTTGAAAAAGAGAGAGCGGACGCGCTAAGATACCAAGAAATAAATGGCGAACTTCGTAGGGTAAAGGGCTCTCTTATATACATGAAGATGAAGAACGTTGACAAAGAACACACAAACATATCAAAAAAGCACATAGAGCTGAAGCAGCAGGAGAAGGAGCTTTCAGAAAGGCTTGAAGGCCTATCGCGCGAAATAGAGAATATAACAAAAAAGAAAAACGACATAGTAGCAAAAATAAACGAGCTTACAGAAAAAAATAACCTCAGCAGAGAAGTTGAGGATATAAAAACCGCAATAAAAATAAACGAAACGAAGCTCTTGGAGAGGCGCTCGCTCCTTGTACGCCTTGGTTCTGAAATCAAAAAGCTTGAAGAAGCCTGCACGGTAGCCAACCGCTCACTTGCAGACCTCGTCTCAGAAAGGAATTCGGTTGAAAAAGAGCTTTCAGAACTTCTCTCCCGAATATCGGGAATAGAGGAGAAGAACAGGCTGCTGATGCAGGAGGCGGGCAAAAAGGCCGAAAGAAGCAGACTTCTGAGAGAGCAGTGGCTCGGAAAGATCGAAGAACTTCGGGGCCTTGAAAAAGATCTCCACACCATAGACGCAGAAATATACAGAAGCGAAAACGAGATTCAGATACTTGAAAACGAACTTAAAAAATTACTACTTAACTTGCAGGAGAGGCGGAAATTTGACACAACGGAGATTGAGAGAGAAATCTCTGAATTAACAAAAAAGAAAAATAATCTTTCAGAAGAGATTGATGCCCTATTCCTCTTGGAGAGCGAAAAAAACAAACTACTCCCGCAGTTGGACAAGAAAATATTGAGCTTAAGGGAAAAATTGGTGAGCCTACCGAGAAGGGGCAGCAGCGCATTGGACGTGGTGCTAAAACTCAAAAATGATGGGCAGATAAAGGGCATATGTGGAACAGTTGGCGAACTTTGCACTTTTGATGCAGCCTACACTGATGCGATAGAGGCTGCGGCAGGTCCCCGTCTTGATTACGTAGTTGTTGAGAACATAGACGTAGCGACAAAAGTCATAGAGTATCTTAAAAAGCAAAAGGCAGGAAGGTGTGCTTTCATACCCATTGCGCAGCTCGTAGTGCATACCGAGGATTCACCACCACATTTCAGAAAAGTGCTTGACGTTGTAAAATTTGATAAGAAGCTTGAACGAGTCTTCCACTATGTTTTTGGTGATACACTCCTATTTGAGAGTATTGAAGAAGCAAAAAAATATGCAGGAAAATACAGGATGGTCACAAAGGATGGCGAACTTATAGAAAAGAGCAGTGTTGTGTTCGGCGGCTATTCAAAATCCCCGAGTGCGCTCCGTGTAAAAGAAGAAGCCAAGAGAATTGAAGTAGAGCTTGAAAATGCACGGATTGAGAGGGACAAAATTGAGAAAGAGCTTCACAAAGTGCGGGAAATGATGGCGGGCAAGCGAAAGGAGATTTCGAGGATAGAGGTTGAGCTGAAGAACAAGGAGATAGAACTTGCGGAGATGAAAGGCAGAATTGAAACTGCAATGAAGGGGATAAGCGAGCAAGAAGCAGAGGCAAAGAGCATAGAAAAGAAGATAGCTGAAATAAAAAAGATTCTCTCAGGAAAGCATGCTGAAAAAACGGCGAAAGAAACAGAAATAAAGCGTGTTTCAGACGAAGTCTCCTCTCTTGCGAAACTCCTTGAATCCGCGGGTGAAGAGGATGCGCGTGGGCATGACGAGAGCCAACTCGCAGAGATGAAGAAAAAAGAAGCAGAGCTAAGAGCAAAGCTTGCAGGAATCGCGAAGGAGTGGGAAATGCTTAAAACCCAGATTGTAGGGAAAGAAGAAGAAATCCGCTTAAAGAAAACAGAAGCGTCTCATATTGAAGTAGAACTAAACGAGCTCACACGCCAGATTGAGGAAACTAACAAATTGCTTGAAGAAAAATCAAAGAAATTAAAGAAGGTAAGCGCAGAGCTTGAGAGTTTATGGGAAGAGCGGGATAGAATAGATGCGGAATTGGAAAAAGTTGCTCGTGAAAAAGGCGAGATAGAGCAGAGACATGACAAGGTTCAAAAAGAGGTGTACAGGATAGAGCTTCAGAAGGAAAACATAGACACGCAGCTTTCAGATTTAAAGGCAGAGTTTGAGGAATTCAAGGACATAACTCCCCTTGATTTGAGTAAGGAGGAGCTTGAAGAAATGCACGGAAAACTACAGGCAGAACTTGCTGCACTTGGTGATGTTAACATGAAAGCCCCAGAGCTTTACGAGCAGCGGAAATCTGAGATTGAGGAGATAAAGGGGAGGGTTGAGAAGTTAGATGAAGAGAAAAGGGCAGTCATGCGCATGATAGAAGAGATAGACAGAAAGAAAACAAACATATTCTTGGAAACGCTTAGAGGCATAAACGAGAACTTTAAGCGGCTTTATTCACATGCGTTTGATGGCGAAGCAACCCTATACCTTGACAATCCAAGCAATCCGTTTGAAGGCGGTCTTCATATAAAAGTGAAGGAGAATGGCGTTGAGAAGAACGTTGATAGCATGTCCGGAGGAGAAAAATCCCTTCTTGCGCTACTTTTCATTTTTTCCATACAAATGCAGAAGCCGAGCCCCTTCTACATTCTTGACGAGTCTGACGCTGCGCTTGACAAGGAAAACAGCAAGCGTTTCAGCGAGTTGATTAAAGAATTATCAAAGACAGCGCAGTTTCTTGTTATAACGCACAACGACGTCGTTCTATCCTCTGCCGATTCAGTCATAGGAATAACAAAAACGCCCGACGGTTCAAAGGCAGTTGGCGTGGAATTGACATGAGCAAAATAACTAAGATACGCTCACTACTGTCATCATCTGATATTGATGTGATACTTATTGAGAATGGCGATCACTGCGACCCGAACACAATATACCTTTCTGGAGTGAGCATGCGCAACTCCCTATTCCTGTTTTGCGAAAATAGCATAAGCGTCATAGTGAGCAGGATGAATCTTGCGGAGGCTAAAGAAAGAATTGGAGCACTTGCGGATATATGGATATACGATAAAAGGGGCGATGTCCCCAAGCTACTCAAAGAAATACTCAAAGGCAAAAAGGTAGGCTTGAACATGGCCTACGCTACGGCTTCATTGCTGCATATGCTTTACTCGCTCAAAATAAAAACCCGCAGCATAACGGATTTGCTCCTGTCCCTGCGGGCGGTTAAAACAGAAGAAGAAATTTCAAAAATTAGAAAAGCCTATCAGATCGCCCGCAATCTAATGGATGAAATAGACATAAAAAAAGGCAAGTCTGAGCTTGAAGTTAGGAAAGACCTGCTTCGTCTGCTTATTGAAGAAGGACTTGAGCCCGCCTTTGAGCCAATAATTGCGGCTGACGAGCGTTCCCGCTTTCCGCACGCTGAAGCAAGCAAAAAGAAAATTGATAAAATGGTTCTTGTAGATTTAGGGATAAAATACGAAGACTACTGCTCCGACATAACCCGTTGCTTCTTTTTTGAAAGTGGAGAAAAAAAAGAGCAGTACGTAAAGCTCAAGGGGATATTTGAGCGCGCAAAAGAATTTTCTAAGAAAAACATGCGGGCACGCACGCTTGCAAATTTCATTGATACGTCTGTGGTTGGGGTGGTGATGCAAAAGATGATACATTCGCAGGGGCACGGCATAGGGCTTGATGTTCATGAGTATCCCTATGTGGGGCTAAATAGCAAGCACATATTGAAAAGCGGGAATACCATATCGCTTGAACCAGCTTTTTATTGCGAAAAATACGGAATCCGCTACGAAGACCTAGTTATAATCAAATAAAAAATAACATGGGGGAGGGGTGGGGAATACCACACGTGGGAGGTGAATTATGGCCGAACCACCCTCTGCCCCACAACGATAATTGGTTCTCGGCAAAGCGAGAACCATGGTCGCCTTGCCAGCGCTTCATGCTGGAGCATAATGATTGCCACATCGTGGCAACCTACCGCCTTATCATCTCCTCTACTTCATACCTGCTTGCTTCGTTATCCCGCAGGAAGTAATACACCTTCTTACCAACCTGCTGTTTGTCAAGCAAACCCATCTGGTAGAGTGAATTAAGCCTTGCGCTCGCCGCATTCTTTCCACGGTAGTTGAAGGCTTTTTGTATGTCCTCAGCGCATACGCGGTCCGCTTTCCTTATTATATCCACTATCTTCTCGTCAATATCTGATAGTATTATTCTGCCACGCGATTTTACCCCAAACTTCTCTTCAAGAGCCGCTAGCCTTCTCTCTATGTCGTCTATTTTGGCAAGTTGTTTGCTTATTCTTTCTAGAAGCATGTTTGTCCTTTTTCTTTCGCTTAGAGCTTTATGAACAAGTGATGACATAACAGTGGGATCCTTCAGCTTAAGGATGTTTTTCTTAAACTCTGCTGATACATCTGTAAGCTCCTTTATTTCAGGGTCAACCGCAAAGTCATCTATGTCTACATGCGTCATATAATCACTTGATAAAGTCATGATCATATCATGACATGATTTAGATATACAGAGGGATATATAAACCTTTGTTTTTACGACGTGAAAAATTTGAAAAGAAATCACGACGTTGCTACGAGATGCGCTTTCCGAGCATGCAACGGCCAAAAACTATAACCTCCCTACGCAAAAGCCGCTCATTGGGCAATGCTTATTAAAACTCTCAAGCAAACTTTTTTTATGCCGCAAACTGAAGAAATCATAGATATAGTATTGCGTATAAAAAATGCTTTCAAAAAAGGCAAGATTCACAAGTTGCGCAAAATACACAACGAATGCACAAAAGAGCTCGTTTTAACCAACAATCCCATTCTGCTTGATATGGCGCTAATTTCATACGCCCTTGCGAAGTTGATAGAAAAACCGCGCTATCGTGATATCCACATAAAAAAATTCGCCCCGATTTTAGAGGATAACCTGGATCGCGTTGCACAGGCACTTAAAACCAACGAAATGAACGAATACAATAGGGCGATAAAGGAGATAACAGAAGCCGCAACAAAGATGGAGAGCGCTGACAGGCGCTATATCCGTATAATTTTTGATAAGGCAAGACTTAAACTCGCATCTACGATATATGCGCAAGGTTTCTCCCTTGGCTATGCTTCTGAGATAAGCGGCGTAAGCAGAAGGGATATCCTTGATTATGTCGGCAAAACAATGATTCCCGATAGGGTTAAAACCGAAAAAACAATTGATGAGAGGCTGAAAAATGTCCGAGAACTATTTAGAAAGAAATAGCTTTCAAAACCAAACGGAAAAACTTCAAAAATACATGCCATGGCGAGATTACGATGTAGTATGCGACTCAAGCTCACTCATCTCGCTGACAGAGGCATGCTTCACAGAGCTAATAATGAAAATTCCAGAGTATCTGCAGGGTAGGCTGCTGATACCCAAGAGCGTTCTCTACGAATGCATAGAGCATCCAAGAGAAATAAAAGAATATGCGCTGAGTGCAATTCGGCTTAAAAAAGCGCTTGACAGCGGAGCAATTCATGTTGTTGAGCACCCAGAAATTCAGCGTGCCACCAGTAAGGTAGTTGATGTTGCCAACCGAATATTCTTCATAAAAGGGAAGCCGATGAAGATTCTTCATAAAGGCGAGGGGGAGATGCTTGCGCTTTCCCGCATAATCGGCACAAAAAACATACTCATGGACGAGCGTACAACGCGGATACTTGTAGAAGACCCCTACAGCCTTGCCGAACACCTAGAAAAAGAATTTGGGCATAAAGTGCAAATCAACCATGAGAACCTGAGGAAATTCCAAAGGGAGTTTGGCGATATTAACATATTCCGCAGTAGCGAGCTTTTGATTGTTGCATACGAGCATGGTTTCTTTGATGATTATGGGGACCTTGCGCGCGAAATAATAGAAGCTTCGCTCTATCGCTTAAAATTCGCTGGTTGTAGCATAAGTTTTGAAGAAATACAAAAATACATGCTTGGGGTTAGATAATGTCAAAACAAACATGCCTACAAAGGTTTATCGGAGATAATCCACCTCAGATAACAATCCTTATGGATGTTCGGGAGCCGCAGGAAATCAAAGACATGTTGGTTGCTGGGGGTGCAGTCGTAAAATCCGAAAGCCTCCCCGCTGGCGATTATCTGCTCTCCGAAAGAGTAGCGGTTGAGAGGAAAACACGAGAAGACTTTGAATCATCAATAATAGACGGTAGGATTTTTGAACAATTGACGCGCCTAAAATCCAACTTTGATTGCGTAATCCTCGTTGTAGAGGGAGAAAAATTTGAAAATCGTTTGAGCAGAAACGCTCTTCTCGGTGCTCTTTCAGCAATGATTGTTGATATCGGGGTATCACTAATTTTCACAAGAAATACGGAAAGAACAGCCGAACTTTTGTTTGCCATAGCGAAGAGAGAGCAGACTGAAAAGCGCACACCCGTCAGATTACGTGGGGATAAGAAAGCTCTTACCATCCCTCAATACCAGCAGATGATAGTTGAGGGGTTGCCTTTAGTCGGTCCAACCCTCGCTCGGAAGCTCCTCATGCATTTCGGCACTGTTGAAAATATATTCAAGGCAAGCGAGAAAGAGCTTATGGCGGTTGACGGCCTGGGGAGAAAGCGTGCGAAGCTCATACGCCGTCTGCTTACTTGCGAATATATAGAAGCCGATGAAAAACAGAAGTTATAAAAGGATAAGATGCATAATTGATTAAAAAGACCATGGTTGGATATACGCAGTAGTCGGAAGGTGGGCGAATGGAAGATGAAATCTTACCTCTCGTTAAGGCGAAGCTAAAGGAATGGGAAGGCGAAACGATAAATCTTGAAAAGTTAAAACTTCTTAGGGAACTTATAGGCAAAAAGACAGGCAAGCACAAGTACTCCTCCTTTAAAATAATACGAAAATGGGTTAAAGAAGCGAAAAAAGCTCTTAAAAAAGAGGCGAAAGAGCAACCAAAAACCCCTACTGATAAAGCCGCAATTAGCGCGGAGCCTACGGAACCTAAATCCGTAGGTACAATAATAGAACTCCCAAAACCGAAAATACCCGACAAGGTCTATCTTCAAACAATTTCATTTGAGATAGCGGGCATAAGAAGGGGAATAGAAAAGATGAACAAACAACTTCAGGCTCTAGAAGAGAAGCTGAAGGAGCTCAAGGCAGGCTAATCCCTCAATAGTATACTCTCTCAGCAACATAATCGGGTTTTATCTTGGATTTGTGGAGAGCATCTCTTGTGTCAATTCCGCTAAAGACGAGCATAGTTGAGATACCTGCCCTTTTTCCCGCAATCACATCGCTCCCAATCCTATCCCCAACCATAATGCATTCGCTCTTCTTCAGACCGCTTTTCTTAATTATAAGGTTAATCAAAAACGTGTTGGGTTTTCCCGCTATGAGCTCGGGCTTCATTCCTGCGCAGGTTTCTACAGCGCTAACAACCGCACCCGCACCGGGTATCAGCCCATTCTCTATTGGGTAAGTCGGATCTGTGTTCGTTGCCACAAAACGCGCTCCCCTCCTTATCTCCCCCATCGCAATCCTCAACTTTTCATAAGTCAGCTTTCTGTCAAGCCCAACTACCACAAAATCAGTTTTCTCCTTGCACATCACCGCCCCTGCTTTCATAAGCTCTTTCTTCAATCCGTCTTCCCCAACAACAAAAACTCTTGGATTCCTCTTAATAGAAGTTATATAAGATGCCGCTCCATAAGCAGAGCTGTATATTTGATTCTCGCTTGCTTCTACCCCCATGCGTCGCAGTTTTATTGCATACTGGCGCCTTGTGCGAGCCGATAAGTTCGTTAAGAAAAAAACCTCTTTACCATCCCTAATCGCTTTGTTTATTGCATCGGGCACTCCCTTCACGGGCGTGTTACCGCGATAAACTACCCCATCCAGATCCAATATTATACCCGAAAACTTTCTCAACGGCGAATCCATGCAATACACCACCCAAACCTATTAGCTCACGGAGAAAATTTAATAAACAAAATCTATATCGGTTTATGCTACTCGTCTATACAACACTTCCAAAAAGAAGGGATGCGGAGAAAATCGCCCAACAGCTTCTTAAAGAAAAGATGGTTGCGTGTGCAAACATCTTTGAAATCACTTCACTATATGTCTGGGAGAAAAAGCTAAAACGTGAGCCAGAGTTTGTGCTTCTCTGCAAAACCTCGCGCAATAAAAAAGCATTGGTGGAAAATAGATTAAAACAACTGCATCCCTACCAACTACCCGCCATAATATTCATACCTGTTACTGCAAGCCGCGAGTTCTCTAAATGGGTTGAAGATTCCTGCCGTCAGTAGCAACCCGCACTATCACCAAACTTTAAATCTTACGGTCTACATTAACTTATGAAAAAAACAGTTATGATTACTGGCTCATCATCAGGAATAGGAAGAGAAACAGCTCTCTATTTTTCAGAAAAAGGCTGGAATGTGCTCGCAACGATGCGCAATCCTAAAAGCCGAGACCATGGGCTTAACAATAAGCCAAACATAGAAATAATTCCCCTAGACGTTACTGATAAGAAATCAATACGGGATGCTGTCAAATATACAATAGAAACCTACGGTAGGATAGACACAATAGTAAATAATGCGGGCTATGCTGTTTTCGGTCCTTTTGAAGCCGCAACCGAAGAACAGATAAGAAAACAGTTTGAAACCAACCTATTTGGGCTTATGGCGGTTACACGCGAGGTTATCCCCCGCATGAGAGAACGAGGGGATGGCACAATCATAATGGTATCATCTGTTGGCGGCATGGCGGCAGTAGCGCCTTTCCTAAGCCTTTACTACAGCACGAAATGGGCGGTTGAGGGTTTAAGTGAATCCCTCTACTTTGAATTGAAGCCATTTAACATACGTGTAAAAATAGTAGAACCGGGCCTGGCAAGAACAAACTTCCATAACTCAATGGATTTTGTAAAATGCAACATACCACAATACGAAAATCTTTTAGAAAAAAGAATTAAACGAATAGGCAAGTATACGTGGGGTTCCTCCCACCCGCGCGACGTCGCAAAAACGATATTTCGCGCGGCTAATGATAAAAACTGGCGATTGCGCTATCCTGTAGGCATCGACACGACTCTCCTTCTACTTATGCGCAGAGTTCTCCCAGAGAGAGTTTTTATACGGCTTGTAGAGCTGTTATCCTATCACTCCTAACTCACCAAAAATTTTTATTTAATAATTCATCGATAAATTACGGTGATCATAATGATATTCTCGCTTTCTGATTCCCTCTGTTGTGGCATCTTGCCGTTTGTCCTCTTTGTCCTTACTATTGTCATCCCATTATTCGTACGGATTGTGATGCAGTACGAAAAAGGCATCGTATTTACTCTGGGCAAGTTTCAGAGAATTGCTGATCCAGGCCTGCATTTCATAATACCTTTTTTGCAGGAAATGCGCAAAATAGACACCCGTATCCTGTCTATTGACATCCCCAAACAAGAGGTTATGACTAAGGACAATGTACCCGTAATGGTGAATGGCGTTGTTTTCTTCCGTGTTGAGGATGTGGAGAAAGCCATTCTCAAAATACAGGACTACAAGAATTCGGTTTCAATGTATGCCCAAACTGCGCTTCGTGATGTGATTGGAAACAAAGAACTTGACGTTATCCTATCAAACCGCGAGGAAGTTGCAAATGAAATTAAGATGCTTGTTGACAAAGAAACAACTGAATGGGGCGTTGATATCACGGGTATAAAAGTGCAGGACATTGAGCTTCCAGCAGACATGAAACGAGCTATGGCGAGACAGGCAGAAGCCGAGCGTGAGAGGCGTGCGACCATAATAATTAGTAGCGGCGAAAAAGCAGCAGCGCAGAACCTCGCAGATGCAGCTACGACTCTCTCGCAGGTGCCTGGCGCTCTTCATCTCAGGACTTTGCAGACTCTTGCCGACGTATCTGCTGACCAAAGCAATACGATAGTGTTCCTTATACCAATAGAGGTTCTGGAAGCGATGAAAGGCTTTATAAATACGCAAAAAAGTAGCAAAGGCTTTGATGGGTATTCGGACAATACCCCTGCGTCCTCTCACGAATCATTTTAATTCAAAGCGCCCTGAGGAGGATTTTCACAGCCCAACCGTGCCAAGAGCTTTATTTTGGGGTTGGGTGAATGAGGGAGGAGCAGAGCGCCGCCCTCATCTTGAACCTCCGACCTACTGGTTTCTGTACCCGTTTTAGTTAAACTTTTTACAAAGTTTAACAGCCAGTCGCTCTACCAACTGAGCTATCAGGGCAGCTTTTTATTATTTTATACTACTAAGAATTTTAAGTGTTATCTGATGAACGCCATCGCGGGTTGATATGATAAGCGTTATAATCCCAGCTTATAACGAGGAAAAAATAATCGGTACTACTATTGACCACATCCAATCCTACCTGGAAAGCAACGGCTATGAATACGAGCTCATAATAGCGAACGACGGTTCCACAGACAGAACCGCCGAGATTGCGAAAATGCACGCTGGGCAAAGAACATACGTCTTCAATAACGACGAGCAAAGAACGAGAAGAAAAATCTTGAACAAGGTTATCCCCACTACCCATGGCGAAATAGTGGTTTTTATGGATGCTGACCTCTCTACCGACCTATCCGATTTCGGTACTCTCGTCTCGGCTATAAAGAACGGAGCCGACATAGCTACGGGTAGCAGATGGTTAAAAGGTTCTGTTGTAAAACGGAGCATCCAGCGAAAATTCATTAGCTATGTTTACAACAAGATAGTTGCATTTCTCTTCTCCACAAATCTCACAGACCACGTATGCGGTTTCAAGGCCTTCAAAAGAGATGCGATATTAAAAATAATAACCGAAATGGGTCTGGAAAAGAACAACGGTCTTGCTTGGGACGCCGAAGTCTTCATAAGAGCACGAAGAGCAGGCATGAAAATAGTGGAGATACCGATAAAATGGACAGCAGGCAGGCATACAAATTTCAGCTACATACAAGATATACCGGCGACCGCCTTCTATCTACTAAAACTTTTCGTGGAGTTGAGGCTTCTTGGAAAATAAAAACCCCCCCACTCTGAACAATTTACTGTTTTTTATCTTATTCATTTCTTTTATTCTTTTCAATGCGAGCTCCCTAATTTTCCTACTCCACCAATGTCCTCTTGATTATGTTGAAGGGATAAACCTCAACAGCGCATACAGGTTTTTAGAACGAAAACCCATTTACATGGAAATACATGAGTACCCTTTTAGAGTAATGCTCTACACACCCCTTTATTTCATATTGGCGGCGTTTAGCATAAAAGTCCTCGGCTTATCACTTTCTGCGGGAAGAATACTCTCCTTCCTTTCATCTCTAATATCAGGTTTTCTTCTATATCTAATAATAAAAACAAAAACTGGTGACAGAAGGACGGCGGCTTTTTCATCCTTATTGTTTTTTTCTTTGCCGCATGTTTTATGGTGGGGTCCACAATTCAGACCGGATATGCTTGCCCTCCTCCTATCCCTTCTCGGTATACACTTATCCTTGCATGAGAAGTATATGCTTGCCATCCCCGTTTTTCTAACCGCTTTTTATACAAAACAAACTGCCCTTGCAGCACCCGTCGGAATTTTCGTATCCCTACTATTTAAAAATAGAAAGCAGGCTTTCTACTTTGTTTTCTTGTTTCTTTTCTTCCTTACAACTACCTTTATTCTGATAGATTTTATAACAAACGGTAAGTTTTCGCTAAATATCCTCTATTATAACTTAATGCAACCATTCAGCCTAAGCAGGTCTCTGATGTTCGCAAAGGAATACCTCTGCCTATATGGCGCCCTCTTTGTCATTTCTTTCCTGACAATAAGGGATGCATCTTTATTATCGCTTTACTTTTTCGTCTCCCATCTGTCTATCCTATTGATGGGCAGAGCTGGAATGACGTACAATCAGTGGCTGGAGCCTCTCGCAACGCTCTGCCTTATGGTTCCTATCTCCTATAAAAAAATGAACGGCAACAAGCTTTTTACAGCATTCCTAATACTCTCTCAACTGCTCTTTATAACTCACGCGATAGGCTTCTCGCCCGTTTTTAAACCGCTCCCCCAATGCCAAAGCGAAATAATCTATGTTAAAAATTTCGAAAATCCAATGGTTGTTGAGGGCGCATATTATCCGATGATGGCGGGAAAGGAGGTACTGTATAACGACATACAGGTCTTTACATATCTCTTCGAACAGGGAATATGGGATGCCAGCCCTCTCACAAAAAAATGCGAGAAAAGAGAGCTAACGCTTGTCTGGGGCGAAACAATACTAAAAATACCAGAAGTTAAAGAATGTCTTGAAACAACATACAGAAAAGGCCCTTATGGCTCCTACGTACGAGACTGACATGCCTTTCTTCTCCTGTGATAGTAAACCGTGCGAAGAGGGACACTATATTTTTTAGAGATAAACTTTGCGTCCACATCAGTTCTGCATATCTCCTTCATAATCCCTGCATATTTCGACTTTCTTAAAACTTCTACCTTCTCTATGCTTATACCCCTATCTCGCATATATGACAATACGTATGGTTTTATCGTGCGAAAAATACCCGGCGTGCAGCAAATTCTTTTTGCCGAAGTCATGTTTAATATCTGCATAAAGAGAGCCATGCTTGGTTTTACTTTAATCAGAACTTCCTCTTCATTTTTCCCTTCCCTTAACTTTCTAAAAATCTCATTCCTTCCTCCCTCTATAACGAGCATATCATGCACCATGCCGTATCGTCACGCCCAACTCACTCAATTTATCCTCTCGTGCATTCACAAACTGTGCTATTGAGACGGCAGTGCGCATCATCTCATCCTTATCACATCCCAGATATTTTGTACACCAGTCTGCACTCACATCAGTAGTAAGATACACAAAAGCGGCGCCGAAAGCATCGGCATTAACCCTGATTTTATCATAAACGTGTTCTGCGTTTATTTTATCCCAAACTACAGCGGGAGCATTTTCAAGTCCGATAGCTTCTTTCAAAACAGAAAGAAACTCGAATTGCGATTTGTCTTTCGGCTCAATTCTTAGCTTGCTCCTTGCTTTCCGAGAGCGTAGCATGAGCCTGAAAACATCCATAGCAAGCATATCCTTTGCCTTTCTTATACACTCATCTGCAAGCCTGTTCCTATATCGTGAGAGTTCCCTCAAAAGTTCTGCTTTCAATCTTTCCGAACCGTCCTCTTCAAGCAATCCTTTTTCCCCAAGCATTTTCCTCGCTTCTGAATACCTCTCTTCCTCGTCATCTATGGCATCTAGCCGTATCGTTTTCTCAAGCCCAAATTTTGACATTACTCCAAAATACTCTTTTAGTAAATCGCTTGGCTCTATCTTCACGTTTTTAGATGCAATCGCCGCATATGAACACGCAAGGCAAACGCGAACGCTTCTTCTTTTTATGAGCGGGACGTATACTACTGCCACTCTTGATGAGACTATCATCGCATTATCTCCGTATATTTCCCTAATACGCTCCTCGGCTCCCTTCCTCCCAGATTCAATCTTAAGTCTGGACCTCCTCCTCTTCCCATCCAAATAATACTCCACTTCAACATCAACAACCATTTTCGGGTTCGTCCTCTGCTCCAATATATCCATAACCTCCCTATATGCGCATATTCCGTGCTCACCCGAATTTACCAGGGTTGCAATGTAATTCCCGTCAAGCGGCATAACTGATAGCAATTCATCTCTTAACAATCCGTTCTCCAAAATCTCTAACGCCAGCCTGTTCGCAGCGAGTGCCATTCTCGCACGGTTCAAAGTAATCTTTTTCAAGCTTGCGAGATTCGTTATCGCCTCTATCTGTTTTGCCAAATCAAGCGCTTCCAGCTCCGAGGATTCTTCAAGCTCCCGCCTTGTTCTGGCAACAAGCCCTAGAAACGGGGTGTTGAATCCCATACGTAGCATCTCATTCTTTAGTTCAACGAGCTTCGCTATTCTCTTACTAAGCCTAGAGACACTATTCGTAATTGTGAGTGAGTCCATGTACCTATTCGCCCGAGCAATAAGGCTTGATGAAGAATACAACAAAACACCTACGGCAAGAAATCTTCTCTCTCTATCTTTTCACGCAGGTAGTCCCCAACAAAAGATAATCTGGGGCCTTGGAGTGCGTCCTGTTCAAGCTTCTTCTGCGTTTCTATGACTCGCTTTAACTCTGCAACCCATTCTGGATGCGTGTTTATCCACGGATAAGAAAGCATCTCCTCAGCTCTCTTCAAATCTACCTCCTTCGCGCGTATTGTAAGCTTTTTCAGAAATTCGTAATCCTTTATATCCTTCATAGTAACCCCTATGAACTTCGCCTCTGGAGTTGCTATGTCCTGTGCTAGATATGCTAAGTTCATACTACCTGTCTTTATCGTCCAGTATATATACCAACCCCACGCATCGCAGTCAGTAAAGCAGTAAACAGGAAGTTTTTTGCTCGCCAGTTTTCTTATAAGCCTTCTGCAACCTCTGGATGCCTGCCCCTTTGGGGTTATCAGTATGCAGTTCTCTTTCTTCCAGAACTTATCTTCGTTTAGCCTCTGCCAGAGCGCATCCTTCTCCACAACTAGCACATAGTCCGCGTTTATCTCTATAAAATCCATTCCGTTATCCACGTCACTCGGTATCATCCAGCCGCTGCGCCCTTGTTTAGTCCCATCAATTATTACTTCCTCACCTGCAAACCTATCCCGTATAACAATAGGACCTGCAACAACCCCCTTCCTATCCGTATTGAGGTTTAAATCCTCTCTTTTTACATTAAGCGCTACTTCTAAATCCTCTATAAGCGGGTTTGATTCGGTCTGCTCAGAGAACAATTCCTCGTCTATATTTTCTCCAAGAGTAAACTTCAACTGGTAGAATAAGCCCCTTATGCTCGTGTGCGCATCTTCTTCAAGAAACTTCTTGCATTTCGCGGCTATCGCTATAGTCTGCATGAACTTCTTTGCCTGCCCTACATTCACGAAAGTCCTCTTTTCTACCTTATCACCAAGAGTTATATAACCAACACTTTCATCGTAATGCGTATTGCTCTTTGTCCTCACAAGACATTCAAAAGTTGGCGATTTGTGGTTCTCAACTTCATCAACCAACTTTTTTCCAAGCCCTTTCAATTTTTCAAGCGTTTCCTCTTTTCCCACAAAACCACCTACTACTCAACATCGCTCCTTTCCTCACTATCATACTCCTCAGCTTCAAGCTCTCCTTCACCCGCTATTTCCTCTACCTCCTCTTCAACTTCATCCTCGTCTATAGCATCTGCTTTGCTATACTTCTCTTCTACTAATTGAAGAAGCATTTTCTTCAGTTTCTCTTTCCCCCTATACTCTGCCAGTTCAGACAGATCGCCGACAAGCTGGTCTACATAGCGCAATATCGCCTTCCTTTTCATCTCCCTCTCACTTTCAC
>JAVZCV010000001.1:0-2727 GCA_038874215.1 Candidatus Micrarchaeia archaeon | reverse complement strand
AAATACCTTTGAAGTTTTCTTGCGCATTCCATTACAGCATATCTTATCTCAGTAACTATCTCCTCCTCACCAGATACTGCCTGTTTCCCTGCCCCTGTGTAGGGAACATATACGGAGACAAAACTGACGATTACGGTTATCGGTTCATTCTCAAAATCTTTTATACCGTACCGTTTCCATTCTATTGTTTTTACTGCTTCTGTTATAGCGCACCCACCAGAATCAAAAAGAAGCGGTACTTTGTTTGCAAAACGCATTATTTCACCAGAAACTCCTGTTGCGGTTACCCTGCCAGCATTTCCGCCGTATGCTATGGCAACCTCAACCATGAACGGCACACCACCCCTAAAAACTCTTGGTTTCCTTTCAACTATCGCTAAAAATTCAGCATCAAGTATGTTTCGGACAGCGTTCTCTAAATACTTGCCTCCAATAGGCCTCAAAGAATCCATCTCGGGTGCAATCCACTTCATCTCCTTAAGAACACGCACTATATCCTCCGCTTCTGCCCACGTAAGCTCATCGGGCCTCTTGTTAAGGTTTATGTGCTGAACCCTATCCTGCAATTCTCTAACCTTTGTTGAGCTGAACCTCGCAAAAGTCTGCGTAAAAAAAGATGAAAGCTTTCTTGCCTGCGTGTGGCGTGTCATGTCCATAAGATCGTGCGTTGTAACTCCTAATGGGTGTGGTTGTATCTCCCTTGGCGGCTTCGGTACATAAGTAGTAGAGCGGGGGAATACAATTTTCTGTCCATCAGGCTCTATTAGCGTTATCTGTGCATGGGGATTTACAAGTGCCGTCCTTTTTAGATACTCAAAGACACCATACTCACTTTTTTCATACTTCACCTCACCAAACTCTGCCGTTATCTCCACGCCCCTAAGGTTGCCCATATACTCCTTCTCATTTGTTATATGCGGCTTGTTCGTCTTTACATCTATGCTCACATCGCACTCGTAAATTTTTCCATCGCCAACACCCGTTTTCACATGCACTGGTTTTCCAGTTGTGATTTGGGCAAACATCGTACAGCCCGATGCGCCTATACCCTGCTGTCCCCGTTGTTGCATATACCTATGAAACTTTGTCCCTGCAAGCATCATACCGAGGGCTCTCCCTACATGCTGCTTCGGTATTCCTGTGCTGTTGTCTGCAACTTTAACTAAATAATGGTCATTTGGAAGGGCCTTTATTTCTATTGTTATATCGGGCAAAACCCCTGCTTCCTCTGCCGCATCAAGCGAATTTGTAACATACTCGTGAATTACTGTAGTCAGAGACCTAACTTTTCCGTACAATCCTAGCATCTGCCTGTTTTTCTTGAAGAACTCGGCTACCGAGTGTTCCCTAAATTCCTTGAAAATGGTCTGCGCGCTACTCTCTATATTTTGCTTGTCTGCCATCCTCCAACCTCCTTACTCCTGCATTTTTCTCCTTGCTCTTTCAAGCATGTTAAATATGGTTGAGTGCTCTGCACCCGATATAAGGCGCATTATTGCCTCCTCTGCAAGCGAAACCTCATCAAGCTGCCCTATTATGGAGACGGTGTCCCCATACACGCATACTTTAGCACCGCTCATCTCCTCTATAAACATCCTTGCCTTTCCTTTCTTCCCAATTACTCTCGCTTTTTGCCTTTCTATCCTCCTTCGCGAACCCAAGACCTCATCAAGATCTATTATCCTAAGGTAATATCCCTCCTCTAGCAACTTTATTGCATCATGCGGCGAGAATCCCCGACCAACCGCCTTAACCACATCCCTTGTTTTCCATTCTGCGACGGCGTCCGAGCCCTTTATCTCAACCTCCCCCTCAGGAGATACGCGAAGCTTCACACCACATCTCTCCTCTAACATTTTTTTTGTTGCTCCCCCTTGGCCTATCAAGGCCGATACTCTCTCCTGAGGTATCATAACTATCTCCATTTCTCTCGTAAATATTTTTTTGATAACCTATAAAAATCTATTTATCCCCATCGCAAAAACCTCACTCAATTTGCAGTTTGTTAGCCTATCCAAGGCATCCTTTTATAATGTGCTTACGATATGGCTCTATGAACGCGAATGAGAATGAGCGAATGATAAGAGAGTTAGTCAAATTGGGATATGCTGATGAACGCGTTGCAGAGGCCATGCGTTTTGCCCCTCGCGAACTTTTTGTAAGGGAAGAAGACAAAAAATTTGCCTACGTTGATTCACCTATACCCATAGGCATGGGACAAACGATATCTGCACCAAGCGTGGTTGCATTCATGAGCAAATCCTTAGACGTAAGTGCAGGTATGAATGTGCTTGAAATCGGAACGGGAAGCGGATGGCAGGCCGCAATACTCTCTTTTCTCGCAGGAAAAAACGGGAGGGTAATCTCCCTAGAGAGGTTGCCCGAGCTTGCAGAATTTGCGAAATCCAATCTTGCCAAATTGGATTGTAATGTTGAAGTAGTAGTTGGCGACGGCACGTTGGGATATGAAAAAAATTCCCCTTATGATAGGATTATTGTTACTGCGGCTTCACCGAATGTCCCGCCACCTCTTCTCCAACAGCTGAAAGAAGGAGGAAAGCTCGTTATACCCGTAGGAGGACCTTGGTTCCAGGACCTAGTTCTGATAGAAAAGCAAAAAAACACCTTTACAAGAAAAGAAATAATGGCGGTGGTTTTTGTGCCGCTAATAGGCCGTTATGGCTATAAAGAATAAAGTGGTTTGATGTTGAAACGCACCTTTTTCAT